>JBEPUW010000057.1:0-24111 GCA_041691315.1 Caulobacteraceae bacterium | reverse complement strand
GTCCGGTTCTGTGCGGGGGGCGCGGGGTAACCCGCGTCCCTACCGCGATCCTACGACTTTCCACGGCAGCGCAAGCACGAGCACGGGTTTTGGAAGTCGTACGTGTCCCCAGGGACTATTGAGCCAGCGCCTTTGCCGCCTCGGTGAAGGCGCGCCAGGCGGTGAAGGCGAGCGCGCCGCCGGTGCTGGCGCGGCGGACGCCGAGGTCGGCCAGTTCGGCCGGCGTCGGGGTGTCCCGCATCAGCAGCACGTTGACCGGGATCGGGGCCACGGCTTTGACGATGGCCGAGATGTCCGCACTTGTGCGCGGCCCAGGCGCATAGAGGCAGTCGGCGCCGGCCTCGCCATAGGCTTGCAGGCGCCTGATGGTCGCGGCCAGGTCGAGCTGGCCGACCAGATAGCCTTCGCAGCGGCCGACCAGCACCACGCCGCTGGCGTCCTGGTCGATCGCCGCCCGCGCCGCCTTCATCCGCTCGACCGCCAAGCCAAGCTCGAGCAGGCCCGGATCGCCGCCGACGACGCGGTCCTCGATGGAGAGGCCGGCGACGCCAGTCTCCACCGCCAGCCGTACATTGGCCGCCACGCCATCCGGCTCGACCGCGTAGCCGCCCTCGAAGTCGGCGTTGAACGGCAGGTCGATGGCGTTGGACACCGCGCGCAGGTGGTCCAGGAGTTCATCGCGCTCGACGCCGTAGTCGGACCGGCCGAGGGTCAGGGCAAAGCCGGAACTGGTCGAGGCCAGGGCCTTGAAGCCCAGCGTCTGCAGATGCAGCGCGCTGCCCAAATCCCAGGGATTGGGCAGGACGAAGAAGCCGGACTCGTGCAGACGGCGGAAGGCGGCGCGTTTCTCGGCGACGGTGGTCATTGCAGCGATCCTGACTAAGGGTTGGCTGCCAGACTAGCCGTCAAACACCCTCAAATCTCGCCGAAATCGGACGCCTAGAGCGCTGTTCGCTCCAATTGGAGCGCCGCTCCAAGTTTTTGGTTAGGCGCGCTTTCTAACGGCGAACCGGTTCCCACTTCGCCTGAAAGCGCTTTAGGCCGCGGCCGGCGCCTCGGCGGGGGCTTCGAGGCTGCTCATGGCGTCGGAGGTGACCACCACGCGCACGCCGACAAAGCGCATCTGGCCATCGGCGAAGCTGATCTCGTCGATGCCGACCGAGCGGCTGCGCTTGATCACCGACTCGTCGCGCAGGGTCAGGTGCAGCAGCATGTCGCCGCGATCGATGCCTTGCGTCTCGGCCTTGTCGATCGCGGAACGCAGGTCGGCGATATCCGGCGCCCGCGGCGCGGTTATGGTTTGGGTCTTGCCGGCCTTGGCGCTCATCAGCATGCCTCTTGGCGGCGTTTCTGACCATCGGCCCCCGTGAGGCCGCGCTCACGGGCGCCCATTCGAACGAGCCTACCTGCGACCGCCCTGGCCGGGGTGGAAGAAGCCGGTTTCATCGCTCACTGTCACTTGGCAGGCCTTGCCGGCGTCATGGGCGGCGCGCGCGTGCTTGTGGGCCGCGGCGCGGACTTCCTCTTTCGAGGTTGAGGCGTCGGTATAGTCGCCGTTGTGCTCGACGGCCCAGCCATCGAGGTGACGCGTGACGGTGAAGATCTCACGATCTTGAAAGGCGGCGCGACCGGCGATCATGTTTGGCATCCCGTGGTTAAGCGGGGCAACCATAGACGGTTTGGCCGGGATTTGGGGAATTTTATCGCGAAATAACCCGTTAACGCCGAATACGGCCAAGCTACTTTCGCTGTACTTAGCCGTTTGCCACGAACACTTTAGCGTTAATCAATCGCGCGTCGATGCCGGTTCTATGGTGACGCTTTCGCCGCAGCCGCAGGCGTCGGTTTCGTTCGGATTATGGAAGACGAACTTGGCCGAGAGCTTGCTCGCCTCATAGTCGACCTCGGAACCCAGCAAAAACAGCACCGCCTTGGGCTCGATCAGGATGGTGACGCCCTTGTCCTCGACGATCTCGTCGAGCGGCCCGGCCGTCTCGGCATATTCGATGATGTATTCCTGGCCGGCGCAGCCGCCGTTCTTCACGCCGACGCGCAGGCCGGCATAAGGCTTTTCGGCCCGACCCATGATCTCGCGCACGCGCTCGGCGGCGCGCTCGGTGAGCGTGACCACCTTGGGCCTGGGACGACGGACGCGGGGTTCGGTTGCGGTTTCCATGGCTCAGAACATATTCAGTTGCAGCTTGGCCTCGTCGGACATCCGCGACGGATCCCACGGCGGATCGAAGACCAGGTTGACCGTGCAGGACTTGATGCCCTCGATCCCCATCACCGCATCCTCGACCCAGCCCGGCATTTCGCCGGCTACCGGGCAGCCGGGCGCGGTCAGGGTCATGTCGATGGCCACGTCGCGATCGTCGGAGACGTCGACCTTGTAGATCAGCCCGAGCTCGTAGATGTCGACCGGGATTTCCGGGTCGAACACCGTCTTCAGGCTATCGACCAGTTGGTCGGTCAGGCCGTCGAGCTCCGCCTGGCTGAGGGCGGAGGCCTTGGGTTCATCTTCGAGTCGGGCGTCGGTCATCGGTGTGAAGCTTACGGTCTCTAGCTGAAAAAGGTCTGTGCTTTTTCAAGGGCGTCGACAAAGGCGTCGGCCTCCTTGATCGTATTATATAGGGCGAAAGAGGCGCGCGCGCTGGCGGTGACGCCGAAACGCCGCATCAGCGGCTCGGCGCAGTGGGTTCCCGCCCGCACGGCGACGCCATAGCGATCGAGCAGCTGGGCGATGTCGTGGGCGTGGGCGCCCTCGACATTGAACGAAAAGATGGCCCCCTTCCCCGGCGCCGTACCGATCTCGGTCAACCAATTCGACCCGTTCAGCCGCGTCTTCATGTGGCTGTAGAGGGCGTGTTCATGGGCCGCGATGGCGGGGCGGTCCAGCGCCGACATCCAGTCGATGGCCGCGCCGAGCCCGATGGCCTCGACGATCGGGGGCGTCCCGGCCTCGAAGCGATGTGGCGGCTCGCCATAGGTGATGTCGTCCAGCATGACGTGGCCGATCATCTCGCCGCCGCCCTGATACGGCGGCAGCGCCGCCAGCCGCTCGGCCTTGCCGTAGAGGATGCCGATGCCGGTCGGGCCGTAGAGCTTGTGGCCGGAGAAGGCGTAGAAATCGACGTCGAGCGCGGCCACGTCCACCGTCTGGTGCACGATGGCCTGGCAGCCGTCGAGCAGCACCGGGACGCCGATGGCGTGGGCCGCCGTGATGATCTCGGCGACCGGATTGACCGTGCCCAGCACGTTGGACATGTGGGTGATGGCGACCATCCGGGTCTTTGGACCGAGCAGCGCGTGGAAGGCGTCCATGTCCAGTCGTCCGTCATCGGTGACGGGGACGAACTTCAGCACCACGCCCTTGCGCTCGCGCAGGAAGTGCCAGGGAATGATGTTGGCGTGGTGCTCCATCTCCGAGAGCAGGATCTCGTCACCGGCGTGCAGGCCGAAGCCGAACGAGGCCGCGACCAGGTTGATCGCCTCGGTGCCGCCCTTGGTGAAGATGATCTGGTCGGCGCTGGGCGCGTTGATCAGCCCCCGCGCGCTCTCCCGGGCCTTTTCGTAGGCCTCGGTGGTCTCGTTGGCGAGCGTGTGCAGGCCGCGGTGGACGTTGGCGTATGAGCCTTCCATCGCCTGGGTCATGGCCTGGATCACCGCCCGCGGCTTCTGCGCCGATGCGGCATTGTCCAGATAGACCAGGGGGTAACCGTTCACCTGGCGGGAGAGGATCGGGAACTGGTCGCGGATGGTCTCGGGATCAAAGCTCACAAGTGAGCCTCCCAATAACCCGCTCATCCCCGCGAAAGCGGGGACCCAGGTTTTTTGACTGACCCGGGAGGGCGCGCGGCGCTTCAAGATTGACCGCCAAGTTCGCCAAGGACGCCAAGGACGCCAAGGGTCTCAGGCTCTTCGAAACAATGCTGATCCCTTCTTGGCGAACTTGGCGTCCTTGGCGGTTAAAAAAAACCTGGGTCCCCGCTTTCGCGGGGATGAGCGGTGGGGAGAGCGTCATTGCGCGCTTCTCAGCCGCTCGGCCACCCATTGGCGGGCGATGTCGCGCGCGGCCTCATGCTCTATCCGGTCAACCACCTCGCCGACAAACGCCTCGGTGAGCAATGCGCGGGCTTCGGCGTCCGGCAGGCCGCGTTGGGCCATGTAGAAGAGGGCTTCCTCGTCCAGGGCGCCGACCGTGTTGCCGTGGCTGCAGGAGACGTCGTCGGCGTAGATCTCCAGCTCTGGCTTGGCATCCACCTCGGCGCGTTCGGAGAGGATCAGCGCGTGGTGGCCCATGCGGGCGTCGGTCCCGTCGGCGCCGCGGTTGACGATGATGCGGCCCTGGAAGACGCCGCGCGCCTGGCCGCGGACGCAGCCCTTGGTCAGTTGCTGGGTGGTCGCGCCCAGATGGTTGTGGACCACCTCGCTGGTCAGGTCTCCGCGCCGTTCGCCATCGAGCAGATAGACGCCATCCAGTCGCGCCTGGGCGGCGGCGCCCTGGCGCAGGCGGGTCTCGAAGCGCTGGCGCTTGGCGCCGCGGGTCAGGGCGGTCTGGGCGTAGTCGGCGTCGGCGCCCAGCTCGACCTCGGCGGTGGCGACCGCGATGGCGTCATCGGCCTCGTCGATCAGCACGATGCGTTGCAGCCGCGCGCCCTCGCCCAGCCGGATATCCAGTTCCACGTCGGCGACATAAGCCGCGCCAGCGGCTTCATGGCTTTCCAGCAGGGTAAGCAACGCGCCGGGTCCCACCGCGATGCTCAGCGCGGAATGATGAGCGGTTCCATGAGCTTGGTTGACAAATCTCAGAACGATCGCGCGTGGTGCGCCGGCCACGACGACCACCGGCCCAACGCCGGACAAGCGGCGGCCATTCAGGAAGACGATGGTCTCGTCCGCCAGCGCATCGAACGGTCCGGCAGCCAACGCTGCTGCATCTCCCGGCGGCGAGGCGGCCGGGAGGGTCCGGATCAGGCCGCGCAGGTCGGTCCAGCGCCAATCCTCGTCGCGCCGAGACGGCAGCTCGGCGACGTCGCCGGTCTTGAGGGCGCTGGCGAGGCTCACGCCGCGACCTTTGCGTATTTATCGTAGCCTTCGCGCTCCAGCTCGTGGGCCAGTTCCGGCCCGCCCGAAGCGGCGACGCGGCCGGCGGCGAGCACGTGGACGCGGTCGGGGCGGATGTAGTCGAGCAGCCGCTGGTAGTGGGTGATGACCAGCATGGCGCGGTCGGGCGCGCGGGCGGCGTTGACCCCGTCGGCGACGACGCGCAGGGCGTCGATATCGAGGCCGGAGTCCGTCTCGTCGAGGATCAGCAGTCGCGGCGAAAACAGCGACATCTGGAAGATCTCCATCCGCTTCTTCTCGCCGCCGGAAAAGCCGACGTTCAGCGGCCGGCGCAGCATGTCGAACTCGATCTTCAGCGCCGCGGCCTTTTCCCGCGCCAGCTTCAGGAAGGCGGGCGCGGCGATCTCGTCTTCGCCGCGCGCCTTGCGCTGGGCGTTCAGCGCCGTGCGCAGGAAGGTCAGGCCGGGCACGCCGGGCAGCTCGAGCGGATACTGGAAGGACAGGAAGACGCCCTTGGCCGAACGCTGGTCCGGCGTCATCGCCAGCAGGTCCTCGCCGTTGTAGGTCGCCGACCCGGCCGTCACCTCGTAGCCCGGCCGTCCGGCCAGGGCATAGGCCAGCGTCGACTTGCCGGCCCCGTTTGGCCCCATGATGGCGTGCACCTCCCCGGCCGGCAGATCCAGGGTCAGGCCCTTGATGATCTCCGTCTCGGCGACGCGAACATGCAGGTCTTTGATCGATAGCATTACTCAGCAGTCTCCAACGGCTTCAGGAACTCCAGCCGATTGCCGAAGGGGTCGTAGATGTAGATGCGTTCATGGCCGGGCAGTTCGTCGTCATCGACCACCTCGAAGCCGCCGGCGCGGGCGCGGGCGGCCAGGCTCTGCACGTCATCGACGCGGAAGGCGATGTGGGCCTTCTTCGCCGGGGTAAACGGCGTCTCGACGCCCAGATGCACCTTCACCGCGGCGCTCTCGAACCAGCAACCGCCGCGCCTAGCCAGTTCCGGCGGCTTGGCCTGTTCGGCCAGGCCGAGCAGGTCGCGGTAGAATCCGCGCGCCCGCTCCTCCTCGCCCGCCGGCATGGCCGCCTGGACATGATCGATGGCCTGGAGCGTCATCCGACGCTGCCCTCCAGGCTGATCGCCACCAGCTTCTGCGCTTCGACGGCGAACTCCATCGGTAGTTCCTGCAGGACCTCGCGGACGAAGCCGTTGACCAAGAGGGCGACGGCGTCCTCCTGGGAGAGGCCGCGCTGCATGACGTAGAAGAGTTGCTCCTCAGAGAGCCGTGTGGTCGTCGCTTCGTGTTCCAGCCGGGCCGTGGCGTTGCGGGCCTCGATATAGGGGACGGTGTGGGCGGCGCAGGACTTGCCGATCAGCAGGCTGTCGCACTGGGTGAAGTTGCGGGCGTTGGCGGCCTTCGGGTGGGCCGAGACCAGACCGCGATAGGTGTTGGACGAGCCGCCGGCCGAGATGCCCTTGGAGATGATCCGCGAGCGGGTGTCGCGGCCCAGATGGATCATCTTGGTGCCGGTGTCGGCCTGCTGGCGGTTGTTGGTCACCGCGATCGAGTAGAATTCGCCGGACGACCCATCGCCGCGCAGGACGCAGGACGGATACTTCCAGGTGATGGCCGAACCGGTCTCGACCTGGGTCCAGGACACCTTGGAGCGGTCGCCGCGGCAGTCGGCGCGTTTGGTGACGAAGTTGTAGATGCCGCCCTTGCCCTGCGCGTCGCCGGGGTACCAGTTCTGCACCGTGGAATATTTGATCTCGGCGTCGTCAAGGGCGACCAGCTCGACCACGGCGGCGTGCAGCTGGTTCTCATCGCGCATGGGCGCGGTGCAGCCTTCGAGATAGGACACGTAGGCGCCCTTGTCGGCGATGATCAGGGTGCGCTCGAACTGGCCCGATTCCGCGGCGTTGATGCGGAAATAGGTGGAGAGCTCCATCGGGCAACGCACGCCCGGCGGCACATAGACGAAGCTGCCGTCGGAGAAGACCGCGCTGTTCAGGCAGGCGAAATAGTTGTCCGAGACCGGCACCACCGAGCCCAGATACTGCCGCACCAGGTCGCCATGCTCGCGGATGGCCTCGCTCATCGAGCAGAAGATCACGCCCACCTTGGCGAGCTCGGCCTTGAAGGTGGTGACCACCGAGACGCTATCGAACACCGCATCGACGGCGTATTTCGGCGCGCCCTGCACGCCGGCCAGCACTTCCTGTTCGCGCAAGGGGATGCCGAGCTTGGCGTAGGTGGCCAGCACCTCCGGATCGACGTCGTCCAGCGACATCGGCCCGGCCTTCGATTTCGGCGCCGCATAGTAATAGCTGTCCTGATAATCGATCGGCGCGTGGTGGATCTTGGCCCAGTGCGGCTCCTCCAGCGCCAGCCAGCGCTCAAAGGCCTCCAGCCGCCATTGCAGCATCCAGTCGGGCTCGTCTTTCTTGGCCGAGATGAAGCGGACGGTGTCGGCGTTCAGGCCCTTGGGGGCGAACTCCTGGTCGAGGGTGGTGACGAAGCCGTGCTTGTAGGCCTCGAGCGCCTCGACCTGATCGACGGTTTGCTTGACGGCGGCCATGATCCGGACTCCCTTAAATGGCCGTCGCGTGGTGGCGCGCGGAGATGCGGCCATAGACCGCCAGCCAGACCTCGGCGAAGCGCCGCCAGTCGTCTTCGGTGGTCGCCCAGCCGCCGCTGACGCGGATCGCCTGGCCGGCCAGTTTCTCGTAGCCCATGGCGCTCAGCACGTGGCTGGGCGTCACCTTGCCGGACGAACAGGCCGCGCCGGCCGAGACCATCACCCCGTCCAGATCCAGCGCCATCACCTGCCGCTCGGCGTCGAAGCCGGGGGTGGCGAAGCAAAGCACGCTCGGCAGCCTCGTCGCTTCCGCGCCAAAGACGGTGATGTTGGCGTGCTGCATCAGCCGCGCCTGGACCGCGTCGCGCCATTCGGCCTGGGCCGCGAAGGCCGCCAGACCGCGCTCGGCCTGCGAGGCCGCGGCGCCGAACCCGGCGATGCCGCCGACATTCTCGGTGCCGGCGCGCCGGCCGCGTTCCTGGCCGCCGCCATGCACCCGCCTCGCGATCACCGCGCCCGGCCCGGCGACCAGGGCGCCGACGCCTTGCGGGCCGCCGAGCTTGTGGCCGGAGAGCGCCAGGGTGTCGGCGTCGAGTTCGCCCATGTCGACCGCGATCTTGCCGGCCGCCTGCACCGCGTCGATATGCAGCCGCCCGCCGGCCTCATGGACCAGGGCGGCGGCCTCGGCCACCGGCTGGATGACGCCGGTCTCGTTATTGGCCAGCGACAGGGCCGCGAACACCGGCCCCTCGGCCCTGGTCCAGCGCTTCAGCCGATCGGCCAGCCAGTCCAGGTCGGCCAGCCCGTCGGCCGTCACCGGCCAGCCCTCGACCACATGGCCGCCGGCCAGGGCGTTCTCCATGACGCTGGCGTGCTCGGCCAGCCCGATCAGCGGCCGGCGCACGCCCGTGGCGAAGGCGCTCTCGATGGCCAGCGCATTGGCCTCGGTGCCGCCGCTGGTGAAGGTCACAGCCTCGTCCGGGGCGCCGACCAGGGCCGCCACCTGGATACGAGCGAGTTCGACCGCCGCGCGCGCCTTGCGTCCCGTCCCGTGCACGGACGACGGATTGCCACCGATGCTCAGCGCGCGAGCGACCGCTTGCGCCGACTCGGGCCGGATCGGGGCAGTGGCGTTGTTGTCGAGGTAGACCGAACTCATGCCGCCACCGCCGGTTCGCGGCGCAGGTGGCCGCTCAGCACGTCGGCCAGCGAGACGCTGGCCAGATAGTCCTGGATCTGTCGGCCGGTCTCTTCCCAGAGGTCGTGGGTCAGGCACCTCGCCCCGCCGCGCATGCAGCCGAGCGCGCCGTCCTTGCCGCCGCAGCGGGTGGCGCGCAGCGGCTCGTCGACGGCCGTCACCACCTCGGCGATGGTGGTCTCGTCCGCCGGCCGCGCCAAGCGATAGCCACCGCCAGGTCCGCGCGCCGAGACTACTAGCCCGCGCCGCCGCATGCGCGCGAACAGCTGCTCCAGATAGGCCACGGATAGTTGCTGGCGCTCGGCGATCTCGGCCAGCGAGACGGCGCGCCGATCGGCATGGCCGGCCAGGTCGGTCATGGCCATCACCGCATAGCGGCCCTTGGTGCTGAGCTTCATGGCCTATTCCTCGTCCAAGCCCGGAATTCCAGAATCCGTGCGTTTGAAACGCCGCCTGTGCTAAGAGCCGACGCCTTCCGGCGAGCGTCCCTATATTCGAGGGGCTGATCTAGGAAGACCGAGTAATTTAGTCAACTATGCAAATTCCCAATTCGAGCCGGAGACGACATGCCTGAAGTGGTTCTGACGGGTGCGGCCGGTCGGATCGAAGGACGCTATTCCCCCGGCAAGCGCGAGGGCGCGCCGATCGCGCTGATCATGCATCCGCACCCGCGCGCCGGCGGCAACATGAACCACCCGGTGGTGGCGCAACTGTTCCTTTTGTTCATGAAGCGCGGCTTTTCGGTGCTGCGCTTCAACCTGCGCGGGGTCGGGCGCAGCCAGGGCGAATTCGACGCCGGCATCGGCGAACTGGCCGATGCGGCGACGGCGCTGGACTGGCTGCAGACCACCAATCCCGCCGCCTCGCAGACCTGGGTCGCCGGCTACAGCTTCGGCGCCTATATCGGCATGCAACTCTTGATGCGCCGGCCGGAGACGGACGGCTTCATCTCGGTGTCGCCGCCGACCAACGCCTATGATTTCAGCTTCCTGGCCCCCTGCCCGGCCTCGGGCCTCTTCCTGCACGGCTCGGCCGACACCGTGGTGCCGCCGACCGAGGTCGAGCGCGTGGTGACCAAGTTGCGCACGCAGAAGGGCATCGTCATCGACTACGACGTCATCGAAGGCGCCGACCACTTCTGGGGCCACAACCTGCTCGACGTCGAAAGCCACGTGGCCAACTATCTCGACAAGCGCCTGGCGGCGGATCCAGCGTAAGGGTCACACACAAACCGCTCATCCCGCGGAAGCGGGGATGAGCGGAGCGGGTAGCAGGCGCAGCGCCCTAAATCTGCACGATGCGTCCGCCGGTCATCGGTTCGGGCACGCCGGTGGTCGCGGGGAACGAGATCGGCAGGCCCATGAGGCAGCGGGCGGCGAGGTAGGCGAAGGCTTCGGCTTCGATGGAGTCGCCGCGCCAGTGGACCTCCTCGGCGGTGAGCACCGGCACGTGAACGCGTTCGCGGATGGCGTCCATCAGGGCGGGATTGCGGCGGCCGCCGCCGGTGACCACCAGGCGCAAGGGAACCTCCGAGGCGGACTTCACCCCGCGCGCCACCGCCTCGGCGGCGAAGGCGGTGAGCGTCGCGGCGGCGTCCTCGAGCAAAAGGCCCGCGACCGGATCCAGCGAAAAGTCGAAGCGGTCGAGTGACTTGGCGCCGCCGCGGCTGAAATAGGGGTGGGCGAGATAGGCGGCCAGGATCGCCTCATCCACCTGCCCAGCCCGCGCCAGCGCGCCCTCGGCGTCGTAGCGGGCGCCGGTGTGCGCCTGGACGGCCAGGTCGATCATGCCGTTGGCCGGGCCGGTGTCGAAGGCTTCCAAGTCGCCGCGTGCGCCGATCAGGGTCAGGTTGCCGACCCCGCCCAGATTGAGCACCGCGGTCGCGCGGTCAGCTGCGAATAGCGCGCCAGGGCGGCGTGATAGACCGCCGCCAGCGGGGCCCCCTGCCCGCCCGCCGCCAGGTCGTCGGCGCGAAAGTCGTAGGCCGTCGCCACGCCCAGCCCGCGCGCGACGGCGCCGGCGTCGATCAACTGCACGGTGCGGCCGATGGTGCGGCCCGGCGCCGGCGGCTCGTGCAGCACGGTCTGGCCGTGCACCCCGATCAGGTCCAGGTCTTCGGGCAGCAGGCGGTCGCGGATCATAAAGGCCTCGCCCGCCGCCACGTGCTCGGCGGCGATGGCGGCGGCGGCGCGGCTAAAGATCTCGGGCGCCGGCGCGCCGATGGGCCAGGTAAGCGCGGCCGCCGTGGCCTCTTCGATCAGCGCCCGAACGGCGGGATCCAGCTTCTTCTCGCCCGCCGGTCCCAGGCCGATCAGCGCCTCGCCGTCGGTCTCGATCACGGCCATGTCCACCGCGTCGAGCGAAGTGCCGGTCATGAAGCCCAGGACGCGCATCGAACGATCCTCCAACACCCTGCATGAGCGAGCCGCGACCGAGGGTCAATCCGCGGATGCGAACAGCGAGGTTAAAGACAGAACAGACATGGACAATATTAAGGCAAGATTATCAGTCTAACTGTGGCCATTTTAGCGCGATCTATTGATGTCGCACAGCTCATCGGAACCAGGCGCGGGCTCAAACCTTCTCGTCCTCGCAAACGGCCGATGTGCGGTCACAGTGAAGTCAGTTGATTGGAAATCCGATGAACAAGAAAATTCTCATGCTCGCCGTCACCAGCGGTCTCGCCCTCGCGGGCGCCGCCGCCTACGCCCAGCCCGCCCCGGGCGTCGCCGACTGGAGCGGCCTCTATCTCGGGGCGAACGGCGGCTGGAACTGGAACGACAGCCACAACCGCTCCTCGATCACCGTCAACCAGCTGACCGGGGTCAATGCCGGCGCCGGCCCGGTGAACGTGCCCTCCACCACCTTCCCGTCCAGCCGCAGCGGCCGTAACGACGACGGCTTCATGGGCGGCGGTCAGGTCGGCTACAATTTCCAGGCTGGCGGCTTCGTCTTCGGCGCCGAGGGCGATTTCGACGGTCTCAGCCGTCGCGGCAGCCAGACCACCTTCTACAATCTGCCGGCCACCGGCCTGACCACCGGCAACGTCGTCGGCGTGCGCAACCAGACCAGCCCCGACTGGGTCGCGACCCTGCGCGGCCGGGCCGGGTTCGCGCTGAACCGCACGCTGCTCTACGGCACCGGCGGCGTCGCCTGGGCCGACTTGCGCAACCGCGCCAGCTTCACCTATGCGCCGAGCGTGACCGGCGCGGTGACCACCGCCAATCCGGGCGCGAGCTTCGGGCCCTATTCCAACAGCGGCGGCCGTGACGGCGTGCGCACCGGCTGGACCGCCGGCGGCGGGGTCGAGTTCATGGCCGCGCCGAACATCACGGTCGGCGCCGAATATCGCCATACCGAGATCGGCGCCGGCAACGGCTTCGTCGGCTCCAGCGGCGCCAACGGCGTCTCGGAACGCGGCAGCGCCGGCTTCCGCGACGACGCGGTGCTGGGACGGGTGAACGTCAAGTTCTCCGAGTTCTCGCACATGTTCTAGCGGATAAGCCTTCGGCGCGCGTTCGCGTGCGCCGAAGGCGACCGACTCAGGCCGTGCGGCGGACGAACCAGCCGGTCCAGAAGTGCCAGTAGTCGCGCAGGAGGTCGGGGATGACCCAGAAGCCCTGCCGGTAGGGCGTCTCGACGCCGATGACCAGGGTCTGGTCGGCCTCGCCGCGCCAAGTGCCGAACAAGTGGTCCCAGACCGGGGCCATGGCGAAATGACCGGTCGGCTGCTCGGAAATGTCCAGCACGTGGTGCAGGCGGTGATGGTTCGGCGACTGGACGATCCAGCGGCCGATCCAGCCGAAATTCGAGTCGATCCGCGAGTGGATGATGAAGCCCAGGCTGATCACCAGCACATTGACGTAGATCATCGCCGCCGGTGACGCGCCGAGGATGGCCAGCGGAATGTTGATAAAGAAGATGCCGGTGAAGGCGGCCGGATGCTGGCGGGTCGACGTCACCACGCAGAAGTCGTCGGCGGCGTGGTGATAGCGGTGCAGCGGCCAGAAGAAGCGTGTGTGATCCAGCCGGTGCGTCCAGTAGTCGAAGAAGGAATAGACCGCGAAATAGGCGGCGATCTGAAGCGGCATCGGCGCCGAGGCTGGAACCAGGGTCAGCGGAAAACCCACGGCGGCGCTTAGGGCGTCGTGGATCCAGGCCCCGGTCAGCATCGAGGCGCCCAGGGTCAGGACCCGGCCGGCCAGGTCGGTCAGATGTCCCTGCCCCATCAGGAAGATGGCCAGGTCGGTCTTGTTGGAGGCCTTGCGCGCGACCAGCAGCTGGCGCGCCGAGCTGCCGGCCCAGCCGACCACCAGGCATTCGAGCATCAGCACCGTCGGCAGCAGCAGGAAGATCAGGCCGTCGCTGACAATGCGGCGATGCACCTCCTTCAGCGTCAGCGTGTGACCCGCCAGCGTAGCGTGCAGCTGATCGGGCAGGAATTTCTCCAGCCCCCACCAGGCCGCGAACACCGAGGCGAGATAGACGCCGAGGCCGAGCACGACGGCAAGGCGGCCGAGGACCGCCGAACGGTCGCCGGATTTGGCGGCTTGCCGCCCATCAGGCGCGATCATGGCCGCCGAAAATTCGCTCATCAGACCATGCTCACTCGCCTACGACGCTAAAATCCGTTTCACGTCACGTGCCAGTCCCGCGCGGCGCGCCGAAGATCGCGCGACGGCCGATTTGGAGTGCGATATCAGGAGGATATGAGCACCAAGTGAACGGACTGCGGCGCGCTGCGGCCCACCGGCCGCCCTCGCCGGCGTCTCCCCCTGTCCAAGTTTCGGCCAGTCATGCCAATGTGGCACACCACCAGCCCATTGGACGCCCCGTGACCCAACCGACCGCCGGCGCGACGCTCACGGGCGTCACCGTCACCGATTTCGACTGGACCGACGCCGATCTGAGCGAGGCGATCTTCGTCGACTGCGTCATCGAGGATACCCAGCTCAGCAACACCGTCCTGCGCGAGGCCCGGTTCCAGCGATGCCGGCTCATTCGCTGTCGCCTGGCCCACGTCGACCTGCGCGAGGCGGTATTCGAGGACTGCGTGTTCGCCGACGCCGCCAACCACAACGGCCTGGTGGTCGCCTTCAGCCAGCTGGACCAGGCCCGGTTCGTCCGCTGCGACCTGAGCTTCGCCCAGTTCGACCGCTCTGAGCTCTACGACCTGGCCATGGAAGACTGCAATCTGCGCGGCGCGCGCTTCCATCGCGCCGATTTTTCCAGAAGCTTCGCCCGCCAGGTGGTGCGCACCGCCGCGGTCTTCCGCCGCTGTAACTTCCATCTCGCCGAACTGGCGGAGGTCAGGCTGCCGGGCTGCGATCTCACGGGCTCGCTGTTCCGCGAGGCCGATCTGTCTGGCGCTGATTTCGAAGGCGCCGACCTTTCGGGCGCCGATCTGTTCGGAGCCATCTGGACCGGCGTCAGGCTGGCCGGCGCCGACCTGCGCGGCGCCGAGATCAGCGGACTGGACCTGGGCGCGCTGGCCACCCGCGCCGGCCTGAAGATCACGCTGGACCAGCAATACGCCCTGCTCAGCGCCTTGGGGATCGACGTTCACGTGGACTAGCCGGCCGGGCCGGGCGACGTGTTAGGCTGGACGCAAAGATGCGCGTGACTCAGTGCGCCGGAGGAAACCATGAGCGACGGATCGACCGCCGACCTGAAGGCCGAGGCCCGCGCCAAGGCCTATTCCCTGCCCATCGAAGAGATCGACGTGGCGCGCCCGGGCCTGTTCCAGACCGACACGCACTGGCCCTATTTCGAGCGGCTGCGGAAGGAAGACCCGGTCCACTACTGCGCCGACGGCCTGCACGGGCCGTATTGGTCAATCACCAGGTTCAACGACATCATGGCGGTGGACACCAACCACCAGGTCTTCTCCTCCGATGCCTCGGTCGGCGGCATCAGCATCGCCGGCTCGCCCAATGAGGAGGGTCCGTCGATGTTCATCTCGATGGACCCGCCCAAGCACGACGTGCGGCGCAAGACGGTCAGCCCGGTGGTCGCGCCGCAGAACCTGCACGCCATGGAGCCGCTCATCCGCGAGCGTACCGCCCGCGTGCTGGACGGCCTGCCGATCGGCGAGGCGTTCGACTGGGTCGACCGGGTGTCGATCGAGCTGACCACCCAGATGCTGGCCACCCTGTTCGACTTTCCGTTCGAGGAGCGCCGCAACCTGACCAAGTGGTCGGACATCTTCACCGGCGCCGGCCATTTGCACGGCATCGCCACGCCGGAAGACCGCATGGCCGAGATGGCCAATTTCCGCGATACGTTCCAGCGGCTGTGGGCCGAGCGGGTCGACGCGCCGCCGGCCGGCGACCTGATCTCGATGCTGGCCCATGGCGAGGCCACCCGCGAGATGGGCGAGCGCGAATATCGCGGCAATGTCGTGCTGCTGATCGTCGGCGGCAACGACACCACCCGCAACACCATGAGCGGCAGCGTCTACGCGATGAACCAGTTTCCGGACCAGCTCCGTAAGCTGCAGGAAAATCCCGATCTGCTGGCTTCCATGGTCTCCGAGACCATCCGTTGGCAGACACCCCTGGCGCACATGCGGCGCACGGCGGTGTCCGACATCGCGTTTCAGGGCAAGTCGATCAAAAAGGGGGACAAGGTGGTCATGTGGTACGTCTCGGGCAACCGCGACGAAACGGTGATCGACAACCCCAACGCCTACATCATCGACCGCGACCGCGCCCGCCAGCACCTGTCGTTCGGCTTCGGCATCCACCGCTGCGTCGGCAACCGCGTCGCCGAGCTGCAGCTCACCATCCTCTGGCAGGAGATCCTGAAGCGCTTCCCCGACATCCAGGTCCTGGAAGAACCTCGCCGCACCCATTCGGTCTTCGTGAAGGGCTACGAGACCATGCAGGTGCTGATCCCGGCGCGGGCCTAGGGAAAATTGGGGACACGTACGAATTCATCGGCGCCGGCCCTTATGCCTCAGGCGTTGGCCAATTCGTACATGACCCCAATTTACGCGGCGAAGGCCAGGGTGGCCGCGACGATCGCCCAGGCGCCTCGGAGGCTCCAGGCGTTCGCCGACGTCGGCTCGTCCGCGTTCAGCCGATAACCGACGCGCGTCACGGTCTCGATGGCGAAACCGTCCTCGCAGGTCCGGGCCAGGCGCCTCAGGCATCCGATGCAGCGGTTGATCGAGTCGTCGCCGACGATGCGGCCGCCCCAACAGCTGTCGATCAAGGCGTCGCGGGAGACGATCCGGTCCTGCAACCGCGCCAGGGCGACCAGGACCTGCATCACCCTCGGCTGCAGCCGCTGGCGACCGCCACCGACCAGGACTTCGCACAGCGAGGGCCTGATGGTCATCGCGCCAAGGCGGAAATCGGCTTCGCGCGCCAGACGGATCGGCGATGCGCCGACGAAAGGCAGCACGGAGGGGCTTGGCGCCTCGGCCGCTTCACGTCCCTGGCGCGCGTGTGCGTAAAAACTGGTGTCCAAGGCCATGACGACTCCCTCTTCGTCGCCATGGTTTAGCTGCGCTCTGTGTCAGCTTCTGTCAGCATGCGAGGCGCCAGGGTCGTACGCCTGGCCGGCCGACACCGGCCTCAGCCGATAGTGGCTGACGCCCCAGTGGAAGCCCTCGGCGTGGCCGAACAGGCCCGAGGTGGCCAGGAAGAACAGCCTCCAGCGGCGACCCCACAGCTTGGCCTGGTCGCCATAGACTTGGCGCAATATGCCGGCGATCTCGTCGGCGTTGCGGTCGTAGTTGGCCAGCCAGTCCTCGGCGGTGTGCTGATAGTGGGCGCCGCTCCAGCGCCAGTCGGCCTCCAGCTCGAACAGGTCCGAAAACTGCCGGATCAGTCCGTGGCTGGGCATGATGCCGCCGGTGAAGAAGTGCTGGGCGATCCAGTCGTTGGGATCGGCGGCGTCGAACCGGTACGAGGCGTGGCGGTGGCTGAACACGTGCAGAAAAAGCCGCCCCTCGGGCTTCAGCCAGGTGCGGACGCGGCCGAGCAGCTGAGCCCAGTTGGTCATGTGCTCGAACATCTCCACCGACACCACCCGGTCGAAGACGCCCTCGGCCTGGAAGTCGTTCATGTCGGCGGTGACGACCTTGAGGTTGCCAAGGCCAAGCGCCGCCGCGCGCGCCTCGATGAAGGCGCGCTGGGAGGCGGAGTTCGACACACTGACGATGCGCGCATTCGGCAAGGCTTCGGCCATCCACAGGCTGAGGGAGCCCCAGCCGCAGCCGAGCTCCAGAATGTCCTGCCCGTCCACAAGATCGGCGTGGGCGCAGGTTTCGGCCAGGGCCATGATCTCGGCCTCGGCCAGGGTCTCACGGCCGGTCGGATAGAGGCAGGACGAGTATTTCAGCCGCGGCCCCAGGATACGTTCGAAGAAGGCGGCCGGCAGTTCGTAGTGCTGGTCGTTGGCGGCCTGCACGTCGAGCGCGATCGGCCCCTTGGCCATTTCGCGGGCGAAGGCCTCGTCGCCGGGGCTGTGCGACAGATCGCGCCGGGCGGCGTCGACCAGGAACCGCACCGCGGCGCGACGGATGGGATCGGGCAGCGGCGCGCCCTCAAAGGCGTTAATGGCGCGGGCGACAGCGGTCATCGGCAAGGGTCCTGCTGAACGGCGCCAAATGAACGGCTCATCGCGCCTTCGAAAGGAGATACGTTCGGCCGCCGGACTTGGATGACCGCGGGCGGCGCGATCGCCTAGATCACGATGATTTTGGATTGAATCAATCCAAAATCATAAACGTGATCGATTCCCAAGAGTTAGAGCGGGTTGCAGGCGGAAAACCGCTTCGCACTTTTCCTCAACCCGCTCTACGGCAAGGTCCGTCTGGCCGCCGGCGTCCAGGGGAAGCCGATCAGCTTCTGCAGGCCGCCGAACAGGCCCAGGAACCGCGGTGGCCCGTAGGTCACCGCCAGCACGTAGCAGATGTCGCCCTTCAGCGCGGTCGGCGCATGGGCGAAGCCGGGCTCGGCGACGGTGAGGTCGCCGGGGCCGTACCAGGCGTGGCCGTCGTCATAGGCGCCGGTGACGATCAGGGTCAGCTCCTCGGCGGTATGGTCGTGGGTGGGCGTGCCGAAGCCCGGCTCGATCCGCATCAGCTCGGCCTGGGCCGCGTCGCTGGCGCCCAGGATCAGCCGGCGAATGCCGACCCCGCCCAGCCGCCAGCGGTCTGCCGTGAGCGCGGCCAGCGCGGCCTCGCGCAAGGGTGAAGGCAGGGCGGCGACCTCGGCGTCGATCGAGTCGCCACGGGTGGCGAATTCGGCGGCGCGCGTATCGCGGGCGCCGGCGGCCTCGATGCGGGCCAGAACCTGGTCCAACGCCGCCGGCGACAGGTCGGCGGGCGTCTCCTCGCCAAGGAAGGCGCCGCCAAGCGGATCGGCCTGCGTTTCCACAAACCGGCTGTCGGTGCGCAGAGCCTCGGTGGTCCGCGCGATCAGGTCGATGGCGGCGTTTTCCCGCCGGTCTTCGAAGACGTGCTGCAGAGACATGTCGTTCATTATCACGCTCCCCGATAATCGCGGCAGGGCCGATCGTCGCCGCCGTTGCGCATCAGCCTGAAGACCCAGGTGTAGACTGAAATCCGCTCCGGCTCGAAACTCGCGGCGCGGCGCCAGATCGCCACCATGACCTCCATGGCGCGCGCCTCCGCGCCGGCCTCGTCAACCCCGTGATGCAGCAGGTAGGCCTTCACCCGCGGCGCGAAGTGGTTGAACAGGCCGGTGAAGGCGGCGCGATCGCCGTCCACGGCCACGCGCTCGACAAGCCCGGCCCATTCGGCCTCGTCGGTCGTCGCATGATCCAAGCGATTGTCCCCGCGCGATGTCCGTTCGGAAAACGCACGGCCACGCCAATCGGCGCCGTGTCGGCTGGAAACGACCTCACGCGAACGCGAATTCTGCATCATGGTCGGCATACGCGCCAGAAACGTCATTGGATCGCCGGCGGAAATTGAGCCGCCTATCCGCCGAGCCCCCGCATGATCTCGTCGATCAGGCCGCGCACCGGGCGGACGTCGGCGATCTTGCCAACGCCCATGCCGGCATAGAGGGTGGCGGCCTCCAGGTCGCCGGTCATGGTCATGTGCGGCGGCGTGCAGTTGTAGCGCGCGATAGGTGCGCCGGCGGCGTTGCGCATGACGATGTCGCCCTCGCCGGGGCGAGCGCCGCGGGCGGGCTCGCCGGCCCGCTCCCAGGCGCGGAAGGTGGAGTTGCGCAGCACGCGGTGCGGCGCGTCCGGCCAGCCGCCGTCGAAGCACAGGGTACGGACGGTGTCTTCGGCGCGCGCGGCGATCAGGGCCTGGCGATAAGCGGGGTGCGCCTCAGACTCCTCGGCGGCGACGAAGCGCGTACCGAGCACCGCGGCCGAGGCTCCGAGTGCGAATATTTCGGCGATGTCCGAGGCGTCGCTCAGGCCGCCCGCCGCGGCGACCGGAATTTCGCCGGCCAACTCCACGGCCAGCGGCAGCAGGTCCCTGAGCGGCGTCGATCCGAGCACGTGACCGCCGGCCTCGACGCCCTGGGCGACCAGTCCCGCCGCGCCAGCGTCCAGGGCCTGGCGGATGGTCTCCGCGTCGCTGACAGTGGCGATCATCCGCGCGCCGCCACGCCGGATCGCGGCCATCGACGCCGCCGGGTCGCCCCAGAACAGATGCACGATGCCGACGCCCTGGTCGGTGGCGGCGGCGATCATGTCGTGCATCGCCAGATCGGCGCGGATATTGACGGCGAAGGGCCGGCTGGTCAGCGCCTGGGTCGCACTGATCATCTCGATCGCCGCATCGATCGGCGCAAACCAGATCGGTAGCACCCCCAGCGCGCCGGCCTCGGCCGCGGCGGCGACCAGCCTCGGCCCCGCCGCCATGCCCATGGGCGCCTGGACGATCGGGACCGACATCCCGAACGCGCGCGTGAAGGCGGTGTCCATTGGTGGCATCCTTAGGGACACGTACGTAAATTGGGGACACGTACGACTTACAGCAGTCTCGAATTATTGGCGAAGCGTTGGAAAGTCGTACGTGTCCCCAATTTATCCCAGCGCCGCCAGCTCATCCTCGGTGAAGGCGTGCGAGCGGGTCAGGAAGCGGCGCTCGGTGCCGTTGTCGAGCGAGAACATGCCGCCGCGGCCCGGCACCACGTCGATGATCAGACGGGTATGGCGCCAGACTTCGAACTGCTCGGCGCCGATATAGACCGGGGCGCCGCCGATCTCGCCAAGCGGGACGTCGCGGTCGCCGATCAGGAAGTCGCCCTGTGGGTAGCACATCGGCGACGAGCCATCGCAGCAGCCGCCGGACTGATGGAACAGGATCGGGCCGTATTTGGCCGTCAGCTCGGCGATGAACCCCAGCGCCGCCGGGGTCGCGCCGACACGGCTGGGGGCGGATAGGGCGGCAGCGCTCATCGCATCAGAAGAAGCCAAGCTTCTTGGCGCTATAGCTGACCAGCATGTTCTTGGTCTGCTGGTAGTGGTCGAGCATCATGCGGTGGTTCTCCCGCCCGATGCCGGACTGCTTGTAGCCGCCGAAGGCCGCGTGGGCCGGATAGGCGTGGTAGCAGTTGGTCCACACCCTGCCCGCCTGGATGGCGCGGCCAAAGCGGTAGCAGCGGTTGATGTCGCGGCTCCAGACCCCGGCGCCGAGGCCATAAAGGGTGTCGTTGGCGATCGACAGCGCCTCTTCGTCGTCCTTGAAGGTGGTCACCGACACGACCGGCCCGAAGATTTCCTCCTGGAAAATGCGCATCTTGTTGTCGCCCTTGAACACGGTCGGCTTGACGTAGAAGCCGCCGGCCATGTCGCCCGGCATCTCGGCCCGCTCGCCGCCGATCAGCACCTTGGCGCCCTCCTGCCGGCCGATGTCGAGATAGCTCAGGATCTTCTCCAGCTGTTCGCTGGACGCCTGGGCCCCGATCATGGTGGCGGGGTCGAGCGGGTCGCCCTGGACGATGGCCTCGACCCGCTTCAGGGCGCGCTCCATGAATTTGTCGTAGATCGACTCGTGGATCAGGGCGCGGCTGGGACAGGTGCAGACCTCGCCCTGGTTCAGCGCGAACATCACAAAGCCCTCGATGGCCTTGTCGAAAAAGTCGTCGTCCTCGGCGGTGACGTCGGCGAAGAAGATGTTCGGCGACTTGCCACCCAGTTCCAGCGTCACCGGGATCAGGTTCTGGCTGGCGTACTGGCTGATCAGCCGGCCGGTGGTGGTCTCGCCGGTGAAGGCGATCTTGGCGATGCGCGGGCTTGACGCCAGCGGCTTGCCGGCTTCGAGGCCAAAGCCGTTGACGATGTTCAGCACGCCCGCCGGCAGGATGCCGTCGATCAGCTCGGCGAACAGCAGGATCGAGGCCGGGGTCTGTTCGGCCGGCTTGAGCACCACGCAGTTGCCGGCGGCCAGCGCCGGGGCGAGCTTCCAGACCGCCATCAGGATCGGGAAGTTCCACGGGATGATCTGGCCGACCACGCCCAGCGGCTCATGGAAATGATAGGCGACGGTGTCGTCGTCGATCTGCGAGATGCCGCCTTCCTGGGCGCGAATGGCGCCGGCGAAATAGCGGAAATGGTCGACCGCCAGCGGCATGTCGGCGACCATGGTCTCGCGGATCGGCTTGCCGTTGTCCCAGGTCTCGGCGGTGGCCAGGAGGGCCAGATTGTCCTCCATCACCTGGGCGATCTTGTTGAGCATGTTGGCGCGATCGCCGGCGCTGGTGCGGCCCCAGGCGTCCTTGGCGGCGTGGGCCGCGTCCAGCGCCAGCTCGACGTCGGCGGCCTCCGAACGCGCG
The DNA here is from genome assembly GCA_041691315.1 of Caulobacteraceae bacterium. GTDB lineage: Bacteria > Pseudomonadota > Alphaproteobacteria > Caulobacterales > Caulobacteraceae > Poindextera. The sequence continues at coordinate 2,490 of JBEPUW010000057.1, read as the reverse complement.
ATCTCGCAGATCACCTGGCCGTTGATCGGCGAGGTGTTGTCGAAATACTTGCCGCTGACCGGCGCGCGCCAGGCGCCGCCGATATAGTTGCCATAGCGCGACTTGAACGGCGGCTTGGACGTGCGATTGAATTCAACCTTGGTCATGGGCTTCCTCCTGAAGTGCGCCTGTTCAGGCGTCGTGGCCCGCAACATCGACCCAAACCGGCAATCTGTCAGCATCTGTCGGGTTGCGGCGGGCAGATTCGTCCTATGCTGGTCAAATCTGAGGGAGGCTCAATCATGTCGAAATCCATCCTGGCCATCGCGGTCTCGGCCCTGGCGCTCAGCCTGGCCGCCCCGGCCATGGCCCAGCTGCCGCCCGGTGTCTTCGTCGGCGAACACGACTACAAGCTGGCGCCGGCGGGGACCTATGCGGTCGATGCGGCGCACACCGCCGTCCTCGCCAAGGTCTCGCACATCGGCTACGGGCTCAGCGTCTTCCGCTTCGACAAGGTCGACGGGGTCCTGCTGTGGGATCCGGCCAATCCGTCCCGGTCGAACCTGAAGGTCACCGTCGACGTGGCCTCGATCGACACCCCGGTGCCCAACTTCGCCCATGAACTCTCCGGCGACAACTACTTGAAGACGGGCGCCTTTCCGAAGGCGACCTTCGTCTCCACCGCCTTCCACCAGATCGACGCCAGCCATGGCCGGGTCGACGGCGAGTTCACCCTGATGGGCAAGACCCGGCCGATGACCTTCGAGGTCGATCTGCAAGGCGCCGGCAAGGGCTTCATGGGCCACCCTCGCCTGGGCATCGAGGCCCGCGGCGCGCTCAATCCGCGGGACTTCGGCATGAGCCCGATGTTCAGCGCCCCGATCCAGCTGGTGATCGACGCCGAGTTCGCCCGCCAATGAGGATGCCGCCCGCCGTCCTCTTGACCGCCGCCGCCGCGCTCCTGCCCTTGCAGGCGTTGTCGGCGGCGCCCGGCCTGTCCGGCCAGTACGGCCCGCTGCTGATCGCCGTCGTGGGCGACAACGTCACCGGCGCCTTCAGCGAGACGCGGGTCGGCAACGGCACGGACGCCGCGCCGCAGTTCAGCTGCGCCTTCCAACTCTCCGGAACCCTGAAGGCCGGCAAGGCGCAGGTGGCTACCTGGACTCCCGGTGCGACGCCCACCACGGGCGAGCTCAGCCTGTCGTCAGACGGCGTCAGCCTGCGGCTGAAGGCCGACCAACCCGGCTGCGCCATGACCGAGGCCAGCATGGTCGATCAGGCCTGGACGACGACCCGGGACAAGGCCGCGTCGGGCTGGATCGGGACCCGGCTGATCGCGGCGAAGAAGGCGGTGATCCGCAAGACCGCCGCCGCCAAGCCCGGCCGCACGCTTTACCTGGTGCAATACGACACTGTGGCGGTGCTCGCCGTCCAGGGCGGCGCGGTCCAGGTCGCCTACCCCGGCCCGGACACGACCATCACTGGCTGGGTGAACGCCGCCGACCTGACCCCCGCCTCGCCGCATCGCTAGACAATGACCCAACCCAAGACGCTGATCGTGGCCGGTGCGACCGGCTACGGCGCCTGGCCAGCCAACAGCCTGGAAAGCGCAGAGCGCTGTCTCACGGTCCCGATCGACGGCATCGAGATCGACGTGCAGATGACCGCCGACGGTCACGTCGTCGCCCATCACGACTACTGGCTGAACCCGGACGCGACCCGGCTGGACGGCGACTGGCTGAGCGAACGCAGCGCGCCGCTCAAGACGCTGAGCCTGGACGCCCTGAGGCGCTACGACATCGGCCGCGCCCGGCCCGGTTCGACGGCCGAGGCGCAGCATCCCGACCTGGAAAGCCTCGACGGCGCCCGCATCCCCACCCTGCCCGATCTACTGGCGGCGCTGAAGGCGGCCGAGGGTCCAAGGCGGCTGATCTATGTGGAGATCAAGACCCATCCTAACCATCCGGAATACGCGCCAGACCCCGTGACCGTCACCGAGGCAGTCCTGCGCGATCTGAACGCGGCCGACTATGCCCGCCACGCCAAGATCATCGCCTTCGACTGGAGCGTGCTGCGGCTTGCGTCCGCGCGGGCGCCCGGCATCGCCACCGCCCACCTGACCATCCCCAGGCGTCCCGGCCAGGCGCCGGCCGACCGCGACTCGCCCTGGTTCGACGGCGCCGACCCGCGCCATTTCGGCGACTCCGAACTGGCGGCCATCAAGGCCCACGGCGGCCTGGAATGGTCGCCCTACTATGCCGACGTCACGGCAGAGCGCGTCGCCGAGGCCGCGGCGCTCGGCCTGAAGGTCGGCCCCTGGGGCCTCTCACAATCAGCCGATATCCAGCGCATGATCGCCCACCGCGTCTTCAGCGCCACCGTCTCGGGTCCGGACTGGGCCTAACCTCCACGGTCATGGCCCGGCTTGTCCGGGCCACCCATGATCACCGTCGGACGTGAGTGTTCATGTTGGGGTGGACGGCCCCCGAACGGCATCGATGTGCCAGATTG
>JBEPUW010000056.1:0-24744 GCA_041691315.1 Caulobacteraceae bacterium | reverse complement strand
ATGGTGGACGCGACAGGGATCGAACCTGTGACCCCCTCGATGTCAACGAGGTGCTCTCCCGCTGAGCTACGCGTCCAGTCTGAAAACGGGAAGGCGGGTATATAGGCGAGGGCGAAAGCCGGCAAGCGGCTGAACGTGGGCGGCTTAAGGCCCCCCGGGCGAAGCCGGCCTTAAGCGGCCACCATTCGCTCCACCTCGGCGACGATCTCGCGCAGGTGGACGGGCTTGGCCAGCACCTTGGCGCCGGCGGGCGCGCGATCGCCGGCCGACAGCGCCACGGCGGCGAACCCGGTGATGAACATGATGCGCATGCCGGGCTGGCGCGCGGCGGCGATGCGGGCCACCTCGATGCCGTCGACGCCCGGCATGACGATGTCGGTCAAAAGCACGTGGAACATCTGGTCCAGCGCCTCGATGGCGGTCTCACCGTCGGGGCAGGCGACCACTTCATAGCCGGCCCGCTCGAGCGCCCGGGCCAGGAAACCGCGAAGAGAATCATCGTCTTCGGCGAGCAGGATGCGAATCACGACGGGCTGGACCATGGGTCGGGGACTGCCTGGGGGCGGAAAGAGGCCAAGCTTAGGGGCCGATGTGTAAACCGGCGATAAAGCAAATGGTCCCCGCACCCTGGTAACCTCCGTGGCCGGAGCGCGTTGACCGCGGCTAGCGCACCGTTCGATAGTGCCGTCATGACCGCCTCCACCGTCGCATCGACCGCGCGTGCGCCGCTCCTCTGGTCGCAATCGGCCGAGGCGCCGTTTTCGATCCACAGGCCGGCCGAGGCCCAGCCGCTGGTCTTCGCCTCGCCGCACTCGGGACGGCTATACCCCAAGGACATGATGGCCGCCTCGGCCCTGGACGCCGACGCCATCCGCCGCTCGGAAGACGCCCTGGTCGACGAGCTGATCGAGGCCGCCACCGGCCACGGCGCGACGGTGATCGCCGCCTCCTATGCGCGCGCCTATATCGACGTGAACCGCGAGCCCTATGAGCTGGACGCCTCGATGTTCGAGGACGAACTGCCGGACTTCGCCCGCGGCCGATCGGCGCGGGTGGCCGCCGGCCTTGGCTCGATCGCCCGCATCGTCGCCGAGGGCCAGGAGATCTATGCCCGCAAGCTGACCTTCGCCGAGGCCAGCGAGCGGATCGAGACCGTGCACCGGCCCTATCACGCCGCGCTGGAACAGCTGTTGAGCGAGGCGACCGCGGACTTCGGCGTTGCGGTGCTGGTCGATTGGCACTCGATGCCGGCGGCGGCGGCGCGGACCCTGGGCCAGAGCGGCGACATCGCCGGGGCCGGAGCCTGCGACCTGGTGCTCGGCGACCGGTTCGGCGCGGCCTGCGCGCCGCAGATCACCGCCCTGGTGCAGGCCGAGTTCGAAGCCATGGGCTATCGGGTGGCGCGCAACGCGCCCTATGCCGGGGGTTACACCACCGAATTCTACGGCCGGCCGCAGATGAAGCGGCATGCGCTGCAGGTGGAGATCAACCGCAGTCTCTATCTGAACGAGGCGACGCTGGAGCCGCACGACGGCTTTGCCCGGCTGAAGACGGATCTGAAGCGCGTGTTCGCCGCCCTGTCGGCCCTGGTGCGCGACCGCAAGGTCTGATCCCGAAACAAAAACGGCCGCGCCTTTCTCGGGCGCGGCCAGTTCATAGGGAGGAAACGCCCAGGAAGGGCAGAAGCGTCAAGGACGCCTCACGAGCCAATGTATAGGGTGCAGCGCACAACGCCGCAACCGAAAAAACGGCCGCAACGCAACAAATCTTTGACCGACTTTCTGATTTTCGTGAACCCATAAGCCTTTTTGGCTCTTCGAACTCATTCGCGCGCTTATGTTGCGTTGCACAAGCGCCGCCCCCACCTTGGGGTGGTCATCCGACCCCGCGTCGTCTAGAAGCCATCGCGCCGCTACCGGCCCCCCAGCACAGCTCACATGTCCCTTCGCAACATCGCCATCATCGCCCACGTCGACCACGGCAAGACCACCCTGGTCGACCAACTGCTCGCCCAGTCGGGCGCCTTCCGCGCCAATGAGGCGCACGCCGAACGCGCCATGGACTCCAACGATCAGGAGCGCGAGCGCGGGATCACCATCCTGGCCAAGTGCACCTCGGTGCTCTGGCACGGCGAGGCGGGCGAGACCCGCGTCAACATCATCGACACGCCCGGCCACGCCGACTTTGGCGGCGAAGTCGAACGCATCCTCGGCATGGTCGACGGCTGCGTGCTGTTGGTCGACGCCGAGGAAGGCGTCATGCCGCAGACCAAGTTCGTGCTCGGCAAGGCGCTGAAGATCGGGCTGCATCCGATCTTGGTTCTGAACAAGGTCGACCGGCCGCATGCCGACCCCGACCGGGTGCTGAACGACGCCTTTGACCTTTTCGCCGCCCTCGGCGCCACCGACGAGCAGCTCGACTTCCCGCACCTCTACGCCTCCGGCAAGCAGGGCTGGGCGGTGAAGGACCTGAACGACCCGCACGAGAACCTGGCGCCGCTCTACGACCTGATCGTCAAGCACGTGCCGCCGCCGTCCGCCGAAGCCCGCGCCAACGATCCCGGCTGCGTGCTGGCGGTGCTGATCGAGAGCGACCCCTTCCTGGGGCGGCTGCTCACCGGCCGGGTCGACGCCGGCAAGCTAACCCCGGGCATGACCGTCCATGCGCTGAGCAGCGACGGCCGGGAGATCGAGAAGGGCCGGATCACCAAGATCCTCGCCTTCCGCGGCCTGAAGCGCCAGCCGATCGATGAGGCCGACGCCGGCGACATCGTCGCCATTGCCGGCCTCTCCAAGGCCACCGTCGCCGACACCATCTGCGCGCCGGAAGTCACCGTTCCGCTGCCGGCCCAGCCGATCGATCCGCCGACCATCTCCATCACCGTTTCGGTCAATAACAGCCCGCTAGCGGGCCGCGAGGGCGACAAGGTGCAAAGCCGGGTGATCCGCGACCGCCTGTTGCGAGAGGCGGAATCCAACGTCGCCATCAAGTTCAGTGAAACCGCCGACAAGGACGCCTACGAGATTTCCGGCCGCGGCGAGTTGCAGCTGGGCGTGCTGATCGAGAACATGCGCCGCGAGGGCTTCGAGGTGGCCATCAGCCGCCCCCGCGTCGTCTATCAAAAGGGCGAAAAAGGCGAGCGCCTGGAGCCGATCGAGGAAGTCGTCATCGACGTCGACGACGACTATTCCGGCGTCGTGATCGAGAAGCTGTCGGCGCGCAAGGCCGAGCTGAAGGACATGGGGCCTTCGGGCTCGGGCAAGACCCGGCTGGTCCTGAAGGCGCCGTCGCGCAGCCTGATCGGCTATCAGGGCGAATTCCTCACCGACACCCGCGGTTCCGGGGTGATGAACCGGGTCTTTTCCCACTACGAGCCGTTCAAGGGCGCCATCGAGGGCCGCCGCAACGGCGTGCTGGTCTCGACCACCGACGGCGACCTGGCCGCCTTTGCGCTGTGGAACCTGGAAGATCGCGGCATCATGTTCGTCGGCGCCGGCGAGAAGGCCTATCAGGGCATGATCATCGGCGAGAACGCCAAGCCGGACGACCTCGACGTCAATCCGATGAAGGCCAAGCAGCTGACCAACGTCCGCGCCTCCGGCAAGGACGAGGCCGTCCGCCTGACCCCGCCGCGCCGCCTGACCCTGGAGCAGGCCATCGCCTATATCGGCGACGACGAGCTGGTCGAGGTGACCCCCAAGTCCATCCGCCTGCGCAAGGCGGTGCTGAACCCCAGCTTCCGCAAGAAGCGCATGCGCGAAGAAGCTTGAGCGGCGGCGGCTTCGCCACCTCTCCCTAACGTCATCGCTCGACTTGTTCGGGCGACCCATGAACACCGCCCGTCCGGACAGGATCGCGTTCCTGGGTGGCCCGGATAAACCGGGCCATGACGGTCTTCTTGAGCCATCAGAGCCGAAGCTCCATCCACACATCGACCCGGGCATAGTCCGAGGCGCCCCGGCTCATGCCGTCGAGTTCGCGGAAGCCGAAGCTACGGTAGAGGCCGAGGGCCGCGGCCAGCGCGCTGTTGGTCTCCAGATAGAGCCGCGGCGCGCCCGCCGCCCTGGCCCGCGCGATACAGGCGGCCATCAGGGTCCGGCCATGGCCCTTGCCCAGTTGCGGCTCGGCCACCGCCATCTTGGCCACCTCGAAACCACCGTCGGCCATGGCCAGCAGGGCGCAGCAGCCGATCACCGCATCGGCCTCGACCAGGAACAGGACGCGGCCGTCGCGATCGATGATCCTGCCTTGCGGATCGTCCAGCACCTCGTGGTCCTTCGGCTCGAGCGCGAAATAACGCGTGATCCAGGCCTCGTTCAGCGCCTTGAGGCGTTGGCCAAGTCGGGACGGTACTCGACGATCCGCATGGTCTCCAAGCCAAGGCTTCAGACGCTATCGCCAAGCCCCTCTACCAAGCCCTGCCGACCACTCTTTTACGGTGATGGGCGCACTTGCGCATCGACTTTGGCGTAAGCCGGAATCCGCCGCGTCAGCGGCGCCAGGTGCAGCAACGACGACAGCACGATCAGCCCGAACGCGACCACCGGCTGGACGAACGCCATGCCGATCGCGAGCAGCAATATGATCATGGTGGCGATACCGATCGCCTGCACGCGCAGACCGTTGAAGGTCTCGCGCTCCGTCTTGTCCTCGATGTTCGCGGCGATCGCCGTCCTCAGGGCGGCAAAGGCGACGCCGCAGACGAGCAGTTCGCCGCCGTACAGGGCCATCGGAAAACGCGCCAGACGCGTCTCTCCCATATAGGCTGTGGAGAAGGGGATCATGGAGACCGCGAACAACAGCACGACGTTGGTCCATACGATCCGCTCGTCGACCGCGCGAACGTGCCGCAACACAAAGCGGTGGTTGACCCAGTAGATGGCGACAAAGCCGAAGCTGACCGCATAGCTGAGAAAGCCAGGCCACAAGGCCAGCAGCGCCTGGGGCCTTGGGTCGTGCGGCGCTTTCAGCTCCAGCACCATAACGGTGACGATGATGGCGATGACGCCATCGGAGAACGACTCCAGGCGCGAGGGGCTGACGTCCGGCTCGATCGTCACAGCTTGATCCTTCTCGGGAGAGCGTTGAATGCGCCGACCAGGGCCGGACGGTACTCGACGATCTGCATGGTCCGCATGCTAAAGCTTCCGCCGCCATGGCCAACCCCATCTACCAAGCCCTGCCGACGACCATCTTCGCGGTGATGAGCGGCCTGGCGCGCGAACTGGGTGCGATCAACCTGGGCCAGGGCTTTCCTGACGAGCCCGGCCCCCTCGCCATCCGCGAGCGCGCGGCGCGGGAGCTTATCGACGGCGACAACCAGTATCCGCCCATGCCGGGCCTGCCCGAATTGCGCCAGGCGGTGGCGGCCCACTATCGCCGCACCCAGGGGCTCAATCTGGACTGGGCCACCGAGGTTACCGTCACCTCCGGCGCCACCGAGGCCCTGGCCTGCGCCTTCCTGGGCCTGCTGCAGGCCGGCGACGAGGCGGTGCTGTTCCAGCCGACCTACGATTCCTATCTGCCCATGGTCCGCCGCGCCGGCGGGGTCGGCAAGCTGGTGCGGCTCGAGCCGCCGGCCTGGCGCTTCGACCGCGCCGCCCTGGAGGCGGTCTTCTCCGAGCGCACCAGGATCGTGTTGCTGAACACGCCGCTCAATCCGGCCGCCACGGTCTGCCCGGACGAGGACCTCTCCCTGCTGGCCGAGTTCTGCGTGCGCCACGATGTCATCGCCGTCTGCGACGAGGTCTGGGAGCATGTGGTGTTCGACGGCCGCGCGCACCGGCCGCTGATCGCCTATCCCGGCATGCGCGAGCGGACAGTGAAGATCGGCTCGGCCGGCAAGATGTTCGCCCTGACCGGCTGGAAGGTCGGCTTCCTGATGGCCGCCCCGCCCCTGACCCAGCTGCTGGCCAAGGCCCACCAGTTCCTCACCTTCACCACCCCGCCGATGCTGCAGACCGCCGTCGCCTGGGGCCTCGCCAACAGCGACGACTGGTTCGCCCGGATGCCGCTGGACCTGACCCGCTCGCGCGACTGCCTGACCCAGGGCCTGCGCCGCGAAGGCTTCGCCGTCTTGGACAGCCAGGGCACCTATTTCCTCAATATCGACCTGGCCGGCTCCGGCGTGTTCGAGGGCGACATGGATTTCTGCCTGCGTGCGGTGAAGGAAGCCGGGGTCGCCGCGATCCCGGTCTCGGCCTTCTATGAGGCGGCGCCGGTGACCTCGATCGTTCGCCTGTGCTTCGCCAAGGCCGACGCGACGCTGGACGAAGGGATCGTGCGCCTGGCCAAGGCGCGGGATCTATCGATCCGGGCTCACAACGCCGGGCGGTAGCGCCCGGGCGTGACGCCGAACTGGCGCTTGAAGGCGGTGATGAAGGCGCTCGGGCTCTCGTAGCCGCAGTCGGCCGCGGTCACGCCGACCGGCGCCCCCTCGGACAGCGCAGCGACCGCCGCGATCAGCCGCGCCTTCTGCCGCCAGGCCTCGAGCGTGAGGCCGGTCTCGATCGGAAAGAGGCGCTGCAACGTCCGGAGGCTGGCGCCGGCGTGGCGCGCGAGCTCCGCGAGGCTGATTGCCTCCGCCGGATTCGCCTGCACACGATCGGCGAGCGTGCGCGCCCTGCGGTCCGCCGGGAGGGGAAGCGCGAGGTCCTGCGACGGCGCTTCCAGAATGAGGTCGACGAGCAGCAGGGCCTGGCGCGACTCATCAGGCGCGTTCGGGTGCAGCATGCGGCGCTTGAGGATGTGGAGGATGAGCTCACGCAACAGCGGTCCGACCTCGACCACGCGCGGCTCGGTCGGTAACGGCGCGGCGAGCTCGGGCGCCAGGTAGAGGAAGCGGGTGGCGACCTCGCCGTGGGCGAGGATCGCGTGCGGCAGGCGGGCGGGCAGCCAGATCGCCCGCGTGGGCGGCGCGAGCCAGGCCATCGCGTCGGTGAGCACCCACATCACCCCGCTATTGCAAAAGGCGAGCTGACCCCAGGGATGTTCATGCCGCCCGGGCTCTATCCCATCGTAGTAGGTGATCGCCGAAGAGCGGACCCAGTAGCCGTCGCCGTAGGTCAACGCGGGTCGGCGTCCGCGTCGTACTGCATCGCGCCCAGAACGTTGCCTTCCGGGTCCGCGAAGTAGAAGAGCTTGCCGACGCCATCGATGTAGAACTGCGGGGCGACGATCCGGCCGCCGGCGGCCTCGACAGCCGCCTTCATCCGGGCGATGTCCTCGACCGCCAAGGTCGCCTCAAGCCACGCATCGTCCAGCCCGGTTGGAATTCGCGGCGCCCGTGCAAGGCGATGATGGGCTCGCCGTCCAGCACAGGCTGCTGTTGGTAGTAGTCGGGCGGACCCCATGGCAGGAGTCGCCAGCCGAACACGGTCTCGTAGAAGCTCTTGGCGCGCTGAACGTCGTCGGCGTTGAGCGCGAGATGACGGATCGGCACAGGCATGACGATGGCCCCTCTCTCCTCTGGTCGGCGCCACAGTGAGGCGTTGGGCGCCATGTCGCCAGGACGATATCGCGACAACTTATGTCGCGCACGCGCCAAGCCGCCGCAAGGACCGCGCCTTCCTCTTGCAACGACCCGGCGCCCTAGTTTCCCTGCCTCGACCCGCAGAGCGGTCAGGGAGGGTTAAGTGCTGAGGGAAGAAAGACTGGTGGCGTTTCTCGCCACCGCCGACGCAGAACGCGCGCGCGCGTTCTATGAAGGCAAACTCGGGCTGTCGCTGGTTCTCGACGACGAGCACTTGATCTTTTTCGACAGCGGGCCGGCCCGGCTCGCCCTGCAGAAAAGCGACAAGCCGGTCACGCCGCCGTTCGGCACGGCTGCGGGCTGGAACGTGCGCGACCTGCGCGCGAGCGTCCGCGATCTCATGGCGCGGGGCATCGTTTTCGAACGCTACGAGGGGATGCAGCAGGACGACCTCAAGATCTGGTCGCCCGTCCCAGGCGAAGGCGTCGCCTGGTTCAAGGACCCGGACGCCAACCTGCTCTCGCTCAACGGCCCGATTTAGAAATGCCCAGCGTGCTCAACGATCCCATCCTCGACGGCCTGCTGCCCGGCCTGCACGCCGACAGCAAGGCGCAGGACGAAGCGATCACCCGTTACTATCGCGAGGAGCGCACCGGGCCGTGGACCGGGGGGATGGAGGCGCGTGACCACGCCTTCATGGCCGACAAGGCGGTGGCGCTCGACCGCGACAAGGCCGAGTTCTGCTATCTGATCTGCCGCGCCATCGGCGCGCGCCGGATCGTCGAGGCGGGCACCTCGTTCGGAGTCTCGACGCTCTATCTGGCCGCCGCGGTGCGCGACAATGGCGGCGGCGTGGTCTTCGGCGCCGAGTATGAGCCCCCCAAGGCCCGGCGCGCGCGCGCCAATTTCGAGGCGGCGGGGCTGGCCGGTTTCATCGATCTACGCGAGGCGGACATCGTCGAGGCGACCAGGACCTTCGAGGGGCCGATCGACTTTGTGCTGTTCGACATCTGGGGCGATGTCGTCCGGCCGATGCTCGACATCCTGCTGCCGCGCCTGCGCCCTGGCGCCGTCATCTGCACGGACAACACGGCCAGCAGCCGGGCGGGCTACGCCACGCTGTTCGAACTGCTCGACGATCCGGCCCACGGCTTCAGGACCATGACGCTCCCGTTCGATGGCGGCTTCGAGTTCACCGTCAAGGTTGGCTGAGGATACGGTATTCGTTACCTACGGCGCGTAGCTCGACCGGGCCTTGACGCCCCAGTGGCCGTCCTCGCAGGTCACCACATAGATGGAATCGAACCCGCCGATGACGCTGCCGTCCGCCCGATAGCGGGTGAAGCGGGTGTCGAAATGCACCTTGTCGGGGCCGGCGTGGATGACGTCGCGGCGCTCCCAGGCGGAGTGGTCCCATTCGGCCAGGGGGCCGCGGTCGAACATGCCCGGCTGGTGATAGTCGGCGTCGATGATCACCAGGGTGTTGGACGCCAGCCGTACGCTCGGGAAGTTGAAGGTCTTCTGCCAGGCGGCGATGTCGCGGGCGTTGAAGGCGGCCATGAAGTCGTCGAGGACCCGTGTGGCGGAGGCGATGGCGTCATCGTTCATTGGCTTGACCTCGCTCCTGCATGCGCCTCTTAAACCGCGACAAAAGGAATTTGAAAAATGGAATATCGGCGATTGGGATCGAGCGGGCTGAAGGTCAGCGAAGTCGGCCTCGGCTGCAACAATTTCGGCATGCGCATCGACCAGCAGGCGACCAGCGCGGTGGTGGCCGCGGCGCTCGACGCCGGCATCACCCTGTTCGATACGGCGGACGTCTATGGCGGCACCAAGTCGGAGGTGATGCTGGGCGAGGCGCTGAAGAGCAGGCGCCATGAGGTGGTGATCGCCACCAAGTTCGCCATGCAGGTCGGTCCCCGGGTCGACCAGACCGGCGGCTCGCGGCGGCACATCGTCAATGCGGTCGAGGCCAGCCTGAAGCGGATGCAGACCGACTATATCGACCTCTATCAGATGCACCGGCCGGACGCCGACACGCCGATCGAGGAGACGCTGCTGGCGCTGGACGACCTCGTCCGCTCCGGCAAGGTGCGCTACCTGGGCAATTCCAACTTCGCCGGCTGGCAGATCGCCGAGGCCGACTGGGTGGCCAGGTCCGAGCACCTGCACCGCTTCGTCTCGGCGCAGAACAACTATTCGCTGATGGAGCGGCGGGTTGAGCACGAGGTGCTGCCGGCCTGCGACCATTTCGGCCTGGGCTTCCTGCCTTTCTTCCCGCTGGCCTCGGGCCTTCTGACCGGCAAGTACCAGCGCGGCGAGGCGCCGCCGGAAGGCACGCGACTGGCGGCCTCGGGCGCGCGCGGCGCCGCGGCGCTGAGCGAGGCCAATTTCGACCGGCTGGATCGGCTGGCGTCCTACGCCGACGCCCATGGCCACAGCCTGCTTGACCTGGCCTTCGCCTGGCTGCTCGGGCATCCGCCGGTGACCTCGGTGATCGCAGGCGCGACCAAGCCGGAACAGGTCAAGGCCAATGCCGGCGCGGCGGCCTGGCGGATGACCCTGACCGAGGTGGCGGAGGTTACGGAGTTGGCGCGATAGGGCCGGCGGCCGCGGTCGGCACCACCGCCGGCTTGGCGGAGGGACGCCAGACCACGGTGTCGTCGACGGAATAGAGGACGCATTGCACCTTGCGCGCGGTGCAGTCCTTGTACAGGCCGTCGAGCGCGCCGGCGTCGCTGACCGCGCCCCAACGGCCGTCGCTGGTCAGCAGGAAGGCGCGCGGCTTGTTCAGCAGCAGGAACTGCTTGTAGGCGTCGGTGACGCCGGCCGGCGCGGAGTTGATGATGGTCGGCACGGCCGCGACATTGTCGACGGCCGCGTAGCCTGAGGCCACCGGCAGGCCGTTGGCGTCCAGGGCGACGCCATTGGCGGCCAGGGCCTCGAGCCAGCGCCGCCGCGCCGCGTCGATCCGCGTCGGCAACTCCATCACCCACTGGGCCGGATAGGCGAAGGCCAGGTTGTCGGTCTCCTTCGAGGCGATGGCGACGGTGACGCCGACCAGGCGGCCGTCCTCGTCGAACAGGCCGCCGCCGCTGGATCCCGGCGCGATGGCCGCGGAGGTCTGGATGTCGGGCAGGGTCTCGTTGGCCGCCACCCTGAGGGCGGAGACCAGGCCGTCGGTCAGGCTGAGTTCCAGGCCGAGCGGGCTGCCGATGGCATAGACCTTCTCGCCGACCTTGACGCTGTCGATGGGCGCGATCACCGCCGGCACGGCCGGCAGCGCCTCGTCGGTGGTCAGCAAACAGAGGTCGCGACTATGATCGGGGTCGGGCGTGACGGTGTCGATCTTCACCACCCGCTTGCCGTTGTCGCGGGCGATGGTGACGCCGGTCGCGCCGTTGACCACGTGGCAGGCGGTGACCAGCAGGCGCGGTGTGATGGCCACCGCGCTGCCGATGCCGAATGTCGGGCTGGCGCCATGCTGGGCGCGCACCACCCAGATGGTCGGGGAATCCTTGGCGAACAGGTCTTGCGGCGTCATGGCCGCGGCGACCGTTGGCGCCAGCGACAAGCCCATGACGGCGGGTGCGATCAGCGCCGCCAAGGGTCGCAGAATCTTGATCGTCATGTTCGTGCGCCTGGTCCCGGAACCTGAGGGAACGTGCGGGCGCGAAGTTTGTTGCGAAGCTCGCGCCTCAGCCGGCCAGCCGGGCCAGAACCAGGACGAGGTTGGCCACGACCACCAGGCCAAGCGCCCAGGCGATCACGCCGACCATCGGCAGGCCTGAACGGGCCGGGCTCTGGCTGTCGCCACCGCCACGCATCCAGTCTCGGGTGCTGCTCATCGGATGTCTCACTTTGGTCATGGCGCCTTCGCCACGCGCCGAAATCAGCAAGATCGGGGCCAGGTTTCTGACCCGCCGACGGCCCGATTCGACCGCCAAGTTCGCCAAGGACGCCAAGGGAGCAAGGACTATGACCGTTGCTCACTTCGAAAGCGCGCTTGCGCGCTGTCAGACATCGGCCCCTGAGCATACAGGCTCACACCGCTCTTCTTGGCGTCCTTGGCGAACTTGGCGGTTAATCTGAAAAAACCGCGACGCCACGGCTGGTCGCGTCGGGCAAAGCGGCATGCTAGAGACCGGTACCGAAATGACACCCGCCGACGTCCTCGAAGACCTGCCGATTTCCGACTGGGACGGCCCATTTTCCCCCGCGCTGAGCGCGCGCGCCCTGGAGGCGCTGGAGGCCGGTCGGGTGCTTATCTTGCCGAAGCTGGAGTTCCGGCTGCAGCCTTCGGAGTCCGGCTTCCTGGATCTCTCCATCGCCGCCGGCGACCGCAAGAATATCAGCCTGGATCCCGGCGCGACCACCTGCGACGCGACCGCGCTTGAGCCAGGCCAGGCCGAGCAACTGGCGGCGATGATGCGCCGCTTCTCCGACCAGGCGCAGGCGCTGGTGGAGGGCCTTGCGCCGAACTACGCGGGTCATCTGGAGCGCGCCCGCACCAGTTTCCGCCCGGTCGAGATCGCCGGCCGCAACTATTCGCCGCGGCACGACGACCGGCGACTGCATGTGGACGCCTTCCCGACCCGGCCCATGCGCGGGCGGCGCATCCTGCGGGTCTTCTCCAACATCGCCCGCGATGGGGCGGCGCGTGACTGGCGGGTGGGCGAGCCGTTCGCCGCCTTCGCCGAACAGTTCGTGCCGCGCCTGCGCCGGCCGCTGCCCGGCAGCGCCTTTGTGTTGCAGGGCCTTGGCCTGACCAAGGGACGGCGCAGCGGCTATGATGAGATCATGCTCAGCCTGCACGACCAGGCCAAGCTGGACGAGGCCTATCAGGCCGAGGCGCCGAAGACGCCGGTGGCCTTTCCGGCCGGAGCCAGCTGGCTCTGTTTCACCGACCAGGTGCTGCACGCGGCCCTCTCCGGACACTCGGCCCTCGAGCAGACCTTCCACCTGCCGGTCGAGGCCATGGCGCGTCCCGAGCGGTCGCCGCTGAAGGTGCTCGAAAAGCTGACCGGCCGCGCGCTCGTCTAGGCCTCGGCGGCGGCTAAGCTTGCCCTTGCCGGATAATTCCGCTCCCATGACCTGACGGCAGCTTTGCCGGGGACCTGTTGGCGTGAACGAACAACAGCATAGCCAGCTTCTCGACCTGATCTACGGCGCGGCGGTCGACCCGGGCCAGTGGGTCACTGTTATGGAGATGATGGCCGACCTGATGGGCGTCAACACGGCCTGGCTATCCCAGCTTAACAGCCAGGACGGCAGCGGATCGGGGGTGATCGCGCGCATCGATCCGGTGATGCCGCAGCGCTATATCGACTACTATGCCGGGCTGAACCCCTTCGTGATCAAGCCCCGGCCGCATGAGGCGATCACCAGGTGGCGCCCGAACATCACCACCGAGCAGGACCTGTTCGAACCGGGCGTCCTGACCCGTACCGAATACTACAATGACTTCCTCTGCCCGCAGGACGTTCACAGCGTGCTGATGATCGACATCGCGGCCGAGGGGTTGGATGTGGCGAGCGTCAACATCAATCGGTCCGAGAGCGCCGGCCCGTTCGGCGGTGAGGATCTGGGCATCGCCGAAGCCCTGCACCCGCACCTGATCCGCGCCTTCAAGCTGAGCGGCGTGTTCGCCAAGCTGAGATCGCTGAGCGAAGACACCATCGCTGCTCTCGATCGCGCCGGCCAGGGCATGTTCATCCTCGATGCCGGCGGCCGGCTGAAGCATGTCAATCGACTTGGCGAGCGGATGCTGGCGCAGAAGAACGGGCTGATCATTGTGGGCGGGCGGCTCTCGGCGGCTCGCGTCGATGCCGCCGCCACGCTGCGAGGCCTCATCGCCGCCGCGGCCCAGTCCGATACCTGTGCGCGCCGCGGTGGCTCCATGGCCATCCAGCGGACAGCCGAGGGCGCGTCGCTGTCGATCACGGTGGCGCCACTGAACGCCGGCAGCCTGGCGGTTTTCACTGCCAGCCCGTCGGTGCTGGTCTGCGTCACCGACCTCTATGGCGAGCTGAACCTGGCCGGCGACCGGCTGCGCGAGGCCTTCCGCCTGACCGCCGCCCAGGCGCGGGTGGCCAGCCTGTTGCTCGACGGCGCCAAGCCCAAGGCCATGGCCGAGGCCCTGGGGCTCAGCGTCCACACGGTGCGAACTCACCTGGCCAGCGTCTACGAAAAGACCGAGACCACCGGCCAGGCCGATCTGTCCAGGCTCTTGATGCGGTTGACGGGGAGCGGTCTGCAGTAGACGAAGCGAAGCCAAAGCATAAGGAAACGCGCCATGGCCTCGAAAATCATGCAGGACCCCCGCATCGACCCGCGCATCAAGGCCATATTCGGCGCGACGCCGGACATGACCACGCCCGGCGACGTCTCCAGCCGCGACGTGCTTCTGGCGGAAGAAAACAGCGAAGAGGCAACGGCCCGGCAAGCGGGCTTCCAGGTGATGATGGACGCGGTCGACAACGAGACCGTCGCGCCCTCCGCCGGCCTGACCAAGCGGACGGAAAGCTTCACCTCCTCGCCCGACGGTAACAGCGTCAAGATCCAGTTCATCCGGCCGGACAATGCCGAGACCCTGCCATGCGTCTATTACATCCACGGCGGCGGCATGGCCTCGATGTCCTGCTTCGACGGCATGTACCGGGCCTGGGGCAAGATCATCGCCGCCCAGGGCGTCGCGGTGGCCCTGGTCGATTTCCGCAACTGTCTGCGCGCCTCGTCCGCGCCCGAAGTCGAGCCTTTTCCGGCCGGTCTGAATGACTGCATCGCGGGGCTGAAGTGGGTGCGCGCCAATGCCGCGGCCCTGAACATCGACCCCAGCCGCATCATCGTCGCCGGCGAGAGCGGCGGCGGCAACCTGACCCTGGCCACCGGGCTGAAGCTGAAGAAGGACGGCGATCTTGGCCTGATCAAGGGCCTCTACGCCCTGTGCCCCTATATCGCCGGCCAGTGGCCGCTGGCGGAAAACCCGTCCTCGACCGAGAACAACGGCCTGCTTTTGGACCTGCACAACAACCGTGGGGCCATGGGCTATGGCATCGAGGCGTTCAACGCCAAGAACCCGCTGGCCTGGCCGGCCTTCGCCACCGCAGAAGACGTCAAGGGCCTGCCGCCGACGGTGATCAGCGTCAACGAATGCGACCCGCTACGCGACGAGGGCATCGGCTTCTATCGTCTCTTGATCCACAACGGCGTCGCCGCCCGCTGTCGTCAGGTGATGGGCACCATCCACGGCACCGAGATCTTCGCCATCTGCTGCCCGGATATCAGCAACGACACCGCCAGCGACATCGCCAATTTCGCCAGGCGCTGACGTAGACAGTAGAAAAAACAACCCCGTCATCCCACGCTGGAGCGGCTTTAGCCGCGGAATGCGGGGGATCCATGAACACTGATCGTAGAGGGTGTTCATGGGTGGCCCGAGCAAGTCGTGCCATGACGGTTCGGGGTAGCGTCAGGCTGGGCCTTGGTAAGCGAGGACCGTTTCCAGCGTCTCCCGGGCCGACTGCGCGACGGCGACTTCGAGCACAGGACAGGTCAGGGTCGCCAGCCAGGCCTTGTGGTTGGTCAGGCTGCGGCCGGGCCCTTCGGGAAGGTCGTAGGATCGCGACCAGTCGAGGAAGGCGAGGTGGCTCTCATGCATCTCGCCGCCGGGCAGGATCTTGTCGCCATAGCGCTCGCGCTCGCGCGCCAGGGTGCGCGCCATCCGCACCTCCGGCGGCACGTAGAGGAAGACGACCAGATCGAAGTCGCTGGCGAACCCGATCCCCCAGGTCAGCAGCGACCCAGAAAGCACCCAGCGCCCGCCGCTCTCGGCGAAGGCGGCGCGCATCAGCGCCAGCCGCTCTTCAACCAGGCGCTTGTCGCGAAACGGCGGGTCGGTCGGCAGCCAGAAAAAGCTGTCCGTGTCCAGATGCGGCGCCCCGATCCGGTCCGCGAGGGCCACGGCCAAGGTCGTCGTTCCCGACCCTGAGGCGCCGACGATATGGATGTGCCTGAAAGGAAAGTCGGTCATGCCGCCCTTTCACTCAGCCCGTCTTCGGCGGCAGGACCCGGGCCGGATTGCCAACCACGGTCGAGCCCTCGGGCACGTCGCGCACCACCACAGCGCCGGCGCCGACCGTGGCGCGGCGGCCGACGGTGACGCCGTTGATGATCAGCGCGCCAAGGCCGATGAAGGCCTCGTCGAGGATGATGACGCGACCTGCGGTGTGGGCGCCCGGGCCGATCGAGACGCTGTCGCCGACGAGATTGTCGTGGTCGATGCTGCAGGCGGTGTTCAGCCCGCAGAAGCGGCCGATGCGCGCGTCGGACTGAACGATCACGCCCGCCGACAGGATGGTCCCCACGCCGACGCTGGCGGTGGTCGAGACGATCGCCGCCGGATGCGCCAGCACGGGAAGCCCACCGCCACGCTCCAGGATCAGCTCGCACAAGGCGCGCCGGCCGCGGCCCTGGACGGCGACCACAAGATCGTAAGCGGCCAGGAAGTCGGGATCGCTCAGTCGGCGCTCATCGCCCAGCCGCTGCAGCGGCGTTGCCGGCGGCTGCGGATCCTCGCCGGCGTCCAGGTAGCCGGCCAGCGGCGTCCCGCCCGCGGCGGCGGCTTCGGCGACGATGCGCGGCAGCGAGCCCGGCCCCGCGCCGACCATGACCAAGGGTTTCATCAGCGTCGCTCCCCAAAGCCCAGAGGCCCAGCCTTAGCCGAGTCGGGTGAAGCCGTCCGGGCTCCAGTCGTCGCTGCCGACGCCGTGGTGGACGGTGAACAGGCCGGCCGGGTCGTAGCGGGCCTTGGCGGCGCGCAGCTTCGGGTAGTTCGGGCCCCAATAGGCGTTGCGCCAGTCGGCGTTGAAATAGTTGCTCTCGGCCAGATAGGAACCGGCGCCGGGCGCGAGCCCACGCAGGGCCTGGGCCGAGGCGGCGACCTTGTCGGCGTCCTTGTGGGCGCCGGCGAGATCGGGCGCGGTTCCCGGCAGGCCTGGATAGGCCGGCGGCCCGGCGTTGGCCACGATCGCCAGCGCAAAGGCGTGGGTGACCTCGGGATTGGTGGCGGTGTCCCTGACCCTGGACAGGGCTTCGGGCGGCGCCCCGGCCAGGCCCTTATTGAAGTGCAGGGCGAAGCGGGCGTGCCGGCTGGCGTCGAACAGGGCCTCGGCGAGCCGGTCGCGCCGGGCGGGCTGCAGCAGGGTCTCGGGTAGCCAGATGGAATCGTAGCCGTGCCAAAAGGCGCCGACCTGGCCGCCGTCGCCGGTCCACCAGCCGCGGTTGGGAATGGCGCCCGGGCGGTCGTCGAGCTTCATGGCGCCGTTGTGCTTCTGCCCGGGCGCATCCCAGAAGCCGCGCGCCGGCATGGCGAAGATCAGCGGGCCGATGGCCGAATAGTCCTGCGGCAAGGTCGCGACCCACTGGCGAAACGGCGCCCAGACGGCCGCCGCCTCGGCCTGGCTCAGGCCCTGGCCAAGCATGGAGAACTCCAGCTTGTTGTCGGAATGGAAGACGACCTGCTCGCCCCAGTGCGGGTTCATCAGGGCCTCGGCATAGAAGCCCACGAAGCGCGCGATCAGCCGCTTGAAGGCGTCGTCCGACTTGGCCTGGACGGTTCCGATGACGGCGGCGAAGTTGGCCGGCAGGTCGTGGGTGCGCAGGGTCAGCCGGGTCACCACCCCCAGGCTGCCGCCGCCGCCGCCCTTGATCGCCCAGAACAGTTCCGGATCGCGGCGGGCGTTGACGGTGCGCAGACGGCCGTCGGCGGTGACCACCTCGGCCTCGAGCAGATTGGCCGCCGCGGTGCCGAAACCCTTGGAAAAGGAGCCGAAGCCGCCGCTCTGCACCAGGCCGGCGACGCCGACCGTGGTGCAGCCGCCACCCTGGACGTAGCGACCGCCCTTGGTAGTCACCGCGTCATAGACGTCCATCCACATACAGCCGGCCCCGACGCTGACCGCTGGGATCGGCGCCTGGGCGCCCTCAAGGCCGGCGGGCGTGAAGCCGTCGTGCAGGGTGATGGCGTTCATGGCCCGGGTCCAGACCAGCAGCGAGTCCGGCGCGTTCGACGTGCCCTGATAAGAATGGCCGCCGCCTTTGACCACCAGGCGCAGATTGTGCGTGCGGGCGAAGTTGACCGCGGCGACCACGTCGGCCGGCTCGCGGGCAGCCACCGCATAGGCGCTCTGCTGCGCCGTCCAGGCGTCCAGCCAGCCGGAGGACTGGGTCCCGCCGGGCTGGTCGCCGATATAGTAGGGATTGCGCAGAGCGGCAGGCAGGGCGAAGCAGGCGGGGCTGTCCGGCGCCGTCTCGCAGGCCGCGGCCAGCGGCTGCGGGACCACCAGACGGCCGCCCAGCCTTTGCTTCAGCTCATCCCAGCGCGCGACGCTGGGCCAGGCCGGATCGGTGGGGCGCACGCGCCGGACGCCGGTGCGGGCGATGGCGGCGACGGGGGCCAAGGCGGCGGCCAGAGGCAGGGCGGCGCAACCCTTGAGCAGGTCTCGACGGTGCATCGGCTCTCCCTCAGGCCGCGGCGACGGCGGCGGCGCGCATCCGCCGCACGACGATGAGCCGTGTGACGGCATACTGCACGGCGAAAAGCGCTAGCTTGGAGGCGATCGGAAAGACGCCGATGAACCAGGCCCAGGTCTTGGGATCGCCGTGGACCACCAGGGCGAGGTTCAGCGCTCCGGTCAGGAACATCAGTCCGGCCCAGACATAGCCGAACACGGCCGCCACATCGCGGCTCCAGGGCAGGGCGGCCGGCGGCTGATAGCGGGTCATCCAGCCGGGCTTCAGCATCACCGCGCCGATGACCGCATAGATCAGGGTGGGTTTGAGCATGATGAAGCGCGGGTCGTGGGCGAACAGCGAGGCGCCGCCGAACACGATGACCAGGCCGAGACTCATCCACTGCATGGCGTCGATCGGCTGGCGGCGGAAGTTCAGCCAGGCGATCTGGACGACGCCGGCGGCGATGGCCAGGCCGGTGGCGACATAGACGCTGTGGGTCACGGCATAGAGGCCGACGAACATCAGGGTGGAGAAGAGGTCGGCGGCCAGCCACTTGCCGGCGTGGACGATCGGATGCACCCGCGAGGCGTCGGCGGTGGCGGGGCGGGGCGGGTTTCTGCGGCGGTGGTCATGGGAAGCTCCATTGGCGTTGCCGCCAGACACGACATCGGCGCGCGGCTCGCCACCGAGCTTGCGCCAGCCAGCCAACGGGTTCGCGGCCGGACGAGCGGGATGCGCGAATGGGCGAACGGGCAGGGCCATTTGCGGCGCCGCGCCGACGCGGGTTAAAGCTCCGGGCATGAGCGAAACCCCGAGCCTTGCCGGCACGCCGCGCGAATGGGCGACGGACCTCGCCATCATGACAGCGCTCGGCGTCTTCCTGGGCGTGATCGGGCCGTTCGGCAGCTTCAACGGCGGGCCGATTGAGGCGCGGATCGCCTATTGGGTCGCCAATATGTGGATCGGCTTCATCGCGCTCTCGACCATCGTGCGGCTGGCGGCGCGAGGCGCGATGCGTTTCGACCTGCCGGTCTGGTTCGTCATCGCGGTGGGCGTGGCGGTCGGCGCCCTGCCGCTGGCGATCGCACTTCGTTTCTTTTCGGCCTGGGTGTGGCCGCCCAATCACGGCCAGATGACGCCGCTGTTCACCCAGTACGCCCAGACCCTGGCCCTGTCCGAGCCGGTCTCCTTCGCCTACTATTTTCTGGTCGATCACGGCTGGAGGGCGGCGGCGAAACGGGGCTGGAACACGACGCCGGATTCGGCGCCCGCCCCGCGCCCGGCTGCGGGCGTTGACGGCCGTTTCCTCGACCGCCTGCCGCCGCGCCTTGGCCGCGATCTGCTCTGCCTGCAGATGGAGGATCATTATGTGCGGGCGCACACGGTCAGGGGCTCGGACCTGATCCTGACGCCGCTGAAGGACGCCATCGCCGAACTCGGCGCGACCGAGGGGCTGCAGGTGCACCGCTCCTGGTGGGTGGCCCGGGCCGCGGTCGCGCAGCCGGTGCCCAGCGGCCGCAACCTGACCCTGCGCCTCAGCAACGGCCTGGAAGTCCCGGTCAGCCGCGCCTCAGTCGCCAAGCTGCGTGCGGCTGGATGGCTAGACGAGGGCTGAGCCAGTCTTTTCCGTCATGGCCCGACTTTGTTCGGGCCACCCATGAACACGGGCAATGGTGAGTTCGTTGGGCAGTTCAACCGCTCCGGACACCGCCCAACATCGGCGTTCATGGGTCCCCCGCATTCCGCTTCGCTTCAGCGGGGGATGACGGAGTGGGTAAGGCCAAATCCCTGCCCAGCTCTTGCCGCGTCTCCGCGCTCAAGGCGGCCAGGTGGGCGTAGCGGGGGTGGTCGCAGGCGATGCGGACCGGGACGGACGCGTCGCGGAAGGCGGCGGTCTGGTCGGGGGTCAGGTGGAAGTGCAGGAAGTGGACGGACGAGGTCTTGCCGTCCTCGCGGGTGCGCTCAATGTCGCCCTCGGCCAGGCCCGGGGCGCGTGAGGCGCCGATCTCAAGGAAGAAATGGTCCTCGACGTCGCCCAGCTCGGCCAGGACCTGGGCGCGGCGCACCGGCTCGTCGAGCTCGAACAGGATGGTGGCGACCAGCTCGTCGCCTTGCGGGATCAGCGGGTTGTAGGCGGCCAGCTCGTCGGGCAGCTGCGCGTCGCCGCCTTTTTCGGTGAGCAGCATCTCCTGGACCTGGAACAGCATGGTCTCGAAGCTCTCGAAGATCAGGGTGCAATAGGGCCCGAGCGCCACGCGACGCAGGCGCTTGGCGGGCAGCAGGACTGTGCGGCGTTCCTTGCGCTGGGCGGCGTAGGTCGCGTCGGGGACGATGTCAGCCCTGGTTATGAGGCGGTCTTTGGCGGGCATCAGGATAATCCACAGGCCTGGGCAAAGATCTCGATCGGGTGCGCCTGGCGCAGGGTCGCGCCTTCGCTCAACTCGGCGGTGACCAGCTGGCCCAGGTGTTCGCAGGCCAGCGGGCAGTCGGAACAGAGGGTTTCGTTGCCCTTTTCCCGCACCTGGCGTGCGGTCGGGCGACCGACCTTGATGGCGTGCGGGCGGGTAGCCTTCATCACCCCGAAGGTGCCGCCGTGGCCGGAACAGCGCTCGATCACGTCGACCTTGGTGTCGGGGATCAGGTTCAGCATCTCGGCCGACTTGATCCCCATGGCCTGGGCGCGGGCGTGGCAGGCATGGTGCAGGGTAACGCCGCCGGCGACCGGCTTGAGATCCACCGGCGCGCCGTGCGCCTTGGTCAGCTCCACGATGTATTCACCGATGTCCCGGGTGGCCAGGGCCAGCCGCTTCACCGCCTCGTTCTCGGGCAGCAACAGCGGCCATTCGAACTTGAGCATCAGCGCGCAGCTGGCGGTCAGCGCCACCACTTCGCGGCCCTCGGCGATGACGGGTGCGAAATGGGCGGCGACCGTCTCGGCCTGATGGGCGACGGCTTTCAGGTCGCCGCCTTCGAACTTGGGCATGCCGCAGCAGCCGGGATAGTCGAGCGCGGCCTCGACGCCCAGGTGGGCCAGGACAGCCATGGCTGCGACCGCGGTCGAGGTGGTGTTGTAGTCGACGAAGCAGGTCGCGTAGACGGCGGCCCTGGCCTTGCCGAAGGCCACGCCGTTCGGATTGGCGGCCGGAGCGGTGCGGAAGAGGCTTTCGGCGGTCTTGCTTTGGTAGCGCGGCAGCTCGGCCGCGGCGTCGATGCCGGCCACCGCCTCCATGAGCTTGCGGACCGGCTGGTTGCGCTTGGCGGTCGCCCAATTGACCACGCCAGCGACCGGGGCGGCGAGCTTGCCGTTGCGGTCGGTCTCGGCCAACTGGTCGCGCATGAATTCGCCGCCGCCCGCGCGGCGCTTGGCGGCGCGATGGCGCAGGATCAGGTGCGGGAAATCGATGTCGAACGGGTGCGGCGGCACATAGGGGCACTTGGACATGAAGCACATGTCGCAAAGGGTGCAGGCGTCGTCGACCTTGGCGTAGTCGGCCTTGGCGACGCCGTCGATCTCGCCGGTCGGGCTCTCGTCGATGAGGTCGAACAGGATCGGGAAGCTGTCGCAGAGATTGAAGCAGCGTCGGCAGGTGTGGCAGATGTCGAAGACACGATCCATCTCGGCCTCGATCAGGCCGAGATCGTAATAGGCGTCGCTGCGCCAATCGATCGGGTGGCGGAAGGGGGCTTTCAGGCCGCCTTCGCCCGCGGGTTCGTCGGACATGAGATCGGATCTCCGATCGCAACAACATCCGTCATGGCCCGACTTGTTCGGGCCATCCATGATCACCGTCTCAGATCAGTGTTCATGGGTCCCCCGCATTCCGCTGCGCTCCAGCGGGGGATGACGGCGAAGGAGGGTTGTTAGTCCAGCGTATCCAGGGCGCGCTGGAAGCGGCCGGCGTGGGAGCGTTCGGCCTTGGCCAGGGTTTCGAACCAATCGGCGATTTCCTCGAAGCCTTCTTCGCGGGCGGTGCGCGCCATGCCCGGATACATGTCGGTGTATTCGTGGGTCTCGCCGGCGACGGCGGCCTTGAGATTCAGGCCGGTAGGGCCGATCGGCAGGCCGGTGGCGGGGTCGCCGACCGCTTCCATGAATTCAAGGTGGCCGTGGGCGTGGCCGGTCTCGCCCTCGGCGGTGGAGCGGAACACGGCGGCGACGTCGTTATAGCCTTCGACATCGGCCTTCTGCGCGAAATAGAGATAGCGCCGGTTGGCCTGGCTTTCGCCGGCGAAGGCGGCTTTCAGGTTGTCGAGGGTCTTGCTGCTCGCGAGCGCCATCGCGCATCTCCTTAAGCGGTTGCGGAGCGGCCTTGGCCAACTCTCCGGCTCGGCTCCTGCCTAAACGCCCGGGGCGCTTTCGTCCAATCGATTGAACCGATGGCGAGGATAGAAAGGGCCGATAGGCCTAGTGGTGCGGGAAGGCCTGGGAGATGTGGATGGCGGCGGGCAGGATCAGCACGCCCATCAGGCAGGGGAAGATGAACAGGATCAGCGGCAACATCAGCTTGGCGGGCAGCGAGCTGGCCAGCTCCTCGGCGCGCAGGATGCGCTTGGCGCGCATGTCCTCGGAAAAGGCGCTCAGTGTCTCGCCGAGGCTGGTGCCCATGTCCTCGGCCTGCCGCAGCATGGTGGCGAAGGAGCGGGCCTCGTCGATGCCCAGCCGGTCGGCCAGGCGGCTCCAGGCCTCCTTGCGCGCGCGGCCGGCGCGCAGTTCCAACGTCATCAGCAAAAGGTGGTCGCTTAGATTGGGATAGCGGTTGCCCAACTCCTCGCCGATCCGGCTGACGGCGGCGTCCAGGCTCAGGCCGGCCTGCACCGAGGCGACCAGCAGGTCGAGCAGGTCGGGAAAGCCGTCGCGGTATTCGCGTTCGCGCGACTTTCGCCGCATGCGCAGCACCTGGTCGGGGCCGAGCACCGCGGCCAGGGCGAAGAAGCCGGCCACCGACATGGCGCCAAAGCCGGTGTGGCTGAAGGCCAGCGGGATCACCATCAGGGTGGCGATGGTCGCGGCGATCAGGGCGATGGAGCGGGCGCCGAGATAATAGGCCACCGCCTCGCGGCTGGTGAAACCGGCCTGCATCAGCTTGTTGCGCAGGGCCGAGACCTGGGTGGGATCCTGGGCCTGGTTCTGGCCGCCCAACCGGCGCACGCCACCGACCAGGCCGGAAAAGGCCGTGGACCGTGGCGCGCCATCGAGACTGCCCGCGGTCGCCGGCTCCAGCCGGGCGCGCCGCGCCAGGCCGGTCCGCGCCTGCAGGACGCCGACAAAGCCGAGCGCGCCGACGCCGGCGGCCACCATCACCAGGGCGGCCAGGGTCAGGCCATCGGGCATGGAAGAGGTCTGCATGGGCTCAGATCCTCATGGCGATCATTTTGCGCATGACCAGATTGCCGAGGAACATCCAGGTTCCCAGACCGATCAGGCCGTATTGGGTGGCCTTCAAGTGGATGACGTCGCCATAGAAGTGCGGCTGGATGAGTTCCAGAATGCCCAGGACACAGAAGGGCGCGGCGGTGAGGATGTAGGCCGACATCTTACCCTCGGCCGACGCCGCGGCGATCTTCAGCCTGAGTTTGCGGCGTTCGCGCACCGTGTGTGCGTTCATGCGCAGGAGGCCGGTGAGATTGCCGCCGGAGCGGTCCTGCAGGCGGATGGTGGCGGCGAAGAGGTCGATATCGATGTGGCGGCAGCGCGCCCCCATGTGGCCGATGGCGGTTTCCAGCGTCGCGCCATAGGCGATCTCGTCGGCGGCCATGCCGAACTCGGACCCGATCGGGTCGAGCATTTCGCGGCCGACCAGGCCGATCGCGGTGGGCACCGGGTGGCCGGCCTCCAGGCTGCGCACGATCACCTCCAGCGCGTCGGGCAGCTGGTTGGTCAGCGCCTTGGCGCGACGGGCGGCCTTGAAGGTCAGATAGACGAACGGAACCCCGGTCGCGGCGACAACCGCGGCGACGACCGCGAACAGCGGATTGTGGGTGAACATGAAGACCAGCAGGCCGATGCTCAGGCTCATGCCGACAATGATGATCGCCCAGTTGCGGGGCTGATAGACCACGCCCGAGCGGATCACCAGGTCGGCCAGCCAGCGCCAGCTCAGGCGGTGTTCGCCGTTCTGGCGCAGGCCGCGCTGCTTGCGCAACTCGCCGACGATGTCGCCGATGCCCATGCCGCTTTCGGACAGCGCCAGCCGGCGGTTGACCGCCCGCTTGGCCCCGCCGACGCGCACCAGTCCATAGGCCGCCTGGCAGGCCGAGAAGACCGCCGCGAAGATCAGGATCTGGACCGCGAAGGCCGCGTCGAGGTGAATCCCGAACATCGGTCAGCTCAAGGCGCGGCCAGGGTCGAAATTGGCCGCGTCGTACTTGATCCCCCGCCGCAGCATTTCGTCCAGGCAGCCGGGGCGCAGGCCCGTGGCGCGGAATTCGCCGACCACGCTGCCGTCCGCCTCGGTGTGCAGGCGATGGAAGGAAAAAATCTCCTGCATCTGCACCACCTGGCCTTCCATGCCGGTGATCTCGGTGACGCTGGTCACCCGGCGCTTGCCGTCGGACAGGCGCATGACCTGCACGATCAGGTGCACGGCCGAGGCGATCTGGCCGCGGGTGGATTCAGGCGTCAGCCGCATGCCGGACATGGCCACCATCTGCTCCAGCCGGGTGATGGCGTCGCGCGGGGTATTGGCGTGGATGGTGGCCATCGAGCCTTCGTGGCCGGTGTTCATGGCCTGCAGCATGTCGAAGGCTTCCTCGCCGCG
>JBEPUW010000055.1:0-25237 GCA_041691315.1 Caulobacteraceae bacterium | reverse complement strand
TCACCTTGCAAGCAGGGGGCCGTCCACATATGGGTCCCCCGCATTCCGCGGCAAGAGCCGCTCCAGCGGAGGATGACGGTTTCTTTCAAGCGCCTTGCCTAGCCGGCTTCCGCCAGCGCGGCGTCGAGGAGCAGGAAGGCGCGGCCCTGTTCGGAGGCGAGCAGGGGCTGGGCGGAGAAGCTCTCGCCGTCGCGGCTGGCGGCCTCGGCGATCTGGCCCTGGTAGCGGCGCACATAGCGCTCGGCCTGGGCCTGGAAGTTGCGGTCGGCCATCATCCGCCGCGACAGACGGCGGATGGCGGCGGGCGCCAGCCGGCGCATCATCTCGCGGCCGTTCGACGGACCGCCGGTCTTGATCGCGGCGGCGATCTCCTCGATGCGGGCTCGGGGCGCCAGGGCGGCCGCGTCGATGCCCATGGACTCGACCTCGCCCAGCATGACGCCGGCCAGCGCGCCGTCGTCGATCGGCGCGTCGTCCATGGAGGAAAGCAGCTCCTTCCAGGTCCAGCTGTCGCCGATGGTTTCGGCCTGTTCCTGGCCGCCGGCCGCCTCGAAGACGCTCTTGAACTCCTCGTCGGTGGCGGTCGGCGTCAGCTTCAACCGTGGGCGCAAGCCGGCCTGGTCTGGGGCGGGGGCGGGTTGCTGTGCGGCTGCCGGGGCGGGCGCTTCGACGGCGCGCGCGACCGGCGCGGGCTGAGGCGCTGACGCGGCCGGTGCGGGCGCCGCTGCAGCCGCCGGCTGGGCCGGGGCCGGGCGGGCGGCGCGCTGGCCGGTGGTTCCCGCCGCGCCGGCGACCACCCCCATCAGGCGCACGGCCTCGCTCAACATGTCGTAGTTGCGCCGCACGCGCTCCTGGAAGGCGGCGTCGATGTTTCGGGTCTCTTCGGCGGCGCTGCGGGCGGAGGCCATCAGCGCCTCGATGCCGCGCTCGACATTCTGCCGGATGGCTTCGGTCTGGGCCTGGGCGTCGGCCGGGGCCTGGGCCAGGCGCTGGTCGATCTCGATCAGCGTCGCCTCCAGCGCCGCCAGGATGTCGCGCGCCGCCACGACGCCCTGGTTCAGCCGCTCGGCGGTCTTGGCGCTGGCCTCGTCGACCAGCGAGGCCGAACGCTCGATGACCTGGCGCGCCTCGTTCAGCCGCGCGTCGAAGGCCACGACCGCCTTCTGCCCAGCCTCGAAGGCGACTTCGCCCAGTTGATCGACCTGGCCACGCGCCGCCGCCACATGGTTTTCGGCGGTCTGCCTGGCCTGGGTGGCGGTGGCGGCCAGCAGGCCGATCGAGTCCTGGGCGCGGTCTTCCAAGGTCTCGCGCTCGCGCCCGGCCAGTTCGCTGATCATGCTCATCGAATGGGCGGCACGGGCGGTCAGCTGGTCGCGCTCGGCCGAGGCGGTCTGGGACAGTTCGCGCAGGTGCTCGCCGGCGGCGGCGATCATCTGGCGCAGCACGTCGGCGCTGCGGGCGGCGGTCTCGCCGAGTTCGGCCGCGCCGCTGTGGGCGCTAGCGATGGTCTCGCTGAGCTGGGCGCGCAGCGATTCGGCCTCGACCGCATAGGTCTCGTGATCGGCGCGCAGGCCGTGGGCGGTCGAGACCAGCGCGGCGCGCTGTTCGGCCAGGCTCTCCTCGATGGCGCGAGCCTGGTCAACGACGCTGAGGCCCGCCGTCTCCAGCCGATCGACCTGGCGGGTGAGGGAGTCCGACGCGGTCTTCGCCGCGTCGCTGGCCTCGCCGGCGGCGGCGGCCAGGTCGGCGGCGCGGGCGGCCAGCGCCGCTTGCGCCTCGCGGACCTGGGTTTCGGCCAGATCGGAGGCCTCGTCGACCATGCGCGCCTGGCTGGCGATGGCCTCGGTGATGGCGGCGGCGCGGGTGTCGAGCGCCGAGGTCAGAGCCTCCATCTTTCCGCGTTCGCCGGCCAGGCTTTCGCCGAGTGCGGTGGCGGCGCGACTGGAGCCGCCGGCGGCCTCGACCAGACGGTCGCTCTCGGCGGCCAGGGCTTCGCGCAGCGCGGTCAACTGGTTTTGCGCCTGGGTGGCGGCTTCGCTGGCGCGCTGGATCTCCTGGCGCACCGCGTCCACCGCCGAGCCGGCCCCACGGGCGGCCAGGGCCGCGGGCGCCATCAGGCTTTCGGCCAGCGCGCGCGCGCGCCGGGTCTCGGCCGCCAGGGCGCGACCCTGCTGCACCAGATAGGCGGCGATCCAGATCAGCACGATCGGACCCAGCGCCAGCAGGGCGGCGGCGGCCAGCGCCAGGCTGTTGCTCTGCAAGCCGGAGATCGCGCGCGGGTTGGCGACCGCATAGAGGGTCGGGCCCAGCGCCCATAGCGCCGAGATCAGGGCCGCCGCCAGATAGACCGGCCAGGCGCGGGGCGGCGCGGGTGGAAGGGTGGTTACGATCTGACGGTTCAGCGGCGCCAGTTCGGCGGCGGGCTGGGCGCTGGCGTGATTCGCCGCCGGCTCGAGTTCGAAGTCCTCGCGCGCCTCGGCCAGCACCACCGGTGGCGGCGGGGTTCGCGAAAGATCGAACGGTTGCGCCCGGTTCCCCTTCATCGGCGACGGCGATCCTCAAGCTACGCGGCGGGCGAATCCCCAAGCCGATGCAGCGCCCCGCCCAGACGTTCGCGCATCAGGCGAAAACTACCGGGGAAAGGCCGGCGCGGAAAGCCGCTTTCGCCAGTGCGGCGATGCATCACGGATCATCGGGCCGCGCGGCGATCGCGGGCAAGCGTCTCAAACCCCTTGTAACCAGCCAAGCCAGACGTCGGACAAGATCGTCTCTATACTGATGAACACAAGCCTCAAGCGTGAAATGGACGCCCATATTCCACCCTATTCGGGGCTTTGCAGGTCGCACTGTCACTAAACTGACAAGTCCCCCCACTATGCACTGTCCCGTCGAGAGCGGCCGAACGGGTCGCCCATCATGAGGACATTTCGGATGTTGAAACGACTGACAGCGGTCGCCTGCGCGGCGCTCGCGCTTGGCGCGGCTGGCGCGGCCAAGGCCGACATCTCGGGCGCGGGAGCGACCTTCCCGGCGCCGGTCTACGCCAAGTGGGCGGAAATCTATAAGGCCCAGGCCCACACCCAGCTGAACTATCAGGCGATCGGCTCCGGCGGCGGCATCAAGCAGATCGAAGCCAAGACCGTCGATTTCGGCGCCTCCGACAAGCCGCTGAAGCCCGACGTGCTGGCGGCCAACGGCCTGGTGCAGTTTCCGACCGTGGTCGGCGGCGTGGTGCCGATCATGAACCTGCCGGGCATCAAGCCGGGCCAGGTCCACCTGACCGGCGCGGTGCTGGGCTCGATCTATCTGGGTGAGATCAAGAAGTGGAACGACCCGCAGATCGCCGCGCTCAATCGCGGCGTGCCGCTGCCCAACCTGCCGATCACCGTCGTGCACCGGTCGGACGGCTCGGGCACCAGCTTCCTGTTCACCACCTATCTGTCGATGAAGAACCCGACCTGGTCGTCCAAGGTCGGCGGCAACGACTCGGTGCAGTGGCCGACCGGCCTCGGCGGCAAGGGCAATGACGGCGTCGCCGCCTTCGTCAAGCAGACGCTGGGCTCGATCGGCTATGTCGAATACGCCTACGCCAAGCAGAACCACATGACCTATGCCCTGCTGCAGAACAAGCAGGGCGCCTTCGTGCCGCCGGACGCCAACAACTTCGGCGCCGCGGCCAGCCACGGCGACTGGTCCAAGGCCCCGGGCTTCTACCTCCTGCTGCTCGACCAGCCCGGCCCGGCCTCCTGGCCGATCACCGGCGCGACCTTCATCCTGATGCACACCCGGCAGACCAATGCCGAAACGGGCGCCTCGGTGCTGAAGTTCTTCGACTGGGGCTACAAGAACGGCGACGCCGCCGCGGCCTCGCTCGACTACGTCACCCTGCCGCCGGCGGTGAAGGCCCTGGTGCGCAAATCCTGGGGACAGATCAAGGGTCCGAACGGCCAACCGGTCTACGTCAGTCACTAGGCTTAGCCCGACAACACCTACGACGGAGGCCGGGTCCGCCCGGCCTCCGTCAGTCATGTGTAAGGACCTATGAGCGTCACCGACCTCGCCATCATCCAACGAACGCGGCCCAGGGGGGCGGCCTTCGATCCGATCTTCAAATGGATCTGCGCCGCGGCGGCGACCACGCTGCTGGCCGCCCTGACCGGCATCGTCGTGCTGCTGGCCATCGGCGGCTGGCCGGCCCTGTCGAAATTCGGCCTGAGCTTCTTCATCTCCACCGACTGGAACCCGGTCACCGACGTGTTCGGCGGCGAAGGCCCGATCGTCGGCACCCTGGTCACCTCGTTCCTGGCGCTGGTCTTCTCGCTGCCGATCGCTTTCGGGGTGGCGGTTTTTCTGGTCGAGTTCTGTCCGCGCGTGCTGCGCCGGCCGATCGGGGTCGCGGTCGAGCTTTTGGCCGGCGTGCCCTCGATCGTCTACGGCATGTGGGGCCTGTTCGTGTTCGCCCCCTTCTTCGCCACCTATATCGAGGTCCCGGCGATGACGGCCGCTCAACCGGGCTCGATATTGGAGATGCTGACCCAAGGCGTGCCCAACGGCGCCAACATCCTGACCGCCTCGATCGTGCTGGCGATCATGATCCTGCCCTATATGGCCGCTGTGCTGCGCGAGCTCTTCCTCACCGTGCCGGTGCAGCTGCGCGAAAGCGGCTATGGCATGGGCTCGACCACGCTCGAGGTGGTGACCTCCATCACCCTGCCTTACGTGCGGCGCAGCGCCGTCGGCGCGGTCATGCTCGGCCTCGGCCGCGCGCTCGGCGAGACCATGGCTGTGACCTTCATCATCGGCAATTCCCACACCTTGCCGAAGTCGTTCTTCGACTCCGGCTCGACCATCGCCTCGACCATCGCCAACGAGTTCAATGAGGCCACCACGCCCATGTACACCTCGGCCCTGATCGCGCTGGGCTTCGTGCTCTTCCTGATCAG
This sequence comes from Caulobacteraceae bacterium, assembly GCA_041691315.1. Taxonomy (GTDB): domain Bacteria; phylum Pseudomonadota; class Alphaproteobacteria; order Caulobacterales; family Caulobacteraceae; genus Poindextera. Next base: position 20,294 of record JBEPUW010000055.1, on the reverse strand, counting down.
CTTTGGCGTCCTGGCCATCGCCCGCGCCTTGCTCGGCTCCGAGAAGGCGGTCTGATGGCCTCGTTTCGCAGAGCCAGGCGCTCCATCGCCAGCGGCGCCTTCACCGTCTTCTGCTGGGCGGTGACCGCCGTCGCGCTGGCGGCGCTGGCGCTGATCCTCTGGTCGCTGCTGGTCAAGGGGGTCGGCGGCATCGACCAGCACACCTTCACCATGGACACCCCGGCCGCCGGTTCGGTGGGCGGCCTGCGCAACGCCATCCTGGGCTCGATCATGATGTGCGGCATGGCCATGGTGATGGCGATCGTCGTCGGCGTGCTGGCCGGCACCTGGCTGGCCGAGTACGGCCGCAACAGCCTCTATGCCAACCTGGTGCGGTTCCTGAACGACATCCTGCTGTCGGCGCCGTCGGTGCTGATCGGCCTCTTCGTCTACGAGTTCATGGTGCGGCCGTTCCACGGCTTCTCGGCCATCGCCGGCGCCTTTGCGCTGGCCCTGATCGCGGTGCCGATCATCACCCGCACCACCGAGGACGTGCTGAAGCTGCAGCCCACCGCGCTGCGTGAAGCCGGCGTCGCCCTCGGCACGCCGCACTGGAGCGCCATCCGCCAGATCCTCTGGAAGTCGGCGGGCAGCGGCATCCTCACCGGCGGCCTGCTGGCCTTCGCGCGGATCAGCGGCGAGACCGCGCCGCTGCTCTTCACCTCGCTCAACGAACAGTTTCTGAACTTCAACCTGACCAAGGAAATGGCCAGCCTGCCGGTGGTGATCTTCAACGACGCGCTCAGCGCCTATGACGATCTCGTGCGGCTGGCCTGGGCCGGCGCGCTGATCATTGCGGTCGCGGTGCTCGGAACCAATGTCCTGGCTCGCATCATCACCCGGGAGCGTCATCCCTCATGAACGCCGTCAATAGCGAAGCTGCCGAAGTCTATGAGCGGCACGCCGCCGAGATCGCGCCGGAAACGATCAAGCTGCACACGCGCAACCTGGATTTCTTCTACGGCAAGAACCAGGCGCTGCACGCCGTCACCCTGCCGGTGGTCGAGAAGGGCGTCACCGCCCTGATCGGCCCCTCGGGCTGTGGCAAGTCGACCCTGCTGCGGGCCATGAATCGCATCTACGGCCTCTATCCCGGCCAGCGCGCCACCGGCGAGATCATCCTTGATGGCGAGAACATCCTCGACAAGAAGGTCGACGTCGCCACCCTGCGCTCGCGGGTCGGCATGGTGTTCCAGAAGCCGACGCCATTTCCGATGTCGATCCACGACAACGTCGCCTTCGGGGTCAAGCTGTACGAGGGTCTCAGCCACGCCGAGATGGACCAGCGGGTCGAGGAGGCGCTGCGCAAGGCGGCGCTTTGGGACGAGGTCAAGGACAAGCTGCGCCATTCGGGCCTCAGCCTGTCGGGCGGCCAGCAACAGCGCCTGTGCGTCGCGCGCGGCATCGCGGTGCGACCGGAGATCCTGCTGCTCGATGAGCCGGCCTCGGCGCTCGATCCGGTCTCGACCGCCAAGCTCGAGGAGACCATCGTTGAACTGAAGAAGGACTACACGATCGTCATCGTGACCCACAATCTGCAGCAGGCCACGCGGGTCTCGGACAATACCGGCTTCATGTTCCTAGGCCGGCTGATCGAGTTCGCGCCGACGGCCGAACTGTTCAGCGCGCCCAAGGCCAAGCGAACCGCCGACTATATCGGCGGCCGCTTTGGCTAGGTTTCTCTGAACCTGCTCTTAGCAGGGGTGGGTGTTGCGGCCGATTTCGTGACCGGCATAGGCGCCGGCGCCGGCGCCGATCAACGTGCCGCCCGCCCGGCCATGGCCGATCGCATTGCCGAGCAAGCCCCCGGCCACGGCGCCAAGGACGGTGCCGGCGACGGCGTGATGCTGCTGGTTCGACCGGCAACCATAGTCACGCGCATAGTAGCGATGGTGATCGTAGTGGTGATGGTAGTAATGCTGCGCCTGCGCCGCTTGCGGCGCCGCGACAGCCATCAGCATCAAGGCCGCGACGCCAAGGCCTGCTCGAGTTCCGCGCATAGGTATCTCCGTTTCACATGATCGGGCCGAACAAGAACGCCTTGGAAGCTTAGCTGTTCCACGTTCCGGATAAGACGACGCCGGGCTCTCTGTATCCAGCGCCTGGCATGGCGGGTCCGGGATTAATCGGGCGTGAACAGGCCCATCAGGCTCGGCCGCACATAGAGCCGCTCGACCGCGTCGGCGTCGTCGCCCGAGAGCCAGGGTCGCAGATAGGACGAGGAATTGACCATCGCCATCACCGTCTGGGCGGCGATCAGGGGGTCCACCGGCCGGATCGAGCCGTCGATGGCGCCGTCGCCGATCATGGCGGCGAAGCGGGTGGTGGCCTCCTGGAAGCGCGCGCCCATCGACTGGCGCAGCTCCGGCGGCAGGGCGGCGAAGGCGTAGGCGCGGAGCATGCGACCGTGGCTGGCGTTGGCCTGGTAGAGCGCCAGGGCGGTCGCCGAGGCGGCGAGCCGGGTCCAGCCGTCGCCGGCGCGGGCGCAGGCCTGACCCTCGCGCAATATGTCCAGGGTGCGCTCGAAACAGGCGACGATCAGGTCGTCCTTGTCGGTGTTGTGATAGTAGAACGAGCCCTTGGTGACGTTCAGTCGCGCCGAGATCTTGTCTACCGAGGCGCCGTGATAGCCCTGTTCGTTGATCAGTTCGGTGGCGGCGATCAGGAACCGCTCGCGCGACGGCTCGGCGCTGGGCGCGACCGGAACGCTCAGTTCCGCCGGCTGCAGCGGTGGCCAGGCGTGGCCGGGGCGGGCCAGGCCGCCGATCAGCACGTCGGCCAGCCGCTCGGCGGCGCGCCCATAGTCCCGCAGCTCGTAGAGGTCGAGCCAGGCGGTGGTCCAGCCAAGCTGCTCGATCAGCAGGCGCGCAACCAGGCCGCGCCGCTGGCCGGTCATCCAGGGCATGTCGGGGGAGGTGAACAGGGCGGCCAGGCGATCGAACATCCGCCGATAGGCGCCCCACAGCAGGGTGGCGTTCGGCTGCGGAACCAGGCGGATCTCCGAGAAGTCGGCCAGGGCCGGAACCTGGCCCAGCCGCACCCGGCGCTGAACGTCGATATGGCTGGCGATCAAGCGGGTGAGCCGCGCCTGCGGGCCCTCGGCGTCCTCGGCCTCGGCGATTAGCGCCTCGACCCGATCGATGGTCGCCAGCAGGACGGCGGCGAGCAGGTCGCGGCGGCGCTTGAAATAATAGGTCAGGCTGACCGGGTGCAGGCCCAGCCGATGGGCCACCAGGGCGAAGGTGAAGCCGCGCGAGCCCTGGTTGTTCAGCACCTCGGCCGCGGCGGCGAGGATTTCCTCGCGCCTGGCCGAATAGCGGGTCGGCGCGGGGTCGAGCAGGGAGGAGTCGGTCAAGTCGCGGCGCTCCAGGTCGTCCGTCTCGTGCCGCGCGGCGCAACGGCCGTCAAGCTTGCGGCCCGGTCGGGGTGACCACGGGTCGCGAATGGCCGGGCCTTTGCGCGATAAATCGGCTATGCGGCGGACCGATGGATCAGCGCGCGCCAGTCTCCGTATCGAACGCCCGCCCGACCCTGGGTCAAGGCGAAGCGATCATCTCCGTGCATGGCCTGACCAAGGTCTATGGCAGCGGCTTTCGCGCGCTTGATGACGTGGATCTGGAGATCAGGCCGGGCGATATATTCGCGCTCCTAGGCCCTAACGGCGCCGGCAAGACCACCCTGATCAGCATCATTTGCGGGATCGTCAACCCGACCTCGGGCGCGATCACCGCCGGCGGCCACGACGTGGTCAGGGACTATCGCGCCGCGCGCTCGGCCATCGGCCTGGTGCCGCAGGAGCTGTTCACCGACGCCTTCGAAACCGTGCTGGCCACCGTCAAGTTCAGTCGCGGCCTGTTCGGCAAGGCCCCCGACAAGGCGCACATCGAAAAGGTGCTGCGCGACCTGTCCCTGTGGGACAAGAAGGACGCCAAGATCATGGACCTCTCCGGCGGCATGAAGCGCCGGGTGATGATCGCCAAGGCGCTGGCGCACGAGCCGCGCATCCTCTTCCTCGACGAACCCACCGCCGGCGTCGACGTCGAGTTGCGCCGCGACATGTGGGAGATGGTCCGTGGGCTCCGCGCCACCGGCGTGACCATCATCCTCACCACCCATTACATCGAGGAGGCCGAGGAGATGGCCGACCGGATCGGCGTGATGACCAAGGGCCGCATCATCCTGGTCGAGGACAAGGCGGTGCTGATGCAAAAGCTGGGCAAGCGGCAGCTGACACTGCACCTGCAGACGCCGCTGGCCGCCATTCCGGCCAGCCTGGAGGCCTATGCGCTGGACTCGCCGGCGAGGGCAGCGAACTCGTCTACAGTTTCGACGCCCAGAGCGACCGGACCGGCATCGCCGAACTGATGCGTCAGCTGAGCGCGCTGGGCATCGACTTCCGCGACCTGAAGACCACCGAGAGCTCGCTGGAAGACATCTTCGTCAGCCTGGTGAGGGCCGATCGATGAACCTCTATGGCGTGCGCGCCATCTACCACTTCGAGCTGTCGCGCTGGTTCCGCACCCTGTCGCAAAGCATTCTGTCGCCGGTGATCTCGACCTCGCTCTATTTCGTGGTCTTCGGCTCGGCGATCGGCTCGCGCATGAAATCCATCGACGGGGTCTCCTACGGCGCCTTCATCGTGCCGGGCCTCTTGATGCTGTCGCTGCTGACCGAAAGCATCTCCAACGCCTCCTTCAGCATCCACATGCCGAAATGGTCCGGAACCATCTACGAGCTGCTGTCGGCGCCGGTGTCGTGGATCGAGACCGTGCTCGGCTATGTCGGGGCGGCGGCGACCAAGTCGGTGCTGCTCGGCCTGATCATCCTGATCACGGCCAGGCTGTTCGTGCCGTTCCACATTGCTCACCCGGTGTGGATGGTGGCTTTCCTGGCCTTGACCGCGATCACCTTCAGCCTGTTCGGCTTCATCATCGGGGTCTGGGCCGACAGCTTCGAAAAGCCGCAGATCGTGCCGATCCTGATCGTCACGCCACTGACCTTCCTGGGCGGCAGCTTCTATTCGATCAGCATGCTGCCGCCGCTGTGGCGCAAGATCACCCTGTTCAACCCGGTGGTCTATCTGGTCAGCGGCTTTCGCTGGAGCTTCTACGGCATCTCCGATGTCGGCGTGGGCCTGAGCCTGGCCATGACCCTGGTCTTCATGGCCATCTGCCTTTTCCTGGTGTGGCTGATCTTCAAGACCGGATACCGGTTGAAGACCTGAGGAACCGGCCGGCGCGCCCCGGGTTTTCTCTTGATCAGTCAGGGAGACATCCGATGACGACCAACAAACAAGCCGGCGTCCAGGGCGAAGGCGACTACGTCTCGGCGAAGAAATTCGACGACGAAGAGCGCAGCTTCGTGGAGTCCGGACGCGTCGCGGATAAGGCGCGCGAGGCGGCCGATGCGCTCGACGGGCCAGAGGCCGAGGAACTGGAACGGGCCCGCAAGGCGTCGGCCCAGGGCAAGAGCCTGCCCAAGGGCGCCCCCGAGCACGTCAAGGATGAAAGCGACGCCCATACCGAGCGCAACCTGGACAAGGGGCTGGAGGAGACCTTCCCGGCCAGCGACCCGGTCTCGATCTCGCCAGGCGCCGATTAAGCAGGCATCATCGGCTTGGGAGCCCGGCCAAGTGCCGCTTGTCTGCCTGCCATGCGGTGGGTCGGCGAGGCTCCTATTTGGCCACGAAAAACACGAAAAACACGAACGTGCTTGGGTTAGAGCGTGGGGTCTATCGACGCGCGCCGTGGGGGCGCGCATCACACCTACGGCCCCGGTCACCGGCGAAGAACCCGTTTTCGTGTTTTTCGTGGTTCAGGGCGGCGGTGGGACCGCCTATTCCGCGGATATCGGGTGCGGCGGCGGGATCAGCAGTCGCACCGTCAGGCCGATGGCGGTGGATTCGAAGGTGAGGCTGGCGCCGAGCTGATCGGAGAGCATCCGCACCATGCGCATGCCCAGGCCGCCGTCTTTTGCGGGATCGAAACCTTCCGGCAGCCCGACGCCGTCATCGCTGACCTGGATGAGGATCGCGCCGCCCGGACGGCGATAGCAGCCGAGGTCGATCCGACCTTTGACCGAAGCTGGATGGGCGTATTTTACCGAATTCTTGACCAGTTCGCCCACCACGAAGCCGATCGGCAGCGCCTGTTGAGCCGGGATGGTGCAGGCGGCGCTGATCATCGGTCCCAGCACCATATTCCCGGCCAGCGCCATCGAACCGATCGCCGCCTCGGCGATGTCGTGCACGAACTGGTGCAGGTTGAGGGTCTCGCCATGGCCGACCTGGGCCAGCAGGCGGTGCAGCCGCCCGACCGTCTCGATCCGGCCGCCGACCTCTTCGAGCAACACGCAGACGTCCTGGGCGCTCAGTGAGCCGCCCGCCTTGGCGACGTCGGCCGCCTGCAGGCGCAACAGGCCCGCGATCAGGGTGAGGTTGTTGGCGATCCGGTGATTGGATTCGCCAATCACGACATTGGCGACAGAGGCATGGTCCAGGTCGTTAGCGACGAGGGATACCGACATGGGAGTCTCTTTTCGCCGCGAATATTACACAAATTGTTTTGGATACCTAGGGTTATTTACTGTCGTCCAGGTAACATTCAGGCATCGAAGTAATATTGGTCACCTGCTCAATAGATGAGAATGGGTGCGTAGCCGAAGCGGCGGGGCAAGCGATGTCGGCTATAGATGAGTAAGAACCGCTCTTGACGGCTTTTGGGCCGGTTCCTAAATTCACTCCGGGCTCAGGTCAGGGAGACGAGCGACGGACGAGCTGAATCGCGGCGAACGTCTGCAGATCATGCTGACGGCGGAGGAGTTGTCGGCGCTGGACAACTGGCGGTTCTCCCGCCGCATGCCCAGCCGCGCCGCCGCCGTGCGCGAGCTTTTGAAACGGGGTCTGGCGGCGGAAGGGTTCGATCTGGCCGGCCAGGGCGCCAAGTCGAAGGACTACGGCGTGGTGGACGGCGATCTCAAGGCCGAAAGCGGCGGGAGCTGAACTCCGGGGCCTGGCGGCCTTACAGCGCATCGAACGGCGGCGGAAGCTGGCCGGCCCTGAACAGGATGACGGGGGTTTCGTCATAGTCGCCCATCTCGATGTCCGAAGTGGCGGAAAACGCCACCACGCCCAACCTGAGCGGCGACAGCCGTTCGGCGCGACGGCGCGCCTCTTCGGCGGACCGACACGCGATCGCCGGTTCTGATTTCAACGCCTTGCCCCGCCCGGCGACGAAGGCCTGGACGAGGTGGATAGTTTCTCTCGACACTGGGCTTAAGGCCCGCGTCGCGCCGCTATTTCTTCTTCGAAGCGGGCGACAGGAACGATCCGGCCGACACGGCTGGCTTGGCCTTTTCGGCCTTGGGTTTGCGGACCTCGCGATTGCTCTTCTTCTGACCCTTGGCCAAGGTTTCCTCCTCTTGGGAACGCCGCGCTCGCGCCGGAGACGCGGAACGCGGGCTTTGTGGCGCTCATCCTAACATGCGCTTGATCGCCAATTGTGGCGCTAGGCGTCGCCGGAGAAGCAAAGCCTGGATGCGTCCGCCTCGTCGGGCGCCCAGTTTTTCCCGCGCCCTGCCGGTCCGAGGTCGAGCAGATTCCACAGCGGCCACATCTGGTCGGCGGCGCGCTGGTCCTGGCCAGGCTCGGGGTCGACCAGCATCAGTTCGCCGCCATAGGTCTGATAGACGTGGCCGTCGCGGCGCGTGAAGACGTTGAACTGAGGCAATTCGCTTCCCGTCTCGGTCTCGCCGCGATAGTCGCGGTTGAAGCTGTTGCCGGCCGAGGACACGAACCGGAGTCCGCCCCAGCCGCGTTCACGGGCGAGGTCCAGGATGCGCGCGATCGGCGACTTGGCGATCACCACGAAGCTGACCCGCTGAGCGATCTCGCCAACCTCGCCGGCCAGCCCGCTGACCAGGGAGGCGCAGGCCGGGCAAGGCCGCTCGCGCTCGGGGCCGAACATCAGATTATAGGTGATCAGGGTGTCGTGGTCGCCGAACAGGTGGGTCAGCCGCACAGGCCCGACCTCGCCGTCGAAGACATAGTCCTCCGGGACCCGGCCGCCCAACGGCAGCGCCCGGCGTTGCGCCGCGACCCGCTCGACCTGGCGGCGCAGCGCGATCTCCTCTTGCAGCAAGGCGTCGCGGGCCCGGCGATAGGCGTCGCTTTCGTTCGGAAAGCGAAACCGGTGCAGACCACGTTGCGGCGCGTCGGTCTTTAGGCTTTGTCCAGGCATGAGGTGCTTTCCTTCGGGCTTAGACCTTGGTCTCTAAGACGAATGAACGCGGGGCGGGCCGACAGGGTTCGCTGAGACAAGTCTTATTGAAGGGCGCGGATGAGCGAATCGACGACGGACACCGGAACCGAAGGCTCTCCCTTTCAGGCGCTGGTCTTCGACCTGGGCGGGGTGCTGGTCGCCCATGACAACACCATGCTCGCCGAGCGCCTGGCGTCGCGCTGCAACCCAGCCTGCACGGCGCAAGCGGTCGGACAATTGATCCGCGGAACCGACTGGAGCGCCGGCCCACCGATCTCCCGACTGCACGACCAACTCCGCGACGGGCTAGGCTACGGGCTGGGCTGGGACGACTTCGTCGCCGACTGGTGCTGCCACTTCGCGGTCGACCACGCCATGCTCGACTTCGTAGAGGGCCTGACGACCCACAACCGCGTCATGCTGTTTTCGAACACCAACCAGGAACACTGGGACTTCCTGGTCGCCGCCACCGACGGCCGGCTGGCGCGGCTGGAGGCCTATCTCAGCCACGAGATCGGCAGCACCAAGCCGTCGCTCCACTCGTTCCAGCGGGTCGCCGAGGAAGCCGGCATCGATCCGGCCCGGTCGGTCTTCTTCGATGACTTGCAGGCGAACGTCGACGGCGCCTGCCGCGCCGGCTTCCAGGCCGAGCTGTTCGAGACCCAGGCCAAGCTGACCCAATTTCTCGCCGGCAAGGGGGTGCGGTTGAGCTAAGGCTAGATGGGCTGGCGCTCGTCGGCTTAACCTAACGCCGCCCTTCTCCCTTGCGGGAGAAGGTGCCTGCGAAGCAGGCGGATGAGGGGTCGCGCGGCGATGGGCGGGTAGCGTCGGAACTTGCCGGATAGGGCAATCGACCCCTCATCCGACCCCTTCGGGGCCACCTTCTCCCGCAAGGGGAGAAGGGGACGCACCTCTTTAAGTCGTCTCTTGCCTGACCATCCTCACCACCGCCTCGATCGCCTCGGTCACGGCGCGGGGCTGTTCGACCTGGATGTTGTGGCCGCAGTCGATGGTACGGCTCACGCCGCGGCTGGAGAGGGCGGCGATCTCGTCGTGCATCTGGGTCCAGGCGGCCAGCTGCGCCGGGGTGGCGGACTCGGTGGCCGAGACCGCTAGCCGCCCGGCGGTCAGCACGATCAGCGGCATGTCGCCCAGCGAGCGGTGCGCCGCGGCCACCTGCTCGGAGCTCGCCTTGCCGAATGCAGCGTTCTCCGAGCGCAGGGCGCGCCAGTAACCGGACGAGGTGTGTTGGGCGCGCACGGCCGCGTTGAGTTCGGGCGTCAGGATCGGGTCCGGCTCGCCGACAGCGTCGGCGTAGTCGGGTGACCCCGGGGTCAGCGTCCCGGCGCGGGTCAGCCTGACGAACCTGTTCAGTCGCTCGGCGTTTCTGCGATCCCAGGCACGCGAAGTCTCGGCGTCGAACAGGCGCGGCCCCTGATACGCGCTCGAGGAGTCGACCATCACCATCCCGACCACCTCCTCGGGATGCAGGAAGGCGAACAGGCGCATGTGCATGCCGCCGGCGGAATGGCCTACGATCACATAGGGCGGCGCGATGCCCGCCGCTTTCAACGCCGCGCGCAGGTCTGAGACGATCGCCTGCGAGGTGCGGGGCAGGGGTCCCGGATCGCTGAACCCCATACCGGCGTGGTCGAACGAAACCACGCGGGTATAGGCGGCGACATGGCGCTGAACCCGACCCCAGGACAGGGTCGTGCCGCCCATGCCGGGTGCAAGGATCACGGTCGGCGATCCCTCGCCCGAACTGTAGAGGTTCAGCCGCCGGCGGGCGCCCACCTTCACCAGGGTCTGCGGCGAGGCATAGACATTCATCCGGGGATTTGGCGCGGCTTCGGTCATCGGTATTTCCATCGCCGGAGGGCTCGGCTTAGCTTGGCTGGATGATCGCAAGGCCGTCAATGCCACCTGGAGAGCCGCCGCTGAGATCCGACGCCGCCATCCTCGCCGATGCGCTCACCTTGCACGCCATGTGGAAGCGCGGAGCGCTGGGCGGCGCGGTCATGCCCGAGGACGCACACCCGCCGCTCGACCGGTCCTCTGAGGCTCTGGCGCGCTACTTCACCCTCGGCATGGCGCTGAACTATCAGCGCAGTTCCTACGCACTATGGACCGCCTGCACGGCCGCCTTCGAGGACCCTGAGACCGGCTGGGTGTTCGATCCGGCGATCGTGGCGGAGGCCGACGAGGCCGATCTGCGCGACGCCCTGCTCAAGCATCGGGTGGCGCTGCAGCCGAGCCGGCATCCGGACATCTGGCGGCGAAACGCCGAGGGCTTGGTGCGCCACGCCGGCGGGTCGGTGCGGACCCTGTTGGAAAGGCGCGGCTGGGACATGGGCGCGGTAAAGGCGCTGCTGGCGGCGGAAAAAGCATCCTTCCCCTATCTGGGCGGTCCGAAAATCTCCAACTACTGGCTCTATGTGCTGTGCAGCTACATGAGCTGGCCGCTGGTCAATCGCCAGGCGCTGACCGTGGCGCCCGACACCCACGTGGTCGCGGCGTCGCGTCGCCTGGAACTCGTCGATCCGGCGGCGTTAGATGGGCCCTTGCTGGTGAGTCGCGTCGCGGACGCCTGGAGACGCATCTTGGACGCAAGCGGTTATGCGCCGATCGACATGCACACGCCGCTGTGGCTGTGGAGCCGCGGCGGGTTCGCCAGCCTGGAAGCGGCGCCCTGATGGCGCGGTTTTCGCCGAATTGGGCTGACCGGTTCCTGCGTCTGGCCGAGGAAGTCGCCACCTGGTCGAAGGACCCCAAGGGCGGGGTGGGGGCGGTGCTGGTCGATGAGCGCAAGCGGGTGATCGGCCTTGGCTTCAACGGCTTTCCCGACCGCATCCCGGACGACCCGGCGCTGCTCAATGACCAGGCGGCCAAGCTGCCGCGCATGATCCATGCCGAGGTCAATGCGGTGCTGAACGCCACGGTGTCGGTGCAGGGCGCCAGCCTGTTCACGACCCTCGCGCCCTGCGCCGAATGCGCCAAGCTCTTGATCCAGGCGGGTGTGGCCGCGGTCTATCGCCGGCCGCATCCGGAACACCGTCATCGGCGCTGGATGGAGAGCTTCGCCATCGCCGAGACTATTTTGCAGGAGGCCGGGGTGGAGACCGAGACAATCGGGACCGCACCGGAATCCCGCGCCACCGCCGCCGAATAGGGCGGGCAGGGCTCACGTTTCGCGAGTAGATTTGCTGCAAGTCGCTCCGCCGAGCGGCGTTACGGCAAAGAAATCAGGATTTTTTCTGGCCTCGGCGGGAAATTTGGCGTACAGTGACCGTATCGAATATGGGTTTGGTTCGGTTGCTCTCTGCGCTTGTTCTTCGGATCGAGTTCCCGGGCCTACAACGATCCTCTCCGACGATTTGATCACGCGTCCGCTTTGGAACGCGCGAACATGTTCATCCGAAAGGTGACACTTATGACGACCGGTACCGTGAAATGGTTCAACGCCCAAAAGGGCTTTGGCTTCATCCAACCTGACGCCGGCGGCGCGGACGTTTTCGTCCATATCTCCGCCGTCGAACGCTCCAGCCTTGGCTCGCTCAACGAGGGCCAGAAGATCTCTTACGAACTCGAACGCGACCAACGCAGCGGCAAGATGTCCGCTGGCCAACTTCAAGCGGTCTGAACCTTTTCAGACCCGTTTTGTTACGGTTGGTGGGCGGGGCGCATCTCGCGCCCCGTCCATCCCGCCGCAAGCGCCGGAATCTATGCCAATGCCAACTCTAGAACGTGCATATGCCCTGGCCCGCTCGGGCCAGTTCTCCAACGTCGATACCCTCAAGGATCGACTGAAGGCCGATGGCTGCCGCGCCGTCGACGCGCTCCTGGCCGCCCGCTCCATCCGTGGGCACCTGGAGGCGATCTGCGCCGCCACCTTCAAGCCGCCCGAGACCACCGAATAACCGGATCTTCCCACCGAAAGCCACATGAACGAACCGCACAACACCAGCTTCTCTGACCGGCTGAAGGCCGCTTCGGAAGCCAAGAAGGCCATGCTGGCCAAGTTCAAATCGAAGCCCGCCGTCACCGATCCCCATTTCGAGGAGCGGGCCGCCATGCGTGCGGCCGAACTCGAAAAGGTCCGGGCCGAACGCGCGGAGGCCAAGGCGGCCGCCAAACAGGCGCTGGCCGACGCTGAGGAAGCCGCCCGCCAGGCGGAAGCCGAACGCGAGGCCGCGGAACTCGAGGCCAAGCGCGGCGAGCGCAAGGAACGCAAGGCGCTGACCAAGGCCGAAGCCAAGGCGGCGCGCGACGCCCGCTACGCCGCCCGCAAGGCGCGGCGCTAGCCGCCAGAAAGAGATCCTACAATGGCCCGCAAGCCCAACTATCCCTTCGAGCGCATGGAGCGCGAGCGTCTCAAGGCCAACAAGGCCGCCGAGAAGGCCGCCGCCAAGCGCGAACAGCGCGAGCGTGAGCGAATCCAGTCCGGCGACACTTCGCCGCCGCCGGCCGACGACAGCTGAGCCTCAAGGCCATGCAGACCGCCACCATCTACAACCACGAGACCGTGACCCTCGACGGCGAGAGCTTCGAGGATTGCGAGTTTCGCGAATGCCGCCTGGTCTACAGCGGCGGCGAACCGCCGCACTTCCGCGACTGCCGCTTCGACGATTGCGAGTGGAAGTTCGACGACGCCGCGGCCCGTACCCTGGCCCACCTGAAACTGGTCTGGGCCTCCGGCGCCAAGGCCCCGGTCCAGGCCATGATCAAAGAAATCACCGGCAGCGCCAAATAGCTTCTCCCAGCAGAGGGAGAAGGGGCCCACGCTTTCTAACTTCTCCCGTGGGGAGAAGGAGGGGCTCACGCGCCTCGCGCGTGGGAGGATGAGGGCGTACGCCGTTTCAGGATAACGCTGAGAGGCCGTAACCCCTCACCCTCCCGCTGCGCTTACGCGCGGGCCCCTCCCTCTCCTCTGGGAGAGGTCTCTTTATGCCGTCACCCCCAGAGGCGTGGAGCGGAAGATCGCCTGTTCTTCGTCGTTCATGTCGACGGGGATGTGCTCAAACAGCGGTGTGCTCAGATAGCGTTCGCCGGTGTCGGGGAGCATGGCCAGGATGGTCGAGCCTTTCGGCGCGTCGGCGGCGACGCGAAGCGCGCCGGCGAATGTGGCGCCCGAGGTGATGCCGACGAAGATGCCTTCCGACTTGGCCAGGTCCCGGCTGCACTTCATCGCTTCCGGGCCGGAGATGGTCAGGACGCGCTCGATGACATGCAGGTCGACCGCGTCGGCGGTCAGCTTGGGGATGAAGTCCGGCGTCCAGCCCTGCATTGGATGCGGGGCCCAGGCAGTGTTGCGGGCCGCCGGCGTGCCGTCCGGATTGCGCGGCTGTTCGCTGTGGCTGCTCAGAAGCGGCGCTAGCTCGGGTTCGCAGACCACGACCTTGGTCTTCGGGCTCTCCTTGGCTAGCACCCGGGCGACGCCTTTCAGCGTGCCGCCGGTGCCGTAGCCGGTCACCCAGTAGTCGAGCGGGTCATCCTTGAAGTCCTCGAGGATTTCTACGGCCGTGGTCCGCGAATGCATGTCCGGGTTGGCCTGGTTTTCGAACTGGCGGGTCCAGAACCAGCCGTTCGCCTCGACCAGCTCACGGGTCTTTTCCAGCATGCCGACCGCGCCCAGCGCCGGCGGCGTCAGGACGACCTTGGCCCCCAGGAACCGCATCAGCTTGCGCCGCTCGACCGAGAAGCTCTCCGGCATGGTCACCACCAGCCGGTAGCCCTTTTGCGCGCAGACCATGGCCAGGCCGATGCCGGTATTGCCGCTGGTCGCCTCGATCACCGTCTGGCCGGGCTTCAGCTCGCCCGAGGCCTCGGCCGCCTCGATGACGCCCAGCGCCAGCCGGTCCTTGACCGAACCCAACGGATTGAAGGCCTCGACCTTGACCCAGAGGTTGATGTGGGCCGGGGCGAGCTTGCCGATCTTGACCACCGGCGTGCGGCCAATGGTTTCGAGAATATTCTGATAGCGCGCCACAGGCGTTTCCTCCGCGAGATGTCGCGGCCAAGCTACACGAAAGTCTGACGCCTAAGAATGGCCCCGGTCAGGCCTGTTCGAGGATCACCGCCTCGCGGCCGCCACGGACCAGGCCGCCGGGCAGGGCGCCGGTGTGCTCGCCGTCCTCGAAGGTCACCTCGCCGGACTTGACCGTGTAGCGGTAGCCTTCGGCCCGCTGCACCAGGCGGCGTCCGCCGGCCGGGAGGTCGTAGACCGCTTCGGGCCGGAACAGGCGCAGCTTGTCGAAATCGATGATGTTGATGTCCGCGAGCAGGCCTTCCTTCAGCTGGCCGCGGTCGTTCAGGCCGTAGGCGCGCGCGGTGTCGCTGGTCAGCTTGCGCACCAGGAATTCGAGCGGGAACCTATCGCCCTTCACCCGGTCGCGCGCCCAATGGGTGAGGATGAAGGTCGGCATGCCGGCGTCAGCGATGACGCCGCAGTGGGCGCCGCCATCCGACAGGCCGAACAGCACGTTCGGGTGCTGCATGTTCTTGCGGAAGAAGTCGAAATTGTAGGTGAAGTAGCCGCCCAGCGGTTGGTAGAACAGCTCGCGCCCGCCGTCGCGGATCAGCAGGTCGTACATCATCTGCATCGGCGTCACGCCGGCGGCCTCGGCCATGCCGCCGACGCTGCCCTCGCGGTCAGGCTCGTAGTTCGGATTGTCGCCGAGCGGGAAGACGTGGAAGAGCAGTGCGTTCGGGTCGGCCATGCCGCCGCCGCGCATGGCGCTCTCCTCGGACAGCAGCGCTTCGCGGATGTCCGGCCGCTGCATCATCGCCACCTTCTCCTCGAGCGGCAGATGGGCGATGTCGCGGCGATAGGTCGGGTGGCCGGAGAAGACGTTGAAGCTCGAGGTCAGCCCCTGCAGGATACCGGTCGGCCGCCCGGCGATCTGCGGGCGGATATCCATGCCGTGCGCGCGGGCCTCCTCGGCGATGTTGTACATCTTGTCGCCCTGGTAGGCGCCGGCCGAGGTGGCGACCAGCGTCACCGGCAGATTGGTCTCGTTGGCGAAACCCTTGACCCACATCCACTCGTCGTCGTCGCCGAGGTGGTCGGAAACCATCTCGAACACGCCGTGCTTCAGCCCCTTCATGGAGAGGCCGAGCGCCAGCATCTCGTCGGAGCCGGCGAAGGTGCCGGGCATGTGCACGCCCTTCAGGTCCTTGTGCAGCAGCGTGCGCGAGGTCGAAAAGCCGAGCGCGCCGGCGATGACGCCTTCGCGGACGATCGCCGCCATCTGGGCGATCTCGCCGGCGTTGGGCGCATAGTCGGTGTTGCAGCGCTCGCCCAACACATAGGCGCGGACCGAGGCGTGCGGCACGTGCACGCCGACGTCGATGGTGCGCTTCTTGGCTTCCAGCGCATCGAGGTATTCGGGGAAGGTTTCCCACTTCCAGTCGATGCCTTCGGCCAGGGCGGAGCCCGGAATGTCCTCGACGCCCTCCATCAGCTCGATGAGGAAGTCGTGCGCGTCGGCCCGCACCGGCGCGAAGCCGACGCCGCAGTTGCCCATGATCGCGGTGGTCACGCCGTGCCAGCTGGAGGGCCCCATCAGCGGGTCCCAGGTCGCCTGGCCGTCGTAGTGGGTGTGGATGTCGACCCAACCCGGGGTGACGATCAGGCCGGTCGCGTCGATCTCGCGCCGTCCCTTGGCCGCGATGTCGCCGACCGCGGTGATCTTGTCGCCGTCGACCGCGATGTCGGCGCGCCGGGGCGCGGCGCCCGTGCCGTCGACCACCATGCCGCCGCGAATGACCAGATCGTGCATCGTTCCGCTCCCGTGATTTGAGGCAAGTTTAGCACAGCCCCCACGCGACCCCCTAGATTGCCCTGGCGTCAGGCACTGTCGGGAAGCGGCGGGACATCGCCGCCGGGCATGTCAGCCAAGCCGTCGTACCGCTTCACCCTCAGCGTGTGCGGGTCGATGCCATCTATGCAGTTGGCGTTCAGCACAAAGTAGTTGTCCGGCCCCGTCTTGCACATCGCCGTCCCGCAGGTCGGACAGAAATGCAGGCCCTCGTCGACGAACCGCCAGACATAGGTCGAGAGCCCAGACCGTGGAGTCGCCAGCCGCACCTTCCTCCGATCGACATGCCAGTTCAGCATCCCCGCCCTTGCGCATCTTGAGCAGTTGCAGTCGATCACGGTGCTGAGCTTGGCGTTGGTCTCCAGGCGGATCGCTCCGCAGTGGCAAGACAACGTGTGGATCATGGCGGGCTCCCGGCTGAGGGACATGGACACCGTGTCGGCGCCCGGACACATTATGCGCATGTCGCTGGCGGTGATCATCCAGAACTACCGGCGCCCACAGAATATCGGGCGCATCGTCAGGGACGCGCGCGAGGCGTTGCCGGATGCGGACATCTTCCTGCTCGACCAGGCTGATGAGGATCTGCGCGCCCGCGACGACATCCCCTGGAGCGAGGTGTGGTTTCAGCGCACCCGGGCCAACCGCGGCGCCGGCGCGCGGGTGCCGATCGCGGCCCGGATGGGGTTCGACCACTATATCGCCATCGACGACGACACCTTCCTGACCCCGGCGCAGATCCGGGCCTTGGCGGCGATCCTGAGCGCCGAGCCCGACCGGGTGCACGGCATCTGGGGCCAGAGGCTGGAGTTCGACCAGGGCCGGCTGAGCATCCGCAGCGACATCACCCGGCTCGATGCGACGCTCAGCATCGCCAACCTGGTTTACGCCTTCTCGCGGGCCCAGGCGGTCGCCGCCATCGAACTTTCCGCTCGGCTGGGGTTCGCGGCCTGGCCGGACCTCGACCCGATCGACGACCTCTTGCTAAGCTGCGCCTCGGCCAAGCCGCCGCTCTGCCACGATCTCGGCCCCACCGAACACTGCGCCACCAGCGTCATGCCGGGCATCGCCACCTGGAAGCTGGCCGACTTCAGCCGCCGACGCCTCGAGATCGCTCAGAAGCTTTTGGCCATCCAGTCGATCGCGGTCTTCTCGCCCATGGTCATCACCTGACCGGGCGCGAGAAGAACAGCGCGACCTCCCCCACAGCCGGCGTGCCGTCGTAGAGCGTGAGGTCGACCCCGCTCAGGGTGAAGCCCAGCGACCGATAGGCCGCGACGCCGGGCGCGTTCAGCGAGCTGGTCTCCAGCCAGACGTTCCGCGCGCCGCGGGCGATGGCGTGGGCGTCGACGGCGTCCAGCAGGGCGCGGGCGACGCCACGCCGGCGGTGGGTTGGGTCCACATAGAGGTGCCACAACACCAGCCGGCGGTTCCACGAGGCGTAGGAAGTGGCGGCGAAGCCGACGATGGCCGCGGCATCGACGGCGACCCAGGCCTGGTCGTAGGGCCGTTCGGGGTCGTCCAGATCGTCGAGCGGAAACCGCTTGGTGAGCGGCGCATCGAGGCCGCGCGGGGTGAGCCGGATATTCTCGCCCTCGACCGCCACGTCATAGACCTGGGTGGTCGTGAAGCTGGTGTCGAGCGCGGCGATTCCGGCCGTGTCTTCGGGCAGACTGGCGCGCCTGACCACCAGGCCCATCTAGGCCGGCGCCTTGGTCGCGCGCGCCGGGATGGTCTTGTCGATGAACCGCTCCAGGAGCGCGGCCAGCTCGGCGGGGCAATCCAGGTTCGGCGAGTGGCCGATGCCATGCCAGAAGTGCAGGCCGGTCCCGGCCGGGTACTTGGCCCAGGTGGCCAGCATATTGGCGACCGGGATCAGCGCGTCGGCGTCGCCGCCGACCACGATCACCGGCATCGGCAGGCTCTTCACCCGTTCGCCAAGCCGGACGTCGAACATCGAGCGCATGGAGCCGCGCAGGCGCTGCTCGGGCGCATTGCGCATGTCCTCGGCCAGCAGCCGCATCAGCTCGCCGTTGGCGGGCGCGCCGGAGGCGTCGATGCCGTCGCCGGCGCCCCCGCGCGCCTGCTGTTCGCGGCGTCCGGCGATCATCCGGTCCAGCATCTCGTCCATCGAGGCCCCCCCCGGCGGCAGGCTGCGTCCGTCCGGATCGGCGGGATCGAGCAGCACCAGGCCCTTCAACAGCTCCGAATGATCGACCGCGAATTGCGCCGCCGTGGCGCCGCCGAGTGAGTGGCCGACCAGGGTGAAGTTGGACCAGCCCAGCTGGTTGACCAGCTCGAAGGCGTCGGCGGCGAAATGCGGCACGCTGAAATCGGCCTCGTCCGGCGGCGCGTCCGAGCCGCCGGCCCCGCGATTGTTGATGGCGATGCTGCAATACCGGTCGGCGGGCAGGGCCTCCTGCACCAGCTGCCAGATGCGCGCCGAGGCCTGGAAGCCGTGGATGAAGACGACGCGTTCCGGGCCATGGCCGTGCGCGAAATACTCCAGCTGGACCTTGGAAAGCTGAGCCAATGCCATGGGTTAGGTTCCGATTCTCATCAGCGCTTCTTGCCGAGCTCGGCGGCGATGTCCTTGACCATGCGGCCGACCTTGCGGTGCGCCGCGGCGATCTGGTCGCGGCTGACCTTCCAGCGCTTCATCCAGTATTCCACTGCCTGGCGTTCGGAGAGATCCAGCCGGTCCTTGTCGATGAAGCCGCGTTTGTCCTTCAGGCCCGCCATCCGCGCGCTCCCCATGATCCCGTTGTCTGCCTTGGCGCGCTTCGGGATTTCGACGTCATCCTGACAACAGCAACCGCCGTGTCGCCGGCTGCTGTCAAGCCGGCCAGTCGGCCAATTCCAGTACCGCCCCGCCCAGCAGGTCCTGCAGCAGCGGCGTGCGCGGATAGGGCTGGTGGCGATAATGGCGGAAGCCCTCGGCGTGGGCGACGCCGAAATCGCGCCCGCGCCGCTCGGCCCAGGCCTCCATCGAGCGCAGATAGTCGGCGATGCCGTGCTGTTTGGCGATCCAGCCGTGCTGGCTCTCGTGCGCCAGCAGCATGCGGCGCTTGGTCTCCATCCAGGCCTCGATATCGACCCCGAAGTCTGGACGGATGCGCGCGCCGTCGCGGTCGCGGCCGCCGATCGAGTCCATGAAATAGAGATGTGGAATCTCCGCCAACGGTTTCGACGGACCGGCGGCGTAGTTGGGCACCGTGGACGCAAAACAGGCGTCGCGCGCCAGCACGCTCACGGCCTCATGGTCCGGGTGATAGTCGACGGGCGAAGCGGTGATGACGATCTCCGCGCCCGACCGGCGCACCATCTCGGTCATCCGCCGGCGCGAGGCGTCGTCGTTGAACACCGCCAGATCGCCGAAGCCTGCACAGGCGTAGTCCGCCCCGATCATCGCCGCGGCGGCGGCCGCTTCAGCCTGACGGATGCGGCCGGTCTCGGCATTGTCGTGCTCGGTCGAGCCGCAATCACCGGCCGTGGCCGTGACGATCCGCACCCTGTGCCCCAGGCTGGCCAGCAAGGCCAAGGTCCCCGCGCCGAGCGTCTCGATATCGTCCGGATGGGCATGCACGGCGAGAATGACAGTCACGGCGACCTCGCGGGTTGGGACGCCGCCAGCTAACAGCGATGCCGGCCGCTCAGCAATGCGGCCCGCTCGTATTCAAGCGCCAAGCTCGCCAAGGACGCCAAGAAGAACGCGGCGCGCGGCAGGGCAAGACTGCGCGCCTTGGGCGCGCAACCGACACCAGTCGTCCCACAACCTCTTGGCGTCCTTGGCGAACTTGGCGGTCAAATCAAGCCTCGGCGTCGCGCGGAAGCGCCGCAAGGATTCAACCACGAAAAACACGAAAAGCACGAACGGGAAGCGGCATCGGCGGAAGGCAGTTCGGCTCCGCAGCGAAGCCTAACGGTCGTGCTTTTCGTGTTTTTCGTGGTTCAAATCTTCCCTTGGCCTTCGGCCACAAAGAAGCGGGCCGGTCTTGCGACCGGCCCGCGCCTTAGTCTGACGATGCCTTCTCGATCTAGAAGTTGATCGAGATGGTGGAGCGCCTGTTCAGGGGTTCCTTGACGCCGTCCGGAGTTTGGACGGCGAGGTCGGTCTTGCCCTTCCAGTCGACCTTCAGGACGCCCTGGCTGACGCCTTGGTTGACCAGCGCGTCGG
>JBEPUW010000054.1:0-26348 GCA_041691315.1 Caulobacteraceae bacterium | reverse complement strand
ACCTCGGCCCTAAGCGCCTCGAACGCCTCGGCCGCCGCATCCTGGGGCTCAGCCCCGTGGGCCTCGTCCTCCGCCATCGTTCCTCCTAACGGCCAAGACCCCGGCCCAAGCTAAGGGAACGCGTGAGATCCTGCACCAGGTTGCGGCCCGGCATCGCGCCCGGCGACAAGCCCAGCTCGCGCCGGCGGCCGATAAGCACGGACTCCACCTGCGGATCGCGGGCGAGGCCTCCGGCAAGACCCTTCATCCGGGCTTCGACCTTCCGGCGCGCATCGGCGTTCTGCCAGCCGCCCAACTCGGCGTGCTGCGTCTTCAACCGCGTCCAGCTCTCCAGGAAACGCTCTGCCCGGAGTTGAGGATCTCGCCGCACTTGGCTCTCACGCGCCAAGGCGCCGCCGATGGCCTCCATCCCGCCCGGCTGATCGACGCGGCCGGCAAGCCCGCGCTGGCGCGACAGGGCGGAGCGGAGATCCACGGCGGCCTCTGGACTGGCGGCCGAAAGCGCCTTCTCCGCGCGCTTCAAAGCCACGTCCTGGTGCGGCAAAACCGGGAGGCCGTCCCGCCGCATCCGCTCCATGTCGGCAAAGGCCCTTGCGTAGCCACGAACGCTCTCGGTCAGCTCCTGACGCTGCA
This sequence comes from Caulobacteraceae bacterium, assembly GCA_041691315.1. Lineage (GTDB taxonomy): Bacteria > Pseudomonadota > Alphaproteobacteria > Caulobacterales > Caulobacteraceae > Poindextera. The sequence continues at coordinate 25,715 of JBEPUW010000054.1, read as the reverse complement.
GGGCCGCTGCAGGGGCGGACGAGGGCGCCCTGCCAGCCTGGCGCTCCGCGACCTGTCGGTCGGCCGCCGGCTTCGGCTTGAACCCCGCGAACCGCGATGGCGCCCGCTCGGCCGGCTTCGCCGTTTCCGGCGAGACCCGGATCTCCGAGCGAACGAGGCCCCGCCGCTCGGCGAAGGCGTCGCCATAGTCGAGCGTGGTGTCCTTCGCCCGCTCACGGCCAAGGGTGCGGGTGAGCTGGTCGCGGTCCTTGAAGTCGTCGGCGCCGTAGTGAACCGCCAACGTCTCGCGGTGCCGGCTCATCCCGACATAGGCGGCATGGCGGTCCAGGCCGTCGCTGGCCAGCAGATGCCCGTGGTCCACGGTGACGCCCTGGCTCTTGTGGATGGTGGAGGCGTAGCCGTGGTCGATCTGGGCATAGTCCTTCAGGTCGAACCGGACCTCGCGCCGATCGGCGCCATCAAGGCGCACGGCGAGGGCGGAACCCTCGATCCGCTCCACGGTGCCGAGCGACCCGTTTTTCACGCCCATCGATCGCTCGTTGCGCAGGAACATCACCCGATCGCCGGCGGCGAACGTCCGCTCGCCGCGCTCGGTCTGCACCACCTGGTCGGCGCCCAGCGCGCCGGCGTCGCGCATTCGCGCCCGGGCGAGCTGATTCAGCTCGGCCACGTCGGCGCGGGTGTGGGCGAGCATGACCTGGCTGGCCTCCGGCCGGGCCTGGCGCACGGTATCCCAGCCGTCCACGAGGGCGCTGCGGGCAGCTTCGCGCGTCTCGTGGCCCCGCACCATGCCGGCGGCCTCGTAGCGGTCCAGGGCGGCGCCTGTGCGACCCGTCGCCAGCTCGCGCGTCGCCTCACGCTGCCAGTCCTCGCGCTGGCGCCGGATTTCGGTGATCTCGGCCGCGCCATGCCGCTCGGTCAGCGCCCGGAACGCCGCGCCGGCCTCGATCGCCTGGAGCTGCTCGGCGTCGCCGACCAGCACCACCTTGGCGCCGGCGAGGTCGGCCGCCGACAGGACACGCTCCATCTGACGCGAGCCGATCATCCCGGCCTCGTCGATCACCAGCACGTCGCGCGCGGTGAGAACGTCCCTCCCCTGCGCCCACCCGTGCTCGAGACTGGCGATCGTCCGCGAGCCGATGCCCGAACCCGCCTCGAGGCTTTCTGCCGCGATCCCTGACAAGGCCGCACCGCGGACCTGGTAGCCCTGCGCCTCCCACGCCTCGCGGGCGACGCCCAGCATGGCGCTCTTGCCCGTGCCGGCGTAACCGACGACCAACGCCAGATCCTCGCGCCCGGTGATGTGGTCCAGCGCGTCACGCTGCGAGCCCGCCAGCGCCAGGCCACGCCCCTCGCCGGCGGCCAACGCCATGTCTCGCGAGGCCGGCGAGACACGGTGCTGTCCCCTCCCCGCGATCTGCTCGGCCGACCACTCCAGCCGCTGCTCGGTCGCCAGCATTTCGCGGGTGCTGAACCGCTCGCGGCCCGCGCCGTCCTTGCCGAGTGCGACCAGCTCGGGCGAGGTCTTCACCGCGCTCATGGCCTGGCCGAACTGATCGGCGTCGTCGGTGTGCCGGTGAACGAAGCGCGCCAGATCGTGGTCCGTGAACGTGCTCTGCTGCCGGGTGATGGCGTCCAGCGCCACGTTCGGCTCGGCGATGATCTTCTGGCCGTTGCGCCGGGCGATCTCCAGGTGATCGACGGCCCGCTCCGCATCCTCGCCCCGGTCCAGGCGCCGCGCGCCGGCCGGGCCGATCTTATGCTGCGGCTCCAGGTCGATCCCCTGTGCCTCCAGCGTCCGGTGATCGACCCGCGCATCGATGTCGAGTTCGGCCAGGCGGGTGTTCACATGCTCGGCCCATGCCTCCCGCCAGTCGGTCAGAAGCTCGGTCGAATTCCACTCGCGGACCTTCTTGCCGAACCCGTCCGGCCCCGCCTCGCGCATCGACAACATGACGTGGGCGTGCGGCTTGGCCAGGCCGTCCGGCCCGATGTCCCAATGCACGTTGAGATCGGCGACCATCCCGCGATCGACAAACTCCTGCTGCACGAAGTCCCGCGCCAGCTCGACGCCCTGCGCCTGGCTCATCTCTCGTGGTATCGAGAACTCGATCTCGCGAGCGAGTTGGGCGTCCTTGCGGACCTCGCCGGCCTCGACCTCGTTCCACAGCGCCTCGCGGTCCTGCCAGCGTTCGGGCGAGCCCTCCGGGGCCATGACCTCGGAGTGAACGACGCCAGTCTTGTCCGTGAAATTGTGCGACCGCCCTAGCCGCTCGTCATGCAGCTCGGAGGCCGAACGATAGGCGGCCGACGCCACGGCGCTGGAGCCGTTGGCGCGGGAGATCACCTTGGCGCTGAAATGGTAGATGGCCACGCCACACCATGGCTCGGAAGCCGCCTCGTTTCAAGCATACGTCGGCACGACGTATAAGCGCGCACTCAAAACCTTACGGCCTTTCGTGATGGACTCTGCTTGGCGAAGGTGATTCACTCAGTCGCGGGGTCAGTCTGTCGCCAAGGAAACAACCATGCGCAAACCCCGTGACATCGACGCTGAGCTGAAGGCCCTCGCCGACAAGGCAAAGGGTCTCAAAGCCAAACGAGTATTGCAGCTTGGGGAGCTAGTCGCTGTCACCGGGGCCGATGCGCTCGATCTTGAAGCGCTGGCCGGGGCATTGCTGGCGGCGGTGAACGGCGCGAAGTCAGCCGATCAAAAGGAGGCGTGGCGCTCCGAGGGCGCGGCCTTCTTTCAACGACGGGGACGCAAGGGGCGCTCGGGCGTTGAAGCTCCGAAGTCAAGCGACGGCGGCGGCGCTGGGTCGAACGGCGACGGCGATCCGGCGCGCTGAATCCACCCACGCCCGCACCGATACGAGAGCCTGGGTCATGCAACGCCGCGAACGCACCCGCCACCTGATCGAACTCGGCGGCCTCGTCCAAAAGGCCGGCCTGGTGGACCTCACCGACGACGATCGCGCCACCATCCTCGGCGGACTTCTTGGGCTCGCCGACATGCTCCAGGGAGAAGGCGGCGCGGCGCTCGGGGAGACGTTCCGCCGGCGTGGCCTCCGCGCGTTTGAGGCCGACGCGATGGCCGCCGAATGAGAGGCCTCCTGCGGCTCGTCGCCCTGCTGATCTACGTCGGCGCCGGCTATCTGATCGGCTCCATGGTCGGCCGCCTGGTCCTGATCCCCGTGGCTGCCGTCGCGTACGTCGGCCATGGCCTCCAGACGGGCCTGAGCGTCGCCGCCGGCCTCCTCGGCATATTCAGCGCCGTCGGCTATTGGCGGGCCAAGTTCGGTGAGTTTCAGATCGGCGGCGGCGTCCATGGCTCGGCGCATTTCGCCAGCGAACGCCAGGTCAAAAGCTCGCTCGGCGGCGTCGCCGGCCTGATCGTGGGGCGCGAGAACCGCAAGGGTGGCCAGCTCCTCCGCTACGCCGGACAGGCCCATCTCCTGACTATCGCCCCTACCCGCTCGGGCAAGGGCGTGGGCGCCATCATCCCCAACCTGCTGACCGCTGATCGCTCGGTGCTCTGCATCGATCCCAAGGGCGAAAACGCCCGCATCACCGCCCGCGCCCGCTCGCGGTTCGGCCAGGTCTATGTGCTCGATCCGTTCGAGATCTCCGGCCAGCCCTCGGCCGCCTTCAACCCCCTGGCCGGTCTCGATCCCGACAGCCTAGACTTGGCTGAAGACGCCGCCCTCCTCGCCGACGCCCTGGTCCACGATCCGCCCGGCCAGGCCGGCGAGGCACACTGGAATGAGGAGGCCAAGGCGCTGATCGCCGGCTTGATCCTCTACGTCGTTTGCGAGGAACCCGCCCCGACCCGCACGCTCGCGACCGTGCGGGAATTGCTGACCCTCAGTCCTGCCGACTTCGCCGCTACGCTCAAAATCATGCAGGAGACAATGGGCGCCGGCGGGCTGATCCGCCGCGCCGCCAACCGCCACCTGGGCAAGAGCGAGCGCGAGGCCTCCGGCGTCCTCTCCTCGGCGCAACGGCACACCCATTTCCTCGACAGCGCCCGCATCAACCTGACGATGGCCAGCTCGGATTTCCGGTTCGCGGATCTGAAAGAGGCGAAGGCGACGGTGTTCCTGGTCCTGCCGCCCGAGCGGCTGGACGCCTATTCCCGCTGGCTGCGGCTGATGGTGGCGCAAGCGATCCACGACCTGGCCCGCTCCCCTGGCTGGCCGGCCGCGCCAGTCCTCTTCCTGCTCGATGAATTCGCGGCCCTCGGCCGCCTCGAACCCGTCGAACGGGCCTTCGGCCTGATGGCTGGCTACGGCCTCCAGCTCTGGCCGATCCTCCAGGACATGCACCAGCTCTGGAGCACATATGGCGAGCGCGCCGGAACCTTCGTCTCCAACGCGGGCCTGGTGCAGATCTTCAACGTCGCCGACGTGGAAACTGCAAGTTGGGTGTCCAAGTCGATCGGCGCCACAACCATGAGCTATCAGACGACAGGAACCAGCACCTCGCGCGGCGGAATGCAGCTTTTTGAGACCAAATCCACCTCGACCACGGCCCACCTCTCGCGGCGCGAGCTGATGACGCCCGACGAGATCATGAGGCTGGATTCGAGCCTGGAAATTCTCCTGCGCCAGGGCGACGCACCGGTTATCGCCGCGAAAATCCGATATTTCGACGACCCGGCGTTCCGGAATTTGGCGAACTGATCGCCGGATCGGCCAGCAACGAGGCCACCCCCCTTAGCTTCCGGGAACCCGGCCCTCGCGCTCGAACCTGCTTACTGCCGTCGATGCAGCCCACTTGGGTTCCTGGGTTTCCCCGCCAAAAATGCCTGGCCTCCCTCGGAGGACACTTTTGGAGGTCGATACAGCTCCCTGTTAGGCAAGTTTTTGGCGCTGAACGGTCTGTCAGACCTTCCCAAGGGAATAACTTATCGGCCGTAGGCCGATTCCTTTTGGGGGATGCCGGGTGGGAGGATCGCCTTGGCGATCCGGGGCGAAGCGGCGTAGCCGCGTAGCGAGAGCCGGCGGGGGCGCAGCCCCCAAGAGGCGGAGACTATCCTTCTCTTTTTCTCGATCCGGCCGTTAGAAGAGATTCTGTTAGATATAGGAAAGTTAAAGAGTTAAGCCGAATCAAAGACTTACTAACTCTTTGTTTTCCCTGGAAAAAATTTGGGCTCGGGTTCCCGTTACCACGGGGCCTGGTTCCCGAAACCACGCGGGATGGGTTCCTGAAACCACGTCAGCAAAGGTTCCTAATACCACGGGCCTCCCCGGCCCTCAGCTGGCCCATCGCTGGTTCCTAAAACCACGTGCTTGGCCAAGGAATGCCGGTTCCTAATACCACGAGCCCGGATTGCCCGGTTTTACCGGGCAATGGCCGCCCTCCGGCCCGCCCATTTTGCCTCGGACTCGCCTTCCGGGGCCGAATCGGGCCTTTATCTGCGACTCAGATCCCCTCCCCGGTTCCTAAAACCACGTGCCACAATCCCCTGTGCGCTCAACGGATTGAGTCGGGTTCCTGAAACCACGTGCCCATCTATGGAGTCGCAACCAGTCCCTACACAAGGGATCCGCACCTACACCGCCACGAACTTATCTGCAGAGAGCGTCGTCTCGCCGTCGAAACGGTACGCGACCAACGGCCCACCCTTTCCGGCGCTGTAATCGACGCAGGCGACCCGAGGCGCCGCCGGCGCTAGTGGTCCTTCGGGATCAAACCAGTAGTGTCCGACGAACACGGGAATGTCCGGTTCAGGCACCATCAACTGTTCGTCTAACGGTAGATTGGGGATCGTGACTCCGGGCGGGCCAAGGTACGCCGCGGCATATGTCGCGGCGCTCCGGTCCCACCATCGGGTGCGAATCTCGCGCCGCGTGTAGCCGTCCTTGTCGGTAAAGGCGTAGCCGGGCGGCAACCGGACTTCGGGCCCCTTCAACAAAACCTCCACTGCCTGGAACGTCGCTGTGCCCTTCCGATGGGCGGCCTCTAGAACTTCCGGCGTCAGCCTTGCGCCCTGCCGGAGCTGCGGCCGTAGCGCCTCCACATGCTGCGGGCTCCAGCAAGCATGTACGACCCGAATTCCTGGTTCCTCGATCCATAGTGGCAATTCCATGAACCAGTCCGCCCATGCCTGGTGCGCGCGGCTATCGGGACCGACTTCGGCCAAGAACGCCTCGTGCTGGCGGCGGTTCTTCTCACCCTTTTCGCCATGGCGCGGACGGAGGTAGCGGCCGGGAGCGGAGGTATCTGGCGTCGCCCAGGCGATGGCGTTGAGCTCATGGTTTCCCATGATCGCCCGGGCTGAACCGGCATCGAGCATGGCGCGGACCAGTTCCAAAGTCCGAAGCTGCCCCGGCCCGCGATCGATAAAGTCGCCGACGAAGATCGCTGTGCGATTTGGGTGCCGCCAGGCTCCGGCGCGGCGCATATAGCCGAGTTCACTCAGAAGCCCTTCCAGCCTGTCTGCGTGCCCGTGGATGTCGCCAACGATGTCGTAGGCCAAGGTTTTGCTCCGATGCGCCGCAAGATTTTCAGAGATCGAAAGCTCGTTCACTAGGACCGCAGCGCAATGGCGCGTTACGGCAATACCGCAAAGTAGCCAGGCTGGTGAAGCCGGCTGCTGACGTGTGATGCGGATCTGCTGACCACTTCACCCTCAATCGTGCGGCCCAATCGAGATGCCACTGGACCAGTACGAGGTGCGCGTTGAGCCCTTGGGTGCGTCACGTTGCAAGGCGCGTCGTTCTTGGTCGAGGGCGCCGAGCGCTTTGGGTAGGCCATCTTCGCCAGCAGCCACAAGCTTGGTGGCCTCGTCCGGCGTAACGGGGATCAAGCTCCAGTATTGTGGGTCATCTCCGTCATTCCAATCGATTGTCTCGGTAAACGTAGACAGGAATCGCTGCCCGCACCCCCCGCAGGCAAGGAGTCGAACGATGAAATGCGAGTCGTCGACGATCGCCTCATGTTGTGCAAGCTGACTACGCGCTTCCCAGGCATCTTGGGCGTCATCAGGCCAGCATTTCTTGCATCCGAATTGCGTCATGCCCTCAGTCTTCCCCTCCAAGTCGCAACTCCACCATCTCAGGTGGCCGCGGTACAATTTAACGGCCGGCAGACCCGGCTTAGCCAGGCATATTGGCGCGTCGATCTGCGCACGCCGTCGCGAAGCCATCTGGCGGATACCCCCCCTCGATCCAGGCAGACCACGCCCCGTCAAAGCCCCGCGGATCGCGCTGAGCATCCACCCACGCCGCGCGGGCATCTTCCCGCCCTCGCTGGCTCTTATCCGCTCCTCGGCGCTCCTTGACCGCCTCCTGGGCATACATGCGATCCACGAAGTGGACCGCAGGGCTACCGTCCTGCGTCGCGGTCTCCCGCATGGCGTAGCGCGGGAGTTCGTCTGCACGGCACATCTCCCGAATGCGGAAGGTGAATTTCTTCAACGGCGATTCACTGCCGGTCTTGTCGTAGAGCGTGGTCATCTTGACCGTCCAACCATGCGGCTGAGATCCAGCGTGCTTTCGCGCGACGCGGTAGATCGCCCGCTCGATGCCGCCGGTAAGCAGGAAATACTCTCTATCGAGCGTCAGAATGTTCCCGCTCATGATGCCGTCCAGCAGCCAGTCCGGGACGCGCAACGTCAAGCTTTTGAGCTGTTCGGGGTCGTCGATCCCCTCCCCTTCCCCCTCGATATCGCCAAGGTAGTGGAATGCGGTGTAGCGGCGCTTGCCGGCACGGATATTGGTCTCAACTTCCGTGGTCCGCAGGCGTTTGATGGCCCGTAGCAGCTCAATGTAGTCCTGGCCGCTGGTGCCGCGCGCGATCCCCTTGAGCAGCTCGTATGGGGTCGTGTGAATGGTCGGCCGCAAGTCGTTCTTGCCGGCGTCGCGCTGCGCCACGATCCGGGAAATGCACCAGATCAGGATATCGGCGTCCCAAATCGTGGCCATGCCGTGGGTCGGATTGCCGTTGACCTTGATCCACAGCTTGCCGTCCGGGGTCTCGTAATGGATCGGCTTATTGCGCTTGCGCTTGGCGATGGAGAAAAACGGCCGCTCCATCATCTCCGCGCTGTCCTTGGGCGCGTAGTCGATCAAGTCGGCGATGAAGAAGTCCCGAATTGGGTGCGGATCGGTGCGGGCGCTCATGTGCCCTCCCCTTCCCTACCCACGTTTGGCCTGGCCGCGTTTGGGCGCGCGGAGGTCATCGCTCCCCCATCGGGTGCTTGCCGGCCTGGCGCAGGACGAGATCCAGCGCCTCGCCGATAAGCGCCTGGACGGTCACGCCACGCTCGACGGCGAGCAGCTTCACCGCGCGCGCCATCTCCGGCGAGAAATATCCCGCGACCATGGTCTTGCCGATGCGAGCTTTCGCCGGCGCGGCCACGGGCATTTCGGCCGCCTTGCGAGCCCGAGCCGGGCGTGGCGAGGCGGGGCTGGCCACTGGAGCTGATGCCGGCGCCGGCGCGGGGCCGGCCGCCTGGGCAAGGCGGGCGGAAAGGCTGGGACGCGCGCTCATGCCACTGCCCTTTCAGGGTGAGGACGTGTGGACATGTCCAGGCGTCCACATGCCCACGTGTAAAGCCGGTCAACCTCCTCGGCCGCCTTCCCGGCAGGTTCATACTCCGCCGCCGCCTGGCCGTTGATCACCGCGTGGCGGAAAGCCGCCCGATCAACCAGGCACACGGGCGCGATAGCGAGCTGCAAGCTGCTGATCACCGTCGCGACCTCCTCGATCAGGGCGGTCGCGCGGGGCGGAACGGCGTTGAGCACCACATAGGCGGGCTTCTGAGCCACCCTAACCAGCTCCGCCGTCGTCTTGATGGCGTGAAGGTCGAAGGCTGAGGCCCGTGTCGGGATCAGAACGAGGTCGGCGGCCTTGGCGGCGGCGACGGCGGCGCTGTCGGCCGCCGGCGGACTGTCGATCACCACAAGATCAACGCCGGCCTTCTGGGCTTCCGCCAACGTCGGGCCCAGCCTGGCGTGCGGCGCCGCGACCACGGCGGGATTGTCAGATCCGCGCCAGTCGGCCCACTGCGCTGCTGTCGCCTGTGGGTCCAGGTCGATCAAAGCGACCGTATAGCCCGCGTTCGCGGCGGCGACGGCCAAATGAACGGCCAGGGTCGTCTTCCCGACTCCGCCTTTCTGGCTGACGATGGAAATAGTCTTCATGACGCGCTGACCCCTATCGGTGTCCTCACGTCCACACGCGGACACGAGGATGGTTCGACATGTGGGCGCGTCCTCATGTCCACGCCTCCGCAGACCAACATGTCCGCAACCCGACGTGTGGACACGTCCACAAGCCAACTTTCGCCGGGAACGGTTAACGGTTCAATAACCGGAGAGCCGGCGCTCCACACGTCCTCGTGTGGACACCCTAGATGGATCGATTCCCAAGGCGGCGCGAGGGGAGGGGGACGCCCCCACTTGACAAAACTCGTAAAACTCTCATTTTACACACTGAAGGAGAACTTCAATGGCAGAGGCCGCCTCGGTGCGCGCGACGACGTTCGCGCGCAATTTTGCACATTATCAGGACGAGGCGATCCGCACGAAGGTCATCGTCGTGACCAGCCATGACCGTGTCGTCGGCGGCTACCTCTCGGCCAGCGAGCTTGAGCACTACGAAAAGCTCAAGGCGCGTGAGCGGCAAGTCCTCCTGGTCGGCGCGCTGAGCGATGACATCGTCGCCGACATCGAAGCCGCTGAATACGGCGTCGAAGCTCTGTGACATTTCCGGCCGCGAAGCCGGGCTTGGTTATCCGCTACAGCTTCCTCTGGAGCCACGAGAAGGATGCCGGCGCCGAGGAGGGCTCAAAGGATCGACCCTGCGCGATTGTCGTCGCGGCTCCCCGCCACGAGAACGGCGACATCGCGGTGATCGTCGCGCCGATCACCCATGCGCCACCAGATGATCAGTCTGACTCCATGGAAATCCCACCCGCGATCTGCCGATCGCTCGGGCTCGACGGTCAACGGCATTGGCTTAGGCTCGACGAACTCAATCGGTTCGCGTGGCCGGGCTACGACCTGCGGGCCATTCCCGGCCGGCCTGGAGAGTATGCTTACGGAATGCTTCCCCGGCCGGTGTTCGAGCAGCTCCGCACAGCCATCCTGGATCGACAAAAGGCAAAAGCGGCCCGCATTCAGGGCCGAGACTGACGGAGACCCGAGACTTCTCCTGGGACCGCGCAGAAGGGGAGGGGGGCACATCAACATGCGGACGTGTCCTCACGAGGACACGTCCGCATCTTGATAATCCGCCAAGGACTCGTGGCCGGTCACTCGGGGGCGGGTGGCGCCGTGGCAGGCGCAAAATCCGAACGGGGAGTCCTGACTCTAAGCTGACGCTCCTTAAGTCCGCTTGTCTCGGCTTCGCAAGCAGGCTCCGGTGCATTCGATCAGACGGGGTTCCCGTTTCTATTCGTTGACAGCACTCACCAGGCCTTGCATCCGAGGCGCACTCGGCTCGGCCGGCCCCGTCGCCCTGTGATTAGGCTATTTCCAGGCTCCGGCGTCTGGGTCCCACTGGCCCTTGGCGGCTTCCGGGGCCGCCAGGCTGGCGATGATCGGCCCGAAGAACCGGCGCAGCACCTCTTGCACCTCGGGGAAGGGCGGCGGCTCGATGGTGGGCGGGTTGCGGCGCAGGAAGCCGCTCCAAAGACCCCGGTCTTCGGCGATCTTCGCGAAGGCGTCCATCAGGGCCATCGGCGTCTCGGTCGGGAAGGGGGTCTCGCGGCGATTGAGCGTACCGCCCACCGCCTCGACCACCTGGGCCAGATCGAAGGGGAAGGTCCGGGTGGTGACCCAGATGTCGTGGAAATCCTTAATGCGGGTATTGGCCTCGCCAAGGCTGACCATGGCCTGGAACTTCTCCGCCACCACGGTTTCGGGCGGGTACATCAGGATGCTGGCGGCGGGCAGGCCCGGCAGCAGGTTCGGAAAGGTGCGGCGCGTGGGCGCCGGATAGACGTGATCGCCAAAGCCGATGTCGACGAGGACGCGGATCCTCGCGCCGGCAAGGGTGGAGTTCATCGACAGCGTGGCGCCCTGGTACTTGTCGGCTTCCCGCACCGGCTCGACCTTGATGGACTGAGGATCGAAGACGATGCCGTCCTCTTTGACCTCGACCTGGCAGATGCGGGCGAAAAGCTCGGTCAGGGCCTCAGGGTCCGGGTTGCCCTCGCCCAGCAGGTCAAGGTCGCCGGTCGGGCGGAACATGTGCTCGGGCCAGGTGACGAAGAGCATGGCGCCCTTCAGCACATAGCGCTCGCTCGCCTCGGTCAGGCTCAGCCGATAGAGCAGCCGCTCGATCGCGTAGCGCGTCAGGATGCGGTTGTAGTCGTCGCCGTGGGTCTTGGCGTGGTTCAGAAGCCGCGCCCGGATCGAGACGGCCGGGTCGGCGGGGGTCTTGGTCGTCATTGCAGGGCCTTGATGTAGGGCTCCATCCGCTCGGTTACCCGGTCGATGGCCGCGTAGCGCATGAGCTCGCTGGGGTTGGTCTTCCGCTGCCGGAGCGCGTCGCGCAGCGCTTCGATGGCGACGTCCTCGCCCACATGGCGGCGATGCTTGAAGCAGTCGGCCACGGTCTTGGCGACGCTGAAGATCGGCACCACGACGCCCTCGATCAGGGCGTGCTCGACGCCCGCGGTCATCACCTGGCCGGTGGCGCGGACGATTTCGAACCTCAGGCCCTGTCTATTCGGGGGCCTGGCCTTGTGCGGGATGGTCATCCATATGGCGTGCGGCAGCTGGGTGGTCAGCTCGTGATGGTGCAGGGCGCTGATCAGGCTGATGACGCCATTCGGCGCCAGCCGGGTCGCCTCGGCCAGATCGTGCGCGCCGTGCTCGCCGACATGTTCTGCCTTCTGGTATAGTCCCCGGCCAAGCCGCACGAGATCGCCGGCGTCGGTCAGGCGCTTGAGATAGACGAGCGGAATGCCGGCGGCCTTGAAGTCCCGCGCGCGCGCGATCCCGCGAGCCTGGGTCAGGCTGAGGGCGCGTTCGCGATAGGTCATATGATTTTCGGCCATGATGTTATCTATTGTCGGCAAAAATCCTAAATTGTCGACGAAAGAGAATGGTTGGGAAATATCAACGGAGGTCATATATTCCCTATGACATGGCCCAAGCAAGTCCCCCCTCTTACCTGACACCCCGGCATGTGAAGGCCGCCCGCGCCCTGCTTGCCTGGTCGCAGCAGGATCTGGCCAAGGCCGCAGGCGTCGCCACCTCAACCGTCGCCGACTTCGAGCGCGGTCAACGAACCCCTGTCGCGAACAACGCCCACGCCATCCGCAACGCGCTGGAAGGTCATCAAATCCGCTTCCTGCCGACCGGTGCGGTCATCGGCCCGGCCGTCCCTGCCATTGTCGCCTCCGAACGTCCCGGCGCCCCGATCCGTTGGGTGAGCGCCGAGGACCTTTCGGACTGGGCCAACCGCACTGACGGCGCCGTCAGCCTGCCGACCCTGCTGGCGCACCTAATCCTGGCGACCCACGGCACGGCGGTTCAGCTTCGCTTCCCCGCCGACGAAGGCGTTCGCCACCCCGGCTGGGATGGCCGCACCACGATCGACAAGGGCGGCGCCTACGTCCCCGATGGCGAGGCCGGCTGGGAAATCGGCGCCCAGCGCAGCAACATCATCACCAAGGCCACAGAGGACTTTAGGAAGCGCACCGCCGCGCCCGCACCGCTCGACCCGGCCACGGCCACCTACATCTTCATCACCCCCCGCCACTGGCCCAAGAAGGACGAATGGGCCAAGGCTCGTCGGGAAGAGGGGGTCTGGCGCGACGTTCGCGTCTATGACGCCGACGATCTCGTCCACTGGATCGAACAGACCCCGTCCGCCGGCCTCTGGCTGGCGACCCGCCTTGGCAAGCGCCCGCCAGGCACGCGGGAACTGGACGAGGTCTGGGAAGAGTGGTCGCTCGCCACCCAATGGCCCCTGACCGAAGACCTCGTACTCGCCGACCGCGACGAGGACGCCGCCGAGGTCCTGCGCTGGCTTCGCGGCGAGCCGGCCGTCCTGTCGCTGCAGGCCACGACGACCGACGAGGTCGTCGCCTTCTTCCATGCGACCCTGAGCGAGCTTCCAACCGATCTGGCGGCCGCATACCGGACCCGCGCGCTGGTCGTCGCCACCGCCGCGGCGGCCCGGGCCCTGGCCCCGGCGCCGGCCCCCCTGATCCTGCTCATGACCGAGCCCGACCCGGGCCTCGCCAGGAGCCTCGCCGAACGTGGTCACTATGTGCTGCAGGCCTATGACGAGCGACTGGTCGGGCGCGGCGACCTGCGCACCCTAGCCCGCCCTTCGCGGGAAGGGATCGCCAGCGCGCTCACCGCCGCCGGGATCGCCGAGCCCCGCGCCCGGGCGCTCGCGCGCGACAGCGCCCGAAATCTCGCCGTCCTACGCCGGCTCATTCCTAACGCGCCCGGTCGCCTACCCAAATGGGCGCAGGATCCGCCGCCCCATGCTCTGCTGGCGGCGCTGCTGGCCGGTGGGTGGGATGAGAACGCCGAGGCCGACCGCGCCCGGCTGGCCGAGCTTGCCGACCAACCTTATGAGGCGGTGATCGCCGCGCTGGCGACCTATGTCGGGAAGTTCGACAGTCCCCTACAGAAGATCGGATCGACTTGGCGCATCGCCTCGCCCTCCGATGCATGGCTGCTGCTGGCCCAATACCTGACCAGCGCCGACATCACTCGGTTCGAGGCCGCCGCCCATGCCATTCTCGGTTCGGCCGATCCTCGCTTCGAGATGGACCCGAACGAGCGCTGGATGGCCGGCATCCACGGCGTGCGGCCCGACTATTCGGGCATGCTGCGCCATGGGATCGGCCAGGTCCTGATCCTGCTCGCCCTTTGGGGTGACCGAGTCCAAACCGTCCCCAATGCCAGCCGCCGAGCCGACGCCATCGTCGCCAAGCTGCTCGGCGAGGCCGATCCGCAGCGGTGGTGGTCGCTGTCACGCGACTTCCGTCTCCTGGCCGAAGCTTCGCCGGACGCGTTTATGAGCGCCGTGGAAGACAGCCTCGATCAGAACGACCCGGCTATCGGCGTCCTCTTTGGCCATGACGAAGGAGGTCTCTTCGGATCCGAACATCTGTCGGACCTGATGTGGGCCCTGGAAATCCTGGCCTGGTCGCCCGAGCTGATGCCGAGGGTTACCCACCTTCTGGCGCGGCTTGACGCCATCGACACCAAGCCTCGGCGCTATTCCAATGGACCCGCCAACAGCCTCCGCGAGATCCATCTGCTGTGGATTCCCCAGACCTACGCCACGCTCGATCAACGCATCCGCGCGATCGACCTTATCCGCAGGCACCAGACCAATCCGGCGTGGAAGCTGATGCTCGGTATCCTGCCGCGCGGGCACGACAGCTCCTCGCCGACGCCCATGCCGCGCTGGCGCGACTTCACGGCCGATAAGGCCGAGGGCATCACCTGGGCCCTGATCGGGCGGGGAGCCGCAGCGATCTCTGAGCGCCTGGTCAAGGATGTCGGGCTAAGCGCGGCGCGTTGGGTCCTACTGCTGGATCGTCTTGGTGATCTGGCGCCGGACCTGGAGGGCGCGCTCGACGCCCTTGACGCGGCCGAGCACCAAATCGCCGGCAAGGCGGACCGGGCGATGCTTTGGGACAAGATCAGGAGTGTGCTGCACCATCACCGGCAATTTCCCGACGCGGACTGGTCGCTGCCGGAGGCGCCGCTGGACCGGCTGGCGATGCTCTATGACCGCTTTGCGCCGAACGATCCGCTGGAGCGGACGGCGTGGCTCTTCCAACCGGGCGTTCAGCTCCCCAACCCTTCACCTGAGGGCTGGGAAGGCGAGCAACGGGAGATCGACCTCGCTCGCCAAGAGGCGGCCCTGAGTCTCTATCGGGAGGGCGGCCCCAAGACCGTGCTGGCACTGGCGAGGCTCGTCGATAGCGCCGGGTGGCTGGGCAAGGCGCTCTGGGATAGCGAAGTCCTAGGTCCCGAACTAGACGCGATGATCGAAATCGCAGCCCGCAGCGACGATGCCCACGAACGCGACCTTGCGCATGGGCTGATCATCTCGGCCTTCAACGCGCTCAAGGGGCCCTGGGCCGACGCGCTGATCGCGAGGGCGGAGGAGGGTGGTTGGGGCGATGTGGCGCTGCTGACGATCCTGCGCGCTCTGCCCATGAACCGATGGATCTGGGACCACGTCGAACGGATCGGCGGAGAGCTAGAGACCACATATTGGAAGCGCGCGCCCGTCTATTGGATGAGCCAGGACAGTGGGGACGTCGCCTACGCAATCCGGCGGCTTATCGATGTCGGCCGCGCGCGCAACGCCCTGCCGCTGACGAGCCGGGGCGCGAAGGTCGAACTCCCGACCACGCTCCTCGTCCAGGCGCTGCAGGAGGCGGCCCGTCAGCCCTTTGAGGCCGGCGGCGACCATAACGAAGGCACCATGTTCCAGCACTATGTCACCGAGACGCTGGGGATACTTGACGAGCGGCCGGACGTGGACCGCAACGCGCTGATCGCGCTTGAATGGAACTATCTAAGCCTGCTCGAACACTCCCGCCGGCCCGCCAAGGTGCTTCTGCAGGCCCTGTCCCAGCACCCGCCACTATTCATCGAAATGCTGAGCGCGGTCTTCAAGGCGAAGGAGGAGAGCGGCGTCGTTGACCCCGAGCCAGAGGATCCTGAGCGGGCGAGAACCATCGCCACCCAGGCCTACCGACTGCTGGAACTCTGGAACCGGCTTCCCGGGACACGTGAGGACAACACGATCGACGGCGCGGTACTCGAAGCCTGGATCAAGGAAGCCCGCACTCTGGCCAAGGCTGTAGGCCGGGAGGATATCGCCGACAGCCGGATCGGAAACATGCTCTCGGCCTCGCCGATGGGCGCCGATGGTGCCTGGCCGGCCGAGCCTGTCCGCGAGGTGCTCGACCTCTTCCGAAGCAAGTCGATGCTGGAAGGTTTCCGCGTCGGGAAGAGCAATCGGCGCGGGGTCACCACACGGATGCCGCGCGATGGGGGCGCGCTCGAGCGCGATGAGGCGGCCAAATATCGGGCTTGGGCCAAAGCGATCGTCTTTGAGCATCCCCATACCGCCAAGACGCTCGATCAGCTCGCGGATGGCTACGAGTGGGACGCCGGCCATCACGACGAGGACGCCGAACGCCTCGACTGGGAGGTCTAAACTTGCGGGAGCGACCAGAAGCTGGCCGCGGGGGGAGACCCGAGCTTCCCCAGCTGTTCGATAAGTTCGTCGAAATCCCCAAACGTGCTGATCCGCCAGATCGCATCTGGCCGAACGCTGCCGACGATCTTGGCGACGTAGGGCAGGTCGACATCCGACAGCGAATGGCCCAGGACCCGGACCTCGTCCACATCGGCAAGGCTCGCGAACCGGTCGTCGTTCTCAGTGATGATCCGCTGCGTCGGCTTGAAGCTCTGCTCGAAATAACGGTCGATGATAGCCGCGCCTTCGATCACCCGGGTGTCTTCGCGCTCGGGGTCTAGGCGGGCTGAGCGCGTCTCATTGGGTTTTGGCCGCCATCCGTGACCAAGGATGAGCGGGTCGGTCCCGGCTGCCGACCCGTGGATGTGCCATACATGGGTGTCCGGGACACCGTAGAGCTGCTGAAGCGTGTTCGTGTAGTTGAAGTTGATGAACCGGGCGGTCGGATCGATCCGCGCCATGGGTGACATCAGGCTCGCCGGTGTCGGGATAGCGATCTGGCGGATCCATTGCGCGAATGCCGCCAAGAGGCCCTCGGAGAGCGCGCCGACGACACGGTCCAGCTCGTAGGCGTAGTCGTGATGGTAAGCGTCGCTCCAGTCGTCGGCGCTATAGGGCACGATGAACTGCTCGGAATTATCGACCAACGTGTCGGCGTCGAAGTCGGCCAGACGCTCTTCGAAATGGCCCCAGAACCAGTCCTCGTCATCGGTCACAAAATACTCGTCGAGGAGATCTCTGAGCTCGCTGTGGTCGCGTTTCAGGAAGGCGCCGAAGTGCTTGTAGCCGGTGGCCATCCCGTGATGCAGGTCGAAGCCATTGCCGATCACATAGAGGATGGTCATTCGCTTCGTCACACTTCAGACAGGGAAGGCATTTCCCCTCGGTCGAGCCGATTCTGACGGCTTTTTCGACGGTATTCAGGCTGGATCGCCAAATTTTCCCGAATAATCCAATCGCTTCTGGACGGCCCCTTAGGGCAGGGTCTAGCCGGTCGGCAGCCTCGGGCAACGTCCAGTTTCAGGAGCGAAACCAAAATCTGGTTCTGGCTCACCAACCCCGTTCGGCGCGCTCATGGAACATGCCCCAATGAACGGGGCACGGGATATGCGGCGGCCGGCGATGCGATCACCCACTTCGTGGAGAGATTGAGGAGAGAGGATTCCCCTCTGCAATATATGTGATAAAGGACATTATCATATATAGTACCACGCCATGAACGACTTCGTCCCGATCACCACCACACGACTCCTCCCGGCCCTCGTCACGGCCGCCGGCGAGGGCGCTCAGCTCCGTTTCCTGGAATTCTTCGCGGCCTCGATCCGCAACGTCCACACCCGTCGCGCCTATGCCGGCGCTGTGGGAGAATTCCTGACTTGGTGCGAGGGGAGGGGAGTCGCGTCGATCACCGCCGTCGAACCGCTCCATGTCGCCGCCTATATCGAGGCGCTTAGCCGATCGCGCGCGTCGCCCACCGCCAAACTGCGCCTGGCGGCCATCCGTCGGCTGTTCGACTGGCTGGTGATCGGCCAGGTGATTCCCACCAATCCAGCCGCCTCGGTGCGCGGGCCTGCGCACAGCGTCAAGCGCGGCAAGACGCCGGTGCTGGCGCCGGAGGAGGCGAGGGCGCTGCTCGACTCGATCGATGTCTCGACGCCGATCGGCCTGCGCGATCGGGCGCTGATCGGGCTGATGACGTTCAGTTTCGCCCGGGTCGGCGCGGCGCTCGCGATGAAGGTCGAGGATGTCTACGTTCAGCAGCGGCGTCTCTGGGTTCGGCTGCACGAGAAGGGCGGCAAGGTGCATGAGATGCCCTGCCACCACCTCCTGGAGGACTATCTTCACGCCTATATCGACGGCTGTGGTCTCGGCGGAGATCCGAAGGGGGTGTTGTTTCGGACGATCGCGCGGGGCAGGGGATGGCTCACGGCCACGCCGCTGCCGCAGGCCAACACTTACGCCATGATCCGCCGGCGCGCCGCCAAAGCCGGCATCGAGACCAAGATCGGCAATCACACCTTCCGCGCTACGGGGATCACGGCCTACCTCAAGAACGGCGGCCAGCTCGAAACGGCTGCGGCCATGGCGAACCATAGCTCCACGCGCACCACCCAGCTCTATGATCGGCGCAGCGACCAAGTCAGCCTGGATGAGATTGAGCGGGTGAGGATCTAGACCTTGATTCCGCGCCCGACAGCGGACTCTGGCGTCGAACTGTGACCTACGCGATCTCGACCGCAATCGGCGCCAGGAAGTCTCTGACAACAGCTGCGACTTCCGGAGCGCCTCGCTTTGTCGGACCGAAGTGATCGAGCCGAGGGAACTCCCGCACGATGATCGACGGCAGGACGTCGGCCAGGGCGGTCAGCGCAGGGCCGACCCAGTCGAGGCCGGATCTGCCGCCGTGCATTGCAAGCACGTCGGCTCGTACTTGCTTGTAACGCGGGAAGGAATCGTCGAGCCCGCCGACCACGCGGTGCTCGATGACGCTGGTGGGAAGAAGATCGAATATCTGCGCACGCTCGTCCGCCCCGATGAACAGTGGCAACAGGCGCTTCATGAGCCAAACAGGCATCCTGCGGGCCTGCCTCGGTCCCGCGGCGACGGAGAAAGTCGCGAACGCATCGAGGGGTTTTCCCTCGGCGATGAGCCGCTGGCAGGGCGCGATCCACCCCACGGGGATGGAGCCCCGAACCGAGACGCCGGGCTCGTAGAGCGCCACCTTCACGAATGCGCCGTTCGTTCGCGCTGCCTCCAACGCGATCAGACCGCCGTAGCTGTGGCCGAAAATGAGAGTGGATCCGGTCGCGGCACGCACGGCGGCGATGTCTTCGCACTCCCTGGCCATGCCGTAGTCGTCGCCCTGCGGTCCGCTGAGTCCGCGCCCGCGCCGCTCGATCGTATGGACGGTGTAGCTTTGGCCCAGGAGACCCGCGAACGACGCGAATTCGGCCGCCACTTCAAGCGTGCCGGGCACCACGATCACAGACGGTCCGCTGCCAGTTGTGAGATAGCCGATCGGCGTCCCGTCCGCCGAAATGACGGTTCGCCAGGTGTCGGCGGCCGCCGCATCGCCAGTGTGTACGTCCATGTCGGTCTGCCTCAAGTGGTTTACATGCGAGTGGTACGCCTGTGTGAGACATTTGTGCAAGACGGATGTTCCAGGTGCTGCTAAGTTGCACCGATGGGTAATCGGGAGGAACTGCTCGCCGGGGCAAAGCGCTGTCTGCGCTCTAAGGGCTTTGCCCGATCGACGGCGCGCGACATCGCTTCGGCCGCCGGCGTCAGTCTAGCGGCGATCGGCTATCACTTCGGGTCGAAAGAGGCGTTGCTCACGCAGGCGTTGGTGGAAGCCACCGGCGAATGGGTGGGCGAGCTTGGTCGCGTCCTGGCACCGGATCTGGACGCCACCGCGACGCCCATGGAGCGCTTCGAGCTGACGTGGACGCGCCTGCTGGGGCTGTTCGAGGCGCACCGCCAGCTCTGGGCGGCCAACTTCGAGATATCACCCTACATCGACACCATGCCAGAGGTGCGCCAGGTCATGGCGACCGCCCAGCAGGAAGCCCGGCTGGGCCTCGCCCAGCTGTTCCTTGGCATCGATGCCGATCTCGATCCGAAAGCGGCGAAGGATGCGGGCGCTCTCTACTACGCGATGCTGGCCGGGGTGATGACCCAGTGGCTGGTCGATCCCGCGCACGCGCCCTCGGCGAGCGAATTGGCCAACGGACTTGGAATTATCGTAAGAGGAGGGTCTGAAGCGCGCGCGGGCGGCTCATAGCCGACTCCGGGTCAGGCAGCCGCTAGCCGGTTCAGAAACCTGGGGTTCCGTATAATCTGCAGATCAGCATCGCCAGCGTAGAGAGTGATAGCCTGCATAAGCTTGGGCCTACTGGCCCACCGCCAAGTCAGCACCCACCAAGGAATGATCATCGCGCTCGCATGACCTGCGCTTTCACGATGTCGGCGATTAGCGCGTAGGGTATCGGTTGATCGAGCGGCAGTCGCAGGTTCCCCTTCTCGCCCCGGTACGGCGCGACGCGGGCCGCAAGGTTGGCGTCCCGGACTGGCGGATAGATGCCGATATGTCCTTTGAACGCGCCGAAATGGATGATGTCCTTGCCGAGGCGGAAGGTCGGAATGCCATAGCTGATTGTCTCCACCGCGTCCGGAGCCACCGACCTCACCGTCTGTCGAATGCGCGATAGCACCTCGGCGACCTCCGGAGGGAAGCGCAATATGTAGGCGTCTATGGTTCGAGACTTTTCTTGAGGCATCCGTCCTCCCGCGTCACCGATGACAGGGCCCCGGCGGACATGGCGCCGCCGGGAGCTGTGGACCTGTTCCGCCTGCGCGATCAGGCGTCTGACGCCTCCAGCACGTTAGTCTCCAGGCGGGCGAAGCTCTGCTCCATGCCTCGGGCCATGCCCGTGGCGAGCGCAGCGTCGCGGTTTTCCTTAGAGGGAGAGAGAATGGTGGTGGTCATCACCGACCCGCCCGGCTCATCGCGGAACTCGACGGTGCAGCGAACCTCCTCCGCCATAGGTCCCGCGAGGGCGCCGAACATGCGCTGGGTCTGCACAATCCGGTGCGGCGCCGAGATTTCCAGAAAGACGCCTTCGGACCCGAACTCGGCGGTCCCGCCGTCCATGCGCCAAAGGTAGCGATAGGCGCCGTTCTCGCGCAGGTCCACCTCGCACTCCGGCATGCTCCAGCCCGGCGGACCAAGCAGCCAGCGCCTGATCATCGCGGGCTGGGTATAGGCGTCGAACACCCGCGCGGCCGACGCGTTGAAGTGGCGCACGACGCGAACCTCGCGGTCGGATGGGGTGGTCACTTCGGCGGTGTGGCTCATGGCAGTCTCCTCTTCGATTCAAGATCGGGGTCCGTCTCTTCGAGAAGCCGGTCGAGGCGGCGGAAGTTGTGTTCCCAGCTTTCCCGCAGCCGCTCGATCCAGCCGGAAAGCTCGGCCAAGCGTCGCGCCTCCAGCCGGCGCGGGCGGCGCTGGGCATCGATGGCGGTGCTGATTAGTCCCGCCTGCTCTAACACCTTCAGGTGCCTGGAAACGGCGGGCTGGCTCATGGAGAAAGGGCGCGCCAGTTCAGCGACGGTGGCCTCTCCCTCGCTCAGACGCGCAAGGATCGCACGACGGGTAGGATCCGCCAGCGCGGTGAAGGCAAGGTCGAGGTGCGGGGAAGCATGCATATCAGCTATATGTTATATAACTATTATGTTGTCAATGGCGTATGTATCGCTCGCTGCGACCAACAGCATAGCCGTGCCTCCTTTTTATCATGATAAATATGTGTACAGTGCGCCATGGCTTCTTTTCCTCGACGCGTGATCGCAGCAATGGTTTCGGGTCTGATGCTGACGCTCGCTCACGGCATGCATCCGTGGTGGCTTTTGGCCTGGGTCGCGCCGTTACCGCTGCTGCTTGCCATCTTCGCGGCGGGGCCAAGCGAGTGCTTGCTGCTAGGGGCGATGGCCGGGGCGATTCAGGCCCTCGGGTCGGCGCACTACTATCTCGCAACGACCGGGATCGCCGGGACGGTGTTGGTGACGGTGCTCTTTGCGGTGCTGTGGATGGGCGCGAGCTCAGCGACGCGGGCCGTGGTCCTGCGGACGCCCCCGGCAGTCGCGACGTTCGCGTTTTCGCTTTCCTGGGCGGCGCTCGACACGCTTCTGATCTGGATCTCGCCACATGGCGCGATGGGTAGCCTGTCCACCAGCCAGGTGGCTGCCCCGCTTGTGATCCAGGTCGCGTCACTGGCGGGATCCCCTGGCGTGGTCTTCCTACTTTGCCTTCCGGTCGGGGCGATCGCTGCGATGCTGCACACCGGGGCCACAAGACGCTGGCGGGACCTCGCACCGGCGGCGCTCGTCGCGATCGCCGCGCTCGCGTTCGGCGCGGCGCGCCTTAGCCACGCAACGACTGGGCCGCCTCTTTCCGTCGCCCTGGCGGCCATCGATCGTGACGCGCCCGGGGACACGCTGCTGCATCCAGCCAGACCCGCGATCTGGGACCAGTACACCGCAGCGCTCTCCGGCCTGCAGACAGGGGCCGTAGATCTTATCGTTTTGCCAGAAGCCGTCGATCAGCCGACGCTTCAGCGGGAGCCACTGCTGCTTGCTGACCTCGCCGCGCTGGCGCGGACGCACGGCGCGACCCTTGAGGTGGGCGTGGCCGCCCAGCAGGCCGGCAAGTTGACCAATCGAGCCTGGGTGTTCGCGCCGGACGGGCGCCAGATCGCCGACTACGCTAAACACCACCCCGCTCCAGGCGAACTGGCGGTGATCACGCCCGGCACGGCTTATTCAACCTTCGAGTTGAAGGGGAGTCGCTTCGGCGTGGCGATCTGCAAGGACATGGATTTTTCCGCGCTGGCCCGCACTTACCGCCGGTTGGGCGCGACGGGTCTCGTGGTGCCATCGTCCGATTTCGGCCTGGATGATTGGATGCACGCGAGGATGGCCATTCTGCGGGGCGTCGAGGACGGGCTAGTGATCATCCGATCGGCTGAACACGGCATGCTCACCGTAAGCGACCCTTACGGGCGGGTTCTGGCCGCCGCCAGCAGCCGCGTAGCGCCAGGAAGCCTGTTGACGACCGTCGTTCCGCTCGCCGCCCCCGTTGCGACCCTTTACACGCGAGTCGGCGACATATTCGGTGGCCTTTGCGTTGCCCTGGTCTTGTTGCTGCTCATCGGTCTGCTCGTGTCGGCAAGGCGCAGTCCCCGTCCGGAGAGCTGAAGTGGCGCGCTATCGCCTGAAACGTGCGGACCTGTTGGTCGACGAGATCAAGCGATGGATCGTGTCGGGCGATCTGCGTCCCGGCGATCGATGTCCTAACGAGGCGGAACTTCAACGGTCGTTCTCGATGAGCAAAGGCACGGTGCGCGAGGCGCTGAAGGCGCTCGAGCTTCAGGGGCTGGTCACTATCAAGACGGGGCCGAAAGGCGGTCCAACGCTCAGCGCCGTGCCTTTTGCGCGATCTTTTCAGCTCCTGCAGAACTATTTCTTCTTTCAACCCGTCGACCTAGACGACATCTACGCCATGCGCCGGCTGCTGGAGCCTGAGCTGGCTGCGATCGCCGCCGTGACCCTGTCCGAGGAGGACCTGAGCGCGCTTGAGGCGAACATCCACACCTGCGGCGGCCCCGATCTGTCAGCCGAAGCGCGCGGCGCCGAGGACCTGGAATTCCACGACATCCTAGCGCGTGTCTGTCCAAACACCCTGCTGGGGCTACAGTGCCAAGTCCTGAACGAGATGCTTCGGCGCCTGGTCGCAGTGAGCGGCACGATTCCCGAAATGCAGATACTCAGTGAAAGCAACCTCGGCGCTCACCGAGGCCTTCTTGACGCTCTGCGACAACGCGATGCCGAGGCCGCGCGCAAGATCATGAGCGCTCACATCGCCGAAGCGGAGAGCCACGTACGTCAGATCGGCGCCGACTATCGGCGCGGCCTTGTGCTCGAACAAGACTTCAAAACTCGCCTGCGCCTAGCCAGTATTGGAGACGCCGCCGAAGTCAGAGACCACGACCAATCGCCCACATCATGAGAGAACGCTCCGCATCGCAATCCGGTCGGGCCGTAGGGTCGAAGCGGTCTTCGCGCGTGGTTGCGTCAGCGGACTACCGGAAGCCAGATCTCAAGGCCCCCCTCACCCGTCATCGGATCAAAGCTCCTTGCGTGCCATTCGAGGCTAGGGCCGTCGGCGAGAGTGAGCCCGGCGTCGGGCAGCCAGTCATTGAGGATCGCCTCGTAGGCCTTGCCGAGTGTGGAGACATGGCCAGCGTGTCGAAAGACGGCGTATCGCTGGGCCGGAAGGCGCAGTCGCGCCAGATGGCTGGGCGCCGCGGAGAAGTGGTTGCGCTCCTGGCCGTAGATCGAGATCTGGCGCTTGGCTTCTTCGACGTGGCGCTTGTCGGCGTGGTCCTCAATGAACTTTTCCGACTGCACGAACATGCCGCCCGAGCCGCAGCAGGGGTCATAGACCCGGCCCCTGTAGGGCTCCAGCATCTCCACCAGGGTGCGCACCACCGACGGCGGGGTGAAGAACTCGCCGCCCCGCTTGCCTTCGGCGCCGGCGAACTGCGAGATGAAATACTCATAGGCCCGGCCCAGCAGGTCCCGCGCCTTGCCTGGATCGCCGCCGCCTAAGTCGATGTTGGAGAACAGGTCGATCAGCTCGCCGACCATTGTCTTGTCCAGCTTGGGCTGGGCGAAGATCTTGGGCAGGACGTCCTTTAGGACGGTGATGTTGGCCTTCTCGATGGCCTCCATGGCATTGTCGATCAGGCCGCCGATGTCGCCCTTTTTGGTCTGGCCAGTGGTGACGTCGACAAACTCGATTTCGCGACGCTTCGCGTTTGCTTGAAGGTGGGCCCACCGCGCTTCCGCCGGCACCCAGAACACATTGGCGGCTAGGTATTCCTCCGGATCCTCCGGATCGGCGAACTCCTCGCCCTGCAGCTTAGTGTGCTGGGCTTCAAAGGCCTCGGAGATATATTTGAGGAAGATGAGGCCAAGCGCGACGTGCTTGTATTCCGAAGGCTCTAGGTTGCCCCTGAGCTTGTCAGCCGCCTTGAACAGCTCGGCCTCAAAACCCAGATCGCCGCCGCCGCTCGTTTGTGCACCCGCCATGATTCCGCCCCCTCGTTGCAAAGCTTGATATGGGCTCTGGAGTAGCAATGCCAGCATGCGGCTCGCGAGCTGCTGGCAGCACAGCTCTAAGCGTCACCGGTTCGCTTTGGTTGATGCTGTAACTCTCTGCGATCATAGCCGGACGGCAGAGCTATACGCCATACCCTGGCGCTACCGGATTGGCGCCGTTGGATCGGCCGGCGCCGCCTGGCTCAACGTGACCAAACAACGTTGCACCTTCCCTGATTTCGACGCTGCTCGTCTGCAATCCTGCAGGGCGATCGGGTTCTCACGCTCCAGCTCGGCACCCTCAGCCACCAACGCCCACCCTCGCGGGTTCGCGCTTTGCATGAGCCGCGCCCCAGCCCCCCAACGGTCCAGCCTGAGGGTCGCCGCCGCCATCCGTTCCGGCACGCCCCAATTCTCCGGCAGGGCACGCGCTATCGGTCCCGAAAAGCATACCCAAACGATGATGCCGGCGGCGGCGCCCACGGCGGTCATGATCACTACCTGGCGGACCTGTTCGCGCCCCGTGCGCCAACCCGTGGCCAGCCGCTCCAGGTCTGCTCCCGCCGTCGCCACCCGCTGCACCGCGCTCCCTAGCTCCCGGCGTCCCTGTTGCGTGGAAAGCTCCATCGCCTCCCGAAGGCGATAAGCGAACGTCTCAGGCGCGATTTGCAGGGCAGGGTGCGCTTGGATGGCGGTCAAGCTCTTGGCGATGGCGCCCAGCGTCGGCGCGTAGTCTGTGGAGGCCTGATCCTGGATCGCGGCCGACAGGCCTTCCACGCCGGCACGTAGCTGCGTCACCTCGGCCCTAAGCGCCTCGAACGCCTCGGCCGCCGCATCCTGGGGCTCAGCCC
>JBEPUW010000053.1:0-27716 GCA_041691315.1 Caulobacteraceae bacterium | reverse complement strand
GCCACGCCCGCATCCTGCAGGACCACGACTTCCACGAGTTCAAGATCAGCGTGAAGGCCTCGGACATCTTCATGACCGTCGCGGCCTACAACCTGCTCGCCGAGGCCATCGACTGCCCGCTGCACCTGGGCGTCACCGAGGCCGGCGCGCTCAGGACGGGCACGGTGAAATCCTCCATCGGCATGGGCAACCTGCTCTGGGCCGGCATCGGCGACACCATCCGCGTCTCGCTCGCCGCCGATCCGGTCGAGGAGATCAAGGTCGGCTTCGACATGCTGAAGTCGCTGGGCTTGCGCCACCGCGGCGTCAACATCATCGCCTGCCCCTCCTGCGCCCGGCAAGGGTTCAACGTGATCAAGACGGTGGAGGCCCTGGAGGCGCGCCTGGCGCACATCTCCACCCCGCTCAGCCTGTCGATCATCGGCTGCGTGGTGAACGGCCCGGGCGAGGCCCTGATGACCGACCTCGGCTTCACCGGCGGCGGCAAGGGCGCGGGCATGGTTTATGTGGCCGGCCGCCAGGACCACAAGATCGACAACGAGGCGATGGTCGACCACATCGTCGAGCTGGTCGAGGCCAAGGCCGCCGAGCTGGACGCGCTCGCCCAGGCCGCGGAATAGTCATGAAAGTGACGCCTGCGTCACTCTTGCGCGCTTGCCGCATCCGGGCTTAGGTGCGGCCACCATTTTTGGGAGCGAGACATGGCCGCAGCAGACGGAAACTGGAAGATCACCATCAACACGCCGATGGGCGCGCAGGAGGTCACCGCCTCGATCACCACCAGCGGCGACACCTTCACCGGCAAGACGTCGGGCCGCATGGGCGATTCTGACGTCAGCGGCAAGGTCTCCGGCGACACCCTCACCTGGAGCGCCGCCATCACCCAGCCGATGCCCATGACGCTGGAATTTGAAGCCACCGTCAGCGGCGACGCCATGACCGGCAACGTGAAACTCGGCGCCTTCGGCAACGCCCCGCTGAGCGGCGTCCGCGTCTAAACTCTTCCGCGTCGCTGGGCGCACGGAAAAGGCCCCCGCCATCGCCGGCGGGGGCCTTTGTCGTTCAGGCGCTTCGGAAGGGCGCGCCAAGGCCCCGTTAGGATACTGGCCCGTTTCCTGCTAGGAAACCAATTCGTTTCCTTTGGGGTTCAAAACGATGCGGTTCCTTTTCATCCTCATGTTGTGCGTGGGCGCCGGTCTTGCCGGCCAGGCGGGCGCGGTGACCTTCGGCGACACGGTCACCTGCTCGGCGACGCTGAACTTCTATTGCAAGAACACGCCGATCTCGGCGACGCCCATCTCGGCGGTCGTGGGCGCCGGCTCGGAATTCGAGATCGACTACGTCGGCTCGGCCAACGGCCGCTACACCGTCGACTTCTCCGACGACCAGTTGACGCTGACCACCCTGGCCAGCTTCACCAATGGCGCCGGCCTGAACCGGGTGCTCACCTTCGGCGACCTGACCCACCCGATCACGGGCATCACCTCGTTCAGCGTGATCCTGCCCCAGGGGACCAGCACCAACATCACCCAGAGCGCCTTCTCGGTGGCCAATGGTGCGATCACGCTCAATCTGGACGGGCTCAGCACCAGCAAGGGCGTCAAGATCAACATCGGTCTGGCGTCGGCCGCCGCGGTGCCGGAACCGGCGACCTGGGCCATGATGATCGGCGGCTTCGGCCTGGCCGGCGGCGCGATCCGTCGCCGGCGCGCCCAGCTCGGCCTCGCCTGAGCCCCTACCTGGCGAGTGAGCCCTTGAGAAAGAGATCGAGGGCTTGGTCGACGCGGCGCGTGCGGGTCTGAGCATCGGGCGGCGGCGCGAGCCCCAGCATCGCATTCCGCCGCTCGTCCATCAGGATCATGTTGAGCAGCATCTGCGCGGCCCACTCCGGCGAGGCCAGGTCGAGCCAGCCGCGGCGGGCCTGCTCGGCCAGCCAGCCGGCCAGGCTGTGCACATAGGGCATGATCGGCCGATTGTTGGCCTCGACCAGCTCCGGGAAATTGGCCCCTTCGCGCATCACCAGGCAGTGACCGGCCAGGCCTTCCGGCGACAGGGCCAGATCGGCCAGGGCGATCAGCGATCGGCGCAGCGCCGCGTGGGGATCCTGCTCGTCCGGCGTGAGGGTCAGGTCCGGCGACCCGGCTTCCTGGATGCGCTCGCTGACCACCAGGACGAACAGCTCAACCTTCGTCGAGACCAGCTTGTAGAGCGTCTTCTTCGAGACGCGCGCCGCCTCGGCGATCCGGTCCACGTTGGCGCCGGAGAAGCCGTGGGCCAGGAATTCCTTGGTCGCGGCTTCGATCAGGCGCTGGCGTGACGGGGCGATGCTCACCCGTCCTGGCTATCGTGTGACTCGAAAAATGGGAAGGTATCAGCCCGGGAATCTAATGGCGCGCGGTCGGGCTGGCCGCCAGGCTCGAGGATGCGCTGGTGATGGCGTCGCTGCGCAGGCCCTCGTCGCGGTGGGCGTTCAGCGCGAAGGCCGCGCCCATGCTGACGGCGATCACCAGCGCCGCGGCGATGAAGACGACGGCGGTTCGAGGGGTCGAGCGTTCGCTCGCCATGGTTCGGATCTCCAATTGTCCCGGCGGCGCAACGGGCGCCCGGGGCTGGAGGTTCCGGCCGCACCTCAGCGGCGCCGGGGCGGGACCACGTCGCTGAAGATCCCGAAGCTCTTCCATTTCGGCTCGAGCGGGGCGGCGTCGGCCGCCGGCAGATAGGGCGACGGCTGGGCCGGTGTCATGTGGGGCACGTAGCGCGGGCAGTTCGGGAAGATGTCGACCGGCGTCACCTTCACCAGCAGCTGCGCGCCGGGGATTCCAGCCATCAGCGGGTCGTCGCCGACCACCTGGGCGGTTCCGTTCACGCGCAGCCGCTTGGGGGCCTCGCCCATGGCCATGAACAGCAGGCCGACGCCGGGATTGGCCCCAATATTCCCCAGGCTCTTGAACATGCCGTTGCCGTCGTAGTCGGGGAACACCAGCAGGTCCGGCGCGACCACGCGAGCGAACCCCGGCGGCCCGCCCTTGAACGAGCAGTCCGGCCGGCCCTGCGCGTCCGCCGTCGCCAGGAAGAAGAAACCGAGCGAGCCGATGAACGCCACATCGTCGTCGTTGAACCGGTCGCGCCTGAGCTTCTCGTCCAGCCGGTCGGCGAGCGCGCGGCTGCCGAAGACGTCTTGCAGCGCCCGGTTCCCCTCATGGTACATGGGGCCCTCCACCTTCTTCCCGGCCCGTTTGGCAAGCGGCCGAGGTAAGGCTAGAGGAAGCTCCCCTTCTCTTCAGGCGTCCAGACCCTTGCGACTTCCCCAGGCCAGGCTCGATCAGGTGCTCGACCGCTTCCGCGAGATCGAGGCGCGGATGGGGGCCGCCAGCGAGGGCCAGGAGATCGTGCGCCTGGGCAAGGAGCACGCCGAGCTGAAGCCGGTGGTCGACGCCGTCCAGGCCCTGCAGCGGGTGCGGGGCGAGGCGCCCGAGCTTGAGGAGATGGCGGCCGGCGGCGACCCCGAGATGGCCGCCATGGCCCGCGACGAGCTGGAGGCGCTGAAGGACAAGCTGCCCGCCCTCGAGCACGAGGTGGCCCTGCTGCTCGCGCCCAAGGACCGCGACGAGAACGCCTCGGCGATGCTGGAAGTGCGCGCCGGCACCGGCGGCGACGAGGCCGCGCTCTTCGCCGGCGACCTCTTCCGCATGTACCAGCGCTACGCGACCCTTCAGGGCTGGCGGGTCGAGGTCGACAGCATGTCCGAGGGCGACGCCGGCGGCTTCAAGGAAATCATCGCCGCGGTGACCGGCGACGGCGTCTTCGGCCGGCTGAAGTTCGAGAGCGGCGTCCACCGCGTCCAGCGCGTCCCGGCCACGGAGGCGCAAGGTCGCATCCACACCTCCGCCGCCACCGTCGCCGTCCTGCCCGAGCCGGAGGACGTCGAGATCGACATCAAGGACGGCGACATCCGCATCGACACCTATCGCTCCTCCGGGGCCGGCGGCCAGCACGTCAACAAGACCGACTCGGCCGTGCGCATCACCCACCTCCCGACCGGCATCGTGGTGACCTCTTCGGAGAAGTCGCAGCACCAGAACCGGGCGCGGGCGATGAAAGCGCTGAAGGTCAAGCTCTACGACCGCGAGCGCGAGATGCTCGACACCGCCCGCTCCGACGCCCGCAAGAGCCAGGTCGGCTCCGGCGACCGCTCCGAGCGCATCCGCACCTACAATTTCCCGCAAGGCCGGGTGACCGACCACCGCATCAACCTGACGCTCTACAACCTTCCGAAGATCCTCGAAGGCGAAGCCCTCGACGACGTGATCAGCCCGCTGATCGCCGAGGACCAGGCCGCGCGCCTGTCGGCCCTGGAAGACGAGTTCGGCTAGGCCGCCCGGCCGGCCGGGGTATTGGCCTCGGCCTCATGCTCGATCTCGGAATTGAGCTCCGCGCCCAGCAGGACGACGATCAGCGACAGCCAGATCCAGGTCATGAAACCGACGATCGCGCCCAGCGAGCCGTAGGTCTTGTCGTAGTGCCCGAACCGCCCGACGTAGACCGAGAAGACCAGCGACATCGCCATCCAGGTCACCGCCGCGAAGACCCCGCCAGGCGTGATCCAGCGCCAGCGCGCGCCACGCGGCGAAGGGGCGAAGCGATAGAGCAGTGACAGCACCACCGCCGTTACGACCAGCAGCACCGGCCAGCGCAGCACGCTCGCGCCCTGCAGCACCTCCAGGCCGAAGAAGGCCAGCACCTCAGGGACGGCGACGATCGCGCCCATCACCAGCATGGTGAAAAGGATCGCGCCGGCGGTGAAGCCCAGGGATTGCAGGTTGAGCACGAAGAAGTTCCGCTTCTCGCGCAGCTCGTAGGCGACGTTCAGGCCGGCGATCAGCCCCTTCATGCCGGCGTTGGCGCTCCAGACCGAGAGCAGCAGGCTGAGCAGGAAGGTCAGCCCCAGGCTGGCCTGGGGCGTGGTCGCCAGCCGTTCGATCTGGTCGCGGATCACGCTGACGCCGCCGGCCGGCAGCACGCCGGCCAGGCTCGCGATCTGCCGCTCGGCGCCGTGCACGTCGCCCACCAGGCCGTAGAGCGAGACGAACACCCCCAGGGCCGGGAACAGCGCCAGCAGCACGAAGAAGGTCGAGCCCGCCGCCACCGCCGGGATGCGGTCCTCGTTGAACTCGTCGAGCGTGCGCCGCGCGACCGCCTTCCAGCCATGGCCGTGCGCCAGGGGCTCAGGCAGGACCTTGGCCCCGCGCTGGAGCACCCGGTCCAGCACCACCGTGGAAAGCCCGATCAGCATGCCGATCCCGAGCGCCGTCACCCGGTCGAGGCGGAGGCCCTCATCCGTTTTCGCCGTCGGCTCGGCGCGGCGCTTCGAGGCCGCCATCAGCCTGTGCGGCCGCTTGTCATGGATTGCCCTCACTGCCGGATCCCTGGCCCCTCAAACCATGGCTGTAGCTTCGGGTTCCCGCGAGCGCCGGTCCGTTCCGCTTGTCGCGGGCGCGCGTCTGCGGCAAGGGGCGGATATGAGCGGTCACGTCGCGGCCATCTTCCGCCATCCGGTGAAGGGTTTCACCCCCGAGCCGCTGGACGCGGTGGCGCTCGCCCCCGGCGATGGCTTCCCGCACGACCGCATCTGGGCCGTGGAGAACGGCCCCTGCGGCTTCGATCCCACAGCGCCGGCCTTCGTGCCGAAGCAGAAGTTCACCGTGCTGGCCCACATCCCCAAGGTGGCCGCGGCCCGCACCCGCTATGACCCGGCGACCGGGGTGCTGCACGCCACCGCCCCGGGCCGGGCCGAGTTCGCCGGACGGCTCGCCGAGGCCCAGGGCCGCGAGGCCTTCGCCGCCTGGCTGACCGAGCTGCTGGCCGATGAGGTCCGGGGGCCGCTTCGCGTCCTCGAAGCGCCGGCCGCTCACCGCTTCACCGACCATCCGCTGGGCCAGGTCTCGATCGTCAATCTCGCCAGCCTGCGCGACCTCGGCCTGCGCATGGGGGTCGAGCTCGATCCCTTGCGCTTCCGCGCCAACCTCTACGTCGAGGGCTGGCCCGCCTGGGCCGAGAACGGCTGGACCGGCAAGCCTATGATGCTGGGTTGGGCCAGGGCGGAGGTCTTCAAGCCGGTCGTCCGCTGCGCCGCCACCCACGTCGATCCGACCACCGCCGAGCGCGATCTCGACGTCTCCAAGGCGCTGTTCGACAACTACGGAAACCTGTTCTGTGGGGTCTATGTGCGCATCACCTCGGCCGGCCAGGTCGGCCTGGGCGACGCGGTGACGGCGCCCACCCTCGAACCCCAACCCGACGAGGCGGCGGCATGAGCCTGAACCTGCTGCAGGCCTGGCAGAGCGCCAAGAAACGCCTGGCGGACGCCGGCCTCGCCGGCCCTGTGATCGACGCGCGTCTGCTGGTCGAGGCCGCGGCGAACGCCACCCGCGCCGATATCGTGAGCGATCCCTACCGCGCGCTGACGCCCGAGCAGGAGGCGACGCTGGAGGACTACCTCTCGCGGCGCGAGCACCGCGAGCCGGTCAGCCACATCCTGGGCCGCAAGGGCTTCTGGAAGATCATGCTCAATGTCACGCCGGACGTGCTGACACCCCGGCCCGACACCGAGACGGTCGTCGAATGGGTGCTGCGCGACTTCCCCGAGCCCGCCGCCTGGTCGGTGCTGGACCTGGGCGTCGGCTCCGGCGCGATCATCCTGTCGATCCTCGCCGAGCGCCCCGCGGCCCGCGGCCTCGGGATCGACGTCTCGGAGGAGGCCCTGGCGGTCGCCCGCGAGAACGCCGCCAACCTGGGCCTGGCCGGCCGCCTGGCCCTGCTGCGCGGCGACTGGACCGAGGGCCTCAGCGAGGCGAGCTTCGACCTGGTGGTCTCCAACCCGCCCTATATCGCCAGCGACGTCATCGAGACCCTGGAACCGGAGGTGCGCGACCACGAGCCCCGCGTGGCCCTGGAGGGCGGCGCCGACGGCCTGATGCACTATCGCCGCCTCGCGCCCGAGATCCTGCGCGTGCTGAAACCCGGCGGCCGCTTCGCCGTGGAGATCGGCTACGACCAGAAGACGGCCGTCGAAGCCCTGTTCCGGGAGGCCGGCGCGGCCGAGGTGCAGACCCTGCGCGATCTCGGCGACCGCGACCGCGTTGTCGCGGGTGCGAAAAATCCCTTGGAAAGCTGAGCCCGAGTCGCTACTTAGGAACTGTCTCCACCCAAATCGTCGGCTTCAGGTAGAGGCGTCCGAAGAAGGGCGCACGCCGGTCCCGACAAGGGCGCGACGGCTTCCAAGGCCTCTCGCTTTAAGGCTTCCGGGCGGAAGACGGGGAACACTTAGCGTCTTCAAAATCGACACCGGGCCAGGCGCCCGATCCCGCTGAAGGCTAGCGCAGGCCGATCCGAGAGGGTCCGGCCGCAGGGAAACCAAGACGGTTATTAAATAATGAGAGATTTCAAGGGTATGAAGCGTCAACGCGGCCGCAATCGCGGCGGCGGCGGAAGCGGCGGGGGCGGTGGCGGCAAGCCTCAGGCCCAGAACGCCAACCGGGCGTTCGATTCCAACGGCCCCGAGGGCTCCAAGGTCCGCGGCAACGCCCAGCATGTCTTCGAGAAGTACCAGCAGCTCGCCCGCGACGCCTCGGCGGCCGGCGACCGGGTCCTCGGCGAGAACTATCTGCAGCACGCCGAGCACTATTTCCGCCTCTTGCGCGCCATGCAGCCCACCCGGCCGGCCAGCGAGATCCTCGGCCGCGACCACTTCTCCTCCGGTTTCGATATCGATTTCGAGGACGAAAGCGCCCAGGCGCAGTCCGAAGCCGCCGATGCGGCCTCCGCCGAAGCCGGCGAAACCGCCGAGACCTGGCAGGCCCGCGAGAACGGCGGCGAACGCCCCCGCGACGACAGCCGGCCCAGGGACGACCGACCCAGGGACGATCGTCCCCGCGACGACCGCCCAAGAGACGACCGCCCGCGAGACGACAGGCCCAGAGACGCTCAACGCGACGACCGGCCCCGCTACGAGAACCGCGACCGCAACGACGGCGGCGCCAGCCGTGACGGCCAGAACCGCGACGGGCAAAGTCGTGATGGTCAGAACCGTGACGGGCAAAACCGCGATGGGCAGGGCCGCCGCGACCGTCCCTGGCGCGACGACCGCCCCAGAGACGGACAACGCGATGCACAGCGTGACGATCGTCCGCGGGAAGACCGTCCGGCGCAGGCCGAGCGCCCGCGCTACGACGACCGGCCCAGGGACGACAGACCTCGGGATGACCGTCCGCCGCGTGACGAGCGCCCGCGCTATGACCGTGACCGCCCCGACCGCGATCCGCTGGCCGTGGTCGAGCCGCAGGCCCAGGCGCCGCTGGCCAAGCCAGCCCCCGCGCCGGAGCGCAAGACCCGCGTGCTGCGCGACGCCGAGGGCGGCGAGAGCCACGCGCCGGCCTTCCTGCAGGCCCCCGCCGCCCGCGCCGACAGCGACGAGGCTCCCAAGCCCCGCCGCCGCCGCGCGCCGCGCGCCGAAGGTCCCGCCCCCGAGGCGGAAGAAGCCTAGGCCTCAGAACGCCTTCGAGACCCCGAAATAGACCGCGCGCCGCGGTCCGAACTGCGGCGCGCCGACGCCGACCCCCGTCCCGTCGCGGATCTCATAGGTCTTGTCGAAGACATTGATCACGTCGGCGCGCAGGGTCAGCGGGCCGCCGGGCAGGCCTGCGAATTCGTGCGCCGCGCCGAGGTTCACCTGGGTATAGGCCGCCACCTTGTCGCCGTTCGGCACGTCGCCGTCGCGCCGCAGCCCCGAGCCGTGGATCAGGTCCGCCGAGACCCGCGAGCCCTCGCCGAAGCGGTAGGCGAAGCCGGCCGAGCCCGTGTAGGTCTGGTCGTGGTCCAGATAGATGAAGTGGTCGCGGATATAGGCGAGGTCCGCCGGATCGAAGTTGAACTGGCTGGAGACGATGTCCTTCCCCTTGGCCTCAGAGATCGCCAGGTTGGCGTAGGCGCTCAACGGCCCGGCGGCGTAGTTGGCGCTGAACTCCACGCCCTTGGCGTAGCCCTCGCGGTAGTTGAACGGCGTCAGGATGATCGGCGCGCCGAACTGGCCCTCATCGACCAGGTTCCTGGCCTTCTTGTAGTAGGCATCGACGCCCAGGGTCAGGGCCCCCAGCTTCTGCGCGACCCCTAGGTCGAAGTAGTTGTCGCGTTCCGACAGCGGCAGGTCGTTCTGGGTCCCCGGCGGCGCGGCGCTGGCGCCGACGAACTTGGCGACGGCGGTCGAGGCCACCAGCTCGAACGGCGGCGGCGAGAAATAGCGCGCATAGCCTGCGTGGACGGTCGTCCCGTCGGCCGGCTTCCAGACCAGGTTCACCCGTGGCGAAAGCTGGTTCTCGCGCCGGAAGGCGGCCAGCTGGTCGAAGCGCAGCCCGTAGTTCAGCGTCAGGGTGTCGGCCAGCGCCCACTCGTCCTGCAGATAGGCCGAATAGGTCCAGGCGGTCGCCTTGCTGTTGTCGAGGATGGTCTGCGCCGCCGGGCCGGCCTGCGCGCCCGCATCGTCCAGCGCGAAGACCTGGGAGCTGGTCTTGCTGGTCGTGCGGTCGGTCGAGACGATCAGGCCGCCGCGGATCGTGTGGGCGTCGTTGAGCTTGTAGACGCCCTCGAGCTGGGTCCCGAACGACAGGTCGGTCTTGCGCGCCGCCTGGGCGATGCCGTTGAACAGCAGCTCGCCGGTGACGTCGGGCGTGTAGCGCAGCTCCGAATAGCGGGCGAAGACCGAGGCCTGGCCGGTGAACCTGTCGGTGGTCTTCAGATAGGTGGCGATGGCGTAGCTGGTGGCTTCCCGCTGCGTCTGGTTCAGCCGCTCGGAAGGGAAGGCCGTCACCCCGTTCTGGCTGAAACCCAGATCCGGCTGCAGGCCGGAGACGTTCGGAATCTGGAACCTCTGTTGCGAGGTCCCGGCGATCAGCGACGCCCGGCTGGTGTCGTCCAGGATGCGGTCGAGGTAGCCGAAGGCCTGGTACTGGTCGGAGTGGTCGTGCAACGGGTTCGCCCGCCCATCCGGGCTCTCGATGCCGACATCCGTCCCCGTGTAGCTGCTCGAGAAGAAGCCGCTGGTGGCGCCGGACGAGCCGCCATACTCGATCGAGGGCGTGATCAGGCCGTGATTGCCGCCATAGACCCCGACCTCGCCGCCGTCCTTGAAGCCCGACTTGGTGGTGATGTTGAGGACGCCGGCGGTCCGGAGGCCATACTGGGCGGGCACGGCGCCGGTGATCAGCTCGATGTTCTGCGCCAGGCGCGGCGACAGTGTCTGGCCGAACACCTGCAGGCCCTCCGGCAGGATGACGTCGTTCAGCCGGTACTGGATATTGCCGTGGTCGCCGCGGATGTGCAGCTGGCCGAAGCTGTCCTGCGCCACCCCCGGCGCCTGCAGCACTACCTGGTTGAGCTGGGTGTTGGCCCCGGCCGGCAGGTTGATGATGAAGGCCTCCGGCAGGGAATAGCTGGTGGCCCCCAGCGAGGGTTCGACCGAGGCGCGGGCCGCGTCCAGCCGCCGGGCGGTGACCACGATCTCGGCGACCTGGCCGGCCGGCGGGGATTGCGCCAGCGCCGCGGTGGCGGCGAGGGACAGGGCGCCGGCGCCCACGGCGGCCAGCAGGCGAAGCTTCAGCGTCATGATATCCCCTCGGCAACGTCGCCGTTTTCATATGTTATAAGATAACAGTAGTGTTATGAAATAACATAACGGATCGTCAAGGGCGTTGCGGGGCGGGCTTCACACGCGTTACCTGATGGACATGCACTCGCCGGATTGCCAGCACGAGGACGGAGTCCACCCGGGGCTGAAGGGCCAGGCCCTGCGCCGGGCGCTGGCGGCCGCCCAGAACCGCTGCCTGGCCACCCAGGAGCGGCTCACCGAGCCGCGCCGTCGGGTGCTGGAGCTGCTGCTTGAGGCCGACGCCCCGATGAAGGCCTATGACCTGATCGCCGGCTTCGGTGAGGACGGCGCGCCGGCCAAGCCGCCCACCGTCTACCGGGCGCTGGATTTCCTCGAGCGCCTGGGCTTTGCCCATCGCATCGAAAGCCTGAACGCCTTCGTGCCCTGCCGCCTGGACGGCGAGAACCACTCCGCCGCCTTCCTGATCTGCTCCTGCTGCGGCAAGGCCGAGGAGTTCGAGCCCGACCTCAGCCCCGGCCTCGCCGCGGCCCAGGCCAAGGGCTACGCGGTCAGCGCCGTGACCCTCGAGGCCCGCGGCCTCTGCCCGGCTTGCCGCGCCGGGTGAGGCGGCAGATCTATCTCGACTGCGACGGCGTCCTGGCCGACTTCGATGCGAGCGCCGAGGCCATCCTCGGCATGCCGCCGGAAGCCTTCGAACGCCGCCATGGCGCGGCCCGGTTCTGGAAAAAGCTCGCCGCCGCCGACGGCTTCTTCGAGCATCTCGAGCCCCTGCCCGACGCCTTCGAGCTCTACGAGGCGGTGAGGGCCAAGGGCCCGATCATCCTGACCGGCATGCCGCAGGGCGATTGGGCCGGGCCGCAGAAGCGCCGCTGGGCCCGTCGCCATTTTCCGGGCGTCCCGGTGATCGCCACCGCCGCGGCGTTGAAGCGCGAGCACTGCCACCCCGGCGACGTGCTGGTCGACGACCGCACCCAGCACCGCGCGCTCTGGCGGGAGGCCGGCGGCCTCTTCATCCATCACACCTCCGCCCAAGCCTCGATCGCCGCCCTGAAGGCGGCGGGGTACATCTGAAGGCCATCCCTCCCGGTCCGGGGAGGGATGGCTCTCGGCTACCAGAAGATCCCGCGGACCACCTGGACGATGCGCCCGGTGTAGCGGTCGATCATGACGGCGTCGCCGCCGACCCGGACCCAGGCGTAGCCCGGGGGCGGATAGGGTAGGTCATAGTTGAGGAAGTCGCCCAGGTAGTACTGATCGCCGTACCAGCCGCGCGGCAGGATGTCCCCGTAGCCCCAGTCGCGCACATAGAAGCCGTAGGGCGCGCGATAGCCGCCGATACGGAAGCGCTGCTCGGCCCAGAACACCGGCGGCACGCGCCCGCGCTCCCAGTGGTCCCCGTGGCGCCAGTGAGACTCGCCCCGCCCATCGCCGCGGACGTTGCCGTGACCGTCGCCGCGCCAGTTCGGATTGGCCGCCTGGTGGCCGTCGTGCTCGCGGTCCCAGCCGTGCTCGCCCGCATGCGGCGGGATGACCTCGCGCGGCGCGCCGGCGCGGTCCCAGTGCTGGTTGCCCGGCGTCGCGACCTCGTGCGAGCCATTGCCGCGGTCGCCGCGGAACTCCGGCCCGCCGTCATGGGCGAAATGCCGATCCCCGCCCTGTCCGGCGTCGCGGCCGGCCCGTTCGCCGTTCGGAGGACCTTCATGGTTGAAGTGCTGGCCGCCACGCTCGGCCTGCGGCGCGGCGCCGGGGGCCGGCGGGACTCCGAACCGGGCGTGGCCCTGGTTGGCGGGCGCGGCCGCCGGGGCGGCGGCAGGTGCGGCCGCGGGCGCCTTGGCGGCTCCGGGCGGCGGGCCGCCCTGATGAATTTGCGGGTGATCGCCGCCGGCGCCGCGGTCATGTTCGTGGTCTTGCGCCAAGGCCGCCGTACTCACGCCGGCGAACAACAGGAACGCTAAGGCACTGGTGAGGGTGGTCTTCATGTTTCTTGAGTCCCGAGGGCGGATCTGCCCGATAGATTGCGTCCTTCGTTTCGGCACTATTGCAGGGCCGCCTGAACCGCGCTTGAACGAAACTATGCCCGGCAGGGCCACACAAGCCCGCAACAAAGGACGACGCCCGTGCCGGCCATCCCCCAGGACGTGATCGGCTTCTGGCGTCAGGCCGGACCGGAGAAGTGGTTCAAGAAGCTCGTCGCTTTCGACGAGGCCATCCGCCTGAAGTTCGAGCCGGTGCACCACCGCGCCGCCCGCGGCGAGTACGAGGCCTGGACGGAAACCCCCGAGGGCTGCCTGGCGCTGCTGATCCTGCTCGACCAGTTCCCGCGCAACCTCTACCGCGGCTCGGCCCATGCCTTCGCCACCGACCCCAAGGCCCGCGCCATCGCCCGCGCCGCGATCGAGCAGGGCTTCGACCGCGAGGTCGAGCCGATCCTGCGGAATTTCTTCTACCTGCCGTTCGAGCACTCCGAGGACATCGCCGACCAGGACTACGGCCTGGCCCTGGTCGCCGAGGCCGGCGTCGCGGACGACCTCAAATGGTCGGGCCTGCACCGCGACATCATCGTCCGCTTCGGCCGCTTCCCCCACCGCAACGCCGCCCTCGCCCGCAAGACCACGCCGGCAGAGCAGGAATTCCTCGACGAGGGCGGCTTCGCGGGTTGAGCTAGCTGTTGAGGCTCAGATAGAGATCGAGCCACTGCGGGTTCATCTTCTCGATGAGCTGCAGCTTCCAGGCTCGCCGCCAACGTTTGATGCGCTTCTCGGCAGAGATCGCCTCGTCCGCGGTTGGGAAGTCCTCGTACCAGACCAGCATCGTCACACCGTATCGGCTGGTGAATCCTTTGATCAGCCCTTCACGGTGCTCATAGACGCGCCTCGCGAGGTCTCCCGTCACCCCGACGTAGAGCGTTCCGTTGCGCTGGCTCGCGAGGATGTAGACGTGGAAGCTCCGCTCCATCCCGCAAACCTAAACTGTCATCCCGGCCGCAGCGAAGCGGAGAGCCGGGACCCAGGGGGTTTCGCAGTGCGGTGGCCCCTGGGTCCCGGATCGGCTCTTCGGCCGTCCGGGATGACAGGATAATTTGAGCTGTGGATAGCGAATCGGCTGAGGGACGAATCGATTCGCGAATCACGGCACGCTCCCGTTTGGAGCTTGTCATGAACGCCCACGCCGCCATCCAGCCGATCTACGAGGCCGCCCCGGACCATCCGGAGCGCCAGTACCTCGACCTGTTGGCCGACATCCTGGCCAATGGCGTCAAGCGCGGCGACCGCACAGGCACCGGTACGCTCGGGGTCTTCGGCCGCCAGATGCGCTTCGACCTGGCCCGGGGCTTCCCGCTGCTGACCACCAAGAAGCTGCACAGGAAGTCGATCATCCTGGAGCTGCTGTGGTTCCTGCGCGGCGACACCAACGTCCGCTGGCTGCAGGAGCGCGGGGTTTCGATCTGGAACGAATGGGCCGATGACGCGGGCGAACTCGGGCCCGTCTACGGCAAGCAGTGGCGCTCCTGGACCGCGCCGGACGGCCGGGTGATCGACCAGATCGCCGCTGTGGTCGAGGGCCTGAAGACCAACCCCACCAGCCGCCGCCACATCGTCTCGGCCTGGAACCCGGCCGAGGTCGAGGACATGGCGCTGCCCCCTTGCCACTGCCTGTTCCAATTCTTCGTCGCCCCAGACGGCGAAGGGGGCGGCAAACTGTCCTGTCAGCTCTACCAGCGCTCGGCCGACGTCTTCCTGGGCGTGCCGTTCAATATCGCCAGCTACGCCCTCCTCACCCTGATGGTGGCGCAGGTCACGGGCCTCAAGCCCGGCGAGTTCGTCCACACCCTGGGCGACGCCCACCTCTACCTGAACCACCTCGACCAGGCGAAGCTGCAGCTCTCCCGCGACCCCCTGCCGCTTGGCCAGATGAGGCTCGCCCCGCGCGACGACCTCTTCGCCTTCGAGTTCGACGACTTCACCCTGGAAGGCTACCGCGCGCACCCCTCCATCCCGGCGCCGATTGCGGTCTGAGCGCGCACCCGGCTGACAAGCGCTTGTTTTGCTGCGGACTTGCGGGCTAGTGAAACCTTGGAAAGCGCTGAGATTCAAACATGGCCGCCGAACGGGCCGCAGATTCGTCGGTCGCCGATCTCCCCGTTGCGACGCGCGAAGTCACCACGGAACTGCTGATATCGCTGCTCGACCAGTCCCAGGACTGCATCAAGCTGCTCGGGCCGACGGGCCATCTCGACTACATGAACCGCAACGGCCTCTGCATCATGGAGATCGACGACTTCGCCACGGTCGTCGGCAAGGCGTGGTGGGAGCTCTGGCCGCCTGAATCCCAGCACGTCGTCCGCAACGCCATCGCCGAAGCCGTGGCGGGACGTCATGCGCGCTTCGAAGCCTTCTGCCCGACGGCCAAGGGCAGCCCGCGTTGGTGGGAAGTCGGCGTCTCCCCGGTCAAGGACCGGGCCGGGCGCCTGGTCGGGATTGTCTCGATCTCGCGCGACGTCAGCGATCGGGTCGCCGCCCGCGACCAGCTGAAGACCGCGGCCCACGAGATGCGCCACCGGCTTCGCAACGCCTATGCGATCAGCGCGTCGCTGGCGCGGACCAGCGCCCGCGGCCAGCCGGAGCACCGGGCCTTCGCCGCCGACCTCTCCGACCGCTTCACCCGGCTTGCCATCGCCCAGTCCCGGCTGGTCGATCCGGCCGTCGAGGGAGACCGGCTGCCCAATCTGATCCGCGACCTGACCGAGGCTTTCGGAGTCGGGG
Organism: Caulobacteraceae bacterium; assembly: GCA_041691315.1. Lineage (GTDB taxonomy): Bacteria > Pseudomonadota > Alphaproteobacteria > Caulobacterales > Caulobacteraceae > Poindextera. The sequence goes on along the minus strand of JBEPUW010000053.1, from coordinate 12,293 downwards.
GCGGCGACCTCTCCATCGGTTCGCTGCCGGACGTGGCGGTGCCCGAGCAGCCCATGCGGGCCATCGCCCTGCTGCTGGGCGAGCTCTGCACCAACAGCCTCAAGCACGGCGCGCTCGGCGCCGGCGGGCGGGTTGTCGTCAGCGGCGCGATGTCCGGGCGAACGCTCTCGCTGGATTGGATGGAGCGCTCCGGCCCCGCGAAGGTCGAGCACGCCTCGCGGTCCGGCGACGGCATGACGCTGATGCGCCGCATCGTGGAAGCCCACGCGGGCAAGCTGGACTTCAACTGGCGGCCGGACGGCCTGGACGTCACCGTGACGATCGACATCGACTGATCGGCGGCTCGGCCCTATCAAGCCGACATGCCCTCCATCACCCTCACCGCCGGTCCCATCGCGCGCGCCCGCAACGGCGTCATCGGCCGGGACGGCGGCCTGCCCTGGCGGCTGAAGACCGATCTCGCCAACTTCCGCGCCGTGACCATGGGCAAGCCGGTGATCATGGGCCGCAAGACCTGGGAGAGCCTGCCCCGCCGGCCTCTCGTCGGGCGCACCAACATCGTGCTCAGCCGCGACGGCTCCTTCGAGCCCAAGGGCGCGCTGGTCTGCGAGGAGTTCGGCGAGGCCGTGGCCATCGCCCGCGAGCAGGCCGAGGAGGACGGCGCGCGCGAGGTCTGCGTGATCGGCGGCGCCTCGCTCTTCGCGCTCGCGCTCGCCAAGGCCGGCCGCATCTACCTCACCGACATCGACGCCGAGGTCGAGGGCGACGTCACCCTGCCGGCGATCGACGAGACCCGCTGGCGCGAGGTCAGCGCCAAGGCCTATCCGGCCGGCGAGGACGACGACTACCCCTTCACCATCCGGGTGCTGGAACGCCGCTGATCCTTCGGTATGGTCGCTCCCAACGAGAAACGGGAGGGACGTCACATGGAACTGGTCGCCGAAGGCTTCGAATTCCCCGAAGGCCCCATCGCCATGGCCGACGGCTCGATCATCCTCACCGAGATCAAGGGCCAAAGGCTCACCCGCGTCTCGCCGGACGGCAAGAAGCAGACGCTGGTCGACACCGGCGGCGGCCCGAACGGCGCGGCCATCGGCCCGGACGGGGCCATCTGGATCACCAACAACGGCGGCTCGTTCGAGTGGCTCGACAACCAGGGGCTCTGCATCCCCGGACCGACGCCCCCCAGCCACGTCGGCGGCATGATCCAGCGCTATGACCTTGCGACCGGCAAGCTGGAGACGATCTACGAGGCCTGCGAAGGCCGCCGGCTGATCGGCCCCAACGACCTGGTGTTCGACAAGCAGGGCGGCGTCTGGTTCACCGATCACGGCTGCTCGACGCCGGAGGGCCGCAAGTTCGGGGGGCTCTACTACGCCAAGACCGACGGCAGCCACATCAGCCGCCAGCGCGACCATCTGATCGCCCCCAACGGCGTGGGCCTCTCGCCCGACGAGAAGACCGTCTACGTCGCCGACACCCAGCTCGCACGCCTCTGGGCCTTCGATGTCGCCGAGCCGGGCGTCCTCGAGTCGCCGCCGGGTTTCGCGCCGGGCCGGGTGATCAAGAACCTCGACGGCTTCCAATACCTCGACTCCCTGGCCGTCGAGGCCGGCGGCAAGGTCTGCGTGGCGACCATCATCAACGGCGGCATCACCGCCTTCGACCCCTCCGGCGAGACCGAGCACTTCCCCTTCCCGGACCTGATCTGCACCAACATCTGCTTCGGGGGCGCCGACATGATGGACGCCTGGATCACCGCCTCCTCCACCGGCAAGCTCTTCAAGGTGCGTTGGCCCCGGCCCGGCTTGAAGCTCAATTTCAACGCCTGATCCCGCGGCCTGGCCGCCTCAAACGGTTTCATAACCTTGCTCGTTTAAGCTTCCGCCTCAATGCGCGGACCCGCGATGACGGGGGCGCTGATGGGGTGAGTGAAGATGCGACGTCTTGCGAAACTCGCAGCCGGCCTGTGCGCGGCCGCGGCCCTGGCCGCCGGTTCCGCGCACGCGGCGACCTGGCTGGTGACCTATACCTCGACCGGCGGCAATCCGTTCGCCGCCAGCCTGACCGTCAGCACGCTCGACACCTTGGACGCGGTCGGCGGCTACGACGTCACCGGCGTCAGCGGCAATGTCGATGGCGACGCGGTCACCGGCCTGATCGCCAATCCGGGCCAGCCCTTCGCCAGCTATTCGGCGGACGGCCTGTTCATCTTCGACAATGTGCTCTTCACCGGCGCGGCCCCGGTGTTTTCGCACCCGGGCCTGTTCTTCACCGGCGCATCGGGCAGCGAGTACAACCTGTTCTCCGACGGCCCCACGACCTTCGAGCTCTACAAGGCCACGCCCGGCGTCGGCTATCTGGCGAACTCCGTGGGCGCGGTGACCCTCGCGGCGGGCGGAATTCCCGAGCCAGCCAGCTGGAGCATGATGATCGTCGGCTTCGGCCTGATCGGCCACCTGCTGCGCCAGCGCCGCCGCACCCGCGCGGTCCTGGACGCCATCTAGCCCTCCCCGAGCGCTGCCGGCGTCGCGCCGGGCTCTCCGGCGGCCATAGCGTCTTCCTGTCGTAATCGATGCCGAAGGCGGGCCCCCTCGTCTGCGGCTTCCCCTTGGCGGCGTTCCGCGCGAGTATCGGCGGCCCACGCGGCCGCGCCCAGGCCGCTTGCGAAAAGGACATCCGGCGATGGACGACGGCTCGATCGATGTGAAGCGCGCGGCCCGCGAAGCCGCCTATTCCATGCCGCTCAGCGAGATCAATCCGGCGGATCCGGAGATCTTCCGCACCGACACCTGGGCCCCCTATTTCGAACGCCTGCGCGCTGAGGACCCGGTGCACTGGGCCGAGAGCGGCGAGGAGGAGATCGGCGGCTACTGGTCGGTCACCAAGTGGAACGACATCATGGCCGTGGACACCAACCACGAGGCCTTCTCGTCGGACCCCACCATCGTCCTGCCGGACCCGGCCGAAGACTTCACCCTTCCGATGTTCATCGCCATGGACCCGCCCAAGCACGATGTGCAGCGCAAGACCGTGAGCCCGGCTGTCGCCGGACCCAACCTCGCCAAGCTGGAGCCGATCATCCGCGAGCGCGCCGGCGCGATCCTCGACGACTGCCCGATCGGGGTGGAGTTCGACTGGGTGGACAAGGTCTCCATCGAGCTCACCACCATGACGCTGGCGACCCTCTTCGACTTCCCCTGGGCGGACCGCCGCAAGCTCACCCGCTGGTCGGACGTGGCCACCGCCGCGCCGGACTCCGGCATCTTCAGCTCCACCGATCCCGAGATCGCCGAGAACGAGCGCCGCGCCGAGCTCTTCGAGTGCGTCGACTACTTCATGCGCCTGTGGAACGAGCGGGTGAACGCCCCGCCGGCCGGCGACCTGATCTCGATGCTCGCGCATGGCGAAGCGACCCGCGACATGGATCGCATGGAGTACCTCGGCAACCTGATCCTGCTGATCGTCGGCGGCAACGACACCACCCGCAACACCATCACCGGTTCGGTGCTGGCGCTGCACCAGAATCCCGACCAGGACAGGAAGCTGCGCGACAACCCCGGGTTGATTCCGTCGATGGTCTCCGAGACCATCCGCTGGCAGACTCCGCTCGCCTACATGCGCCGCCGCGCCACGCGCGACATCGAGCTCGGCGGCAAGACCATCAAGGAAGGCGACAAGGTCGCCATGTGGTACGTCTCGGGCAACCGGGACGAAGACGTCATCGACCGGCCCAACGACTACATCATCGACCGCGAACGGGTGCGCCAGCACCTCTCGTTCGGCTTCGGCATCCACCGCTGCGTGGGCAACCGGCTGGCCGAGCTGCAGCTCAAGGTCATCTGGGAAGAGATCCTCAAGCGCTTCCCGAAGATCGAGGTCGTGGGCCCGCCGCGCCACGTCTATTCGTCGTTCGTGAAGGGCTACGAGAAGCTGCCGGTGATCATCCCGACCAGGCTCTGAGGGTCGGCCCGGAAACGGGGAAACCCCGGCCATTGGCCGGGGCTCTGCGGCCTGCCTTAGCCCTTGATCAGGCTCAGGCTGCGGCCGGCCGCCAGTGTCAGCGCAACGCCGCGCCCACCCCGCCCAGGCAAATTCGCCCTGAACCCAGGCATAGAAACATCCGATCGTTAACGCCGTCAATAAACCCTAAGGTGTGCTCGCCAGGCCTGTGGTATTGAGTGCGTTACAGATCGTAACCTTCAAGAAATATCTTGAAATCCTGGAACGGCCTATTCCGAATACCGGCGCTATCCGACACCGTCGAGGTATTCGATCTCCGGCCGCCCGCCGAGCACGGCCGCAAACTTCGGGCCCGCGGCCTTGAAGTAGTCCGTGCCCCCGTGGTGGGTCAGCGCGTCCTGGTCCTTGTAGAGCTCCAGCACCTTGTAGGTGTTGGGCTCGGTCCGGCTCTTGGTCAGCTGATAGGCCAGGTTGCCCGCCTCATTGGCGCGGACCTGCTTGGCGAGCTCGCCGAAGAAGGCCTCGAACTCGCCGGTCTTGCCCTCTTGGATCTTAAGCGTCGCGATAACCCCGATGCTCATGCCGTCCTCCCGAAACGCTTGTTTGAATTGGGACGGTAGGGCGCAGGCGCGAGGGGGGCAAGGCCGACGCCACGTCAGCCCCGCGCAATCCGCTCATCGCCACAAAGGCGAGGACCCAAGCGCGCTCAATGTGCAGGCGGGGCCTGCAATCTCAATCTGGACCGGGTGTAGGTCCCGCCTTCGCGGGGAGGAGCGGACCTAGGCCCGCTCGTTCCAGCCGTAGGCCACCCAGTGGTGGCCGCCCAGGTGGCGGGCTTCGATGACGCCGTCGTTGCGGCTGTGGGCGGTGCGCCGGGCGCGAAGCGCCAGGCCCGCGAACCCCAGGAGCGCCGAGGCCATCACCGCGATCACGGCGACGGTGGCGGCGAACACCACGGCCAGGATGGCTCCGACCACCACGGCGGCGATTGTCGCGAGCAACCCGCCGAGCACAGCCAAGCTGCGAAGCGCGGATCCGTGACGGGCGGCGAACTCTTTCACCATGGCGTCCTCTTCAGCCCATCTGCCGGGCTCAAACAGATTATGTCGTCCCAAGGGTTCCCGGCGTCAACCGAAGACAACCTAAGGGAGGTAAGTTCACGCAACTATGCCGCGCCCCGAAGCCCCAACGCCCGGCGTTCGCGCATGGCTGCGTCGAAGGCCGCGTTGATCGCCGCGGCCTTGGCCTCGGCCACCTCGATGAACTCCGGCGGCAGGCCGCGGCCACGCGCGCGGTCCGGATGGGCCACGGACAGCATGGTCTTCCAGGCGGCCCGAACGTCTTCGTCCGAGGAATCCGGCGGCACGCCCAGCACCGCATAGGGATCGTCGGCTTCCAGCCCCAGGTGCGTCGCCTTCAGCCGGCGGAACACCAGCGGGCTCTGGCCGAACAGTTCGGAGACCCGCTCCAGGTAGATGAGTTCGTCGCCGGTCACCACGCCATCGGACGTGGCCACGAAGAAGAGGCCGTCCAACACATCTTCCAGCAGCTGCGGGCAGGGGCGGTAGCGCTTTTCGAGCCGCCGCGCATAGCCCTCGAACCCGCGGGTCGTCTGGCGGGCCAGCTGGTAGAGCCGGCGCACATTGCCCGCGCTCCCCGGCTCCGGCTGGAAGACTTCCGAGAAGGCGGCGTATTCGCTGGCCTGGGCGTTGCCGTCGGCCTTGGCGAGCTTCGCGCCAAGCGCCGTCACCGCCGTCGAGAACGCGGGGTCCTCGCCGGGCAGGCCGGGGGGGCACACGTCGCACTCGGCCTCATCGAGGTTGCGAGCGGCGAGGCCGGCTATTTTGCGCCAGAAGCTCATTGGGATAAGCAGCCTTACGAGTGTGGCGGCCGCAAGACAATCAGGGGACGGGTTAAGTTTTGGACAGGTCGTGGCGTTTCTGGATCGACCGCGGCGGCACATTCACCGACGTGATCGGCCAGGACTCGCAGGGCGCGGAGACCTCGCTGAAGCTGCTCTCCGCCTCGCCCGCCTATCCGGACGCCGCGGTCGAGGCCATGCGCCGGATCCTGGGCGCCAAGGCCGGCGAGCCCTTTCCGGCGGCCCGCGTCGAAGCCATCAAGATGGGCACCACCGTCGCCACCAACGCGCTCCTGGAGCGGGCCGGCGGGAAAACCCTGTTCATCACCACCGAGGGCTTCGCCGATTCGATCCTGATCGGCGACCAGGCGCGGCCGGAGCTGTTCGCCCTGAGCATCGTGCGCGCGGCGCCGCTCTATTCCGGCGTGGTCGAGGCCGACGAGCGCCTGGACGCCGAAGGCGCGGTGGTGCGCCCGCTCGACCGCGCCGCGCTCACCGAAAAGCTCAAGACCGCGCTCGCCCAAGGCTACGCCTCCGCCGCCATCGCCTTCCTGCACGCCGACCTGAACCCGGAGCACGAGCGCCAGGCCGGCGAGATCGCCAAGGCTGTCGGATTCAAGTTCGTGGCGCTGAGCCACGAGGTTTCACCCCTGCCCCGATTTATTCCGCGCGCCGAGACGACCGTCGCCGACGCCTACCTGACGCCGGTCTTGCAATCATACGTTCAGCAAGTGGAAAAGGCCGTGGCCGGCGCGCCGCTGTTCTTCATGACCTCGGCCGGCGGCCTGGTCCGCGCCGAGGCGTTTCGCGGCCGTGACGCGGTGGTCTCCGGACCGGCTGGCGGGGTGGTGGGCGTGGCCAGGACCGCTGAGCAGGCCAAGGCGCCGGCCGTCCTCGGCTTCGACATGGGCGGCACCTCCACCGATGTCTGCCGCTACGCAGGCTCCCTCGAACGCCGCGACACGGCCAAGGTCGCCGGCGCCAAGATCCGTTCGCCGATGCTCGACGTCGAGACGGTGGCGGCCGGCGGCGGCTCGATCCTGACCTTCGACGGCATGCGCGCCCGCGCCGGCCCGGCCAGCGCCGGCGCCGATCCCGGCCCGGCCTGCTACGGCCGCGGCGGCCCGGCCACCGTCACCGACGCCAACCTGGTGCTGGGCCGCCTCGATCCGCGCTTCTTCCCCTCGGTCTTCGGCCCCAGGGGCGATCGGCCGCTCGATCCGAAGGCCGCCCGCGCCCGCCTCGCCGAGCTCGCCCAGGCCATGGGCGCGGACAGCGTCGAGGCCGCCGCCGAGGGCTTCGTCGCCGTCGCCGTCGAGCAGATGGCCCAGGCCGTGCGCCGGATCTCCACCGAGCGCGGCTTCGACCCGCGCGAGCATGCGCTCACCGCCTTCGGGGGCGCCGCCGGCCAGGTGGCCTGCCAGACCGCCGAGGCGCTGGGCGTCACCGAGATCCTCTGTCCCCGTTACGCCAGCGTGCTCTCCGCCTGGGGCATCGGCCAGGCCCAGGTCACCGCCCTGCGCCAGGCCGGGCTGGAGGCGGCGCTGGACGCCGAAGGGCTCCGCCGCGCCGAAGCCCTGCTGGCCGAGGTCGAGACCGCCGCCCGCGCGGCCATGGCCGAACAGGGCGCGGAGACCGGGACGGTCCGCCGGACCCTGCGCCTGCGCTACGACGGCGCCGACGCCGAACTCCCCGTCCCGCTCACCGGCCTCGCCTCGGCCAAGGCCCAGTTCGAACAGGCTCACCAGCGGCTCTTCGGCTTCATCGAACCCGCCCGCACGATCCTGATCGCCGCGGTCGAGGCGGAGGCTATTTCAAACACCGCTCATCCCGGCGAAGGCGCGGACCCAAGCGGAGGCAGCCCTGCCACCATCCCCGACCCTTCCACCATCGAGGAGGAAGGGCGGATGAAGATGTTCGCCCACGGCGCCTGGCATGACGCTCCGGTCATCCCGGCCGACGCCTTCGCGACCGCCGACGGGCCCGCCCTCATCGTCCGCCCCGACACCCAGATCGCCCTGGCCCCCGGCTGGCGGGCCACCGCGCAGGACGACGGGCTGATCACCCTGACCCGCACCTCGGCCGCCGCGGCCCGGGCCATCGCGCTCGACCGGCCGGATCCGGTCACGCTGGAGCTCTTCAACCGCCGGTTCATGGGCGTCGCCGAGGCCATGGGCGCGGCGCTCGAACGCACCGCCCACTCGGTGAACATCAAGGAGCGGCTCGACTTCTCCTGCGCCCTCTTCGACGCCGAGGGCGGGCTGGTGGCCAACGCCCCGCACATGCCGGTGCACCTGGGCAGCATGGGCGCCTCGGTCCGCGCCGTCCGCGACCGCCACCCGGTGCTCCGCCCCGGCGAGGCCTTCGCGCTGAACAACCCCTACGCCGGCGGCACCCACCTGCCCGACATCACCGTCGTCATGCCGGTCTTCATGGAGGGCGGCGACCAGCCTGCGTTCTACGTCGCGGCGCGCGGCCACCATGCCGACGTCGGCGGCGTGCAGCCCGGGTCCATGCCGCCTTTCTCGAAGACCATCGACGAGGAGGGCGTCATGCTGGACGCGCTTCCGATCATGCGCGAGGGCCGCTTCCTGGAGGCCGAGACCCGCGCCGTCCTGCTGTCGGGCCCCTGGCCGGTCCGCGCGCCCGACACCAACCTCGCCGACCTCAAGGCCCAGATCGCCGCCTGCCAGGCCGGCGCGGCGGCGGTCTCGGCGATGATCCTCACCCACGGGTCCCAGGCCGTCGCCCGCTACATGACCTTCGTGCAGCAGAACGCCGCCGCCGCCGTGCGCCGCGCGGTCGGCAAGTTCTCCGACGGCTTCGCCCGCGTGCCGCTGGACGGCGGCGGCGAGATCGTCGTCACCACCACCGTGGACGCGACGGCCGGCGAGGCGACGCTGGATTTCACCAAGAGCGCCGACCAGCTGCCGACCAATTTCAACGGCCCGTCGGCCATCGTCGACGCCGCGGCGCTCTACGTCTTCCGCACCCTGGTGGACGACGACATCCCGCTGAACGCCGGCTGCCTTGAGCCCCTCAACATCCTGACGCGGCCCGGCTCGATGCTGGATCCCCGCCCGCCGGCCGCCGTGGTCGCCGGCAACGTCGAGACCAGCCAGCACGTCGTCGACGCGCTCTACGCCGCCTTAGGAGTCATGGCCAACTCGCTGGGAACCATGAGCAACTTCACCTTCGGCGACGATCGGCGCCAATACTACGAGACCATCTGCGGCGGGTCCGGCGCCACGGCCCACGCGCCCGGCGCCAGCGCCGTCCACACCCACATGACCAACTCCCGGCTCACCGACCCGGAGATCCTCGAGCGGCGTTTCCCGGTCCGCGTCGAGAGCTTCGGCGTGCGCCACGGCTCCGGCGGCGCCGGCGCCATGCGCGGCGGCGACGGCTCGATCCGCCGCATCCGCTTCCTTGGCGCCATGGAGGCGGCCCTGCTCTCCTCGCGCCGCGAGCACGCGCCTCAGGGCCTGGCCGGCGGCGGGCCCGCCCTGCCCGGCGCCCAGCGTTTGATCGCCGCGTCGGGGACGGTTACAGACCTCCCCGGTTGCTTTGCCCTCGACGTCGAGGCTGGCGACATGATCGAGATCGAGACCCCCGGCGGCGGCGGTTTCGGTCCCGCCTGAATTTCGCTGAAATCCTCAAGGTATCTCTCGTCCATGGTTCCGATCGCTCTCGCCCTCTTCCTGTTCCTGCAAGGCCAACCGGCCCCCGACGCCCAAGCCCAGCCGAAGGCCGCCCCGCCCGCCGAGGCTCCCGCCGCGGACGCCCCGCCGGCCGAGGAGCGCTGGCCGGTCGGCGCGCCGCACGAGGACTACCCGTTCGTGGCCTGGTGCTACGGCTCGCTCCGCGGCTACCTCGACCTGCACGACCAGGTGATGCCGGAGGTCACCCGCATCGAGACGACCTACCGCCCGCCGGGCCGCAAGCTCTCCGACGACCTCAAGGTCTATGCGGATATGCAGAAGGACGGCCGCCGGCAGCTGAAGGCCTTCCAGGCCGCCATGACCGCCGCGGAGAAGGCCAGCCTGCGCCCGATCAACACCGCCGGCGCGGCCGCGGTCCAGCAGGGCCGCTCGGTCTGGCGCGCGGGTCCCGACGTCAGCAAGGCGCGCATGGCCCAGGAGTGGATGAGCTGGGCGCTGCCGGCCCGCTGCGAGACCACGGCCAAGAGCCTGGAAGCCCGCGCGACCCTGCTGGGCGCTTCGTTCAAGGCCAACGCCGAGCCCGAGGCCCCGACGCCCGCCCCGGCCGACGCCGCGCCCGCCGAGCAGCCGGCCGCCCCGCCGCCGGAAACCCCGCCGGCGCCGTCGCCGAACTGAGCAATCCCTTAAGGCCGTCGTCCTAGCCTCGGCGGGTGTTCGAGGTCGTCGCGCTCTACATCGTCGGCATCAACCTGTGGGCCTTCGCGGCCTTCTGGTTCGACAAGCGGGCGGCGGAAGGCGGGCGCTACCGGGTCCCGGAGCGCTTCCTTCTGACCCTCGCCGCCGCGGGCGGGACTTCGGGCGCCATCGCGGCCCAGCAGCTGTTTCGCCACAAGACCCGCAAGGAGCCGTTCCGCTCGATCCTATGGCTGATCGCAGCCCTCCAGGCCGTACTGCTGGCGGTGCTCTATGTCCGCGCCGTCGCGGCCAGATAGCCCGCCAGCCGCTCCAGTCCCGCGGCGTTGGTCTCCGGCCGGTTGGCGAAGCACCAGCGCAGCCACCCCTGGCCTTCCGGACCGAAGGCCGAGCCGGGCGCGAGCCCGATCCCGGCCTTGTCGATCAGCGCCTTGGCCAGGGAGACGGAGTCGGTCACGCCCTCGATGCGGAAGAAGGCGTACATGCCGCCCTCCGGCTCCGGCGCCTCGACCCCCGGCATCTGGCGCAACGCCCCCACCACCTGGTCCTTGGCGGCCGCCAGCTCGGCCCGCAGCTCCGCGATCGAGGCCTCGCCGTCGTTCAGCGCCGCGATGGCGCCCGACTGGATGAAGTCCGGCGCGCAGGAGGTGTTGTATTCGACCAGCACCCCCATGGATTCGACCAGCGACTTCGGCAGCACCATCCAGCCCATCCGCCAGCCGGTCATCCGCCAGGCCTTGGAGAAGGTGTTGGTGGAGATCACCCGCTCGTCGTCCTCGGCGAGCGGCAGGAACGACGGCGCTGACTTGCCCGGCCCGAAGATCAGCCGCTCATAGACGTCGTCGCCGATCAGCCAGATGCCATACTGGCGGCATCGCGCCAGGATCGCCGCGCGGTCCGCGGCCGGCAAGGTCCAGCCGGTGGGGTTGTTCGGCGAATTCAGGAACAGCGCCTTGGTCTCCGGCGTCAGGGCGTCCATCAGCCTGTCGAGATCGAGCCGCCAGCGGCCCTGCGCCGGATCGAGGGCCACGGTCTGCATCCGCGCCGACAGGATGCGCGGGATCTCCACGATGTTGGGCCAGGCGGGCGCGGTCACCACCACCTTGTCGCCGGGCGAGACCACCGCCTGGCTGACCAGCATCAGGGCGTTCACGCCAGAGCTGGCGATCGCCAGCCGCTCGACGCCGATCGGGGTGTCGTGCAGCCGGGTGAGGTAGCCGCAGAGCGCCTCGCGCAGATCGGGCCGGCCGAGGTTGTGGGTGTAGTAGGTGCGGCCGTCCATCAGCGCCTTGGCCGTCGCCTCGCGGATGAACGCCGGCGTCGGCTGGTCGCTCTCGCCGACCCAGAAGGCCAGCAGGTCGTCGCGGCCCATGCCTTCATTGGCCACCTCGCGAATCTGCGAGGCGCGCAGCGCCAGGACTTCGGGGCGGGCGATCGGTGAATGCATGGCTGCGTTTAAGCAGCGCGCCCGGTCCTGCGCCAGTCCGCACGCGCGGCTACATCGCCGGCGTCTTGCCCTTCAGGGCCGCCGAGACGCGGTGGCGGATATCGCTGACCAGATTGGTCCGCTCGGAGCGCACATAGTTGAACTGCAGGACCCGCCGGGGGCCATCGAAGGGCGTGTGCCCGTGCCAGGAGGCCTCGGAGCGCTTGAACACCACCATCGAGCCCATGCTGGCCGGAATCTCCACCGCGGGCGAAGCGAGGTCGTGCTCGCTCCGCAGCAGGCGCAACTGCCCCTCGCCGCCCGTCCAGCCCTCGTTGAGATAGAGCAGCAGCGAAAGAATCTTCGACTTCGAATCGGTGTGGACGAAGCCGTCACGCGGACCGCAGGCGCCGCGCAGCGTGACCATGGTCGCCCGTTGGCTGAGATCGACCTCGAAGAGCTTCGACATCAGCGTCCGAAAACGATCGGACTCCAGTTCGGCGATCACCTCGGACAGCACCGGTCCCGGACGCGCGTCCTTCAGGGAGAAGGAGCCCGGCTTCGGCAGGTCCGGATACTCGGCCGGCAGGCGCGCGACCGCCGCCGCGGTAAGGCAATCCGCCAGGTAGGCATGTTCAAACGGGTCGCGCCGGAGCTTCACCGGATCCAGCGCCGCCCAGTTCAAGGC
>JBEPUW010000052.1:0-27753 GCA_041691315.1 Caulobacteraceae bacterium | reverse complement strand
ACGCCCTCGCCCGACACGTCGCGGGTGATCGAGGGGTTGTCCGACTTGCGGCTGATCTTGTCGACCTCGTCGATGTAGACGATGCCGCGCTGCGCGCGCTCGACATTGTAGTCGGCCGATTGCAGCAGCTTGAGGATGATATTTTCCACGTCCTCGCCGACATAACCGGCTTCGGTCAGCGTGGTGGCGTCGGCCATCGTGAACGGCACATCGATGATTCGGGCCAGGGTCTGGGCCAGAAGCGTCTTGCCGGTGCCGGTCGGACCGATCAGCAGGATGTTGGATTTGGCCAATTCGACGTCGTTATTCTTCGCCGCGTGGTTCAGGCGCTTGTAGTGGTTGTGCACCGCGACGGCCAAGACTTTCTTGGCGTGGTCCTGTCCAATGACGTAGTCGTCAAGAACTTCGCGGATTTCCTTAGGTGTCGGAACGCCGTCCTTGGATTTTACGAAGGCGATCTTGTGCTCTTCACGGATGATATCCATGCAGAGTTCGACGCACTCGTCGCAGATGAACACTGTCGGGCCTGCGATAAGCTTGCGGACCTCATGCTGGCTCTTGCCGCAGAAGGAGCAATACAGCGTGCTCTTAGTGTCGCCGCTTGCGGCTTTCGTCATTGTCGCCTCACTCCTCGACGGCGCGCACCCGACTTGGGCCAACGACGTCCCCGTCCTGCCGTTCCCGCCAGACCATGCAGGATACGCGCCGCGGGTTGTCTAATCCTTGACATTCCCCGATCCGACGCACGATCACAAGCGCTACGATGCGACTCGATCGCGCAACGAGGCCGCACTGCGGCATTCATCCAACACATCACATGCTCGACCGGCCAGGGACAAAGATGGGTGACGCAGGCGACCTGCGCCAGGGTGAGTCGGTCTATCGCCCGATCGTCGCCTTCGATTTTGACGGAACCTTGACCGTCCGCGACAGCTTCCTGGCGTTCCTGCAATGGCGCGTCGGCCCGGCCGCCTGGTGGGCGGGCTGGGCCAAGCTCGCGCCGGCGTTCGCCCGCTATGCGCGCGATCGGGACAGGGGGCGGCTAAAGGCCGCGGCCATCCGCCAGTTCCTGGGCGCCGCGCCCCGCGCCGAGATCGAGGACGCCGCGCGCCGCTTCGCCGAGGGTCACGCGCGCCGGCTGCTCAGACCCGACGCCTTGCGCGCCTGGGCCCGCTGGCGCGAGCAGGGCGCGCGGCTGGTCATCGTCACCGCCAGTCCGGAGGAGATCATCCAGCCCTTCTCCCGCGGCCTCGGCGCGGATCTGCTGATCGCCACGCGGCTGGCCTATGACCACCGCGACCGGTTCGCCGGGCGCCTGGACGGCCTGAACTGCCGCGGGCCCGAAAAGGTGCGCCGGCTGCAGGCCGAGTTCGGCGACGACGTGCATCTGGACGCGGCCTACGGCGACAGCGACGGCGACCGCGAAATGCTGGCCATCGCCGAGGAGCGCGGCCTGAACGTGTTCCAGGGGACGCCGTAGGGAATTGGGGATGTAATTGGGGACACGTACGACCCCCCAAGCCATCGCATCAACACGCCGGCCTTCGCGGGTCGTACGTGTCCCCAATTACCAGGGCGCGATCAGCACCACCACCAGGGTGACGATCAGCACGGCCTTCAGCGCGTAGTAGAGCCGCCGGTCGCGGGCCTTCAGCGCCTTGCCGCGGGCGATGACGCCGGCGACGCGGCCATAGAAGCGGTTGATGCCGCCGATCGGCTCGCCATCGACGTTCTGCGTGCGGGTGGCGCGCATGATGGTGCGGGTCACCCAACGATTGAGCGCCGCCAACGGCTGGGCCAGGGGCCGCTCGACGTCGCAGAACAACACCAGCCGCGTCTGGTCCCAGCCGTTCTCGGCTTCGTGCACATAGGTCTCATCGAACATCATCGGCTGGCCGTCGCGCCAGGAGCGGCGGATGCCGTCGACCTCGATCCAGCAGCGGTCGTCGTTGCTGGTCACCAGGCCCAGATGATAGCGCAGGCTGCCCGCGAAGGGGTCGCGGTGGCGGCCCAGCCGCGCCCCGGCCGGCAGGGCCGCGAACATGGCGCCGTTGACGCTGGGCGCGCTCTTCAGGATGGCGACCGAGCGCGGGCACCATTGCTCGGCCGAGGCCGGCGGGTCGCCGTACCATTTCAGGTAGAACCGGGTCCAGCCGCGACGGAAGAAGGTGTGGAAGCCGACGTCGTTGTCGCCGGTCGCGGCGGTCACCCTGCCCTGCTCCAACAGCGCGACGCCCTCGTCGCGGAACACCCGCCAATTGTCGGTGAGCACGCGCAATTCGGGAAACGCGGCCGGGTCCAGGTACGGCCGCACCGGCGCGCGCGAGAACAGATAGACCAAGAGGTTATAGGGCGCGGTGAAGGTCGAGTGGTCGGTGATCTGCCGCGAGAACTTCAGGCGCACCTGACCGCGATAGTGCATGGTCGCAGCCATCAGCAGGATGAGCAAAATCACCCCGATGCGGACTTCCCAGAACGATCCGAACAGCAATTGCATGGCCAGACACCCCGAATGACCGACAATAGGTTTGGCTAAACGATCAGGCGGCTATTCGGTTTCCTTGCCTCAAGCGGCCACCCGCTCAACGCCCACCGACGCTAAGCGGCGAAATGGGCCTAGTCGTCCTTTTTACCGAGTTCGCGGGCGGAGTCGACGCGGTCGACGATGCCCCACTCCTTGGCCTCGTCGGCGCTCATGAAGTGGTCGCGGTCCAGCGTGCGCTCGACATCTTCATAGCTGCGGCCGCAATGCTTGGCGTAGAGTTCGTTCAACCGGCGCTTGGTGCGGATGATGTCCTCGGCGTGGCGCTCGATGTCCGAGGCCTGGCCGGAGAAGCCACCGGAGGGCTGGTGCAACATGACCCGCGCGTTCGGCAGCGCGATGCGCTGGCCGGGCTCGCCGGCCATCAGCAGGAAGGAGCCCATGGACGCCGCCATGCCCATGCACAGCGTCGAGACCGGGCTTTTGATGTACTGCATGGTGTCGTAGATGGCGAAGCCGGAATGGACCATGCCGCCGGGCGAGTTGATGTAGAGGTCGATCTGCTTCTTGGGGTTTTCGGCTTCCAGATAGAGCAGCTGTGCGCAGATCAGCGCCGAGACGCCGTCGTCGATCGGGCCGTTCAGGAACACCACCCGCTCGCGCAGCAGGCGCGAGAAGATGTCGAAGGCGCGCTCGCCGCGGCTGGACTGCTCGACCACCATAGGCACGAGGTTCATGGCCGTGGACATCGTATCGCGCATGGGTGGACTACCTTTTCCTGTGGCGCCCGGCTCGGGGCGCCGATGATGTTCGAGCCCGGATATCGCGTGGCCGAGCCCCGGTTGCAAGGCGGCGGTCCGTAAGAGCGGCTCAAGCCGGCGTTTACGCGCCCTTTGCCGGTTTCGCGGCCTTGGCCTTTGGCGCCGCGGCCTTGGGCGCTGCAGCCTTGGCAGGCTCAGCAACCTTGGCGGTTTTGGCTGGTTTCGCCTCGGCCTTCGCCGGTGCGCCGGCGACCTTGGCGGGCTTGGCTTCGGCCTTGACGGGCTTGGCCTCTGGCTTCGCCGGTTTGGCGTCAGCCTTGGCGGGTTTTGCTTCAGCCTTGGCCGGCTTGGCCTTCGCCGCCGGGACGGCTTCAGCCTTCGCCTCTTCGGCGGCCGGTTCGGCCTTGGCCTTGGCTGCCTTGGAGGGTTTCGCCGGCTTGGCCTCGGCTTCCGACTTGCCTGCGCCGTAGGCCTCCGGCAGGTCGTCGTCCTTCAGCAGATCTTCCTTGGAGACCGGCCGGTCCTTGACCTGCGCCAGGCTAAACAACAGGTCGACGACCTTGTCCTCATAGACCGGCGCGCGCAGCGTCGCCTGGGCGTTCGGGCTCTGGCGCAGCTGGTCGAACACCTGCTGTTCCTGGCCGCGATAGCGCATGGCCTCGGTGCGCATGGCCTGGGCCAGCTCCTCGTCGGAGACACTGATCTCATGCTTGCGGCCGATCTCGGCCAGCACCAGGCCCAGCCGCACACGGCGCTCGGCGATCTTGTGATACTCGGCCTTGAGCTGGTCTTCCGACTTGCCCTCGTCTTCCGGCGACAGGCCGCCCTCGTCCTGGTCGGCCAGCACCTGGCGCCAGATCACCTCGAACTCGGCCTCGACCATGCGCGGCGGCAGGCCGAAACTGTGTCCGGTGTCGAGCGCGTCAAGCAGCGCGCGCTTCAGCCGATAGCGCGATGCCTGGCCGTATTCGTTTTCCAACTGACCCTTCAGCGCCGTGCGCAGCGCGTCCAGGTCGGTCATGCCGAGCCGCTTGGCGAACTCGTCGTCCATCGCCGCCTCGACCGGGGCCTGGACCTCCTTCACGGTGACGTCGAACTCGGCGTCCTTGCCGCGCAGGTTGGCGACGGGATAGTCGGCCGGGAAGGTCACCTTGATGGTCTTCGTGGCGTCCGGTCCAAGGCCGGTCAGCTGTTCTTCGAAGCCGGGGATGAACTGGCCGGCGCCGAGCACCAGGCGCGCATCATCGGCCTGGCCACCCTCGAACGCCTCGCCGTCGACGCGGCCGGCGAAATCAATGACCATCTGGTCGCCGCTCTTGGCCTTCACCGACTTGCCAGTGCGCGGTTCATAGGTGCGGGCCTGCTGGGCCAGATCGGCCAGCGCCGCATCGACGTCCTTTGCGGTCGGCTCGTGGATGGGTCGTTCCAGCTTCAGGGTCGCCGGATCGATCGGCTCGAACTCCGGCATCACCTCGACCGCAAGTTCGTAGGAAAGGTCGGCCTGTCCGGCCAGCACCTTTTCCATGTCGGACTCTGGCTTCAGGTCCGGCTGCGAGGCGACCCGGAGTTGGTTGTCGTCCAGCACCTTCTGGCTGGTTTCGCTCAGCGTCTGCTCCACGACCTCGCCCATCAGCGAGCGGCCGTAGATGCGCCGCACGTGGGCGGCCGGCACCTTGCCGGGGCGGAAGCCCTTCAGATTCAGCTGCGGCGCGATCTCGGCGATGCGCGCATCCAGCTTCTGCCCCAGCTCCTGGGCCGAAATCGAAACGCCGTAGACGCGGCTGAGGCCTTCGCCCGATTTTTCAACGATCTGCATCGACATCTCAAACTTCCGGAAGAGAACGAGCGCCGCCATGGCGCTATGGCCCAAACGTAAGCCGCCGCCGAATATACGGCGGCGGGAAACGCGCGCCCTTATGTCATGCACACAGCGCCGGTCCAAGCGCAAAGCATGCTGGTGCGGATGAGAGGACTCGAACCTCCACGGGTCACCCCGCTAGAACCTAAATCTAGTGCGTCTACCAGTTCCGCCACATCCGCTTAGCGGTGCGGTATGGCCAAGAACGCGCGGGGCGACAAGGGCGGGGCTAACCGGGCGGCTGCTGCGGAGCCTGCGGCCTATAGTCCGGCGCCTGCAGCAACGCCGCCACCCGCGCCGCGGCGTCCGCTTCCTCGTCGGCATAAAACAGGTTGAACGCCGGCTCTTTCAGGCGGTCGAGCCAGCCGCCCTGGACTTTCAGGGTCGGCGATCTGGGGGCGGAGACGCGCAGGATCCCGTCGACGCACTGGCTGGAGACCTGGCGGCTCAGGAAGGCCGGGCGGGCGTCGGGTTCTATGTCCGAGGCGGCCACCGTGCCGCGGTTCAGGCGTTCGGGCGCCAGGGCGTCGCTCTGGGCGCCCAGCATCGGATTGACGCAGAGGATCGGCCGGCTGGCGACGCCCTCGAGTTCGTCGTTCGGTCCCCAGACCAGGGAGCGCTCAAGGACCTGGCGGATATCGGCCTGATCAAGGGCGAATTCCTGGTTCCAGCCGACCAGACAGCGCGGCTGACCCGGTTGGCCGCAGGCCGGCAGCGCGGATTTCGGGCCGTGGTCGGCGGCCAGCACCGTGGCGTCGATGATGTAGACCGCGGCCAGCCGGTGGATCACGGTCGGTCGCGCGGCCAGTTCCTCGCGCATCAGCCGGTCGACCAGCGTGCCGCCCTGTTCGACGCCGACGACGATCAGCGGCCGATCCTGGCTGAAATGGTCGAGAAAATAGTCGAAGGCCGCGCGCACGTCGCCATAAGCGAAGCGGCGCGCGTCGCGGGCATCGTCGCGCAGGGTCAGCGCCGTATAGAGGCTGGCCTGGCGATAGCGCGGCGCGAACAGGCGCCCCGAGCGCGCGAAGGGCTGGGCATAGTTCGGCAACATGGCGCCGCTGAGGATACGAGCCGCCTTGGCGTCGCCGATCGGGCCGTTCCAGTCGTGGCCGCCGTCGAAGGTGGTGGGGTGGACGAAGAAGACGTCGGCCGGCGGGTCGGCCGGGGCGGCGGCGTCCGGATGCGCTGGGAGCAGCGCCCAGGCGGCCGGCTGGGCATAGTCGGGCGCCGGCGGCGGCCGGTAGGTCTGGAACGGGACCTTCGGATCGAGCGTCGCCTCGACGATGTCGTGGCGCCAGCGCAGCGCCGCGATGATGACCAGGGCCACCAGCAGCGCCCCAATCAAACGCAGCCAGTCCCTCAAGCTCAGCATGCGTCCGGCCATGACGAGCCGAGGGTTACACGACCCGACCGCTGGCGGCGAGCGGAACGCCGACTGGGCTAAGGCGATGGCGGCCAACCCCCACCCATCATGGCCCGACTCGTTCGGGCCACCCATGATCGCCGTCGAATGTGAGTGTACATGGGTCGCCCGGACAAGCCGGGCGATGACGGAGCTATGGAGCGCCTACCGGTATGGGTCCGGCTTGGCCAGGTAGGTCTGGACGTAGTCGGCGACGCCGTCCTCGAGGCTGGTCAGGGGGGCGGTGTAGCCGGCGGCGCGCAGGCGGCCCATCTCGGCCTGGGTGAAGTACTGATAGTGGTCGCGGATGGCCGGCGGGGTGTCGACGTAGGTGATCTTGGCCGGCTGGCCCGCCGCCTTGAACACCGCTTCGGCCAGGTCCTTGAACGAACGGGCTGTGCCAGAGCCCAGATTGTAGACCCCATTGACCGCCTCGTGCGCAACCAGCCAGGCGACCACCTCGGCGGCGTCGCGGACATAGACGAAGTCGCGCTGCTGGCCGCCATCGGCGTAGCCCTCGCGATGCGACTTGAACAGGCTGACCGTTTCCCCGCGCGCCGCCGTGGGCCAGATCTGGGCGGCGACCGACGACATCGGGCCCTTATGAGCCTCGTTCGGGCCATAGACGTTGAAGAACTTTAAGCCCACCCATTGCGGCGGCGCATAGTCGCGCGCCGCCTGACGCGCGGCGAAGATGTCGAACAGCGCTTTCGACCAGCCGTACGGGTTGAGCGGGCGAAGCGAGATCAGCGAATCCAGGTCGTCACGGTCGGCGAAGCCCTGTTCGCCGGCGCCGTAGGTGGCCGCCGACGAGGCGTAGATCAGCCGCCGCTGGCGGTCGGCGCACCAGCGGAAGAGGTCGCGCGACAGGCCGAAATTGGTCTGGATGATCTTGTCGGCGTCCGGCTCGGTGGTCGAGGAGACGGCGCCCATATGGATGACCACCTCGATGTCGCGCCAGCGCTTCTCCAGCCAGTCGAACATGTCCTCCGGCTGAACGAAGTCGCCGATCGGATGCTTGGCGATGTTGCGCCACTTGCCGAGCTCGACCGCGTGCAGCCGGTCGCAGACCACCACGTCGAGATCGCGGTCCTCGGCCAGCTTGGCCACGATATTCGAGCCGATGAAGCCGGCCCCGCCGGTGACGAAGACGATGCGGCGGGTCATTCCGCCTGCGCTCCAGGCGGTGCTTCGGCGGACAGGGCCGCCTCGCGCCTGGTCAGTCTCTCGATGGCCGCGGTGGTGGAATAGCCCTCGACGATCGGCGCCAGCTTCACTTCGCCACCCCAGCTCTCCACTTCTTCGTGACCGACGACGCCTTCGCGGCTGTAGTCGGCGCCCTTGATCAGCACGTCCGGCCGCGCCGCTTCGATCAGCGTGAGCGGTGTGTCTTCGTCGAAGGGCGCGACCAGATCGACCGCCGCCATGCCGCCCAGCACCAGGGCGCGGGATTCCAGGTCGTTCACGGGGCGCCCCTCGCCTTTCAGCGCCCGCACCGAGCGATCGCTGTTCAAGCCCACCACCAGCCGGTCGCACCAGGCGCGCGCCTGGGTCAGATAGGCGACGTGGCCGCGGTGCAGAATGTCGAAACAGCCGTTGGTGAAACCGATCTTCAGCCCTTGCTCGCGCCAGCGCGCCACCTCGCGGACCATGCGTTCGGGGGTGGCGATCTTGGCCTCGGCCGGAGCCTGGTGTTCGGCGACCTCGGCCTCGATCAGCTCGTCCGGCGAGGCGGTGGCGGTGCCGCCCTTCTGCACCACCACGCTGGCGGCGAGCAGGGCAAGCGCGATGGCCTGGTCCGGGTCGCTGTCGCAGGCCAGCGCTGCGCCCAGCGCCGCCAGCACCGTGTCGCCGGCGCCGGAGGTGTCGTAGACCTGCGGCGCATTGCGGCGGAAGTGGCGCGCCGCGCCGTCGCGCACACCCAGCGACATGCCGGCCGCCGAGCGCGTCGCCAGCACCGCCTTGCATGGCGAAAGCTCCAGCGCGCGGGCCAGGGCCGCCTCGACCTGGTCGTCGGTCTCGGTCGGCAGGTCGGTGGCGTAGGCCAGCTCGGCGGCGTTCGGCTTGACCAGGTCGGCGGGGCCATAACGGGCGAAGGAGCGGGCCTTGGAGTCGACGATCAACATCGCGCCCTCGCGTCGGGCCGCCGCGTGGCAGGCCTCAATGACCGCGGGCGTGACGACACCCTTGCCGTAGTCGGAAATCAGGATCGCGCCGGCGCCGCCGGCGGCGTTTTCGATGGCGCGGATCAGCTGGGCTTCGACGTCGCCGGCGATCGGATGCCTGGCCTCGTCGTCGACGCGCAGCAGCTGTTGGCCGCCGGAGACGAAGCGAGCCTTGACCGTGGTCGGTCGGTCCGGATCGGTGACCAGAAAGCCTTCGACCTCGGCTTCCTCGGCCAGCAGTCGCAGCGCTTCGTGCCCAGGGCCGTCCTTGCCGATGACGCCGACCAGCCGGGCCGCGGCGCCCAGGGAGGCGACGTTGCGCGCCACATTGCCGGCGGCGCCCAGCATGACGATCTCGTGCGCCCGGCTCATGATCGGGATCGGCGCCTCGGGCGAGATGCGGCTGACCTCGCCATAGACGAAGCGGTCGACCATCAGGTCGCCGACGCACGCCACCTTGGCGCCGCGCACGGCGCTCAGCAGGGACTGGAGGCTGATCAGGTCCATATGGTCGGGGTGTCGGCTCTGCGAAAACCGGCGTCAAGCCGCATGGGTCAGCGCCCGCTCCCGCAGCGCGTGAACCAACGCGGTCCGCCTCCGCTCGGAAAGGCGCCATCGACGACAAGCTTGCGGCCTGATGAATCGCTGGAGTTCTGCGGCCGAATTCGGTCGTTCCGCTTCGCGATCTCCACATGCTGGCCGAGGCCATTTCCGAAGAAGACGCCGTCGAGGACGATCGTGTCCGGGCCGACGAGCCTGGCCGTATCCCAGCGATACCTGTTCTTTAAATCTGTTGGACCGTCGTCATAGACCTGGCTGATCTTGCGGCCGGCCGCGAGCGACCAGTGAGCGTACTCGTTGTCGGGTGACGGCAGCGCGGCGCAGTTCAGCGCCCAGGTCCCGGGCAATCCGAAACGCGTGGCCGCATCCTGGGTCGGATTGGCCTGGGCTTCGCCCGCGCAGACAATACCAATGAGCGCAAAGAGCGCGAGATATCGCATCGAACGAGCCTCCCATTTCCACCCGACGGCGATCATGCACGCGCCGCACGGCGCCTCCTAGCCCTCAGGCGTTCGGCGCTACGGCCTCGTGGATGGCCTTCAGTCTGGCCAGCAGCGGGCCGGCAGCGTCGAGCGGGAGGCAGCTGGGGCCGTCGCAGAGCGCCTTTTCCGGGTCGGGGTGGAATTCCAGGAAGACCCCGTCGGCCCCGGCGGCCACCGCCGCCATGGCGATGACCGGAACGCCCTCGCGCCGGCCGCCGGCCGAGGCGCCGTTGGTCAGCGGATTGGCGCCCGGCAGTTGCACGGCATGGGTGGCGTCGATGGTCACCGGAACCCCCAGCGCTTTCATCTCCGGAATGCCCAGCATGTCGACCACCAGGTTGTTGTAGCCGAAGGAGACGCCGCGTTCGCACAGGATGGTCAGGTCGGTTTCCACCGCCTCCTTGATCTTGTCGATGATGTTGCGGCCGTCCAGGGGGCTGAGGAACTGGCCCTTTTTGACGTGCAGCCAGCCGCCGGTGCGCTGCACCGCCCTGGCCGCGGCGACGACGAGATCGGTCTGGCGGCAGAGAAAGGCCGGAATCTGCACCACGTCGGCGACCTCGGCGACCGGATCGGCCTGGGCCACCTCGTGGATGTCGGTGCAGATCGGCACGTTCAGCTCGGCCTTGACCGCGGCCAGCATGGCCAGGCCGCGTTCGAGCCCCGGCCCGCGATAGCTCTGCATCGACGAGCGATTGGCCTTGTCGAAGCTGGCCTTGAAGATGAACGGCATGCCCAGCGCCGCCGTCTCGGCCTTCAGCCGACGCGCGACCAGGAGCGCCAGGTCCAGGTCTTCCAGCGCATTCAGGCCGGCGATGCAGACCAGCGGCTGGCCGTCGCCGATCGCCAGGTTCCATCTCTTCAAGTGTAGCAGGGCCATGCGGCGTCCCTTCGAGGCTCCAATTCCGCTCCGGCTGATCCGATCCGGGCGCGCCACCGTAGACCTGACGCGACCGCCAGCGGGTGGCCAGAGGGAATCGTCGATGCGGATAGCGGTTATCGGTTCGGGCGTCTCGGGTCTTGGCGCCGCCTATGCGCTCAAGGACGCCTGCGAGGTCGTGCTCTACGAGAAGGAGGCGCGGCTGGGCGGCCACGCGCGCACCGTCACCATCGACTACGACGGGGCGGCCATCGACGTCGATACCGGCTTCATCGTCTATAATGAGCGCAACTATCCGAACCTGGTCGGCCTGTTCGGGGCGCTGGGCGTCGCCAGCCTGCAAACCGATATGAGCTTCGCCTTCGCCGGGCGCGGGGTCGAGTGGTCCTCGAACTTCCCCACCGGCGTCTTCGCGCAGAAACGCAACCTGGCCAATCCGCGCTTCCTGAAGATGCTGGCCGACATCGCCCGCTTCAACCGGGTTGCGCCGGTCGCTCTTGCCTCGGGTGAGTTGGAAAATCTTACCGTTGGCGGCTATCTGCATCGGCTCGGCCTGGGGCCGGAGTTTCGTGACAACTATCTGCTGCCCATGGGCGCGGCGATCTGGTCGACCACCGACGGCGGCATCGCCGACGCTCCGGCGGAGAGCTTCATCGGCTTCTTCGCCAACCACAACCTGCTGCAGATGGCTCAGCCGAAATGGCGCACCGTCGCCGGCGGCAGTCGCGCCTATGTCGACCGTATCGCCGCCCTGCTTGGGCCGCGCGTGCGGACCGGCGCAGGTGTGGCGCGCCTTCGCCGGGGTCCGGACGGCGTCGAGGTCACCGACACCCACGGCCGCACCGAGCGGTTCGACCAGGTCATCCTGGCCTGTCACTCCGACCAGGCATTGCGCATGCTCGACGCCGACGCCGAGGAGCGCGCCTTCCTGGGCGCGGTCCGCTACGGTCCCAACCGCGCCTATCTGCATCGCGATGTCCGGCTGATGCCCAAACGCCGCGCGGCCTGGGGCAGCTGGAATGCGATCTGCGGCAAGGATGGCGCCGGCGCCCTGACCTATTGGATGAACAGCCTGCAGACGATCGACCGCAAGCGTCCGCTGTTCGTCAGCCTGAACCCGGACCAAGCGCCGAATCCCGCCCTCACCTTCGAGGTGTTCGACTGCGAGCACCCGCAGTTCGACACCACCGCGCTGGCCGCCCAGCGCCAGATCGGCCGCATCCAGGGCCGCGGCGGCGTCTGGTACGCCGGCGCCTGGCTGGGCCACGGCTTCCACGAGGACGGCCTGACCGCCGGCCTGCGCGCCGCCCTGGCCCTGGGCGGCGCGGTGCCGTGGGACTTCGTCGATCACCGCATCCCCGGCGGCCCGCTGGTGGCGCAAAGCCCAGCCGCGCCTGGCCGAAGGGCGGCCGCATGACAGCCGCCGCCAGCCTCTATGTCGGCAGGACCACCCACGCCCGCCTCGGCCCGCGGCCGCACCGGTTCAGCTACGGCCTGTTCCAGATCCTGATCGACGTCGACCGTATCGAGGAAGGTCTGCGCGGCTTGCGCATGTTCCGCTGGGGCCTCTTTTCGTTCGCCGAGCGCGACCACGGCGCCCGCGACGGCTCCATGCTGCGCACCTGGGTCGAGGCCAGGCTCGCCGAGGCCGACCTGGTCGCCAGCGCCCACCGCATCCGCCTCCTGGCCTTCCCGCGCATGCTGGGCTTCGTCTTCAACCCGATCTCGATCTTCTTCGTCGAGGACGCCGAGGGCCGGCTGGAAGCGGTGATCTACGAGGTCAACAACACCTTCGGCCAGACCCACGCCTATGTCGTACCGGCCTCGGGCGGCGCCTGCGAGCGCCAGGAAGCCGACAAGCAGCTCTATGTCTCGCCCTTCTATGGCGTCGAGGGCGCCTACGGTTTCCGTCTGACGCCGCCAGCCGCGACCTTCGACCTGGTCATCGCCAAGTCCGTCGGCGGCCGGCCGGACTTCACCGCGACCCTGAGCGCCGAACGACGCGACCTGACCGATGCGGCGCTGTTGCGGCTCTTTCTGGGCATGCCGCTGATGACCCTGGGCGTCGTCGCCGCCATCCATTGGCAGGCGCTCATTCTCTGGCTCAAGGGCGCGCCCTTCGGCGCCCGTCCGCGCGGGCCTCAAGCTGGTATGAGCGTAGGTCGTGCATCCTTTCCCACTTCGTGACATTCTGAGTTTTGGGGTAGGGAAAAAAGGGCGGAGTCATGAGCGACCTCACCCAGGCGCGTAGAACCGAAGCCGCATTCGGCGACTGGCCGGACCTGCGCAAGGCGCCGGCGGTCTTCCGCGCGGCGCTTGCGATTGCGGCCCGCAACTGGCTGTGGGGCTCGATCACCTTCACCCTCCCGTCGGGGCGGGAAATTCCCATTTCCGGCAGCCAGCCCGGCCCGGACGCCCGCGTTATCGTCAACGATTTCCGCTGCATGCGCCGGGTGATGGCGGCGGGCGATATCGGCTTTGCCGAAGGCTTCATGGCCGGAGACTGGGACACGCACGACCTGACCGCGGTGCTGGAGTCCGCCGGGCTCAACTTCGACCGGCTGCAGGGCCTGGTGAACGGCCATCCGCTGAGCCGGGCGCTCAACTATCTCGCCCACCTGCTGAATTCGAACACCCGCAGCGGATCGCGGCGCAACATCAGCGCCCATTACGACCTGGGCAACGCTTTCTATGAACGCTGGCTCGACTCCGGCATGACCTATTCCTCTGCCTGGTTCGAGCGCGACGGCCAGTCGCTGGTCGACGCCCAGCGGCACAAATACGCCGAGCTCGCGCGCAGCATGGGCCTGGAAGCCGGCCAAAGCGTGCTTGAGATCGGCTGCGGCTGGGGCGGCTTCGCCGAGTTCGCCGCCCGCGAGGTCGGCGCACAGGTGACCGGCGTCACCATTTCGCGCGAACAGTACGAATTCGCCAGAAAGCGTCTGTTTGACAAAGGCTTGGCCGATAAAGCCGACATCCGCCTGATCGACTACCGCGACGTCGAGGGCCAGTTCGACCGGGTCGCCTCGATCGAGATGTTCGAGGCGGTTGGCGAACGCTACTGGCCGGCCTATTTCGAGAAGATCCACAGCGCGCTGACGCCCGGCGGCCGGGCCGGCCTGCAGATCATCACAATCCGCGACGAGTTCTTCGACGACTATCGCCGCCGCGCGGACTTCATCCAGAAATACGTCTTTCCCGGCGGCATGCTGGGCAGCGAGAAGCGCTTGCGGCAGGAAACTGATCGCGCCGGCCTGCAATGGCGCGGGATCGCCCGGTTCGGCCCGCACTATGCCGAGACCCTGCGCCGGTGGGGCGAGCGGTTCGAGGCCAATTGGGCGCAGGTCGCGCCGCTGGGCTTCGACGAGCGGTTCCGCAAGCTTTGGCGCTTCTATCTCAGCTATTGCGAGGCCGGTTTCCGCACCGGCCGCACCAATGTGGTGCAATTGACCCTGGCCAAGGCCTAGGACCCGTGACCGCGGCGCCGCGTCTGGTCACCGTGGTGCTGGAAGTCGCCGACCTCGACCGCGCCGCGGCGCTTTACCGCGATGCGTTCGGGATCGATCTGCGCGAGTCCGACGACCATCAGGCGGACGATCGGTGGATGGGCGGTCGGCACGCTGCGCTGTCCTGGCCTGCCGGCGCCTTCCTGCATTTCTCGCTCTACCAGGCCCGCAGCGAGGAGTGCGCGTCAGGCGTTCAGGTCGGATTCCATGTCGACGATCTGGAGGCCGCTCATGAACGCGCGCTCGCGGCGGGCGCCTTCCTCATTCATGGGCCGCGCGACGAACCCTGGGGCCGAACGGCGCGATACTATGACCTCGACCGCAATATCGTCAGCCTGACGGCTCGCGAGCCACGTTAGACGGGAGAGTCTTCCCATGGACGGCCTGCATTTCATCTATTTCGCCGACCCGATGTGCTCCTGGTGCTGGGGTTTTTCACCGGTGGTCGCGGCATTGCGCGAGCGCACGGCCGAGATTCTGCCGATCCGGCTGGTCATGGGGGGTCTTCGGCCGGGAACCACCACGCCGATGCCCGAGGAGGCGCGCCGCAACCTGGTCGGCCATTGGCGGGAGATCCACGAGTTGACCGGCCAGCCGTTCGGCGAGGGCCTGATTGACCTGGACGGCTTCGTCTACGACACCGATCCGGCGGCTCGCGCGGTGGTGCTGGCCAGGCGCACCGGCACGGATCGGGCGATCGACTATCTCGCCCGCATCCAGCACGCCTTCTATGCCGAGGGCCTGGACGTGACCAAGACCGCCGTGCTGGTCGACCTGGCCGTGGAACTCGGGTTCGACCGCGAGGCCTTCGCCGCCGGCCTCGGCGACGAGGCGCTGAAGTCGGAGACCTGGCGCGACTATGCGCTGTCCCAACGCGCCGGCGTCACCGGCTTTCCGACCCTCATCGTCGGTCCCAACGCCGACGGGACCTATGCCCCCATCAGCCGTGGCTATCAGGACCCGGAAACCGTGCTGGCCAACGTCGGGACCTGGCTGACCGCGGTTCGCTCCGCCGCCGAGTGATTGGCTCTTGCACACTGGACGATCCGCCGCGATGTAGGATCATGGTCGCAGCCAGCGTTCTCGACACCATCGGCGACACCCCGCTCATCCGGCTGCGAGGGCCAAGCGACGCCACCGGCTGCGAGATCCTGGGCAAGGCGGAGTTCCTCAATCCCGGCCAATCGGTGAAGGATCGCGCCGCCCTCTACATCATCCGCGACGCCGAGCGGCGCGGAGTGCTGAAGCCGGGCGGCCGCATCGTCGAAGGCACGGCCGGCAATACCGGCATCGGCCTGGCCATGGTCGCCCGCGCCCTGGGCTATCGCAGCACCATCGTCATCCCACGCACCCAGAGCCAGGAGAAGAAGGACGCCATCACCCTGATGGGCGCCGAACTGGTCGAGGTGGACGCCGTGCCCTATTCGAATCCGGACAATTATGTTCGTTATTCTGGACGTTTAGCCGAGGAACTTGCGGCCCAGGAGCCGGCCGGCGCCGTATGGGCCAACCAGTTCGACAACGTCGCCAACCGCCAGGCCCATCTCGAAGGCACCGGTCCGGAGATCTGGGCCCAGACCGGCGGCAGGATCGACGGCTTCATCTGCGCCGTCGGCACCGGCGGCACCCTGGCCGGCGTCGCCATGGCCTTGCGCGACAAGCGACCCGACGTCGCCATCGGCCTGGCCGATCCCGGCGGCGCGTCGCTCTACGACTACTACGCCCACGGCGAGCTGAAGGCCGAGGGGACCTCGATCAGCGAGGGCATCGGCCAGAGCCGGATCACCGCCAATCTCGAGGGCCTGGCGATCGACTATCCCTATCGCGTCCCCGACGAGGAGATGATGCGCGCCATCTTCGAGCTGGCCGAGCACGAAGGCATGGTCATGGGCGGCTCGACCGGGATCAACGTCGCCGGCGCGGTCCGCCTGGCCCGCGATCTCGGACCCGGCCACACCATCGTGACCATTCTCTGCGACTACGGCTCGCGTTATCAGAGCAAGCTGTTCAACCCCGAATTCCTAAAGGAGCGCGGCCTGCCTGTGCCGCCCTGGCTATGAGCCTGCCCGAAAACGACGACCCCATGGTGTCCACCGACTGGCTGGCCGAGCGCCTGGGCAGTCCAGGCCTGGTCATCATCGACGCCACCTGGTTCATGCCGGGGACACCGCGCGACGCCCGCGCCGAGCACGCCGAACGGCACATTCCCGGCGCGGTCTTCTTCGACATCGACGAGATCGCCGACCACACAAACCCCCTGCCCCACATGTTGCCCGACCCGGCGGAGTTCGCGGTGCATGCGCGCCGGCTGGGTGTCGAGCCGGACTCAGACGTTGTCGTCTATGACGCCCAGGGCCTGTTCTCCGCACCGCGGGTCTGGTGGACCTTCCGCGCCATGGGCCACAAGGCCGTGGCCGTGCTCGACGGCGGCCTGCCGAAGTGGATGGCCGAGGATCATCCGGTCGAACAGGGCTGGCCGCAGAATCCGCACGGCGAGTTCAAGGCGAAGTTCGATCCAAGCCTGGTCCGCGACCTGGCCTCGGTGCTTGGCGTGGTCGAGAGCCATGCCGAGCAGGTTCTCGACGCCCGCGCCGCCGCCCGCTTCCTCGGCGAGGCGCCGGAACCAAGGGCCGGCCTGCGCGGCGGCCACATGCCGGGCGCACACAACCTGCCGTCCAGCGCCGTGGTTGCGGCCAACGGCACACTGAAGACCAAGGCGGAACTCCTGCCGCTGTTCGCCGAGGCCGGCGTCGATCTGGACCGGCCGATCCTGACCAGCTGCGGCTCGGGCATTTCCGCCGCCATCCTGTCGCTGGCCCTGGCGCGGCTGGGGCGCTGGCGCGCGCCGGTCTATGACGGCTCCTGGACCGAATGGGGCGGCCTGGCGGACACGCCGGTCGTCACCGGCGCTTAAGCGTGGCCGAAAAGCGCCAGGACGCGGAGGCCACGCGGCTGATCCGCGCCGGCGCCAGGCCGCGCACCCTGTCCCGCACCGTCGGCCCGCCGATCCAGCGCGGCTCGACCGTGCTGATGCCGGACGCCGCTTCGCTGTATAACCACGACAACGTCACCTATGGCCGCGGCGGTCTCGGCATGCACGAGGCCCTGGCCGAGGCGCTGTGCGAGCTGGAAGGCGCCACGGGCGTGCGCCTCTTCCCCTCAGGCCTCGCCGCCGTCACCGCGGCGGCGATGGCGGTGCTGCGCGCCGGCGACGAGGTGCTGGTCACCGACGCCGCCTATGCGCCCACCCGCCGCTTCTTCGACAAGGTGCTGACCCGCTTCGGGGTCAAGGTGACCTATTTCTCGCCACGTTGGACGCCGGAGCAGGTGCTGGCCGCCGGCGGCTCGGCCCTGCGCCTGATCGTCATGGAATCCCCCGGCTCCCTGACCTATGAAATCCAGGACCTGACCGCGATCGCCGCCCTGGCCCGCGCCCGCGAGGTGCTGACCCTGGTCGACAACACCTGGGCCGCCGGCCTGCTCTGCAAGCCGCTGGCGCTCGGCGTCGACATCAGCGTCCAGGCCCTGACCAAGTACGTCACCGGCCATTCCGACGTCTTCCTGGGGAGCGCGGCGGCCAAGGACGCGCGCATCACCCACGCGCTCGACGAGGCGGTGTGGAACTTCGGCTGGTCGGTCTCGCCCGACGACGTCTATCAGGGCCTGCGCGGCCTGCGCACCCTGCCGACGCGGCTGGCGCGCCACGCGGCGAACGCAGGCGTCGTGGCCAACTGGCTGCTCGACCAGCCGGAGGTGGCCGAGGTGCTCTACCCGCCCCTGCCCCGTTCGCCCGACCACGCCTTGTGGAAGCGCGACTTCACCGGAGGGAACGGCCTGATGAGCGTGGTCTTCCACCCGACCTCCGCCGCCTCCATCGACGCCATGCTCAACACCCTGACCCTGTTCGGCCTCGGCTTTTCCTGGGGCGGCTTCGAAAGCCTGGCCATTTCCTCGGGCGACCAGCTGACCCACCGCCGCTTTCCGACCGGCCTGGCCGGCCCGCTGATGCGCCTGCACATCGGCCTGGAGGACCCCGCCGACCTGATCGCCGACCTGCGGCGCGGCCTGGACGCATTGCGCGGCGCCAGAGCGGGTTGAGGAAAAGTGCGAAGCGGTTTTCCGCCCGCAACCCGCTCTCACTCTTTGTATCGATCACGTCTATGATTTTGGATTGCTTCAATCCAAAATCATCGTGATCTAGGCGCGGGATTAAACCCTTAGCGCAAAGCTTCGGGGAGAAGATCATGGCGTTGAAGGTTGTCGGCTCGGGCCTCGGCCGCACGGGCACCAAGTCCATGCAGTCGGCGCTGAACATCCTGGGCGTCGGGCCCTGCCACCACATGGTCGAGGTGTTCGCCCACCCCGAGAGCATGATGCTGTGGGTCGAGGCCAGCAAGGGTCGCCCCGACTGGGACGCGATCTTCGATGGCTACCACGCGATGGTCGACTATCCGGGCGCCCACTATTGGCGCGAGCTGGCGGCCTATTATCCGGACGCCAAGGTGCTGCACACGGTGCGCGACCCCAACCAATGGTTCGACTCCACCCAGGCGACCATCTTCGCGCCGACGAGCTCGGTGGCCTCCGCCAGCGGCGGCCAGGCGGAGTTCTTCAACAGCTTCGTCGGTCCCCTGCGCGCCCACCTGCAGGACCGCGCCTACATGACCCAGCATTTCCTCGACCATACCGAACAGGTGAAGGCGACCATCGCGCCCGAGCGGCTGCTGATCTACCAGGCCGGCCAGGGCTGGGAGCCGCTGTGCAAGTTCCTCGGCGTGCCCGTGCCCGACGTCCCCTACCCCTCCGAAAACTCTCGCGCCGAATTCGTCGCCCGCGCGGCCGCCCACCGCGGCGGCATTCCGACCAAGGACGAGGCGCAACACATCCTGGATACCGACAGCGCGCCGTAAGGCTTCGGTGGGGGATGCCCCTCGGACAGCCTCTCGCGAGCCTGCAACTCTTGCGTGGCCGGTTCGGTCATCTATATATGACCGGTCATTTAAAGGTGACCATATGCCAGGCGTTCAATCCTACACGGCCACCGAGTTCAAGGCGAAGTGCCTGGACATCCTTGACCGTGTCGCCGCGCATAAGTTCTCGCGGGTGACGATCACCAAGCGCGGCAAGGTCGTCGCCGTTCTGACGCCGCCCGACGATCCCGAGGCTACCGTGCGTCAATTGCATGGGTTCCTGCGCGGTTCGGTCATCGCGCCGCCGGACTTCGACTTCACTGCGCCTGTGCTCGATCAACCCTTGTCGGCTGACGACGGAAAACTCCACGAATGAGCGCGGCAAGTCAGCCGACGGCCGTTTTGCTGGACACTTGCGCGGTGATCTGGCTCGCCAACGGCGATCCGCTCCAGCACCAGGCCGACAGCCACATCATCCACGCCGCTCTGGCCGATGGCGTCTTTGTCTCGCCGATCTCCGCCTGGGAGATCGGCATGCTGGCTCGCCCAAGGGCCGGCCGGGCAATCGCGTTTCTCCCGGATCCGGCGACCTGGTTCGCCCGCTTCATGGCCGGTCCGGCGATCAAGACGGCCGCTTTCACCGCGGATATCGCCATCGCCGCCTCTGGCCTACCCGATCCGCTGCATGGCGATTCCGCCGATCGATTGTTGATCGCCACGGCGCGCCACCTGTCGATGCCTATCGTCACCCGCGACGCTAAGATCCTCGCCTATGCGGCAGCCGGCCACGTCTCGGCCATACCGTGTTGATGCAAGGTCTCGTGGGGCTGTTCAGCGTCTCCAGCCGTTGCTTTCCAGGTCAATCATGCTCACGATCATGCCGCGGCGCGGGTCAAAGGGCAGGTCCTGAAATCCCCAGCGCGCATAAAAGCCGCGCGCGGCTTCATCCAGCGGATGGGTGAAGACCCCGAAGCTGCCGACATCGTAGGAGGCCCTGAGCGCCGCACGCAGGGCGAACAGCAGCAGTGAGTGGGCATAGCCTCGCCCTTGGTGCGCCTTGTCGATCGCGAGCTGGCCGAGCAGCGTCGCTGGGACGGGATCGGGCTTGTTGCGCTGCAGCAGCTTGGGCAGGGCGGCCCGCTCGATCTGGCCGGCGCTCAAGGTGACGTAGCCGACGAACGCCTCCCAGTCCGCGGCGGGAATGGTGACGAGCGGACGCTCCAGCAGATCGATCTCGGCCGCGTCAGGGGCCTTGCGACGGACGAAGTCGCTCAGGCTGGTCCGCGCCTGCTCGCAGGCGGCCTCCAGGAGGCTGCGTTCCGCGTCCTGAACATTCGGGCGTGCGCACGCGGCCGTCGAAGTCAGGCGACAATGCATGGCCGGCGAAGCCCTGCGCAGGGTGCCTGGCGAAGAGTGCTCGGTCATTTGCCGTCAACTGCGCAATGGCATCTGGCGGTTGCGCATCCGCTGAAGGGGGCGGAACAGGACTGATCGGTGCAGCACGTACCGCAGGTTGCTCCGCTGCCGCCGACGCGGCGATGTCATTGGAAGAAGCGACTGGGGGAGCGGCGGCGGCCGCCCCGGCGGCCTCGGGTAGATCGATACGGATCAGCTTCCATGAAAAGAGCCCATGGCGTTCCAACACAAGACGGATTTGATCTGCCGGGAGAGACGCTGGAGCAAGGCTTACTCTGAACCGATCCAGGCTGAGATATCCATAGCCGACGCGCAGTGACTCGGCGGCCCCTGCTGCGGCCGCAATTGGTCCTCAGCCGAGGTCGGACTGCTCGGCGCTTTGCCCTCGTTGACCATGACGGCAAGAAGCATCGCCGCCCGGGTTCACTGACCGCCGGCTCGATCACCTGTTCCTTGGCTGAGCCTACCGGCTTTCGAGGTGGCGAAACGCGTGCGTGATTTCAAGGATTTTGACGGGCTTTGGCGACAAATCCTTCCACCGCGTTGATGACGACGTCCGGCCGGTCATGGGCGACGTCGTGAGAGCTCCGCGCGGCGGTGATCAGAGTGCGGTTCGGCGCCCCCTTGGCGAACTGCGCGTGCGATGTCCGCCAGAGCCCGGCGAGGAAGGGATCGTCCATGGGGGTCTTCTCAGACACGATCACCACGGCCGGGACGCTGGCGGGCCATTTGGCCTTGTGAAAGGCTCGCGAGGTTTCTTCGAAGGATTGGGACAGGGCGAGAAGCTGACGGCCCGACGGCCTCGGTGGCGCGCTCTGTAGCTGCTTGATGACCGGCGCATAGGACGCCATCATGGCCTTGATCGCCGCCTCCGTGTAGAGCGGCGGCACGTTGGCGTCCATCAGGACGACACCGGTGAACCAGTTTGGGTGCGCTTTGGCCGCGTAAAGGGCGATCTCGCCAGCAAGCGAATGCGAGACGAGCACCACCTTGTGGGTCGCGCCGGCGGCCTTCAGGACCTCGAGCAGATCATCCCTGGCCGTCAAAACACTCCACGGACCAGGCACCTCGTCGCTCGCGCCGAAGCCGGAACGATCATAGGTGATGATCTCTGAACCGGTCGCCTTGGCGAGCTGAGGGACCAGGCCCTCCCAATAGGTTGAATCATTGCCGCCGCCCGCATCGAGCACGATCGGCGGCTGGCGACCTGGGAAAACGTGGAAGGCGATCTTGTGCCCGCTGCTCAATACGATGTGATCGACAGGGCTCCCCGCCGCGGCAGCGGGTGCCGCCTGGGCCATCGGCGCCAGAAGCATAGTCAGGGCGATCAAGGCAGACTGGAGTTGCACGATTGTCGTCCTCATTGGCGGGCCGCGCCCGAGGGAAGGACCGTGCGTCTGCGAGCCCTGCGGACGACGGCAATATTCCAAATAACCAGTCTATTTCGGGATCATCAACTCCTCTCGCAAATAGGAAACGGGCAGCACCATGCTGATCGTAAGACAGCCCAAGCCCCTTCGTCGACCTATACGTGGCAGGCCACCGGGAGCTACCAGCGGGGACCTCGATCCCACGGCGAGCGCTTCAAGCGCCGGTCTAAAGCCTGCGGACAGACTCGAACGACGAGCGGACCGACCGGCTCTCGGCGCGTTCCAAGCCCCAGTGGCCGCGATGAAGGCGACAATGTCCGCGACCCCGGTGAGCTTCGGAAGATCCGTGCAGACGAAGGGACGTACGCCACGCTGCCCGGTCGCATCATGGAGCATAACGTCCAGGTCGTCGCCAACATGGGGCGCAAGACCGGGGGGTCTTGTTGATGACCAGCAGGTCCGACCTAGAAATCGCCGGGCCGCCTTTGCGGGGTATTTAAGTGGGCCTTTAGAATTGGCTCTTCTACCGCCGTTCAGCATTCGGCAGCCCGGCCACGGGGTTTGCTCGGGGATCATTACCCGACAGGCGCTCATGGCAAACCACGCCGTCCATGGGTCAAGCTGGCGCCTCCCGTGGTGCGAGGGGCCGGCTATGCGCCGTTAGCTGTGTGGAGTAATGCGGGGGTGATCGGTATCCGATCCGACTATTCCGCTGTATCCGATGATGGCGCGCCCTGCTGGATTCGAACCAGCAACCGCTCGCTTAGAAGGCGAGTGCTCTATCCGGTTGAGCTAAGGGCGCCGCGCGGAGCTGGCTCGCGGACCCTAGTGGGTCCACGGCTCCTTGCGGGTGAACGCGAAATTGTCGGCATAGGCCTTGATCACGCGTCTGATCGGCTTGGGCTCCATCACCTGGAAGGGGATGGCGTGGCTCTGTGCGTAGGCGATGGCTTCTTCACGGGCGGCGAAGCTCAGCCGCACCTGGCCGTTCATGTCCTTCGACTGCGCCCAGCCCATCAGCGGATCGGGCAGCCGCGCCGAGGCGGGCTCGAACTCGAGCACCCATTCGAGCGTCTTGGCCCTGCCCGACTGCATGGCCGTCTTGGCCGGACGATAGATGCGCGCGAGCATGAGGCTCCCCGATCGACATCCGAAGGTGGTCGGGGCGAGAGGATTCGAACCTCCGACCCTCTGGTCCCAAACCAGATGCGCTACCAGGCTGCGCCACGCCCCGGGACCTTCGGAAAACGCCGCTGTCTTGCCACGTCGTCTCCCGCGCCGCAACGCGCGCGCTGTCGTTCTCGGGCGCACGAATCCACCGCGCGGCCCGATCCGCGTCGAGGTTGGCGAAAAATCCGCCGCGCGCGCGGCGGTCAGAGGCCCTCAGGCGCTAGTTCGGCCAGCAGCGGCGGCCCTGGGGACCAAGATGATAGCCGACCGGACAGGCGCGCCCGAGCGGCGCGAAGATCACCGCCCCGGGAACGGCGACGACGACGCCGGCCCGCGGCGCCACCGGGCCGCCATTGGCGCGGCATCCGCCATAGGGGCCGCGATGGGCCCCCCAGCCGCAACCTCCCTCGGCGTGCGCGGGAGCAAACGCGGCGAGACTGGCGGCCAGCGCCAGGCCGGCGGCAAAGAGTTTGACCATGGACGTTCCTCCATTTGGGCTCTTGATGGCGCAGCTTGATAATTTCACGGAACCGGGCGGCGGGTCTACCCCCGGCTGAGCCTCGCCACCGGTCGCGCTTGCCGAGAGTCAGGTCCTTGCGGCTAGGACTTTGGGACCAGGCGGATCTGGAACAGTTTCGGCCAGCGTTTGCCGGTGACGAACAGGCGGTCGCCCTTGGCGTCATAGGCGATGCCGTTCAGCACGTCGTCGCGGTCGCCGCTGATCTCGGACGGCTTCAGAAGACCGGTCAGGTCGATCCAGCCGACCACCTTGCCGCTGGCCGGATCGATGCGGGCGATGGTGTTGGTCATCCAGATATTGGCCAGAATCTCGCCCTTGACCCATTCCACCTCGTTCAGCGACTGCACCGGCGTCCCGTCGGCGGTGACCGTGATGCGGCGCACTTCTTTCAGCGTCACCGGATCGAGGAAGCGGATCTGCGGCGTGCCGTCGCTCATGATCAGTTGGCGACCATCGCCGGTCAGCGCCCAGCCCTCGCCGGCATAGGCGAACTGACCGAGCGGCCGGAACGTCGCCAGGTCATAGATGAAGCCGATCTGATTGCGCCAGGTGAGCTGGATCAGATGGCCGCGCCAGTCGACGATGCCTTCGCCGAAATACTGCGGGGCCAACCCCCGCGTCAGCACCACCTTGCCGGTGGCCAGGCTCTCCTTGCGGATCGCCGAATGGTGCTCCAGCCCGGTACTCTCATAGAGAAAGCCGTCCAGATAGAAGAGGCCCTCGGTAAAGGCCCCGCGATCGTGCGGATAGGTGCGGACGACCTGATAGCCATAGGTCGGAATGGCGGCCACGGCCGGCGCGGCGAACAACAGCGCCGCTAAAGCCAGGGTCAGACGCAAGCAACACAAGATCATCTCGGCCCCAGGCCCCACAAACGTGAACAGAGCCAAGCCATAGCATCGGCTTCAGAGGCGTGTGCCGCGAATCTTGACGCTGTTGTCATCCGGGGTCGCCGGGATGGCGGATTCCGCGGCGGTCATGGTCACGTCGGTGAACCCGGCCTGCTCGAACAGCG
The DNA here is from genome assembly GCA_041691315.1 of Caulobacteraceae bacterium. Lineage (GTDB taxonomy): Bacteria > Pseudomonadota > Alphaproteobacteria > Caulobacterales > Caulobacteraceae > Poindextera. Next base: position 3,252 of record JBEPUW010000052.1, on the reverse strand, counting down.
CCATGGCCTGGGCCTGCCTATACCAGCGCACGCACGGCGAGCGGCTGTGGAACTCCGACTCGATCACCTCGCCGTCGCGCAGCAGCTCGAAGCGGTTCTCCTCGTGCTCCAGCTGCTGGTCGTGGTCGTACATCTCGCGGATGAACCGGCGGATGATGTCGCCGTCGTCGCGCGCCTTCTCGGCCAGCTTGAACCAGGCCGACCATTGCATCTGCGGCGGCGTACGGCGGTTGTCCCAGAGCCTCGACTTGAGCGACATGACCAGCACACCGCCCGGCGCCAGGTGATTGTGGAATCGCCGCATCGTCGCCGCCGCGGCAGTCGGGTCGAGCACCAGCTGGAAAGACAGCGAGGGCACGAAGATGTTGGCGTATCTGCGCGGCAGGTCGAGCTGGTCCATCTCCTGAAAGAACAGCCGGCCCTCGACCTCGATGCCGAGGGCCGCTGCCTTGGAGCGGCAGAGCGCCAGCATCTCGGGTGAATTGTCGACGCCGTCGACATCCAGCCCGGTGGCCAGATAGTCGAGGATCAGCCGCCCGGTGCCGCAGCCGACGTCCAGGGCCGGGCCGCCCTGGCGCTCGATGATTTCGCGATAGAGCGGCCGGTCAGGCCAGTTGGAATAGTCGCCGCGCAACAGGTCCCAAGACTGGGCCAGCATGCCGCGATATTCGTAGTCCTCGGTCACGCCGTTCGGTTTCTCGGCTAGTCGGCCGAGATCTCGGCCACCACCAGACCCTTCGGCCCCTCGGCGAAGCGGACCATGACGTCCTCGCCCGGCTGCAGGTCTTCCAGGCCGCTGCGGCGCAGGGTTTCGATGTGAACGAAGATGTCGCCGGGCTCGCCATCGCGGACCACGAAACCATAGCCCTTGGTGCGGTTGAACCACTTGACCTTGGCGCGCTCCAGCGGGCCGGCCGGCGAGGCCGGCCGTCGCGGCGCCCGGTCGCGATAGCCGCCGCCGCTGCGATCACTGTCGAAGCTGTCGCGGTCGCGGCGGAAGCCGCCGTCGCGGTCCGGTGGCCGGTGCGCCCGTTCGGCTGGCGTCGCGGTGCTCTGGTCCAGCTCGACGATCTCCGACACCTGCCAGCCCTTCGGCCGTTTGACGACGTCGCAGGTGATGCACGATCCCTCCGGCGCACTCTCGTGGCCGGACTGGCGCAAGCTGGTCACGTGCAGCAGGACGTCCTTCAGGCCGGTCTGGCTCGGATCGTCAGGGACGATGAAGCCATAGCCTTTGCCAGCGTCGAACCACTTCACGTGGCCGCTGATACGAACCGATTCCTCGTGGGATTCGGCCTCCTCAACTTCGTAACTAGACATGCCCGCCCTCTTGCCCGCCCCAATTCCTCCCTGGACGAACACACAAGAATAACACTGTTCTCGCTATGTCCGAGCGTCAATGATTGTTTCGCGCATGACGCGATGAGAGTTGCGATGTTCCGCCGCATCCTGGGCATTTTGACCTGATTCAGGCGGCCATGTGTCAATCCTGCAAAGCTTTGCGACGATCCCTCGGCGCGGCGTTTTTCGGGCGTTTTCCTGGCGTTGCGCCAGCCAAGCCGGTGGCGGGTTGATACAGTCATGCGACGACTTTCGGCGCGAGTCCCCGCTCACGACGGCTGCGCGTCAGAAAACCCACCGGAATCCGGCCTCGACCGCCTGATTGGTCCAATTGCTTGACAGCGTCGCCCGATAGCGGACGAAACCGCTCCAGGCGCCGTTGTGGGCGGTAAGGCTGGTCCCGATCAGGGCGCTGTTCGGATTCAAGCCCAGCCCGGCGGTCCGGAACACCGTTCCGTCCAGCGCGATCAGCGAGCCTTGGCGATTGTCGGCCGCGGCGTCGTAACGATAGCCGAGCTGCAGGTCGGGCGTGATCACCGTGCCCTGGGAGGTGGTGAAGGCGCGCGACAGGCCCAGAACCGCATAGGGTGAGACCAGGGTGGCGCTGGTTCCCGGCCCTGAAACCGCGAAGGCCGCGTTGGCGCCGTTGCGTTCATGGAAGGCGCCGCTGTTCAGACTGGAAACCAGCAGACCCACGGCCGGCGTGACCGCCACGCCCTGGGTGACGAACGGCGCGGTCGCCTGGACGGCGGCGGTGTACTCATCGGCGCCCAACGACGCGGTGGAGTCGCCAAAGCCTGACGCCCGGCTGGCGCGATCCCAGTCGTGCGCATAGCTGAGCGCCGCGCTCAGCCCGATCGGGCCAAGCCCGTGCGAGCCATAGAGGCTGACCCGCAGGACGTCCTGTGAGCCGGAGCCGTCGGCGCCGTCGGAAAGCCCGATGGCCTGATAGCCGATCGCGGCGCCCAGGCGGCCGCCCTGGCCGACAGCGATGTCGCCGCCCGCCTCCACACCGCCGGCCTGCGCGCGGAATCCGGGCATTCCGGACCGGTCGCCGGCGTCCAGCCAGCTGCCCAGAAGCTTGGCCCAGACGATCGTCGTGCCGGCCGGCGGGTCGATATTATAGAAACTGTCGCCGTTTCCGTCCGGCAACGTGCGGCCCAGCAGCTCCGTCACCGACTGCTGATTGGCCTCCGCGAACGCGAACAGCTGTTCGGCGTAAATCGTCCCATCCAGCGGCGCGACCCGGACTGGGGTTGGCGTCGGCGTTGGCGTCGGGGTTGGGGTCGGGGTTGGAGTCGGCGTCGGAGTCGGCGTCGGGGTTGGTGTCGGTGTCGGTGTCGGTGTCGGTGTCGGTGTCGGTGTGGGGGTCGGCGTTGGCGTTGGTGTTGGCGTCGGTGTTGGTGTTGGTGTCGGAGTCGGAGTGGGCGTCGGCGTCGGTGTGGGGGTCGGCGTCGGTGTTGGTGTTGGTGTTGGCGTCGGCGTCGGTGTTGGCGTCGGTGTCGGTGTCGGTGTTGGTGTTGGTGTCGGTGTTGGCGTCGGTGTCGGTATTGGCGTAAAATCCAGCGCGAGATTGAGATACGCGTTGTTGACGTCGTAGCTCAGGCTGGACTTGAATCCACCTGGAAGATTGGTGTTGACCAGCGTACCGAACGTGCCGATGACGCCGCCATTGGCTCCCAGGATATTGTATTGCTTTTCGACATAACTTCCGGGAGCGAACGAGGCTCGGACCGTCGCGCCACCCAGGGTCGCCGTTCCCGTCACGCCGGCGCGATCGGCTCCGGCCGGTGAGACCTCGACCAGGTAGGTCGCGGCCGAGGTGAACACCAGATTGCCCACCACGGCCATCGAACCGATCCCATTACCCGGCGACAGCGTCCCGCCATTAATGGTCAAAGTGCTCGAGAC
>JBEPUW010000051.1:0-28805 GCA_041691315.1 Caulobacteraceae bacterium | reverse complement strand
TCGTCATGGGCCCGCTGGCCGAGACCCCCCCCGAAGGGCGCCATCCTCTGCGGGGCGAGACCGCGGCCTACGGGGTGGGGGGGGGCGCCGGCGGCGCCGCCGCCAGGCCGGTCTAAAAGGCGTGCGCCCTGGCTGTCGCCAAGCTATTGTGCCGCGAAGCTAACCTGTGGCGCCCCGCAACGACCATGACCGGGCAGCATCGAACCATCGACGAATATCTGTCGGTCCTGAGCGCCGACAAGCGAGACGCGTTGCAGGGCCTGCGGCGGATCGTCCGCTCGGTCGCGCCCGACGCGGAAGAGTGCATCAGCTATGGGATGCCCGCCTTCAGGCTCAACGGGATGCTCGTGGGGTTTGCGGCGCACGCGAACCACTGCGCGCTGTACGCTTGGAACGCGACCACGATCTCGGCGTTTTCGGACCTAACGGGATTTGAGACCAGCAAGGGAACCATCCGGTTCATGCCGGACAAGCCGCTGCCGGAGGCTCTCGTGCGGCATTTGGTCGAAGCAAAGGTTGTGATGAACGCTGAACGGGCGAAAGCGCGGCGTGGTCGCGGCGGCTCGAGTTAGCCAGCGAGGTCGGTGTCAGTTCACCAACCAAAGCGGACTCTGCCCCTACTCACCCATCGATTGTAGTTGTAGAAATGCGTCATGACGATCTCGGAATCGCTTGGCTATGTGCTGCTCGATCCTCGACCCATTGCAGCGGGGACTCCCTACACGTTCTTCCTCCCGAACGCCGACGAAATAGCCGCAATCGCCAGCGGCGATCTTGCCCAATTGATGTTCGAACATGTGCCCGCCGGTCAGGAATGGGGCGTAGAGCGGACGTAGGTTAAAGTCGACGGCGTCAAGGCCAGCGAGCTAACCGGTACCCTCGCAAACAAGCCATTCGAAGCTACCGCCTCCGTCCGCATAGGCGATCGCGTCACGTTCGAACGACACCACGTGATCGGCGTTAGGTGGGCCCACCCCGAGACCGCCCCTCGACCACCTACATACCGTGCGTATTGGGAGCGCTGTTTGGTGGACAATTGCGTTCTCGACGGCACAGAGCCTGTCGAGTTCATCTATCGGGAAGAGCCCGATATGCAGGAGGAAGTCGACAAATACCCTGATAGCGGTTGGCGCATCCGGGGCCGCATGGCCGACGCAACGGATGACGAGGCCGATGCCCGCGTGCCCCAATATGTAGCGATTGGGGCAGTTCTAAACAGGGACGATAGCTGGGTGCAATTCATCGACGCTCGGGTAGGCACACGCCTGATGCGCAACTTCAAGACAAACACCTACGTCGAAGAGGGCTAAGCGTTAGGTCGGCAAACCGCATATCGAACACTCAGCGAGTCCGCTTGTCGGCCGGTCGCCACGCTACTTCCTCCACTGGCGCCTCAATCTTGAGTCCAAAACCTAGCCCTCGTTCAGCCGCACCAGCACATTGTCGGGCCAGAGCGGCGAGGCGTGGGTTAGGCGCTGGTAGCGGCCGTGGCGCAGGTCGGAGAAGCGGTATTCGACCTCTGGGTCGTCAGTCTGCCAGAAGGCCGCCGCGGAGAATGGCCGCAGGGCCGTAGCGCCGCCCGCGGCGAAGGCCAGGCCGCCTTCGGCGGCGAAGAACTCGCGCGCATAGCCGTCGCCCTGAAACAGGCCGGTCGTAGCGGCCTGCTGACTCACCCGAAGCGGGGCGGGGACGCGCGGGGTGTCTTCAAGGTCGAGCGCGGCGCGCAGCAGGCCGCGGGTCACCTTGTCCATGGGGAAGAGGTAGAGGTTCGACAGCACGATGGTGGTCAGGTCCTCATCGCGCAGATGCGCCATGTGGGAGGCGAAGCCGCTGATGCCGCCGGTGTGGTGATAGACGCGGCGGCCCTCGTAGTCCGCGGTTCCCCAGCCGAAGCCATATGGAAAGACCGAGCCGTCGTTCAGCGGCGTCGGGGCCAGCATGGTCTCCAACGTCTCGGCCGACACCAGCCGGTTTGCACGGATGGAGCGGTCCCACCTGGCCAGGTCGTCCAGCGTCGAGCCCAGGGCGCCGGCCGCGTCCGACCAGCTCATGGCGTCCAGCCGGGCGTTGTGGAAGCGTTTGCGGCCGCGGACATAGCCATAGGCGCGCTGCGGCGTGATCGCCTCGTGACGCAGGACGCCGGTGCGGGTCATGCCCAGGGGGCTGAAGATCTCGTCGCGCAGGAACTCGGCGTAAGGCCTGCCGCTCACCGCCTTGATGATGGCGCCCAGCAGCAGATAGCCGGAATTGTTGTAGCTGTAGCGCTCGCCCGGCTCGAAGGCGAAGGGCTGCTCGTAGATGAGTTCGATCACCTCTTCGACCGGCGGGTTAGGCCGTTTTGTCCGATCGATCTGGTCGCTGTCATGGCTCCAGACGCCCGAGGTGTGGTTGAGCAGGCGTCTGATCGTGACGGTGCGCCCGCGCGCCGGCCAGTCGGGCAGGTAGGTCTCGATCGGCGCCTCGATCGAGAGCTGGCCGCGTTCGGCCAGCATCATGATGGCCATGGCGGTGAACTGCTTGGTCAGCGAGGCGATGCGGAAAACCGCGTCGGGGGTGAGCGGCACGCCCCACTCGATATTGGCGAGACCGTAGGCCTTGCGATGGATGAACTGGCCGTCCCGCAGCACCGCGATCGCCGCGCCCGGGCCGCCGGGCTCGATCTCGGCGGCCAGGACCGCGTCGATTCGCTGTTCAATTCGTGTCTGCACCTTAAGCCCCGCTTTGATTTTCAGGGCCTGGAAACTATGCAGAAATCCGCCGGCGGGGCAGGCTTGAACTTCACTATATGCCCCCCATTCTCAGTATAGAGGCTGGCGAGGGCCCGCGACGTTTCTCGCGCGACGCCCGGCGCCGGCGCTTTGCCGCGTTGCAAAAACGGCCATCAGCCTCTATTCTATAGGGCTTCCATCCCCGTTCGAGAGACTCCATGGCCCGCGTTACCGTCGAAGATTGCGTCGAGAGAGTTCCCAACCGCTTCAACCTGGTCCTGCTGGCGGCGCATCGCGCCCGGGCGGTTTCGGCCGGCGCGCCCTTGATGGTCGATCGCGACAACGACAAGAACCCGGTGGTGGCGCTGCGCGAAATCGCCGACGACGTGGTGGATTCCGACGCCCTGCGCGAAGGCCTGATCGTCAGCCTGCAACGCGTCGACGAGCATTCGGACGCCGAGGAAGAGGCGGAAACACTGGCCCTGCTGGCCGATCCCCAGCACCAGCACATGAGCGAGCAGGAACTGGTCCGCGCCCTGCAGAGCGACCGCGACGGTGGTCAAGAGGAGCGGTACTGAGCCCCCCGGGGACAGACACGCTTCCCTTAGCGACGGTCGAACCCGCCGCCGCACCCCAAGGCGCGCCAAATGCCAAGGGCCGCGCGCCCAAGTCCCTGTTGCGTCAATACGAGCTGATCGAGAAGGTCAGGAGCTACGACCCCACCGCCGATGAGGGTCTGCTCAACCGCGCCTATGTCTACGCCATGCGCATGCACGGGTCGCAGACCCGCGCCTCGGGCGACCCCTATTTCGCCCACCCGATCGAGGTCGCCGGCATACTGACCGACTATCGGCTCGACACCGCCTCGATCGTCACGGCGCTGCTGCACGACGTCATCGAGGACACGCCGGTCAGCCGCGAGGACATCGAGGGCCTGTTCGGCGCGGAAATCGCCGAGCTGGTCGAGGGCGTCACCAAGCTGTCGCGGCTGGAGCTGAGCGCCGGCGAGCACACACGCCAGGCAGAGAACCTGCGCAAATTCATCCTGGCCATCTCCAAGGATGTGCGCGTCCTGATGGTCAAGCTGGCAGACCGGCTGCACAACATGCGCACGCTGAGCTTCATCCCGGCGCCGGCCAAGCGTGAGCGCATCGCGCGCGAAACCCTCGACATCTACGCGCCCCTGGCCCGATCGATCGGCTGTCACCGCATCTGCACCGAGCTTGAGGAACTGGCCTTCCTGCACCTCAACCCGATCGCGCGCGGCGCCATCGTGCGGCGGCTGGAGACCCTGCGCGGCAGCCAGGGCGAGGCGGTGGCGGTGGTCAGCCACGAGATCGCCGCCAAGCTGGAGGCCGACGGCCTTCCGGCGCGGGTCTATGGCCGCGAAAAGCATCCCTACTCGATCTGGCGCAAGCTGCAGCGCAAGTCGATCAGCTTCTACCAGCTCTCCGACATCTACGCCTTCCGGGTCATCCTCGACACCGAGGAGGACTGCTACCGGGCGCTGGGCGTCATCCACCGCGCCTGGCCCTGCGTACCGGAGCGGTTCAAGGACTTCATCTCGACGCCGAAGCGCAACAACTACCGCTCGATCCACACCACGGTGATGGGTCCACGCGGCATGCGCATCGAGATGCAGATCCGCACCGAGGCCATGGACCGGGTCGCCGAGGACGGGGTCGCCGCTCACTGGCGCTACAAGGACACCTCCTACGGCTTCGACCCGGAAGCCATGGAGGCCGCCGGCGGCCGCGACCCGCTGGTCAACCTGCGCCACCTGGTCCAGGTGCTGGAGCACGGCGGCGACGCCGAGGACCTGGTCGAGCACGCCAAGCTGGAGATGTTCGTCGACCAGGTGTTCGTGTTCACGCCAAAGGGCCGGCTGATCAGCCTGCCGCGCGGCGCCATGCCGCTCGACTTCGCCTATGCGGTCCACTCCGACGTCGGCGACACCACCGTCGGCGTCAAGATCAACGGCGAGCTTCGCCCCTTACGCAACCCGCTGACCAATGGCGACGTGGTCGAGGTGATCCGCGGCGCGACCCCGACGGCGCACCCGGAATGGCGCTCGCTGGCGATCACCGGCCGCGCCCGCTCCGCCATCCGCCGTCACATCCGCCAGACCGAGAAGGAGGAGTTCGTCCGCCTCGGCCGCGCCTCAATCGACCAGACGCTCGAACGCGCAGGCAAGGCGCGTGGCGCGGTGTCGCTGCGTCCGGCGCTGGACCGTTTCGGGGTCGCCACCGAGGACGAACTGTTCGACGCCATCGGCCGCGGCCGGGTGACCCCCGCGCAAGCCCTCGACTCGCTCTTTCCAGGCATGAAGGAGAGCGAGAAGGCCTCGGCGGCGGCGCGCCGGCGCATCGAGGACGGCACCGGCGCCAGGCTCTATGTACGCGGCGGCGGTCTGACGCCGGGCGTTTCGCTGCATTTTGGCGAATGCTGCAGCCCCGTGCCCGGTGACCGCATCGTCGGCATCCTCGATCCCGCCGGCTCGGGCCTGACGGTGCACGCGATCGACTGTTCGCGGCTGGCCGAATACGAGGACCGCGACGACCTCTGGCGCGACCTGCAATGGACGCCGCAGGCCGAGGCCAACACCGTCACCCAGACCCGGCTGACCGCGACCATCCGCAATGCGCCCGGCGTGCTCGGCCAGGCCTGCACCATCATCGGCGAGGCCGGCGGCAACATCGTCGGCCTGCGCATGGACCACCGCCAGTCGGACTTTTTCGACGTCGACATCGACCTCGAGGTCCGCGACGCCCGCCACCTGACCAACATCGCCGCGGCGCTCCGCGCCTGCCCGCCGATCGAGACGGTGGAGCGGGCAAGGGGATAGGGTGCGGGGCTTGCTCTTCCCGATTATCGTAGCTACATTAAACCGTGAAGATCACCTACGACCTCGCCAAAAGGGCCGTCACCCTGAGGGAGCGAGCGGTGGATTTCGACAGAGCCGCCGAGGTGTTCGGCAGTCCTACGTTTGACTAGCAGGATGACCGTTTCGACTACGGCGAGACTCGTATGGTCACGGTCGGGCGCTTAGGCGCGCGGATGATGATTGTAGTCTGGACCCAACGTGGCGACGCTCGCCATGTAATCTCGATGAGGAAGGCCAATGCACGGGAGCAAGCGCGATTTGGACATCGATTGGGCGAGGTTTGACGCCCATGTCATCGGGCCCGAGGAATATGAAGATATTCCTGAACTCACCGATGAGTGGTTCGCCAAAGCGATCCCCCACATAGGCGGCAAGCCGGTCGTTCGAGGCCGCCCGAAATCGGATTCGCCGAAGCAGCAGGTGACGCTGCGTCTCGACCGCGACGTGCTGGAGCGGTTCCGCGCTGGCGGCGCCGGTTGGCAGAGCCGGATCAACGAGGCCTTGCGCCAGGCGGCCGGCATCGCTTACGGCGGCTTTTCCGAAGCGCCTGAACGCGCTATCGACCCACCGCATGACAAACGACGACGTCCTCGCTGAATTTCGCGCGTCCGGCGCGCTGCGGGAGGGGCATTTCGTCCTCTCGTCGGGCCTGCACTCGGGCGTCTTCCTGCAGAAGAACCTGGTCTTCATGCATCCCGACCGCTGCGAACGCCTGTGCGCGGCGCTTGCGGCGAAGATTCGCGCCGAGGTGGGCGAGGTGGATGTCTGCGTCTCGCCGGCCGTCGGCGGCATCATTCCGGGCTATGAGACCGCGCGCCAACTGGGCGTGCCGTCGATCTATGTCGAGCGCGAAGGCGGCGTATTCAAGTTTCGCCGCGCCTTCTCGCTGCCGGCCGGCGCGCGCATCGCCATGATCGAGGACATCGTCTCGACCGGCCTGTCGTCGCGCGAATGCGTCGAGGCCATCCAGGCGGCTGGCGGCAACGTCGTCTGCGCCGCCTGTATCGTCGATCGCTCGGGTGGCCGCGCCGAGTCCGGCGTGCCGATGGTGGCGCTGGCGACACTGGACGTGCCGGCCTACCCGGCCGACGCCCTGCCGCCCGAACTGGCCGCCCTGCCGGCCGAGGACCCTGGCAGCCGGAGGCTGAACGCATGAGCAGACTGAGACTTGGCGTCAATATCGACCACGTTGCGACCATCCGGAACGCCCGCGGCGAGAGCTATCCCGATCCGGCTCGCGCCGCCGAGGTCGCCATCGCCGCCGGCGCCGACGGCGTCACCGCCCACCTGCGCGAAGATCGCCGCCATATCTCCGATTCCGACATCGATTCGCTGGACGCGCTCACCAAGCGGCGCGGCCGGCCGCTCAATTTCGAGATGGCGGTCACCGACGAGATGCTGGCCATCGCGCTGCGCCACAAGCCGCGCGCCGCCTGCCTGGTGCCCGAGCGGCGCGAGGAGGTGACCACCGAGGGCGGCCTGAACGTCGCCGGTGAGCACAATCGGGTCGCGCCGGTGGTCGCGCGATTGAAACAGGCCGGCATCCGGGTCTCGCTCTTCATCGAGGCCGATCCGCGCCAGATCGAAGCCGCCGCTTCGGTTGGCGCCCAGGTGGTCGAGCTGCACACTGGGGCCTATTGCCTGGCGGTGCGCGAACGCCGGCCCGAGGCCGAGCCGCTCTATCGCCGACTGCGCGACGGCGCGGCCCAGGCCGCGGCGCTCGGGCTGGAGGTGCACGCGGGCCACGGCATCGACTATGAGACGGTCAGCGCCATCGCGGCCATCCCCGAGGTGGCCGAGCTCAACATCGGTCATTTCCTGATCGGCGAGGCCATCTTCACCGGCCTCGACGCCGCCATCCGCCGCATGCGCGCGCTGATGGACGCGGCGCGCGACGAGGCGGCGGCTTGATCCTCGGCATCGGCTCGGACCTGACCGACATCCGGCGCGTGGAAAAGACGCTGTCGCGGTTCGGCGACCGCTTCATCAGCCGCATCTTCACCGAGGTCGAGCGGACGCGCTCGGAGCGCAAGCAGGACCGCGCCGCCAGCTACGCCAAGCGTTTCGCCGCCAAGGAGGCCTGTGCCAAGGCGCTCGGCACCGGGTTGAAGCGCGGGGTCTTCTGGCGCGACATGGGTGTGGTCAACCTGCGCTCCGGCCAGCCGACCATGGCGCTGACCGGCGGCGCGGCGGCCCGGCTGGCCGAGATGCTGCCGCCCGGCATGCGCGGCGCCATCCACCTCAGCCTCACCGACGACCACCCCTACGCCCAGGCCTTCGTGATCATCGAGGCGCTGGGCGCAGCCGAGCCGGAGCGCCCGGTTCGCCCTCCCGCGCGGGCCGAGGCCAGGCCATGACCGCCGACGCGCTGCGCTCACGCCAAGCCAAACGGGGTAAGACCAGCCTGATGGGGGAGGCGGCCCTGATCATGGTCTTCGTGGCCGTCTTCCTGGTCCTGCGCAGCTTCATCTTCCAGCCCTTCACCATCCCCTCGGCGTCGGACGAGCCCAACTTCCTGCAAGGCGACTACATCATCGTCTCGAAGTGGAGCTACGGCTGGAGCAAGCACTCGTTTCCGTTCAGCCCGCCGCTGTTTTCCGGCCGCATCTTCTACAATGCCCCGCAGCGTGGCGACGTGGTGGTGTTCAAGCTGCCGCGCGTTCTGGATGGCCGGGTCGACTACATCAAGCGCCTGGTCGGCCTGCCCGGCGACCGCATCCAGGTGAAAAGCGGCGTGGTCTATATCAACGGTAAGCCGCTGCCGCGCACCCAGCTCGCGCCCGGCATGGGCGATGTCGAGGCCGGCTATGCGCCGGTGCAGCGCTACATGGAGACAGCCGCCAACCGCCGGCGCTACATCGTCCAGCTGGATGGCCAGGATGGTCCCGCCGACAATACCGGCGTCTATGTCGTGCCACCGCACTGCTATTTCATGATGGGCGACAACCGCGACAACTCGCTGGACTCACGCTTCGACCCGGGCATGCCGGCCGGGGCGTCGGGTCCGGCGACCTGCGGCTGGAACCCCGCGGTGAACCAATACCTGCCTGCGGAGCCGGGCGTCGGTTTCGTGCCGGAGCAGAACCTGGTCGGCAAGGCGGTGCTGGTGCTGTTCTCCTGGAGCCCCGACGCCCCGGGCGGCGAGCGCAAGATCCTCGGCCTGCGCACCGACCGCTTTGCCCGGCCGGTGGGTTGATCGCCTTGCTTGCGCCCGATCCAGCGTCTAGCTAGGCGCTCTGCGCCGCGCCCGGCTCCGCCCAAGAGATCCGCCTATCCCATGACCACTGACGTCAAGCGCGCGCCGGCCGCCAAGAGCGGGGCCGTCCACGAGACGGTCGAGATCGTCAAGACCATCGTCTACGCCCTGCTGATCGCGCTGGTGCTGCGGGTGGTGCTGTTCCAGCCCTACACCATTCCCTCGGCCTCGGAGGAACCCAACCTCTATGAGGGCGACTACATCATCGTCTCCAAGTGGAGCTATGGCTGGAGCAAGCATTCGATCCCGCTCAGCCCGCCGCTGTTCGCCGGCCGTATCCTTTTCCACCAGCCCGAGCGCGGCGACATCGTGGTGTTCAAGCTGCCGCACGACGCCGAATCCAAGGGCACCGACTACATCAAGCGTCTGGTCGGGCTCCCCGGCGACCGCATTCAGGTCAAGGCCGGCCAGCTCTACATCAACGACAAGGCGCTGAACGAGACACCGCTGGCGCCCGGCATGGGCGACATCGACGAGGAAGGCGCGCAACCGGTGGACCGGTTCGAGGAAACCAATCCGAGCGGGTATAAATACATCATCCAGAGAGCGCCGCAGGACGCCGCTCGCAACGCCAACAATACCGGCGTCTATACGGTGCCTCCGCACTGCTATTTCATGATGGGCGACAACCGCGACAACTCGCTGGACTCCCGCTTCGATCCTTACATGCCGATGAGCATGACCGGCTCGCAGACCTGCGGCTGGGACGAGTCGCTGGATCAGAACGCCCAGACCGACACCGACCACCCAGGCGTCGGCTTCGTGCCGGAAGAGGATCTGGTCGGCAAGGCGCAGTTCGTGCTGGCCTCGTGGAAGCCGGGCGCCTCGCTGCTCAAGCCCTGGACCTGGATCGCCGTTCGCCCCGACCGGTTCTTCCACGCGCTGAAATGAACGCGCGCGCCGATGCGGTCGAGCGACTGGAGCGCCGCCTCGGCTACGCCTTCAATGACCGCGCCCTGCTCGAGCGCGCCCTGACCCATTCGAGCGCGGCGGCCGCCGGCGGCAAGGCGCGCGACAACGAGGTGCTGGAGTTCCTCGGCGACCGGGTGATCGGCCTTTTGGCCGCCGAGCGGTTGGCCAAGCTGCATCCCGAGGCGCCGGAGGGCGCGCTGTCGCCACGGCTCAGCGCCCTGGTCAGCGGCAAGGCCTGCGCCGAGGTCGGCCGCCGCATCGGCCTGGGCGATGCGCTGCGGCTGGCCGGCTCGGAGACCAAGGGCGGTGGACGCGACAAGCCTTCGATCCTGGCCGACGCCGCCGAGGCGGTGATGGCGGCGCTCTATCTCGACGGCGGCCTGGAGGCGGCGCGAACCGTCTTTCTCGACCTCTGGGCCGAGAGCTTCGCCAGCCTGGGCGAGGCGACGCCGCGCGATCCGAAGACGACCTTGCAGGAATGGGCGCAAGGCCAGGGCCGGCCGCTGCCGGTCTATGGTATTGTCGCCCGCAGCGGCCCCGACCACCGGCCGATGTTCACCGTCTCCGTCACCGTCGCGGGCCTCGATCCGGCCACGGGGGAGGGGCCTTCGAGGCAGGAGGCCGAGAAGACGGCGGCGGCCGTGCTGCTCGCTCGCGAAGGACAGTTATGAACGACACACCGACCCGCGCCGGCTTCGCCGCCATCCTCGGCGCGCCGAACGCCGGCAAATCGACCCTGGTCAACCGGCTGGTCGGCTCCAAGGTCTCCATCGTCACCCAGAAGGTGCAGACCACGCGGTTTCCGGTGAAGGGCGTTACCATGGCCGGCCAGGCTCAGATCATCCTGGTCGACACCCCCGGTGTGTTCAAACCGCGCCGCCGTCTCGACCGCGCCATGGTGCGCGCCGCCTGGGCCGGGGCCGAGGACGCCGACATCGTCGTGCACCTGGTCGACGCCAAGGCCGAGCTGGCGGCCGCCGACGGGACCGCCAAGGGCGCCGACCGGCTGGCCGCCGAGGATACCGCCTCGATCGTCGACGGGCTGAAGAAGGCTGGACGCAAGGCGATCCTGGCGCTGAACAAGATCGATCTGATGCGGCGGGACACCCTGCTGGGAATTTCGCAGCGGCTGTTCGAAACCGACGCCTACGCCGAGGTCTTCATGATCTCGGCCAAGGACGGCTCCGGCGTCGATGATCTGAAGGCGAGGCTGGCGGAAGCCATGCCGGAGAGCCCCTGGCTCTATCCGCCCGACCAGGCCGGCGATCTGCCCGCGCGGCTGCTGGCCGCCGAGATCACCCGCGAAAAGGTCTATCTGCGCCTGCACGAGGAACTGCCCTATGCCGCCGCCGTCGAGACCACCGCCTTCGTCGAGGCCAAGAAGGGCGCGGTGCGCATCGAACAGACCATCTATATCGAGCGCGACAGCCAGCGGCCGATCGTCCTGGGCAAGGGCGGCCAGACCCTGAAATGGATCGGCGAGGCTTCGCGCAAGGAAATCGGCGAGATCCTCGACCGACCGGCGCACCTGTTCCTCACCGTCAAGGTGCGGGAAAACTGGGCCGATGAACGCGAATTCTACACCGGCTCCGGCCTGGATTTCGATGTCTAGGACCTGATGGATTTCGAGGACGACGCCTTTGTGCTCGCGGCGCGCGCGCATGGGGAGACCGGCGCGATCGTCGAGCTGCTTACCGAGAGCCATGGCCGGTTCGTGGCCCACGTCGCCGGCGGCGCCTCGCGGCGGCTGAAGCCCATCCTGCAGCCTGGCGCCCGGGTCGTTGCGCGCTATCGTTCGCGCGTCGACGACCAACTCGGCTCCGCCCAGCTGGAGGCGGTGGGAGAGGGGCCGGCGGCCTATTTCGACCAGCCCCTCTCCCTGGCTGCGGTGGCCGCCGCCGCCTCGGTCGCCGCCGGCGCATTGCCGGAACGCGAGGCCCATTCCGGCGCCTTCCAGGCCTTCGAGGCCTTCACCGCCGTGCTGCCGGCGCCGGACATCTGGCCGGCGGTCTATGTCCGGTTCGAGGCCGGCCTGTTGCAGGAGCTCGGTTTCGCGCTCGATCTGTCGCGCTGCGCCGCCACCGGAACCACCGACGACCTGATCTATGTGAGCCCCAAGTCCGGCCGGGCCGTCAGCCGCGCCGCGGGTGAACCCTATGCCGAGCGGCTGCTGCGCCTGCCGCCCTTCATGCTCTCGGCGCAGGGCGGGATTCAGGCGGGCGATATCGCCGACGGCATGGCCCTGACCGGCCATTTCCTGGGGGCCTTCGTCTTCGCCGCCATGAACCGGCCGCTGCCGCCAGCCCGGATCTGGCTGATCGACCGCCTGCGCGAGGCGGAACGGCTTTAGAAGGAAATCTCCATACCCCTACCGTATTTCTATGGATTGAGCCTCTGGCGCGGCTGGGCGTGCGGTGGGATGAAGAGCGCGGTCGGTCGCTGACCGGAGGTATGAATGTTCTTTCGCGCGCCCGAGGCCCATTCCCGCTCGATTCTGAAGGCGATCAGCTGGCGGATTCTCGGCAGCATGGACACCTTCGTGATCAGCTTTTTCGTCACCGGCAAGCTGACCTTCGCGCTGTCCATCGCCTCGGTCGAGACCTTCACCAAGATCGCGCTCTACTATTTCCATGAACGCGCCTGGGCCTTGATCCCCTTTGGTCGGCGCGCCCTCGAGGTCGCCGAAATGGCGCCCGCCGAACCCACGGCCGTGCTCGCAACCACGGCCTGATGGGATCAGCGACTCGCCGCCGTCGGCGCGGCGTCGGTCCCGGCTTCGCTGCGCATTTCGCCGATCTCTTTTTCGGTGCGCTGTTCGAGGCCGATGAAGCGGTTCTGCGCCGTCTCCAGCGCCCGGATCAGTTCGTCCAGCTTGGCCTGCAGCGCCTCGCCTTCGCGGTTCTGGCTGTTCTGGATCAGGAAGACCATCAGGAAGGTGACGATGGTGGTGCCGGTGTTGATCACCAGCTGCCACGTGTCGGAGAAGTGAAAGATCGGTCCGCTCGCTCCCCAGACCAGCACCAGCAGGACGCAGAGCAGAAAGGTCAGCGGCCGGCCCATCGCGCGTGCGATGTGGTTTGCGACCTTCTCAAACAGTTCTTCCATGACCGCTTCCCACGCCGCCGTCAGCCTGAAGCTGAGCTGTTGGATCAACGGCCGCAACACGACGTTCGTTCCGACAAGGCCGCGGGGGTCTGGGCGTGTTGGCGACCGCGACCCGGCCGTCTAGACTTTGCAGATACCAAAAAGGAGCACGGCCATGGCGCAATCCGGCGACAAGGGTCTTCAGTACACGCCGCTGATCGAACGCGGCAAGTTCTTCGGCAATCCCAGCCGCGCCGGCGGCCAGATCAGTCCGGACGGCCGCTGGCTGTCGTGGCTGGCGCCGCGCGACGGGGTGCTCAACATCTGGGTCGCGCCAAGGGCTGACCCGGCCGCGGCGCGGGCGCTCACCAATGAGCGGGTCCGGCCGATCCGCTCCTACTTCTGGTCGCCGGACTCAGGCACGGTGCTCTACGTCAACGACCAGGGCGGCGATGAGAACTTCAAGCTCTATGGCGTTCCCGCCGAGGGCGGTGCGGCCAGGACCCTGACCCCGTTCGACCAGGTTCGCACCGAGATCTTCAAGGTCAGTCCTCAGGTTCGCGACCGCATCCTGGTGGGCGTGAACAACCGCGATCCGCGCTGGCACGATGTCTATGCGCTGAACCTCGCCAGTGGCGCGCTGGACCTGGTGTTCGAGAACGACGGCTTCGGCTCGTTCCTGATCGATCAGTCGCTGACCGTGCGTGGCGGCGCGCGACCGCGCCCTGACGGCGGCGAGGATTACTACGTCATCGAGGACGGCGTCCCGGGCGCCCAGCCGATCGAAACGGTCAGCTTCGACGATGCGCCGACGGTCAATCCGCTGCGCTTCACCGCCGATGGCAAGACCCTCTACTGGGTCGACTCGCGCGGCCGCGACACCGCCGCCCTGGTCGCCCAGGATATGGCCTCGGGCGCCCGCACGGTGCTGGCCGAAGACGCCCGCGTCGACATCCCCGGCGCCATGTTCAACCCGATCACCGGCCGGGTGGAGGCCTATCCGGCCACCTATCTGACCACCGAGTGGGTGGCGCTCGACGCCGCGGTGAAGGCCGATCTGGAGTACCTGCAAGGGGCGCTGAAGGGCGAGATTTCGATCACCTCGCGCACCCACGCCGACGATCTCTGGGTGGTGAGCCTCGATGCGGTCACCTCAGCGCCGTCGGCCTGGCTCTACCAGCGGGCGGGGCGGGTGCTGACCCAGCTCTACCTGACCCGCCCCGAACTGGCCGACGCGGTGCTGTCGGCCATGCATCCGGTGGAAATCCGCTCGCGCGATGGCCTGGTGCAGCCCTCCTATCTCAGCCTGCCGCCGGGCAGCGACCCGGACGGAACCGGCCGGCCGAAATCGCCGGTGCCGCTGGTGCTGCTGCCGCACGGCGGCCCGTGGGCGCGGGACGTCTATGGCTACAATCCGCTGCACCAGTTCCTGGCCAATCGCGGCTATGCGGTGCTGTCGCCGAATTTCCGCAGCTCGACCGGCTTCGGCAAGGCCTTCCTCGCCGCCGGCTACCTCGAATGGGGCGGCAAGATGCACGACGACCTGATCGATGCGGTGAACTGGGCTGTGCAGCAGGGCGTCACCACCGCCGACCAGGTGGCGATCCTGGGCGGCTCCTATGGCGGCTATTCGGTGCTGGCCGGTCTGGCCTTCACGCCGGAGGTCTTCACCTGCGGCGTCGACATCGTCGGGCCGTCGAACCTCAACACCCTGCTGGCCAGCATTCCGGCCTATTGGGAGGCCGGGCGCATCCAGCTCTACAAACGGGTCGGCGACCCGACGACGCCGGACGGCGCGGCCCTCTTGAAGGCCTGTTCGCCGCTGACCCGCGCCGACGCCATCGTCCGGCCGCTCTTGATCGGCCAGGGCGCCAACGATCCCCGGGTCAAACAGGCGGAGTCCGACCAGATCGTCACCGCCATGCAGTCGAAGTCGATCCCGGTCACCTATGTGCTCTTCCCCGACGAGGGCCACGGCTTCGCGCGCCCGGAAAACAACATCGCCTTCTTCGCCGTCGGCGAGCATTTTCTGGCCGCCTGCCTCGGCGGCCGGACCGAGCCGTTCGGCGACACCTTGGCGGCGTCCTCGATGACCGTGCCGGACGGCGCCGAGTTCGCGCCGGGCCTGAAGGCGGCGCTGGCGGCCTAGAGGCCGGCCAGCCACGCCGCCAACTGCCGCGGCGCGGTGATGCGCACCACCTGCAGGTGCGGGAATTCGGCCAGCTGCGCCGGATAGGTCCGGTGTTTGAGCGCGTGGGAGCGCAGCGTGTGGCCGATGCCGGTCAGGGCCTTGGCCAGGGTCATGCGATTGCCGCCCCAGACCGTCTCGCGACCGATCCACCAGCCCAGATTGCGGCGCATCACCCGCCAGAGCGTCGTCGTGAGCGGCAGGTCGAGCCAGACCGCCAGCTCGGCCCGGCCCCAGACCAGATCGCGTTCGGCGTCGAAATTGCCGTCCAGCACCCACGCCTCGGCCGCGGCCGCAGTCGCGGCCTCGGCCCAGGCACGCACTTCGGTCGGTGCGACGGGGCGCCAGTCGGCGGTCCAATAGACCGGATCGCTGGCCAGATAGGGCAGGGCCAGCCGAGCGGCGAGCACCGGCGCCAGGGTCGACTTGCCCGAGCCGGAGCAGCCGAGAACGATGATCCGCTTGATCGCCACCGTTCTGGCCTAGCCGATTCGCTTCCTGCCGGCTGTGACGTTACCGCGAAATCGCGGCGGGCGGCCCTGGATGCCGCCCGCGCGAGACCTTACAAGTCTAGCGAGGCGTCGTCGGCGCCATGCTGTTCGGAGCCGGCGTGGCGCTCGGAGGCGTGGCCATACTGCCGTTCGAAGTCGAGCAGTTGGCTGATCCGTTCACCGCGCCGCGACCGGTCTTCTTCCTGGCCGTAGTCGAGGTCGTGCACGACGGATCGACCGCCGGGCCCACGGTCGCGTTGGCGTTGGCGGCCGCGCCGACATTGGCTGAAGGATCGACCGTCTGGGCAGGCGCCATAGGGGTGGTCGGGGCCGCCGGCGCTATCGGCGTCGCCGCGGACGGCGTCGGGCTCCGGGCGCCCATCGGCGCGCTGGTCTGCGCGAAGGCGGTCGGTGCAATCACCAGGGCCGCGGCCGCGCCGAGGCATAAAAGTTTGAAGGTCATAATCTGTACGTCTCTCCCAATTCTTGGTTGGCGGACACCGTCCGCAGGCCCCACCAGCCGTGAGAAAAACAACCCGGCGGGGGTTAAGGTTGCCTCCGCCGGGGAGAAAGACCTCCTGGACGCGAGTTCCACGGGCGATCTAAGGCGCGCCAGCCCTAGCCCCGCCAGGCCGAGAGACGTCGGAGAGCCGTTTGATGGCCGCCTCGGGCAGGGTCAGCGCAAAGGCTGTCAAATAGGCCTGAAGCTGCTCCAGGGTGCGCGGGCCGACGATAACGCTGGTGACACCGCGCCGGGCCAGGAGCCATGCCACCGCCACCGCGCTGGGCGCGGCCCCCAGCTCGCCCGCGACCGCTTGCACCGCCTCGTCGATGTCCAGGTTGCGGTCGGAGAGCGAATGGGCCGCCATCGCCGCCATCTGGGCGGAGCCGCGGTGGCCCATACTTCCGCCGTAACGGCTGTCGGCGTCCGGCATTTCGCCGCGGCGGTACTTTCCGCTCAGCACGCCGCCGGCCAGCGGCCCGTAGGTCAGGCATCCCA
The DNA here is from genome assembly GCA_041691315.1 of Caulobacteraceae bacterium. Classification (GTDB taxonomy): domain Bacteria; phylum Pseudomonadota; class Alphaproteobacteria; order Caulobacterales; family Caulobacteraceae; genus Poindextera. The sequence goes on along the minus strand of JBEPUW010000051.1, from coordinate 12,282 downwards.
GCCCAAGCCGTTCGGCGGTGGGCAGGATTTCGGCCTCGATCTCGCGCGAGATCAGCGAATAGCGTGGCTGCAGGCTGGTCAGAGCCACGCCGCCAACCCGCTCGGCCGCCCATTGCGCCTCGACGATCTGGCTGCCGGTGAAGTTAGAGGCGCCGATGTAGCGCACCTTGCCGGCCCGCACGAAGCCCGCCAGCGTGTCCATGCTCTCCTCGAGCGGCGTAGAGCGGTCGAACGAGTGCATATGGTAGAGGTCGATATGGTCGATCCCCAGGCGCTTCAGGCTGGCATCCAGGGCGCGGGTCAAGTGCAGGCGCGACAGGCCCTGGTCGTTGGGACCCGGACCCTGGGCGCTGCGGGCCTTGGTGGCGATCACCACCTGGTCGCGCCGCCCCTTCACGGCCCGACCGACGACCTCTTCCGACTGACCGCCGGTATAGTTGTTGGCGGTGTCGATAAAGTTGCCGCCGGCGTCCAGATAGGCGTCGATGATCCGCCGAGCCTCAGCCTCATCGCACCATGGCGCGATGTGCGCCGTTCCGAAATTCATCGCGCCCAGGCAGGCGCGACTAACCATCAGGCCCGAGCGGCCCAGATTGACATAGTCCATTGATGATCCTGTCCGACGCGCAGACGCGCGCCGTTGGCTGGGTCGGACAGGGAGGCGAGAAGCGCTCTAGGCGTTCCGAAACTACCGAGCCGACCGATGAGAAGGGAATGTCGACATGGGAATCCTCCTCCTGATGGCGGCCCGGGAGCGGGCGAGGCGGACCGTTAGGCCCGACGGCCGCCGCAGTCAAGCTTCCGCCGTGAAGCGCCGCCATCTTGATCTTGCTGGACGCCGCCTTCTCGATGGCCATGTAGCTGTGCCGCCGAGAGACCCAGGTGTCCTCGATATTGAGTCGCCCCGACTTGGCGGCGGCTCCGATGGCGGCGGCAAGTTCGCTATCGGTCATCGTCGTGTCCCTCCCAGGCGAGCTGCACTCGGACTCAACACCCGCGGAAATAGACCCTGGCGGCGCCGCCTTCCTAATCCGCCCTGTACACCGGCTCGCGGAACTCAGGCGCCAGGCACCAGGCGCGAAAAGCCGTCATGGCCGGCGAGGGCGGTTTGGACTTGAGCGCGGTCAGCCAGTAGCTGCCGGCCTCGGCCAGTAGCGGAAAGGGCTGCACCAGATGGCGGGCGTAAAGCTCGCGGGCGAACATCGAGGGCGGGGCCAGGGCCACGCCCGCGCCCTGCACCGCCGCCTGGACCATCAGGCTGAGCGAGTCGAACACCGGACCGGTGATCCGCGGCGCCTCGACGCCGGCGGCGGCGAACCATTCCGGCCATTCTTCGCGCCGATAGGAGCGCAGCAGCGGCAGGCTGGCAAGGTCCTGGGCCGAGTCCAGCCGCGCGGCGAACCCCGGCGTGCATAGCGGGCTGAGCGGCGCGCGCAGCACCTCGTCGGCCTGGACGCCGTGCCAGGCGCCATCGCCGAAGCGGATCGCCATGTCCAGCCCCTCGGCGGCCAGGTCGACCTTGTTGTTGTGGGTCGAGATCCGCACCTCGACCAGCGGATGCGCCTCGCGAAACCGCGGCAGGCGCGGCAACAGCCAGCGCACCGCGAAGGTGCCGACCACGCCTATGCTCAGCACCTCGCGCACGGCGCCCTCGCGGAAGCGCTGCATGGCGCGGCCGATGCGGTCGAAGCTGTCGCTGAGCACCGGCAGCAGGGCCTGGCCCTCGTCGGTCAGCACCAGGCCGCGCGCCAGGCGGCGAAACAGCACCGCGTTCAGCCTGGCCTCCAGCCCCTTCACCTGATGGCTGACCGCGGCCTGGGTGACGCACAGCTCCTCGGCGGCGCGGGTGAAACTCAGATGCCGCGCCGAGGCCTCGAAGGCTCTCAGCGCGTTCAGCGGTAGCTGCGGCCGGTCCATGTCCAAGCCCAAATTAATCTAGGGGTCTGGCTCAGCTTACATCGTTTGCGCAAGGTCGCGATAGGCGCGATTCAGCAGCGGGCGGATGGAGCGGGGGGCACCACCATGGCGAGACTTGTGGTCATCGGCGGCCGGCCGTTGAGCGGGGCGATAAGCCCGTCAGCGAACAAGAACGCCGTGCTGCCGGTGCTGTGCGCGACCCTGCTCACCCGCGAGCCGGTGACCTTGCGCAACGTGCCGGATATCACCGATGTGCGGAAGCTCCTGGCCTTCTTCGAAGCCTTGGGCAGCGATATCGAGGCCGACTTCAGCTCAGGCATCGTCCGCCTGATCCATGGCCGTGACCTGGACGCCAAGGCGGCGCGGCTGCCGGTCGGCATGCGCTCGTCGATCATGCTGATCCCGGCGCTGCTGCAGCGCTTCGGCCGCGCCCTGATCGAGGACGACCCAAAGGGCTGCACGCTCGGCGTCCGCGAGATCGACCCGCACATCGAGGTGTTCCGCGCCTTCGGGGCCGAGGTCGCCAGCGAGCCGTGCGGCATCGCCATCACCGCCCCGCGCATCTTTCAGCCCACGCGCCACTGGCTCGACTACGCCTCGGTGACCACTACCGAGAACTTCCTGATGTGCGCCGTGGTCGCCGGCGGCGAATCCCGGCTGGTCAACGCCGCCTGCGAGCCGCACGCGCAGGAATTCTGCCATTTTCTGAGGCTGATGGGCGGGCAGATCGACGGGGTGGGGGCCTCGACCCTGGTCGTCGACGGCCGCGCCGAACTCGGCGGCGCCGATTACACGTTCGCCGAGGACTATCACGAGATCGCCACCTTCCTGGCGTTGGGCGCCATCACAGGTGGTCGGGTGCAGGTGAAGAACGGCGCGCCCGCCCAGTTCCAGCTGCTCGACCGCACCTTCGCCAAGTTCGGCGCCGAGGTGAACCATCTGGGCGGCTGGTCGCGGGTCGGCGGCGGCGGGCCGTTGAAGGTCCAACCGGCCTTCACCCCGCACCTGCCGCAAAAGGTCGAGGCCGCGCCCTGGCCCTATGTGCCGGCCGACCTGCTGCCGATCTTCATCGCGCTCGGCGTCCGCGCCGAGGGCTCGGTGCTGTTCTGGAACAAGGTCTACGAAGGGGCTCTGGGTTGGATCTCGGAACTGACCAAATTCGGCGCCCAGGCGGTGACCTGCGACCCGCACCGGGTGGTCACCTTCGGCGGCCGGCCGCTGGCGCCGGCCACGGTGGAAAGCCCCTACATCATCCGGGTGGCCATCGCGCTCTTGATGATCGCCGCCTCGATCGCAGGCCGCTCGCTGATCGCCAACGCCGAGCCGATCGCCCGCGCCCATCCGCGCTTTGTCGCAAACCTCGTCGCCCTGGGCGCCGACGTCAGCTGGGAAGACGCGGCGTGAGCCCGCTCGTGCGGCCGGCGGGGCTCGCGGACGCCGCGGCCATCGACCAGGTGGCGCTCGCCGCCTTCGCCCAATACCGCGACCACTATTCCGACTGGGAGACCTTCTCGCGCGGCGTCGGGGCCATGTCGGGGTTTGGCCGATTTGCCGAGTTGATCGTGGCGGAGACCGGCGGCCGCGTCGTCGGGGCGGTCGTCTATGTCGGGCCGGGCAAGCCGAAGCCGGACTTCTTCGCGCCCGAATGGCCGGTGATCCGGATGCTGGTCGTGGACCCCGAAGCGCGGGGCGGCGGCATCGGCCGGCGGCTGACGGAGGCCTGCATCGAGCGCGCCCGCAGGGATGCCGCGCCGCTGATCGCCCTGCACACCACCCCGATTCAGGCGGTCGCTCTGGCCATGTACCTGCGCATGGGATTTCGCGAGTTGCGACCGATCGCACCGATCTTCGGCCTGCCCTATTCGCTCTACCTGTTGGCGCTGGACGAGCAGGGGGAGTCGCAGTCTAAGCAGGCGCGATGAACAAGCCCGTCACGACCGCTGGCGGCCCTGGCGACGGCGGCCGCACCCTCGATGAGCCGCTGACCGAAGCGCTGTCGCGGCGCTATCTTGCCTATGCCCTCTCCACCATCACCGGCCGCGCCCTGCCGGACGTGCGCGACGGGCTGAAACCCGTGCAGCGGCGGCTGCTCTACGCCATGTACCGCATGCGGCTGAACCCCGAGGGCGGCACCAAGAAGTGCGCCAAGGTGGTCGGCGACGTGATGGGCCAGTTCCACCCGCACGGCGACCAGTCGATCTACGACGCCCTGGTGCGCCTGGCCCAGGAATTCGCCCAGCGCTACCAACTGGTTGATGGACAAGGCAATTTCGGCAATATCGACGGCGATAACGCCGCGGCCATGCGCTATACCGAGTGCCGGCTGACCCAGGCCGCGGCGCTTTTGCTGGACGGGCTGGACGAGGACGCGGTCGACTTCCGTTCGACCTATGACGAGGAGGACGAAGAGCCCGTCGTCCTGCCGTCCGGCTTCCCCAACCTGCTCGCCAACGGCTCGTCCGGCATCGCGGTTGGCATGGCCACCTCGATCCCGCCGCACAACGCCGCCGAACTGATCGACGCCTGCCTGATCCTGCTGGGCAAGCCCTCGGCGACCACGGCTGAGCTGATGGGCGCCGTGCGCGGCCCGGACTTCCCCACCGGCGGGGTGATCGTCGAGCCGACAGCCTCCCTGCACGAGATCTATGAGACCGGCCGTGGCGGGGTGCGCCTGCGCGCCGCCTGGGAAGAGGACGCGCAAGGCCGCGGCGTCTATCGGATCATCGCCACCGAGATCCCCTATCAGGTGAAGAAGGCCGAGCTGATCGAACAGCTGGCCGAGCTGATCGAGACCAAGCGGGCCCCGCTGCTGGGCGACGTGCGCGACGAGTCGGCCGAAGACGTGCGCATCGTCATCGAGCCCAAGTCGCGCAACATTCCGCCCGAAGCGCTGATGGACAGCCTGTTCAGGCTCTCCGACCTGGAGGTGCGCTTTCCGGTCAATATGAATGTGCTCGACGCCTCGGGCGCGCCCGGCGTCATGGGCCTGCGCGCCCTGTTGCAGGCCTTCCTCAACCACCGGCGCGAGGTGGTGGTGCGCCGCGCCCGCTTCCGCCTGGGCAAGATCGAGGCCCGGCTGCACATTCTCGACGGCCTCCTGATCGCCTACCTCAATCTGGACGAGGTGATCCGCATCGTCCGCTACGAGGAAGACCCGAAGGCGCGGCTGATCGAAACCTTCGAACTCAGCGAAATCCAGGCTGACGCCATCCTCAACACCCGCCTGCGCCAACTGGCCAAGCTCGAGGAAATGGAAATCCGTCGCGAGCACGCCGAGCTGGCCGAGGAGCGCGACGGCCTGACCACGCTGCTCGAGTCCGAGAAACAGCAATGGCGCCTGGTTGGCATCGGCCTGCGCGACGTGCGCAAGATCCTCGGGCCCGACACGGTCATCGGCAGGCGCCGCAGCCAGTTCGCCGATGCGCCGGTGGTCGACGCCTCTGTCGCCATCGAGGCCCTGGTGGCGCGCGAGCCGATCACGGTGATCCTGTCAGAGCGCGGCTGGATCCGCGCCGCCAAGGGCCGGGTCGAGGACCCCTCTGAGCTGAAGTTCAAGGAAGGCGACAGGCTTGGCTTCCTGGTCCCGGCCGAGACTACCGACAAGCTGCTGATCTTCGCCTCCGACGGCCGCTTCTTCACCCTGGCGTGCGACAAGCTGCCCTCGGCGCGCGGGGCGGGCGAACCCTTGCGTCTGATGCTCGACCTGGACGATCGCGTCGACATCATCGACGTCTTCGCCCACAAGCCCGGCCGCAAGCGCGTGCTGGCGTCCAAGGCCGGCTACGGCTTCGTGATGCCGGAGGAGGAGGCGATCTCGTTCCGGCGCGCCGGCAAACAGGTGCTGAACGGTGAGGCGGTGGTCTCGATGGAGGTCGCCGGCGACCACCTGGCGGTGATCGGCGACAACGGCAAGCTGCTGATCTTCCCGCTGGCCGAACTGCCGGAAATGCCGCGCGGCAAGGGCGTCAAGTTGCAGGCCTACCGCGACGGGGCCTTGCGCGACGCCGCGGTCTTCAACGCCGAAGACGGCGCCTCCTGGACCGACACCGCCGGCCGCACCCGCGTCTGGACCGACTGGCGCGACTGGCTGGGCCGCCGCGCCGGCGCCGGCCGCTTGGCCCCCAAGGGCTTCCCGGCCAGCAAGCGCTTCAGGCCAAAATAGGCTGTACTTACTCCGCTCATTCCCACGAAGGCGGGAATCCAGGCTTTTACCGCCAACGACGCCAAGCTCGCCAAGAAAGCGCCTCTTCTTGGCGTCCTTGGCGCTCTTGGCGGTTCATCCTTGAGTCCACTGGGGCGGCCTGGCCGCGGTCAGTCGCCCGCGGGGCAGGCGCCGAGGTAGGTCCAGACTGAGTGGTTGCTCAGCGACATGGCCGGACCGCCGCCGCCGGACATGCTCATGGTGGTGTCGGTGGTGAAGCTGGTCTTGAAGTTGCCTTCGCCGGCCATGTGCAGCTTGGCCGAGACGCCATTGGCCGGACAGTCGCCATCGACGACGAAGCCGCCGGTGGCGGTGCGTACCGCGGTGATCTTGGTGCAGGGCGGCCCGCCTTCGGTCGGGTCGATGGGCTTGCCGGTGAGGCACTTGGTCGAGGTTTGGGCCGCCCCGCCGTCCTGGCTCGCTGCGCGGCTCCATCGGCCGGCCGCGGGCGCCGGCAGGTCCTTGACGTCGATCGGCCCGGCCGGTCCGGCGGCCATGGGCGCGGACGACGTGGGCGCTGCCGAAGGGGCCGGCGCGGCCGCGACATTGGCGGCCGAAGATTGGGCCGCCGGCTTCGAACAGGCGACAAGCGCCGCCGTACAGACGGCGAGCGTGACAAGGTTTGCGCGGATCATGAATAGCTCCCCCGATGCCGATTGGCGGCGTTCAATGGCCTAACACAGGTCGGCGCCGAGGGTTAGCTTCACCGTGACTGGCGCCCGGCGCCGGACTCGCCTATCTCTCGGCAAGGACTTCCCAGAGGAAAGCCATGCTCGCCCTGATCATCATCGTCGTCATCCTGGTCGTCCTCGGCCTCATGCTGATGACCACCTACAATCGGCTGGTCGGTCTCAGGCAAAACGCCAACCAGGCCTTCGCCGATATCGACGTGCAGTTGAAGCAGCGCCAGGACCTGATCCCCAACCTGGTCGAGACGGTGAAGGGTTACGCCGCCCACGAGAGCGGCACGCTGGAGGCGGTGACCGCCGCCCGCGCCGCGGCCGCCGGCGCGACCAGCGTCCAGGACCGGGTACAGGCGGAAAACGCGCTCACCGGCGCGCTTCGGCAATTGTTCGCGGTGTCCGAGGCCTATCCGGACCTGAAGGCCAACGCCAACTTCATCCGGCTGCAGGACGAGCTGACCGACATCGAAAACAAGCTCGCCGCCGCGCGCCGCTTCTTCAACAACACCGTCTCCGAGTTCAACGCGGCCATCCAGCAGTTCCCGGCCGTGCTGATCGCCGGAGCCATGGGCTTTGCCCCGCGCACCTTCTTCGACCTGGGCGAAGACCGCGCCGCGGCGTCGGCGGCGCCGCAGGTCAAGTTCACTTAAGGGCGCCTAATCCGTGCAGGCCGTCGGCCTTCAGACCTATATCTGGAACAACAACGCCCGCTCGATCTTCCTGCTGGCGGCCTTTCCGTTCCTGCTGTTTCTGCTGCTCTACGGCGTCGAGGTCATGCTGCTGGGCATCGGCATCGTGCGCCAGCCCTGCGACTACGACCTCGGCTGCGGCAACCCGCTCGCCTACGCCCTGGTTCTGAGCGTCCAGAGCCTGCCGCTCGCCATCGCGGTCGCGGCAGTCTGGTTCGTCATCGCCTATTTCGCCAACCAGAAGATCATCGACCTGGCCACCGGCTCGCGGCCGATCCAGCGCGAGGATAACCCGGAACTCTACAACACGTTGGAAAACCTGTGCATTTCGCGCGGGATGAAGACGCCGACCCTGCGCATCATCGAGAATCCCGACCTCAACGCCTTCGCCAGCGGCCTGCATGAGGGCCAGTTCTCGGTCACCGTCACCCGCGGCCTGCTCGACCAGCTCAACCATGACGAGCTGGAGGCGGTGCTGGCCCACGAGCTGACCCACATCATCAACCGCGACGTCCGCACCATGATCATCGCGGCGGTGTTCGCCGGCATCATCAGTCTGGTCGCCCAGGTGCTGGCGCGGTCGCTGTGGTTCGGCGGCCGCGGCCGCGGGCGCGGCGGCGGGGCCCTGGTGCTGGTCGGGCTGGCGGCGGCGGGCATCGCGGCGCTGCTGGCGGTGGTGATCCGCATGGCCATCTCCCGCAAGCGCGAATTCATCGCCGACGCGGGCTCCGTGGAGCTGACCAAGAACGCCGACGCCATGATCTCGGCCCTACAGAAGGTCTCCGGCCATGCCCACCTGGACGCCCCGGAAGAGGTGAGGGGCCTTTTCCTGGAGAACCATGAGACCGGCATCTTCGGCCTGTTCGCCACCCACCCGCCGATCGAAAAGCGCATCGCCGCCCTGGTGGAATACGCCGGCGGCCACGTCAGCGACCTGCCAGAGCCGATCTACCAATCCTCGCCCACGACCGCCGCTCCGCCAGCGCCCGGCCCCTGGAGCGACCCATCGCCCTCAGCCGAGCCTGAATCGATCTACGAGGACTCACCAGCGACGCCACCCACCCCCGGGACGCCGAAGGGGCCGTGGAGCCCATAGAATCCACCTCCCCGCTTTCGCGGGGATGAGCGGGGGTATTAGGCCCGGTCCCGCGCCGCCATCAGGGTCCATCCGGTGGGGCGGAGGACTTCGACGGGGTTGAAGCGGGCCTTGTAGGCCATCTTGGCGCTGCCGGAGACCCAGTAGCCCAAATAGACGTAAGGCAGGTCGGCCTGCACCGCCTGGGTCACGTGATCGAGGATGATGAAGGAGCCCAGGCTGCGCCTGGCCAGCTCCGGGGCGTAGAAGCTGTAGACCAGCGACAGGCCGTCGGCGAGCACGTCGACCAGCACACACGCGATCAGGTCGCCGGGGCCGCGATCCTTCGAGGCGGCGCGATACTCGATCAGGTGGGTGCGGGCGGAGGTGTCCTCGACCATGGCCACGAAGTCGGCCCAGGTCATGTCGGCCATGCCGCCCTCGGCGTGGCGGGCCAGCAGGTAGCGGCGCAGCAGCTCGAACTGCTCGACCGTCGCCTCGGCCTCGACCAGATGCCGGGTCAGGTCGCCGTTGCGCTCCAGCACGCGCCGCTCGGAGCGCGAAAACGGATAGCCGGCCACCGGAATGCGCGCCGAAACGCAGGAATCGCAACCGTCGCAGGCCGGGCGATAGGCAATGTTCTGCGAGCGGCGAAAGCCGACCTGGGTCAGCGCGTCGTTAATCGCCGCGCCCTCGGTCAGCGGCAGGTGGGCGAACACCTTGCGCTCGTGCCGGCCCGGCAGATAGGGGCAGGGCGACGGCGCGGTCAGGAAGAACCGCAGCTGGCGGGTGGTGAAGTGGTGAGTCACCGGTGCGTAGGTCCAAGTCCTTTTGAGTCTCTCCGCAGCGATTAGGACAAATGCAGCGCCCGCCCGCAAGGGCGACGTCGCCGCAGCAGCGCTAAATCAATGATTTGGCGGCAGCACCGGCGATTCCCGCAACAGCACGATGGCGATACGCCGGTTGCCGGGCAGGGTCGGATCGTCCGGGAACAGCGGGTCGGACGCCGCCTTGCCGGAGACCTGATAGACCCGGTCGGTGTCGATGCCGGCATCCTGCATGATCTGCCGCGAGGCGTCGGCGCGTCCGCCCGACAGCGCCCAGTCGCCCGCCGACTTCGAGCCGTCGGCATTGGCGCTGGTATGGCCGGAAATGGTGATGCGGTTGGGCAGGCGCGCGGCGATCTTGGCCACCGCGCGCAGCAGGATCTTGGCGCGGTCGTTGGGCTTGGCCGAGCCCGGATCGAACATCGGCCGGCCTTCCTGGTCGATCAGCTGGATGCGCAGGCCCTCGGGCGTCTGGTCGATCATCACCTGCTTGGAGAGCTCGGCCAGCTCCGGCATGTCCTGCATGGCCTGTTTCAGCGATTCCGCGGCGCTTTGCAGCGAGGCCTGTTCGCGGGCCTGCAGCTCGGCCTTCAGGGCCTGCTCGCTGGCGGTGTCGAGCGGGGTCCCGCCCACTTGCTTGCTGTTCTGGCCGGAATTGTCGGCATTGGGCGGCGCTTCCGGCGCCAGGTTTTCGATCACCGAGGCCGAGCCATTCGACTTGACGCCGGCGTCGCCAAGCGCCGTGCCGGCCAATATGCCGCCGGAACCGGATGTGGACTGCGAGACGCTGGCCGGCGCGAAATAGTCGGCGATGCCGCGCTTCTGCTGCGGGCTGGTGGTGTTGATCAGCCACATCAACAGGAAGAAGGCCATCATGGCGGTCACGAAGTCGGCATAGGCGACCTTCCAGGCGCCGCCGTGGTGGCCGCCGTGGATGACCTTCTTGATCCTTTTGACCATGATGGGCCGGTCGCTGACCGACATGTTTCACCCCGATACCCGGCCGATTCCTGTGCTTCACCGTGGCGGGTCAGCGTTAAGATGCGGTTGCCGGGGTAAGGGAGACTTAAGCATGCGCATCGCTTTCATCGGTCTGGGGGTCATGGGCTATCCGATGGCCGGGCACCTGGCGGCCGCCGGACACGAGATGCGGGTGTTCAACCGCGGCCCGGAAAAGGCCCGCGCCTGGGTCGCCGAGTTCGGCGGCGAGGCGGCGGACTCGGTCGCGATGGCGGTCAGCGACCGCGAGGCCGTCGCGCTCTGCGTCGGCAACGACCATGACCTGCTGCAGTGCTTGCAGCAGATCCTGCCAAATATGCCGCAAGGCGGCCTGATCATCGACCACACCACCATCTCGGCCAGGCTCGCGCGGGACTCCGCCATCCAGGCGCGCGAGCGGGGCCTGGCCTTCGTCGATGCGCCGGTCTCCGGCGGCCAGACCGGCGCCCAGGCCGGGGCGCTCAGCATCATGGCCGGCGGCGACGAAGAGGCCTTCGCGCGCGCCGAACCGATCATGGCGGCCTACGCCAAGGCCATCCGCCGCATCGGCGGCCCCGGCTCCGGCCAGCTGTGCAAGATGGTCAACCAGATCGCCATCGCTGGACTGCTGCAGGGCCTGGCCGAGGCGGCCCACTTCACCGCCCGTGCCGGGCTGGACGCTGCGGCGGTCTACGAAGCCATCTCCAAGGGCGCGGCGCAGTCCTGGCAGATGGACAATCGCTGGAAGACCATGACCGCCAGCGAGTTCGACTTCGGCTTTGCGGTCGACTGGATGCGCAAGGACCTGGGGTTGGTGCTCGACGAGGCTCGCGCCAACGGCGCCCGGCTGGAAGGCACCGCCCTGGTCGACCAGTTCTATGCCGAGCTGCAGGCCATGGGCGGCCGGCGCTGGGACACCTCCAGCCTGGCGGCGCGGCTGGAGCGGCGGCGCAAGTGACGGTCCGCCGATGTACCTGACCGCCATCGAGCGCAAGGCCGGCGTCCGGCTGGACGCGTTCCCCTGGACGTTGCCGACCTTTCGCTGGCTCGAGCGGCTGGAGTTCAACAGCCCGGTCACCTTTCTGGTCGGCGAGAACGGCTCGGGCAAGTCGACCCTGCTCGAGGGCCTGGCCGCCGGCATGCAGGCCGCCGCCGCCGGCCGCGCCGAGATCGACGCCGACGACAGCCTGGCCATCGCGCGCAAATTCGCCGGCGCCTACCGCTTCTCGCGCCGCCGGCACGCGGCCCGGCGGCTGTTCGTGCGCGCCGAGGACTTGTTCGGCTTCGTGCATCGGGTCGGCGAATCCATGCGCGACCTGGCCGATCTGGAGAAGCACTTCGACGAGACGGTGAAGGGCGATTACGGCCGCATGTTGGCCAAGGGCGCGGCGGCCGGGCAGCGCCAGGCGTTGGAAACGTCCTACGGCGCCGATCCCGACGCCCGCTCCCACGGCGAAACCTTCCTGAACCTGCTGGAAAAGCGTCTGGTCCCGGACGGCCTTTACTTCCTCGACGAACCCGAGGCGCCGCTGTCGCCCTTGCGCGTGCTCAGCCTGATCTCGCTGCTGAAAGGCCTGGTCGCGGACGGCGCCCAGCTGATCATCGCCACCCACTCCCCGATCCTGATGGCCTTCCCGGACGCCGAGATCCTGCTGTTCGAGGGCGATTCCATCACGCCCACCGCCTACGCCGACCTCGACCACGTCCGTCTGACCAAGGCCTTCCTCAACGACCCGGAGAGCTTCTTGCGGCGACTCTAATTTTTGCCGTCATGGCCCGACTTGTTCGGGCCACCCATGAACACCGATCGGACGGCGTGGTCGCCGCGGCTCAGCCGCCCGTGATCTCCGGCCAGCATCGGTGTTCATGTTGGGGTGGACGGCCCCCGAACGGCATCGATGTGCCAGATTGA
>JBEPUW010000050.1:0-29142 GCA_041691315.1 Caulobacteraceae bacterium | reverse complement strand
CATATGGGTCCCCCGCATTCCGCGGCTAAAGCCGCTCCAGCGGGGGATGACGGGGGAGTGGAGGCGAAGTGGGAAGCCCCTAGAAACCCATATAGGTCTTGTATTCGCCGATGATCGAGCGCCAGCGGGACAGGGTTTTGTCGAGCTGTTCATAGGTGCCGCCCGGGCTCACGTCGATGTCGTATTCGGCCCAGTATTGGCCGCTGGCGGTGGAATAGGCGCGGATATAGCGTTTCGACAGGTTCCAGGCGGCGATCCGGTCCAGCGAGCCTGGCGAGCTTGGCCAGCCGGCGGCGTACTGGATGGAGTCGCAGCGGCCGTCGCTGCAGCCATAGAAGTAGATGTCGTAATTGACCCCGTCGATGCTGCTGGAGACGATCCGCTCATAGGACTTGGCGCCGTCCGAGGTGTCTTGCTTGACGGTCGCCGGATAGCCGGAGGCGCGCAGCCAGGTCGCAACCTCCTCATAGGTCAGGCCGCCGCGCGGGATGTCCCTGGCGCTGGCGGTTCCGGCGAAGGCGCCGAGGATCAGGGCCGCGGCGAGGCCGCCGGCGACGGTCGATAGGTTCATGCTGCGCCCTCCAGATCCGGTGGATCAGGGATCGGCCCCTTACGCCCGGATCAACCAAGCCACGGTCAAGCTTACGCGTCGTGGCGGCGCATGCAAGCCGGCGACGCTTCAGGACGCCGCCATCGCCTTGACCCGGCCGGCCTTCTTCGGCGTCCGCGCCTGCGCCCGGCGGCGTTCCTCGTGGCGCTCGAGCGACTGGGCGAGGTAGCGGCCGGTCCAGCTATCCGTGTCGGCGGCCACCTGTTCGGGCGTGCCCTGGATCAGGATGCGGCCGCCGCCGTCGCCGCCCTCGGGGCCGAAGTCGACAATCCAGTCGGCGGTCTTCACCACATCCAGATTGTGCTCGATGACCACCACCGTATTGCCGTGGTCGACCAGCTCGTGCAGCACCTCGAGCAGCTTGCGGGTGTCCTCGAAATGCAGGCCGGTGGTCGGCTCGTCGAGGATGTAGAGGGTGCGGCCGGTGGCGCGCCTGGAGAGCTCCTTGGACAGTTTCACCCGCTGCGCCTCGCCGCCGGACAAGGTGGTCGAGGGCTGGCCGACCTGGATGTAGCCAAGGCCGACGCGCTTCAGCGTCTCCATTTTTTCGCGCAGCATCGGCACCGCCTTGAAGAAGTCGGCGGCCTCGTCGACGGTCATGTCGAGCACGGCGGAGATCGACTTGCCCTTGAATAGGATCTCCTGGGTCTCGCGGTTGTAGCGCTTGCCCTTGCAGACGTCGCAGGTGACGAAGACGTCGGGCAGGAAGTGCATCTCGATCTTAATCAGCCCGTCGCCCTGGCAGGCCTCGCACCGGCCGCCCTTGACGTTGAACGAGAAGCGGCCCGGCCCATAGCCCCGCGCCTTCGACTCCGGCAGGCCGGCGAACCAGTCGCGGATCGGCTGGAAGGCGCCGGTATAGGTGGCCGGGTTGGAGCGCGGCGTGCGCCCGATCGGCGACTGGTCGATGTCGATGACCTTGTCGAAGAATTCCAGCCCCTCGATGCGGTCGTAGGGCGCCGGTGCGTCGGAGGCGTTGTTCAGCCGCCGGGCCGCGGCCTTGTACAGGGTCTCGATGGTGAAGGTCGACTTGCCGCCGCCGGAAACCCCGGTGATGCAGGTGAAGACCCCGACCGGGATCTCGCCGGTGACATCCTTCAGATTGTTGCCGCGGGCGCCGATCACCTTCAGCCGCTTGGTGTCGGGAACCCGGCGGCGCTTTTCCGGAATCGGGATTTCGCGCGCGCCGGTCAGGTACTGGCCGGTCAGGCTGCGCGGTTCCGCCATGATATCGGCAGCCGTGCCCTCGGCGATGATCTCGCCGCCATGCACACCGGCGCGTGGGCCCATGTCGATGACGTGGTCGGCGGTCAGGATCGCCTCCTCGTCGTGCTCGACCACCAGCACCGAATTGCCCAGGTCACGCAGGCCGCGCAGCGAGCCCAGCAGCCGCTGATTGTCGCGCTGGTGCAGGCCGATGGAGGGCTCGTCCAGCACATAGAGCACGCCGGTCAGGCCGGAGCCGATCTGGCTGGCCAGCCGGATGCGCTGGCTCTCGCCGCCGGAGAGCGTGCCGGAGGCGCGCGACAGGCTCAGATATTCCAGGCCGACATCGACCAGGAAGCGCAGGCGGTCGTTGATCTCCTTCAATATCCGCCGGGCGATTTCCATCTGTTTGGCGGTCAGGCTGGTCTCCAGGCCCTCGAACCAGTCGCGCGCCGGGCGGATGGCCAGGGTGGAGATTTCGGCGACGTTGCGGCCGGCGATCTTCACCGCCAGCGCCTCGGGCTTCAGTCGCAGGCCGCCGCAGGCCTCGCATGGCGTCTCGGCCTGATAGCGGCCCAGTTCCTCGCGCACCCAGCTGGAATCGGTCTCGCGCCAGCGGCGTTCGAGATTCGGTATGACGCCCTCGAAGGTCTTGTTGACCTCGTACTTCCGCGCGTTGTCGTCATAGACGAAGTGGATTTTGTCCTTGGCCGAGCCGTAGAGCACGACCTGGCGGGCCTCTTCCGGCAGCTTCCACCAGGGCTCGTCCATCGAGAAGCCGTAGTGGCGGGCCAGCGCCTGCAGGGTCTGGGTGTAGAGCGGCGAGGGGCCTTTAGCCCAAGGCCCAATGGCGCCCTTGTGCAGGCTCCTGTCCTTGTCCGGCACGATCATGTCGGCGTCGAAGGCGAGCTTGTGGCCCAGACCGTCGCAGACCGGGCAGGCGCCGAACGGGTTGTTGAACGAGAACAGCCTGGGCTCGATCTCGGAGATGGTGAAGCCGGAGACCGGGCAGGCGAACTTCTCGGAAAACAGCAGCCGGCGCGGTTCCTCCTCGCCCGGCGCGACATCGGCCCATTCGGCCACCGCGATGCCGTCGGCCAGCCGCAGCGCCGTCTCCAGCGAGTCCGCCAGCCGCTGTTCCATGTCCGGGCGGGTGACGATGCGGTCCACGACGATGTCGATGTCGTGCTTGATGTTCTTCTCGAGCGGCGGCGCGTCCTCGATCGGATAGAATTCGCCGTCGATCTTCAGCCGCTGGAAGCCGCTGCGCTGCCATTCGGCGATCTCGCGGCGGTACTCGCCCTTGCGGCCGCGCACGATCGGGGCCAGCAGCATCAGCCGCGACCCCTCGGGCAGGGCGGTGATCTTGTCGACCATCATCGAGACGGTCTGGCTCTCGATCGGCAGGCCGGTGGCCGGCGAATAGGGCACGCCGACGCGCGCCCAGAGCAGGCGCATATAGTCGTGGATCTCGGTCACCGTACCGACGGTGGAGCGCGGATTGCGGCTGGTGGTCTTCTGCTCGATCGAGATGGCCGGCGACAGGCCCTCGATCAGGTCGACGTCCGGCTTGCTCATCAGTTGCAGGAACTGGCGCGCATAGGCCGACAGGCTCTCGACATAGCGCCTCTGGCCCTCGGCATAGATGGTGTCGAAGGCCAGGCTTGACTTGCCCGAGCCGGACATGCCGGTCAGCACCACCAGCTCGCCGCGCGGGATGTCGACGCTGATGTCCTTCAGATTATGCTCGCGCGCGCCGCGCACGCGGATGAAGCGGTTGGGATCGGACATACAGGCTCGCTCGGAAAGGCCCGCCAGGATCGCGGGCCAAGCCCCCTAATGTAGTACGCGGAGTCGCTTGCGCAGCAAGAACATTTTAGGAACACGCCAGACTTGCTGACATCATGTGTCAGGAGGAGGCGGGCGGGGCCCTGCCACACTCGTTCGGCGGGCGGTATCGGTCCGCCGCCCGGCATGGCAAGTACGCTCCAACGATAGAGGGAGCGCCCAATGCCGGCCGAGATCATCTTCCACCACTACGACACCTCGCCATTCTCCGAGAAGGTGCGGCTGATGTTCGGGGCCAAGCGCCTGGCCTGGCGCTCGGCGATCCAGCCGACCATCATGCCCAAGCCCGACCTAGTCCCGCTCACGGGCGGCTACCGGCGCATCCCGGTGCTGCAGATCGGCGCCGACGTCTATTGCGACACGCAGGTGATCATGGCCGAGATCGAGCGGCGGCATCCGGGCCCGGGCGACACCGCCGGCCCCGGCTTCGCGGTGAACTACTGGGCCGACCGGCTGTTCTTCCAGGCCGCGGTGCCGATCATCTTCGGCGAGATGGGCGACCGCGTGCCGCGCGCCTTCATCGAGGATCGCGAAAAGCTGTCCGGCCGGCCGTTCGATGTGGCGGCCATGCAGGCCGCGGCGCTACCGATGAAGGTGCAGTTCCGGGCTCAGGCGGCCTGGATCGACCAGGCGCTCGGCGACAGCGACTTCCTGGGCGGCAAGTCCGCCGGACTGGCCGATTTCGCGGCTTACATGAACATCTGGTTCGTCGGCGGGGCCGTGCCCCAGGTCGCCGACACGCTGCTGGCCGGTCTCGTCCGGGTCATCGCCTGGCGCAAGCGCGTGGCGGCCATCGGCCATGGCCAGCGCCAGGAGATCACCACCGCCGAGGCCCTCGACGTCGCCCGCGCCGCCGAGCCCGCCGCCTACACCGACCACGACGCCCACGACCCCCTGGGACTGGCGCCCGGCGCTCCGGTCAAGGTCATGGCCGACGACTACGGCCGCGACCAGATCGAAGGAACCCTGGTGGCCGCCAACCCCGGCCGCGTGGTCATTGCGCGGGAGGACCCCGGACTTGGCCGGTTGCACGTCCACTTCCCCCGCGCGGGTTACGTGGTGATACCGGGCTAGCGCGGTGGGTCACACTCGAACCGTCATGGCCCGACTTGTTCGGGCCACCCATGAACACCGGTTGATGTGGGTTCGCGGAGCGCTGCAGCCGCCCATGATCACCGTCTAGGATCGGTGTTCATGGGTCCCCCGCATTCCGCGGCTTCGCCGCTCCAGCGGGGGATGACGGTGTAGGTTAGCGCCCCTACCCCCGATCGATCCGCGCGGCGAAGCAGCCGTGGGCGGCGTTGTGGGCGTGGAGGTAGGCGACTTCGGGCTTGGCGAGTTGGCGGTCGATGAGGGCCTCGACGTCGTCGGCCAAGGCCAGTTCGGCGGCGACCAGCATGCCGGCCTCGTCGAAGGCCCGGATCGCGATCGGGCGGCCGTGCAGGACCGGCGGGGTCTCATCGACCAGATGGCGGGTCTCCACGGCGCTCTCATTGACGAAGATGGCGTAGTTGGAGCGGTAGGGCGTCGCCGCGTCCTGGTGCTCGTAGTTCAACAGCAGCAGGCTCTGGCCCGACTTGGCGTCCTCCAGCGTGATGCGGCACGGATAGCGGCCGCCGGCCACGGCGGTCTGGCGCAGGATCCCGCGCGCGGCCAGCGCCGCGTCGCTCAGGCCGAACAGCGGGCGGAAGGTCTCGATCGGCAGGCCGGAAATGACGTAGCTCATGGTGGAATTCCTCAAAGGTTGCGAACGCCACCCTCGGCCCCGCCGCCGCCTTCGCCGATCCGTTCCTTGCCGTTGTGGTCGCCCATCCCCTATGTTGCGGCCGTTCAAGTTTGCAGGAGGCCTCGATGGAACGCGTGACGAACCCCGACTTCGTCCCCGCAACCCTTCCTTCGATGGTCCTCCATGCCTGCCTTCATCACCCTCGACGCCGTCAGCTATCGCGCCCCTGACGGCCGCGACCTGATCGACAACCTGACGCTCGCCTTCGGGCGGGAGCGCACCGGCCTGGTCGGGCGCAACGGCGTCGGCAAGACCAGCCTGCTGCGCCTCATTCTCGGCGATCTCGCGCCGACGCACGGCACGCTCAGCGTCACCGGCCGCGTCGCCCACCTGAACCAGATGCCGCTCAAGGCCGGCGGCGCGCAGATCGCCGACGTCATCGGCGCCCGCGACGGGCTGGATCGCCTGGCGCGGCTGGAGCGCGGGGAGGGGGCGCAAGCCGACCTCGAGGCGGCCGACTGGCTCCTGCCCCAGCGCATCGAGGCGGCGCTTGCGGCGACCGGCCTGGGCGGGCTCGACCTGACCCGCCCCGGCGCCTCGCTCAGCGGCGGCGAGGCGACGCGCGCGGCCCTGGCCGCCATGCTGATCGGCCAGCCGGACGTGCTCCTGCTCGACGAGCCGACCAACAATCTGGATACCGCCGGCCGGGCCGCCGTCGTCGAGCTGCTGGCCAGCTGGAAGGGCGGGGCGATCGTGATAAGCCACGACCGGGCGCTGCTGCGTCAGATGGACCGCGTCGTCGAGCTGACCGGCCTGGGCGCCAACGTCTATGGTGGAAACTACGACCTCTACGCCGAGCGCAAGGCGGCCGAGGAGGCCGCCGCCGTGCGGACGCTGGATGTCGCCGAGCAGACCCTGGGCAAGGTGAAGCAGGAGATCCAGTCCGCGCGCGAGCAGAAGTTCAAGCGCGACGCCCGCGGTCGCCGCAAGGCCGCCGAGGGCGGGCAGCCGCGCATCGTGCTGGGCGCCATGAAGCGGAAGGCCGAAGACACCGGCGGCAAGCTCACCCGCCTGGCCGATCGGCTGCGCGACGAGGCCGAGCGCGATCTGGCCGACGCCGACGCCCGCGTCGAACGCTTCCGCAGCCTGGCCTTCGATCTGCCGCCCTCGGGGCTGCCCGCCGGCAAGCAGGTGCTGGCCTTCGAGGATGTCAGCTTCGCCTGGCCGCCCGCCCGCCCGGTCCTCGACGGCGTGTCGTTCCGCATGGTCGGGCCGGAGCGGCTGGCCGTGACCGGGCCGAACGGCTCCGGCAAGACGACGCTGCTGGCGCTGGCCATCGGCGCGATCCAGCCTGACAGCGGCCGCATCACGCGCGGCGTCGCCGCCGAGGTGCTCGATCAGCGGGTCAGCCTGCTCGCCGACGCCGAAACGCTGGTGGAGAACTTCCGACGGCTCAATCCCGCCGCCAGCGACAATGACGCCCATGCCGCCCTGGCCCGCTTCCTGTTCCGCAATGTCACCGCCGCCAAGCGGGCCGGGGACCTGAGCGGCGGCGAGCGCCTGCGCGCCGGCCTGGCCTGCGTGCTGATGCGGCCACATCAGCCGCAGCTGATCGTGCTGGACGAACCCACCAACCACCTCGACCTCGACTCCATCGCCGCCGTCGAAGCCGCGCTCGCGGCCTACGACGGCGCCCTGCTGGTGGTGAGCCACGACCGGGACTTCCTGGAGGCGGCGGGGATCGAACGGGAGATGAGGTTGAAGGGTCACGCCTGACCAACCTCACCGTCATGGCCCGACTTGCTCGGCCACCCATGGACGCCGATCGATGGAGGTCCCGCGGGAGCCTGGTTCAATCGCCCAGAACTCTCATCATACCCCGGCGTTCATGGATCCCCCGCATTCCGCGGCTCCGCCGCTCCAGCGGGGGATGACGGTTTATATGTGCGCCTAAGCGTGCCGGTTCAGGGTCACCGCGGTCGCGGCGTTGGTCGCGGGTTTTACACCCGCGGGGCCGTAGCCGGTGTTGGCGCTGCGCTGGTTGGAGATCTCGGTGGCGATGGCGTGGACCAGGCCTTCGGTGATGGTCTTGGCGGCGTTCAGCGCCCGGCCCTGACGGGCCATGACCGCGTCGAAGCCCTCGGTGGCGCGGATCAGCTTCTGCCGCTCCGGCTTCGACGCGTTGGCGACCAGGGCCGGCTGGGCGCGCAGGACCTGCGCCTCGCGCCGGTAGATGTTGGCCAGCCGGGTGGTCTCTTCCATGTTGCGCGCGGCGTCCTGCGGTCGCCGGGCCTCGAAGGCCTGCGCCTGTTCGGCGATCAGCGTCGTCAGCCGCTCGGTGAGCGCGATCAACTCGTCGATCCGCCCCTGGGCGGCGAGGGAAGGCTCCTCGGCCACCGCTAGCTCAGCCCCTGCATCTTCAACATTTCCTTCTGCACCGAGGCCGCGACACCGATGCCGCCGCTCTTGCTGATCTGCTGGGCGAAGGCGTCCATCATGAATGAGCGGAAGGCCTGCTCGCCCTGGCCGCCGCCGAACGGGCCGTCGGTGGAGACGCCCTGGAACATCTGGCCCAGCATGTTGGACAGGAAGGAGGTCTCGAAACTGTCCGCCGTCTTGGCGATCTGCGCCTTGGATTCGCCGGCGCCGGCCTTGGGTGCCTGGGTGGTTGGCGTGAGCAGACTGTAGGGCAGGACCTGGGCGGACAGATCGCTCATCACATCACCTCGATATCGGCTTGCAGGGCGCCGGCGGCCTTGATCGCCTGCAGGATGGAAATCATGTCGCGCGGCGTGACGCCGAGCGCGTTCAGGCCGGCCACCAGGGACGCCAGCGAGGCGCCTTCCTTGATGACCAAGAGCTTCTTGCCCTTGGCCTCGTCGACGCTGAGGCTGGAATGGGGGACGATGGCGGTCTGGCCCTGGCTGAACGGCGCCGGCTGGCTGACGCTGGGGCTCTCCTGCACGGAAATGGTCAGGTTGCCCTGGGCGATGGCGACGGTGGAGACGCGCACGTCCTCACCCATGACGATGACCCCGGCGTCCTCGTCGATCACCACCTTGGCCGGCGCCTCTGGCTGGACCTCCAGGTCCTCGACCGCGGTGACGAAGCCCATCATGTCCTGACTGGCGGGGGGACGCAGGGTGACGATGGTGGGGTTTTCGGCCGTGGCCGTGGCCGGATAGTGGGTGTTGATCACGTCGGCGATGCGCTGGGCGGTGGTGAAGTCGGGATTGCGCAGCGAAAGCCGGAGCTGCTGCATGGAATCCAGCTTGAAGCCGACCTCGCGCTCGACGCTGGCCCCGGCGGCGATGCGCCCGGAGGTCGGCACGCCGCGGGTGATGGACGAGCCGGAGGCGCCGCTGGCGGAGACCGCGCCGGTCTCGATGGTGCCCTGGGCGACGCCATAGCCTTCGCCGTCGGCGCCGATCAGGGTGGTGACCAGAAGCGTGCCGCCCTGCAGGCTCTTGGCGTCGCCCATGGCCGAGACGGTGACGTCGATCTGCGAGCCGGTGGCGGTGAAGGCCGGCAGGTCGGCGGTGACCATCACCGCGGCGACATTCTTGGTGTCGAAATTAGCGGCGCTGCGGGTGTTGACGCCCATGCGCTCGAGCATGGATTCCAGGCTCTGCAGGGTCATCGGCGCGTTGCGAAGGCTGTCGCCGGTGCCGTTGAGGCCGACGACCAGCCCATAGCCGACCAGCTTGTTGCCGCGCACGCCCTCGAACGAGACGATGTCCTTGATGCGCGACGACGCATAGCTGGGCTGGGCCAGGATCAGTCCCGCCAGAGCGGCTACGATCCAGAGCCAAACTCGTAAACGCATGCATGCCCCTGGCGTCGCGTTTGGCGGCCCCCCGCCATCAGCCTCAGCCAATGCGACGATCGTGCCAGTCGGGTCTCGGAAAAACATTAGCAAAAACAGCGGTTTGATTCGTGGAAAATGAGGCGAAACCGCCGCGGGCAAATTCTGCCCAGTCTTAACGAACCGGCAAGCCGCTCGGCCAACACTGCGGCCATTCCCAAGTGGGTCCAGTTCGCGCGAGTTTGTCCCGGCATGAAGGTAGGCGGCTCCAACGGTGTCGGTTCGGCGCAAGGCCCATCGGGCCGTGGCGCGAAGCCGGCCGCCGGCGGCTTTTCGATCGCCAGCCCGGACGCCGCCCAGGAGACCCAGGCCTCGGCGCGCCTGGCCTCGACCCTGGGGATAGGCTCGATCGACGCCCTGCTGGCCCTGCAGGAGGTCGGCGGGCCTACCGAGCGGCGGCGCAAGGCCGTGCGACGGGCCGGAATCATCCTCGATGTGCTCGACGATGTGAAGCTGGCGGTGCTCGACGGCGGCATCGCGCCCGCAACGCTGGGCCGGCTGATCGAGGCCGTGCGCCAGGAGCGCGGCCGCACCGGCGACACTGGCCTGGAGAGCCTGCTCGACGAGATCGAGACCCGCGCCGCGGTCGAGATGGCCAAACTTGAACAGCATGCCGCTGCGACCTAATCGCCACCTGGCTGCGGCTTTATTTTACAGGCCGCGCGATTTGGTTTAAGCGGGCCGCTTCTATGGGGGCGTAGGGTTGAAAACGTGGAAACGTCAATGAAGGCGACCGCGATATTGGTTGAGAGTAGAGAGTATCGTCCGTCGGAGGATGAAACTTTCATGAGCGAGCGGCAGCTTGAGTATTTCCGCCAGAAGCTTCTCAACTGGAAAGAAGACATCCTTCGGGAATCAAGGGAAACGCTCTCGCATCTACAGACCGAGACCGAAAACCATCCCGATATCGCCGATCGCGCCTCTTCGGAGACTGATCGGTCGCTTGAGTTGCGCACGCGAGACCGTCAACGCAAGCTGATCGCCAAGATCGACGAGGCTTTGCAGCGTATCGACGAGGGCGCCTACGGCTATTGCGAAGAGACCGGCGAGCCCATCGGCATCGCCCGGCTGGACGCCCGGCCGATCGCCACCTTGAGCCTGGAAGCCCAGGAACGCCACGAGCGCCGCGAGCGCGTGCACCGGGACGAATAGCTCTCGGGCTTACGCCGGCCGAGAATTTTCCTTAAAGCCGGCTCATGACCGATCGTCTCCTCATCGCCGCGGTGCAGGCCAACCCGACCGTGGGCGCCATCGACGCCAATGAAGCCCTGGCCGCCGCCCGGCTGGGCGAGGCCACGGCCGCCGGCGCTGACCTGGCCGTCTTCTCCGAACTCTTCCTCATCGGCTATCCGCCCGAGGATCTGGCGCTGAAGCCCGCCGCGGTCGCCGCCTGCCGCGCGGCGCTGGACCGGCTGGCGCTGAAGACCAGGGGCGCTTGCGCCGCGCTGATCGGCCTGCCCTGGCCGAGCGGCGAGGGGCGGGGGCCGCACAATGCCGTGGCCCTGATCGCCGATGGTGAGATCAAGGACGTCACCTTCAAGGTCGACCTGCCCAACTACGGCGTCTTTGACGAAAAACGAGTCTTCACCCCGGGTCCAGGCGCCCACGCCTTCGACTTCAAGGGGGTGAAGATCGGCGTTCCGGTCTGCGAGGACGCCTGGGGGCCGATTCCCTGCGCCGATCTGGTCGCCCAGGGCGCCGAGTTGCTGCTGATCCCCAACGGCTCGCCCTATCGCCGCACCGCCGAGGACGAGCGGCTGGGCATCGCCCGCGCCCGCACCGCCGAGAGCGGCATCCCGCTGATCTATGTCAACCAGGTCGGCGGCCAGGACGAACTGGTGTTCGACGGCGCCTCCTTCGCCCTGCAGGCGGACGGCAGCCCCTGCATGAGCCTGCCGATGTTCGAGGAGGCCATGGGCCTGATGGCCTGGCAGCGGTCGGGCGGCGTCTGGGCTTGCGCCGAGGCGCCCATGACCACCTGGCCGGAGGGTCCGGAAGAGGTCTATCGCGCCATGGTGCTCGGCCTGCGCGATTACGTGAATAAGTCCGGGTTTCCGTCTGTTCTGATTGGTCTTTCCGGCGGCATCGATTCGGCGATCACCGCCGTCGTGGCCGCCGACGCCCTTGGCGCCGACCGGGTCCACCTGGTCATGCTGCCCTCGCGCTACACCAGCCGCGAGAGCTTCGAGGACGCCGAAGGCTGCGCCGCCGCCATCGGCGCCGACTACCGCATCATCCCGATCATGCCCGGGATCGCGGCGCTGGACGAGATGCTGGCCGAGGCCTTCGCCGGCCGCAACGCCGACACCACCGAGGAGAACATCCAGGCGCGCCTGCGCGGCGTCACCCTGATGGCGCTGTCCAACAAGACTGGCGCGCTGGTGCTCACCACCGGCAACAAGTCGGAGATGGCGGTGGGCTACGCCACCCTCTATGGCGACATGTGCGGCGGCTATAACGTCTTGAAAGACATCTATAAAACCGACGTCTTCGCCATCTCGGCCTGGCGCAATATGCACCGGCCGTTCCTGGCCTCCGCCGACCACCCGATCCCCGACCGCATCCTGACCAAGCCGCCCAGCGCCGAGCTGCGCGACAACCAGACCGACCAGGACAGCCTGCCGCCCTATGCCGACCTCGACGGCATCCTGCACGGCCTGGTCGAAGAGGAGGCGACCCTGGACGAGATCGTCGCCCGCGGCTACGCCCCCGAGGTGGTCGAACGCATCCAGCGTCTGCTCTACATCTCCGAATACAAGCGCCGCCAGGCCCCCCCCGGCGTCAAAATCGGCGGCAAAGCCTTCGGCCGCGACCGCCGCTACCCGATCGTCAACGGTTTTAGAGACCGGATCGGCGGGTTCGGGAAGACGTAGCCACACCGCGCCCTCCATTTTTGTAGCACAAAAATACTCGCGTCGCTCATTTGTCGTGCTACATTAATCCGTGAGCATCGAGTTCGACGCCGCGAAGGATGAGGCCAACCAAGCCAAGCATGGCATTTCGTTGGCGCGGGCCTCCGACCTTGAGGTCCTGGCCCGGGTGGAGGACCCGCGCTTCACGGAGCCCCGTCTACGCGCCTACGGCTTGATCGACGGCGGCGCCTATTGCCTCGCCTACACCCTACGGATGGGCGTGGTTCGCGCCATCAGCTTGCGCCGCGCCCACGCCAAGGAGATGAGACACCATGTCCCGCCAGGAGATTGAAGCCAGGATGGCCGCGCTGCCGGAACCGGACCTGACTGATCCGGATAATCCTGAATGGACTGAAGAAGATTTCGCGCGCGCAGTCGGCCCCGAGGCGCTGTTGCCCGAAGAATTGGCCGCCTTTCCGCGTACGGCCGCTCGCCTGCGGGGGCGGCCGAAGCTCGATGCGCCCAAGCAGGCGGTGTCGCTGCGGATCGATCAGGATGTACTCGCCTATTTCCGCGGAACCGGCGCGGGCTGGCAGGGTCGACTGAATGAGGCGCTGCGGAAGGCGATGGAGAAAGCCTAGACGGGCCGCTCTAACCCATCCTCGGCATCAGCCGTGGGACCGTCTCCGGCGGGGCTGCGGCCATATCGTGGATTGCGGGCAGGATTGCCTCCACGCTGTCGACCGCGCGCCAGGCGCCTGCGAACGCGGGTGGGGTCAGGTTCTGGATGACGGTGCAGTCGAAGAAGCCGAACAGCGGGTCCCAGAAGCCGCCGGGATTGTAGAAGACGGTCGGCTTGGCGTGCAGGCCAAGGCGGCGCCAGGAGAGCAGCTCGACCACCTCTTCCAGGGTGCCGATGCCGCCGGGCAGGGCGACGAAGGCGTCGGACTCTTCGAACATCAACATCTTGCGCTCATGCATCGAGCGCACGACGATGGTTTCCACCTGGTCGAAAAGGATCTCACGCTGACGCAGGAATTCCGGCATCACCCCCAACACCCGGCCGCCGGCGGCATGGGCGGCGCGCGCGCAGGCGCCCATCAGGCCTATGCCGCCGCCGCCATAGACCAGCCGTACGCCCTCGCGCGCCAGGATTTCGCCAAGCGCGGCGGCCGCCGTCAGCAGGGCGGGATCGGCGGCGTCGGACGAGCCGGCATAGACGCAGATCGAACCGATCCGCGGGGGGTGCGACATTGACGGCCTTTCAGGTGACGCGAACCGCGATCATTGGCCATCGAGGCCTAAATGCAAGCGCCGCGGCCTGGGTCGGCGCGCTCGTTGCGGCGGGCCTGCTGGCGGCCTGCGGTCGCGGCGGCGACTGGCGCACGCCGCAGGCGCCGGCCGACGAGTCGGCGCAGGGGCAGATCGGCTACACCCCGCCGCCCCGGTTCACCTCGTCTCAGCGTCTTGCCGACGGCCAGATCGAGCTGGGTGGGCAGGCCGATCCGAGCGTGCGCATCCGCCTGGCCTCGCCGGATGGCGCGGCCTATGGCGCGGTGAGCGACGGGCGGGGGCTGTTCACCGTCAGCGTCCCCGGCGCCGCCACGGTGCGGCTGTTCGGCCTCTCCGAGGACGTGGCGGGGCGGATCATCCAGGGCGAGGGCTATCTGGCCGTGCTGCCGGCGCCCGGGCGGCCGGCGGTGCTGCTGCGCGGCGGCGGCGGGGCGCATGCGCCGGGCGCCAGTTCGGACCTGCCGCAGGTCACGGCGGTGGATTTCGACGCCGGCGGCGGCGCGGTGGTGTCCGGCGTGGCGCATCCCGGCGGGGCCTTGCGGCTGACGCTCGACGGCCAGTCGGGCGGCGAGTCGAAGGCGGACGCCCAGGGCCGGTTTTCGTTCGCCCTGGCGGCCATGCTCAAACCGGGCGATCATGAGCTGACCATCCAGTCGCCCGGCGGCCAGGCCGACGCCAAGTTCAGCGTCAGTCGGGCCGGGCCAATTTCGGGGTCGCCTTTCCGCGGTCAGCGGGAGGCGGGCGACTGGCGCATTGACTGGCTGACCCCTGCCGGGGGCCAGCAGACGACCTTGATCATGGATTGAGACGAAGAGGTTTTGCAGAGCGTGGCCAGGAACCCGATGGCGGGTCGGCGCATGTCGACCCCGGAGGCCATCGCCCCCACCGGCGTCAAATTCAGCTTCTGGAGTTCGATGGCGGACCTGGTGCGCCTGGTTTTGCGCTCCAAGGCCAAGGGGCTGAAGACGCGGCTGGGCATAGCGCTGACCCTGGTCCTGATCGGCAAGTGGACCGGCGTCATCGCGCCACTGTTCATCAAGAACGGCATCGACCGGCTGAATCACGGTCACAGCCTGCCGCAAGCCATCCTCACCGGCTTCATCGCCTATGCGCTGGGCTCGACGGCGCTGCGCTTCATCGCCAACACCGCGCCCTATATGCGCGATTCCATCTTCCAGCCGGTGTCGCAGATGGCCCTGGCGCGCTCGGCGGTGGAGACGTTCGCGCACTCGCTGTCGCTATCGCTGGACTTCCACCAAGGCAAGCTGACCGGCGGCTTGAGCCGCATCATCGATCGCGGCGCGCGCTCGACCGACACCCTGTTGCGCAGCGTGGTGTTCAACCTGGGGCCGACGGTGATCGAGCTCACCATGGCGTCATGGGTGTTGACGGCCAATTTCGACGCGCGGCTGGCGGCGGTCGCGATCGCCACCATAATCGTCTACATCGTCCTAACCTTCTCGATCTCCAACTGGCGCATCAAGTATCGCCGCGCCTGGAACGAGGCGGACTCCTATGTCGCCGGCCTCGCGGTCGACGCACTGATGAACTACGAGACGGTCAAGACCTTCGGGTCCGAGGCGCGCACGGTCGGCCAGTACGAAGACGCCATGGTCACCTATGCGCAAGCGGCGGTGAAGGCGAACACCTCGCTGCAGCTCTTAAACGCCGTCCAGTCGATCGTGCTGAACGTCGGCTATGCCTCGATTGTCTGCCTGGCCGGCTGGCTGTACGTCACCGACCCCCAGCATATGAGCATCGGCGGCATCACCGCCTGCATCCTGATCCTGCAGCAGGTCTATCAGCCGCTGAACATGCTGGGCTCCAACTACCGTGAGATCCGCCAGGCCTTCATCGACATGGAGCAGATGATCAATCTGCGGGCCATCCAGCCGGACATCACCGACGCCCCGGGCGCCGTCGACCTGCCGCCGGCCTCGGCAAAGGGCGCCGAGCTGGTCTTCGAACACGTGGAGTTCCAGCACACGGCCCGTTCGGTTGGCCTGGCCCAGGTCGACTTCCGCATTGCACCGGGCACGACCACCGCCCTGGTCGGCCCGTCCGGCGCCGGCAAGACCACCATCGTGCGGCTGGCGCTGCGGCTGCTCGATCCGCAGGGCGGGGCGGTGAAGCTCGACGGCGTCGACCTGCGCCAGGTGAAGGTCGCGTCGCTGCGCCAGGCCATCGCGCTGGTGCCGCAGGACGTCGCCCTGTTCAACGACACCCTCTACGCCAACATCGCCTTCGCCCGGCCGGAGGCCGATGAGGCCGAAGTGTGGGCGGCCGCGGAAGCGGCGGAGCTCGCCAAGTTCATCGAGACCATGCCCTACAAGATGGAGACCCGGGTCGGCGAGCGCGGCCTGAAGCTGTCCGGCGGCGAGCGCCAACGGGTCGGCCTCGCCCGGGCGCTTTTGGCCAATCCGCGTTTGCTGGTGCTCGACGAGGCGACCAGCGCGCTGGACGGCCGCACCGAAGCCGCCATCCAGGCGACGCTGCGCAAGGTGCGCACCGGCCGCACCACCCTGGTCATCGCCCATCGCCTGTCGACCATCGCCGACGCCGACGACATCCTGGTCATCCGCCGCGGCCGCATCGTCGAGCGTGGCGGCCATGCCGAGTTGATCGCCAAAAACGGCGAATACGCTGCCCTCTGGCGCCGCCAGACCCGCGAGGATCCCGGCAAGCCGCCGGTTGAACCCACCCGGCGCGAGGCGGTATCAATCCCCGAGCCCGAGCTCGACCGCGAAACGGAGACCTTCTGATGAAATATCTGCACACCATGGTGCGCGTGCGCGACCTCGACGCCTCGCTGGACTTCTATGTC
The DNA here is from genome assembly GCA_041691315.1 of Caulobacteraceae bacterium. Classification (GTDB taxonomy): domain Bacteria; phylum Pseudomonadota; class Alphaproteobacteria; order Caulobacterales; family Caulobacteraceae; genus Poindextera. The sequence goes on along the minus strand of JBEPUW010000050.1, from coordinate 12,918 downwards.
GGCAAGCTGGGTCTGGCCGAAGCCTCCCGGGTCGAGAACAAGGGCGGCCGCTTCACCCTGGTCTTCCTCTGCGCCCCCGACGACCTGGAGGCCGCCCGCGCCAACCGCGCGCCGATGGTCGAGCTGACCTACAACTGGGACCCGGAAGACTATGACGGCGGCCGCAACTTCGGCCACCTGGCCTATGAGGTCGACGACATCTTCGCCACCTGCCAGCGCTTGGCCGACGGCGGCGTCACCATCAACCGCCCGCCCCGCGACGGCCACATGGCCTTCGTCCGCTCGCCCGACAACATCTCCATCGAACTTCTGCAAAAGGGCGGCCGCATGGAGCCCGCAGAGCCGTGGACCTCGATGCCGAACGTGGGGAACTGGTAGCGGAGGCGGCTTGCGCCCGATCAGTGAATGACGTTCACTTGCCCAAACCGTGAGGAACGTCCCGATGAGCCTCGATACGCTTGAACCGTCAGCCGCCGAACCGGCGCTGGACTTCGATCCAGACGCGCTGCGCGAAAAGTACCGCGTCGAGCGCGACAAGCGGCTCAGGCCTGACGCCAACGCCCAGTATGTCGAGGTCAAGGGCGACTTCGGCCACTACATCGACGACCCCTATGTTGAGCCGGGCTTCACCCGCGAGCCCCTGAACGACGAGGTCGACGCCCTCGTCATCGGCGGCGGCTTCGGCGGGCTGATGGCCGCGGCGCGGCTGCGCGAGGCGGGGCTGGCGCGCATCCGCATCGTCGAAAAGGGCGGCGACTTCGGCGGCACCTGGTACTGGAACCGCTATCCCGGCGCCCAGTGCGACATCGAGAGCTACATCTACCTGCCGCTGCTCGAAGAGACCGGCTACATCCCGAAAGAGAAGTACAGCTACGCCGCCGAGATTCGCGCCCACGCCCGGCGCATCGGCGAGACCTTCGACCTCTACAAGGACGCCCTGTTCCAGACCGAGATCAAGGATCTGCGCTGGCTGGAGGACGAGAAGCGCTGGCTGGTCGCGACCAGCCGGGGCGACGCCATCAAGGCCCGCTATGTGGTGATGTCGAACGGGCCCCTGAACCGGCCCAAACTGCCCGGCATTCCGGGCATCGAGACCTTCAAGGGGCACTCATTCCACACCAGCCGCTGGGACTATGCCTACACCGGCGGCGACTCGTCGGGGAATCTGACCGGCCTGGCCGACAAGCGGGTGGCGATCATCGGCACCGGGGCCACGGCGATCCAGTCCGTCCCGCACCTCGGACGCGCCGCCAAGCAGCTCTACGTCTTCCAGCGCACGCCGTCCTCGGTCGACCTGCGCGGCAATCGGCCGACCGACCCGGACTGGGCCGCCTCGCTTGAGCCCGGCTGGCAAAAGCGGCGGATGGAGAACTTCAACATCCTGGTCTCGGGCGGCCATCAGGACGAGGACCTGGTCAGCGACGGCTGGACCGACATCATCCGCAGCCTGATGTCGGTCGCCGCCTTCCAGACCGGCAACACCGTCGCGCCCGAGGACATCCCGGTCCAGATGGAACTGGCCGACTTCCGCAAGATGAATCAGATCCGCGGCCGGGTTGAGGGCGTGGTCGACGATGCCGCGACCGCCGAGGCGCTGAAGCCCTGGTATCGCCAGTTCTGCAAGCGGCCGACCTTCAATGACGACTATCTGCCCACCTTCAACCGGCCGAACGTGACCCTGGTGGACACCGGTGGCCGCGGCGTCGATCGGGTCACCGAGACCGGCCTGGTCTTCGACGGGGTCGAGTACGCGGTCGACTGCATCATCTTCGCCACCGGCTTCGAAGTAGGAACGTCTTACGCAAGGCGGGCTGGCTTCGAGATCCACGGCCGCGACGGACGCACCCTGACCGACCACTGGAGCGAGGGCTTGCGCACCTTGCACGGCTTCATGGCCAACGGTTTTCCCAACTGTTTCCACATGGGCGTCAACCAGAGCACGCTGACGCCCAACTTCCCGCACCTGCTGGAAGAACAGGCGCGCCACATCGCCGAGGTCATCGGCGAAGCCAGCCTGCGTCAGGCCAGGACGATCGAACCGACAGCGGAGGCCGAGGCCGGCTGGGTCCAAACCATTCAAGACAACGCCAGGGCCAATCTCGAATTCCGCATCGCCTGCACCCCTGGCTACTACAATGGCGAGGGCAGCGCCGGAAAGGGCGCCGGCCTGTTCGACGGCCTCTACGGCCCCGGCTCGCTGAAGTTCTTCGACCTCATCCGCGCCTGGCGCGAAGAGGGCATGGACGGGCTGGCGATCGAGTAGGGCGCGGACCACTGATATTTATCCGTCATGGCCCGGCTTGTCCGGGCCACCCATGAACGCCGGCCGGTCAGAGCTGGCGCAGTGTCAGCCGCCGCGCCTGATTGGCGCCTATCGTGTTCATGGGTTGCCCGGATAAACCGGGCAATGACGGCATTTTTCTGGCCCGTCTTGGCTATGCAGGGCGGCCAACGCCCCTAATCTTCCCCGCAAAATCCACCAAGGAGCCACGGCCCATGCCCACACGCACCCTTCGCCCCATCCTTGGCGGCCTGGCGTTTGGGGAGGCGCCACGGTGGCGGGAGGGGCGGCTGTGGTTCTCCGACATGCATGCGCACGAGGTGGTGGCGGTGACCCCCGATGGCGTGCGCGAGACCATGCTGGAATCGCCCACCGCCGTTTCGGGCCTGGGCTGGTTGCCGGACGGGCGGATGCTGGTGGTGTCGATGGACGACAACCGGCTGATGCGGCTGGAGACGGACGGCCGGCTGGTCGAGCATGCCGATCTCTCGCCGGTGTCGGCCCTCAACCCCAACGACATGGTCGTCGACGCCCAGGGCCGCGCCTATGTCGGCAATTTCGGATTTCCGCTCTATCCGCGCGGCGAGACCAAACCGGCGAAGCTGGCGCGGGTCGATCCGGACGGCTCGCTGCACGAGGCGGCCGACGGGCTGATCTTCCCGAACGGGATGGTGATCACCCCGGACGGCAAGACGCTGGTGGTCGGCGAGACCTTCGCCAGCCGCATGACCGCCTTCGACATCGCCGCGGACGGCGGCCTGTCCAACCGGCGCGCCTGGGCCACGCTGCCCGAAGGCGCCGTGCCCGACGGGTGCTGCCTGGACGCCGAGGGCGCCATCTGGGTCGCCTCGCCGACCACCAACGAGGTCCTGCGCCTGCACGAGGGCGGCCGGGTCTCCGAACGCATCGACGTCGGGCGCGGCGCCTATGCCTGCATGCTCGGGGCAGCGGATCGCAAGACCCTGTTCGTCCTGGTCTCCGACGAGTCCGACCCGCTGCTCACCCGCGCCAACTGCACCGCCGGCATCCTCGCCGTGGAGGTTGAGGTTGCGGGCGCGGGCCTTCCCTGAGCCGGCGCCTCAGCCCGAGGTTTCGAGCGGGGTGTACAATCAAAGGGCAATCGACAGAGGAAACCCCGCCCATGCCCAACGCCATGCCCCCGGTTACAGACGAACTCATCGAGATGCGCGGCCTGCGCTTTCACTATCGCGACTGGCCATCGAAGCGCGCCGACGCGCCGGGCCTCGTCCTGCTGCACGGCTTCACCGGCCACGCGCGGTCCTGGGACGCGTTCGCCGAGGCGATGAGCGATCGCTATCGCGTGCTGGCGCTGGATCAGCGCGGCCACGGCGAGACCGGCTGGGCAGGGGCCGACAGTTACGGCAATCCGGAGATGGTCGACGACCTGGCGGCCTTTGTTGCGGCGCTCGGTCTTCAACATTTCAGCCTGCTCGGCCTTTCCATGGGGGGCATGGTGGCCATCAACTACGCTGGACGCCGGCCTGAGGAACTGGCCGCCCTGGTCATCGTCGATATCGGCCCGCATATCGAGACCGCCGGCGCTAGCCGCATCCAGACCGGCGTGCGGGCCAACGACGTCTTTTCAAGCCGCGACGAGGCCTTCGCCGCCGCCCGCGCCGGCAATAGCCGTCCGCCTGAAGACCACCATCGTCAGCGGGTGGAGCACAATCTCATGCGCACGGAGGACGGCCGCTGGACCTGGCGCTACGACCGCGCGCTGCGATCGCCGACTACCGTGCGGGCGCGCGATCCGGAAGCCGCATGGCAGGCCTGCGCCAACATTAACGTGCCCACCCTGCTCATCCGCGGCGCGCTGAGCGACGTGCTCTCGCCGGAGGTCGCCGCACGCATGGTCGAGACCATCCCCAACGTCCGCCTGGCCCTGGTTGAGAACTCAGGCCACTCGGTGCCTCTGGACGCGCCGGATGGGTTCCTGGCGGTGGCGCGGACCTTTCTGAAGGGCTAGCCCCCCCCGCGTCAGGCGGCCGCTGGCCTGGGCACGGAGGCGGCGCGGATTTCGCGGCTGCGTTCGCCCGGGTTGATCGCGCCAATGACCTCCTGCGGCTCGTACGGCGCCTCCAGGATGGCGATCTCTTCGGCGCTCAGCGGGTTCTCGACCGCCGCCAGGGGGGCGTCCAGGTGTTCGGCCTTGCTGGCCCCGACGATGGGGGCGGTGACAGCGGGCTTCGACAGCAGCCAGGCGATGGCGACCTGGGCGGTGCTCTCGCCGCGCTGGGCCGCGACCGTCTTCAAGGCGTCGGTGACGGCGTGGTCGGCCGGGCGGTTATAGCGGTCGCGGCCGAGGCCCATGTTCGACTTCGAGCGCACCGTGCCGGCCTCGCGGCTGCCGGCAAGGACGCCGCCGGCCAGCGGGCTCCAGGGGATCAGGCCGACGCCTTCCTCCAGGCACAGTGGGTTCATTTCCCGCTCTTCCTCGCGATAGAGCAGGTTGTAATGGTTCTGCATCATCGCAAAGCGCGTGCGGCCGGCCTGGTCGGCGCGGTTGAGGTATTTCGAGAACTGGTAGGCGAACATCGAGCTCGCGCCGATATAGAGCGCCTTGCCCGACTTCACGACATCGTCCAGCGCCTCGATGGTCTCCTCGATCGGCGTCTCATAGTCGAAGCGATGGATCTGGTAGAGATCGACATAGTCCATGCCCAGCCGGGTGAGGCTTTCGTCGATCGACTGGCTGATGTGCTTGAGCGACAGGCCGCCGCGGTTGGGGCCGCGACCCATGGGGTTGAACACCTTGGTCGCCACCACGCTCTCGTCGCGGCGCACCTTCAGCTCCTTCAGGCCGCGACCGAGAATCTCCTCGCTCTGGCCGCGCGAATAGATGTCGGCGGTGTCGAAGAAGTTGATGCCGGCCTCGACCGCCTTGCGCAGGATCGGCAGGCTGGCGTCCTCGTTCAGGGTCCAGTCGGCCATGCCGCCAAAGCTCATACAGCCCAGGCAGAGCCTCGAAACCTGCGCTCCCGTCGATCCCATGCGAACATAGTCCATGTCCGGTCTCCCGCGTCTTGGATTGGAGGGACGTTCTTACCCCTGTATGGCGGCCCGCGCAGATCGGGCCAGTTGGTCAGCGCGCCTCGGCGCGGACCGGCAGCTTCCAGCCCGGGCGCACGAAGTGGCAGGTGTAGCCGTTCGGGATGCGCTCCAGATAATCCTGGTGCTCCGGCTCGGCCTCCCAGAAGGGCCCGGCGGCCGTCACCTCGGTGACCACCTTGCCTGGCCAGAGGCCCGAGGCGTCGACATCGGCGATGGTGTCCAGGGCGACGCGCTTCTGCTCATCGCTGGTGTAGAAGATCGCCGAGCGATAGCTGGCGCCCATGTCGTTGCCCTGGCGGTTCTTGGTGCTCGGATCGTGGATCTGGAAGAAGAATTCCAGGATCTGGCGATAGGAGATCACGTTCGGGTCGAAGACGATCTCCACCGCCTCGGCGTGATTGCCATGGTTGCGGTAGGTGGCGTTGGCGATCTCGCCGCCGGAATAGCCGACCCGGGTCGAGATCACGCCGGGATAGCGCCGCAGCAGGTCCTGGACGCCCCAGAAACAGCCGCCGGCCAGGATCGCGGTTTCAGTTGCAGCCATGCGATTGTTCCCTTTTCCAGTGACCGCACTCAGATAGTCATTCGTCCGCGCATGTTGAACCCGTCCGCTTCGCTCGCCAAGCCGGCGCCGACGGTTGCGGTTTCGCTCGCAAGGTCCGCGCCTTCGGCTAAAACGGTCGCGACCGTGGCCTGATATGCGGCGATCAGACGGAGGAGACGACATATGGCCCCCATTCCAAAGCGCGGCACGGTGGCCGTGACCGGCGCCGCCGGCTTTCTCGGCGGCTGGGTCGTGCATCTGTTGCTGGACAAGGGCTATCGGGTGCGGGCCTGCGTGCGCAACGCCGACGACCCAGCGCGAACCAGTTTTCTGAAGGCGATGCCGGGCTATGCCTCCGGCCGCCTGACCCTGCACAGCGCCGATCTGGATCAGCCGGGCTGTTTCGACGCGATCTTCAAGGGCTGCCACGGCGTCGCCCACGTCTCGCACGTCAGCGACTATAACGACGCCGACTACGTCGCCCGCGTCTGCGCCCATGTCATCGACAGCGTCAACACCTCGGGCAGCGTCGGCCGGGTGGTGGTCACCTCCAGCATCGCGGCGGTGATCTCCGAGGCGGACATCCATGAGGTGGTCCGCCGCCCGGTCTTCTATGAGGACCGCTTCCCCGACGAGATGAACCCCCGGCGCACGCCAGAGCGCGGCCAGGGCTATTCGATGGCCAAGCTGATCGCCGAGCGCGCCTTCGCCGAAGCGGCCGAAAAGAGCGGCGGCTGGGACGCCATCACCTGTTGTCCCGGCGACAATGTCGGGCCGATCCAGTCGGCGCACCAGAAGGACATGGGTCCCTGGCAGCACTTCATCGAGATGATGCTGAAGGGCGCCTACGACCAGAACCTGGTCTATCGCCCGTGGATGACCGTCGACGTGCGCGACGATGCCGAATGCCACATCCGCCTCTTGGAAAGCATCGATGTGAAGAACGGCGAGCGCTACATCGCCTGGTCGACCGACGCCCGCAATGTCGAGGACGTCTGCGCCGACATCGACCGGCTGCTGCCCGAGCTGCGCCACGCGACGCCCGAGGTCACCGACCCGTTCCCCGACCGCATCAAGGCGCGCGAGGCGGAGTTCCGCGCCATCTGGGCCGGCGCCGAGCTGCGCAACGACCGCATCCGCGCGGTGACCGGCGTCACCTTCCGGCCGCTCGACGAGTCGATCCGCGACTGTGTGGAATCCCTGATCTCGATCGCCAAGGTGCAGCCGGTGGTCAGGCCGGTCGCCGAAGAAGTGACGGCATAGGGAAGCGCAGGATGCCGACCAATCGATACTGGACCGTGTCCGGCAAGCCGCTGGGCGGCTGGCCTGAGCCCGACACATTCACGCTGCACGAAGCCGAGGCGCCCGAGCCGGGGCCGGGGCAGGCGCTGACCCGGACCATCTACGTTTCGCTGGACCCCTATCAGTGGGGCTACAAGAAGCGCGGCGTCGAGGCGCCGGGCGCGCCCTGTCATGCGCGCACGGTGGCGCAGGTGGTGGAGAGCCGGATGGACGGCTTCGCGACCGGCGACCTGGTGTTCAACACCAATGGCTGGGCGGAATACGGCCTGATGGGCGAGGGGGTGGCCCGGCCCGGCTACATGATCCCGCGCAAGCTCGACCCAGCCCAGGGGCGGATTTCCCAGGCGGTCGGCGTGCTCGGCATGCTGGGGCTTACGGCCTATGCCGGCATGGTGCTGATGGCCGATCCAAAGCGGGGCGAGACGGCGGTGGTCTCGGCGGCCTCCGGCGGCGTCGGCCAGATCGCCGGCCAGCTGGCGCACTTACTCGGCGCGCGGGTGGTTGGCGTCGCCGGCCGCGAGGCCAAGTGCCGCTTCGTGGTCGACGAACTGGGCTTCGACGCCTGCGTCTCGCACCTCAGCCCGACCATGCCCGCGGACCTGCGCGCGGCCTGCCCGGACGGCGTCGACGTCTATTTCGAGAACGTCGGCGGCGCGGTGTTCGACGCGGTGCTGCCGCTGTTCAACCCGGGCGCGCGGATGACCATCTGCGGCCTGATCGCCACCTATGGCGAGAGCGGCGACGCGCGTGCGGCCCTGATGAAGCGCGGCGAGGCGATCTTCAAGGAGCGCGGGGTCACCGTGAAGGACCTCTTCGTCGGCGATTTCGTCGCCGACCACCACGACGCCTTCCTGGCCGAGGTGGCCCCCCAGGTCGCCTCGGGCGCGATCAAGTACCGCGAAGACATCCGCCAGGGCATCCAGTCCGTGCCCGCCTGTTTCACCGAGATGCTGCACGGCGACAACTTCGGCAAGATGCTGGTGCAGGTGGGAGAAGACCCGACGCTTTGAGGCGATCGGTCGACAACATAGGCAAGGCCGTTTCAACGTTCCCCGCCCCCTTGCGGGGCGGGGTTAGGGGTGGGGGAGCGCCGCCGAAGGCGGCGACGGAAGCTCATGGCTATGCACCAAATCCTAAACCGCCGGCGCTGACACCCCCATCCCCAACCCTTCCCCGCAAGGGGGAAGGGGCTTTGAGTGCGCACCTTGACGGCAGAGCACCAGCCGGCAAGGCTCACGTGTAGTCGAAGATCTCGTGCTCGCGGGTGAAGAAGCAGCGGGAGCGGCTCATGTCGACGAAGCGGCGTTCATCCTCGGCCAACGGGCCGCCGTTCGAGGGGGCTTCGCCGCCGCTGCCGGCGCCGAGCACGTCCATTGATCGGAACCAGACCTCGGTGATGCCGTCCAGCGGCGCGGCCAGGCCGCGGGCGGCGGCCATGCCGGCGTTGATCTCCGGCGCGATGGTGTGGCTCTGGACATAGCGGGCCATGGACGCGACGCGCGCGAAACTGGCCACCAGCGGGCCGTGGTCGGTGAGCCAGGTCTCGTGGCAGGCCTCCACCGTCAGGTCGCCGCGCCGCGTCAGCAGATAGGTGCACTTGGCTGCCTCGGGCCCGAACTTGCGGCCGCCGGTGAAGTCGAAGATCCCGTGCTCCTGGGTCAGGAAGACCTGCGACTTGCCGATATCGATGAAGGTCGCCTCGTCGGCGGCCAGGTCAGCCACGGCCTCGGCGCCGGCCGGATCGGTGTTGGCCGCCTGGAAGTCCTCAAGGCTGTCCCACCAGACCTCGGTGATGCCCGGAACCGGCGGCAGCATGCCGCGGGGACTGCGCAGGCCCTCATTGGCCGGCGTGTCGATCAGGTGGCTCTGCACGTAGCGTTTGGCGCGGATCGCCTTGGCGTGGCCGCGCACCTTCGGCCCATGGGCATTGAGCCAGTAGTCGTGGAAATCCTTCGGCGTCACGTCCGCGCGCCGCTCGAGCACATAGACCAGCTTGATCATGACCCTCTCTCGCGTCTCGACCCTGGCGAACCTTCGCAGGCCGTCATTGCGCCGTCCAGGAGGGCTGGCCCACAGTGCTCACCCGTGTTGCGCGCCCGTGCAGGCCGACCTCGCGGAACTGATAGAGCCAGGCGGCGGTCGGCGGATTGATCCATTGGCCGCGCGCGAACATGCGCAGGATCGGCTCGCCGCCGTCCGGATGCGCCTCGGCCCTGGGCGATTCGGGATGATCCAGGTCGTTCACCGAGGCGTGCCGGGCCTCGTGCACCTCGGCGGGATCGGGCTTCAGCGTCACCGGCGTCGGCGACCACAGCACCACAGGCGTCACGCAGTGGCCGCCCAGGGTGACGAAGTCGTCGAGCAGTCCCAGCGCCGCCTCGCGGCCGACCACGACGCCGAGCTCTTCGGCGGTCTCGCGGATGGCCGCGTCGACCGCGTCTTCGCCGGGTTCGAAATTGCCGCCGGGCAGGGCGTAGTTGCCGGCGCCGCGGCGCATGGTCAGCGCCCGGCGGGTGAGCAGATAGGTGAGCTGGCCATCGAGCGGCGACAGCACGATCGCCACCGCCGCCCGCCTGAGATCAGCCGCCTCGATGGCGGCGCGCGGAAAGGCTCTGAGGTTGGCGGCGATTCGGTCGCGGAGTGCTTGCATCGGTCCAGTCTAGCGCACGCGGCGCGGACTTAAGGACTTTCGGGAGGGGGCTTTGGCTCCCCGGGCAGGACTCGAACCTGCGACAAGTCGGTTAACAGCCGACTGCTCTACCAACTGAGCTACCGAGGAATAGGCCGAAGGAGGGCGGCTATACGCCGGGGGCGTTATTCGATCAAGCCGCAGCGCTGTCGCCGAATAGTCATAGGCGCTCGCGCCAACGCTTTGGGTCACGGCTCGTGTGGAAACACGCGAGCACCTGAATCTCGTTCTGAGCGACGCGGAAGAATATCGCATAGGGAAAACGTCGCGCCGAACGTCCCGGTGCACCAGGGGAAACTGCGTTGGGCTTGTGGTGATACGGGTCGCGACCCGATCGATCTCGGCAATCAGAACCGCGCCGAGCCCCGGAGCCTGCTGTTCGTACCAATCCTGCGCGTCAGCAACCTCGGCCTCCGCCGGCGGCGTGAAGACGAGCGCAACCACTAACGGTGGCGTCGGTTCAGCGTCGCCTTCAACTGTTTCCAGGTCGCGCCGCGCCTGGCGTCGGCATCCGCCGTGGCTAGCCTTTGATCGAGTTCGTCTCGTTGAGCGGCCGTGACAGGGACCTGGCTCTCGTCGAGGCTGTCCCAGAGTTCTTCGATGAGGCTCAGCTTTTCCGCTGGCGATAGATCATCGATGACGGACATGGATCTCCTCCGGCTCGCTCGGAAAGAAATGATGGTAGGGTGGGCTCGACAGGTCAAGCTGGCGCCGTGATCGCCAAGCGGCCGCCGAAACCACCGGGATGAAAAAAGAGCCCGGCGGGAGCCGGGCTCGTGAAGTGGTAATGGTGGGGTGTCTTCAGGAAGACCATGTGACGGTGGACCGGCATGGTTAATCAAGGGTTAACGGCCGTTAACGCCTTGCCCCACAAGGGCTGGCTCAGGGAATCAGCAGGACTCGCCCCACCGCTTTGCGGCTTTCGATGTATTCGTGGGCGGCGGCGGCTTCGGAGAGCGGGAAGGTGCGGTCGATGACCACTTTCAGCTCGCCCTTGGCCGCCTCGTTGATCAGGCGTTGGATGTTGTCGTGGGCGCGGTCGGTGGCGATCTCGGCGCCCAGGAAGACGCCCTGCAACGTGCGATTGCCGCCCATCAGGCTGGAGACGTCGACGGTCATCGGCTCGCGTCCGGCGGCGCCGACCATTGACACCCGGCCGCGATAGCCGAGGCTGAGGAGCGAGCCCTGCAGGGTCGAACCGCCGACCGAATCGACCACCAGGTTGACGCCCTTGTTGTCGGTCAGGCGCATCGCCTCCTGCGGCACCTTGTGGGTCACGTAGTTGATGCCGTGATCCATGCCGAGTTCCTTCAAGCGCTCGAGCTTTTCGTCGGAAGAGGCGGTGGCGATCACCACGGCGCCGGCCCGCTTGGCCAGCTGGATGGCGGCGGTGCCAACGCCGGAGCCGCCAGCCTGGACCAGCACCGTCTCGCCGGCCTTCAGGTGGCCGAACTCGAACAGGCAGTCGTCGGCGGTGCCGAAAGCGACGGGGATGACCGAGGCCAGCTTGACGTCGAAGCCGTCCGGCACCACCCAGGCGTTGCGGGCCGGCACGGCGCGCAGCGCGGCGTGCGAGCCGAAGGCGTTGGTGGTGGCGACCTTCTGGCCGACCCTCAGATTGGTAACCTCCGCGCCGACCGCGACGATCTCGCCGGCCGCCTGATAGCCGACGATGTGTGGCCGGGTGACCAGGGCGCCGCCTTGACGGTTCAGGGTGTCGCCGCCCTCGATGCTCACCGCCTCGACGCGGATGATGATGCCCCGGGGATGCAGCTCGGGGTCGGGGGCGTCCTCGTATTTGAGCACGCCCGGACCGCCATTTTCGTAGTAGACCGCCGCCTTCATGGTTTCGCTCCTTATGGGTTCGACCGACTAAGTAGCGAATTCGAACGCTCTCGAACAGCGGGGGCTATTGAAAACCCAGCCGCTCCAGCATGCGCGCCGTCAGCGCCTGGCAGTCGAGCCCGGCGAAGGGCAGGGTGGCGGCCCGCACGCTCGCCATCTGCGGTTCCAGCGCCGCCTGCAGCCGCTGCTTGGCCCGGTGCAGCCGGGTGCGCACCGTCTGTTCGGTGATGTCCAGCGCAGCCGCAGTCTCGGTGACGTTCAGCCCCTCGATCTCGCGCAGCACGAAGACAGGCCGAAAGGTCTCGGGTAGGTCGCGGATGGCCGCCTCCATCACCCGCGCCAGTTCGCGCCGCATCACGGCCTGTTCCGGCGACTGGTCGGGTTTGGAGCCTTGCATGAGGGTCTCGCGGTAATCTTCGATGAAGGCGACGCCCCGGTCTTCCAGCAGCTTCTCACGGCGTTTGGCGCGGCGTTTGCGGTCCAGCGCCTCGTTGACGACGATGCGGGTGAGCCAGGTGGCGAGCGACGACTCGCCCTTGAAACCGGACATGGCGGCGAACGCCTTCATATAGGCGTCCTGCAGGGCCTCCTCGGCCTCCGACCGGTTCAGCAATATGCTCCAGGCGGCGCGAAACAGCCGCTGGTTGTTGGCGCTCAGCAGATGCCGCGCCGCGCCGACGTCGCGGGCCAGGATGCGCGCTGCCAGAGCCCGGTCGCCCAGGCCGGCATAGTCGAGGACGTCCACAGCGCTCATCAGCTGGCCTTCACGGTCGGACCATTCCGGTGGCTATTTCTGCACAACGAACTGGCCCTTCATCGCGGGGTGGTACTTGCAGGTGTAGCCGATCGCGCCCGGGCGGGAGAGGACGATCTGGCCGGTCGCGCCGGGCTTCAGCTGCAGGTCGAAGCTGTGATCGCTCGCCGTCACCGAGTGCAGGAAGATGTCGTGGTTGGCCCATTGCACGGTGTCGCCGACATGCAGGACGGCGGGCGCCGGGCCATAGGCCATCTTGTCGATGACGATCACGGCCGGCGCCTTGGCCGCCGGCTTGGCGACCGGGTGGTGTGGGGTTGTGGGGGGGGGGGGGGGCGCCCCCGCCCCCCCACCCCCCCCCCGGGGGCCCACCCCCCCCCCCACCACCCCCGGGCCGCCCCCCCCGAAGGCGGGGGGGGCGGAGAAAGGGG
>JBEPUW010000049.1:0-29880 GCA_041691315.1 Caulobacteraceae bacterium | reverse complement strand
GGCGAGCCGGCGCCGCTGATCACCTGGCCGCTGGTGGTGACCAAGGGACCGGGCGAGACGCGCGAGGACAACTACAACCTCGGCATCTACCGCATGCAAGTGATCGCCAAGGACCGCACCCTCATGCGCTGGCTGGCGCATCGGGGCGGGGCGCAGCACCACCGGCGCTGGAAGGCGGCCGGCAAGCCGGAGCCGCTGCCCGCCTGCGCCGTCCTGGGCGCCGATCCGGGGACCATATTGGCGGCGGTGACCCCCGTGCCGGACACCCTGTCGGAATACCAATTCGCCGGCCTGCTGCGCGGCGCCAAGGTTGACCTCGTGCGCGCCAAGACCGTGCCGCTGTTGGTGCCGGCCGAGGCCGAGATCGTCATCGAGGGCCACGTGCTGCTCGACGACTACGCCGACGAAGGCCCTTACGGCGACCACACCGGCTATTACAATTCGGTCGAGCGCTTCCCGGTATTCCAGATCAGCGCCATCACCATGCGGCGCAACCCGATCTATCCGACCACCTATACCGGCCGCCCGCCCGACGAGCCCAGCGTGCTCGGCGAAGCGCTGAACGAGGTCTTCATCCCCTTGTTTCAGCAGCAGTTTCCCGAAATCGTCGACTTCTGGCTGCCGCCGGAGGGCTGCAGCTATCGGATCGCCGTGGTCTCGATCAAGAAGGCCTATCCGGGCCACGCCAAGCGCATCATGCTCGGCGTCTGGTCGTATCTGCGCCAGTTCATGTACACCAAGTGGGTGATCGTGGTGGACGAGGACATCGACGCCCGCGACTGGAAGGACGTCATGTGGGCGGTCTCGACCCGCATGGACCCGGCCCGCGACATCACCGTGATCGAGAACACCCCGATCGACTATCTCGACTTCGCGTCGCCTGAGTCCGGCCTCGGTTCGAAGATCGGCCTGGACGCCACCGACAAATGGCCGCCGGAAACCCACCGCGAATGGGGCCGGCGCATCGCCATGGACCAGGCGGTGGTCGAGACGGTCAGCGAGATGTGGTCCAGGCTGGGCCTGCCCGGCGACGGCGCGCCGGTCCGGCGCTGAGCGGGGAACGAGATGGACGTGACCGCATCCGCCCACGCCGCGGCGCTCTGGGCCGGCCTGCTGATCCTGCTGATGCTGGTGCTGTCGCTGCTGGTGGTGCGCCAGCGCGCCAAGCACGAGGTGATGCTGGGCGACGACGGGGTGCCGGAACTGGCGCGCGCCTCGCGGGCCTTCGGCAACGCGGCGGAATACGCGCCGGCGGGCATCGCGGCGCTGGCGCTGCTGGCCCTGGTCCAGGCCCCGCCGCTGATCCTGCACATCGTCGGCGCGACCCTGTTCGTCGGCCGGGTGGCGCACGCCATCGGCCTCAGCCTGACCGGCGGCCCCTCGCCCGGCCGGTCATCGGCATGATCGCCACCTGGCTCGCCTTCATCTTCGCCGGCGTGGCGCTGTTGTTCTACGCAATCGGCTAGGCCGGCGAGCTATGCAGCCTCGATAGGGAAATATTCGTCTTCGTATTTGGCGATGACCAGGCCGAGCAGCTCGAACCTGTCGCCTTCTGGGGTGCTTCATTTAGGCTCGTCATTGAAATAGCGTTCGTAGCGAGCGAGCGCGGCTCATAGTCGGTCTTGTCGCGAAGCGGACGGACGGGAGCATCTTCTTCGGTCATCTCGATCTCCTCTTCCGAATTCGCCCGGCCACGGTTGCGGCGGCCGTTCGCCGTCGCCATAACGCGCGCATGGACGAGAACCTATTACACGATGTGGTCAAGGCGGCGCTCGCCGCCGGCGCCGACGCCGCCGAGGCCGTGCTGGCCGAACGCCAGTCCCTCTCGGTCACGGTCAGGGCCGACGCGCTCGAGGAGGTCGAGCGCGAAGAGGCCCGCGACATGGGCCTGCGGGTCTTCGTCGGCCAGCAACAGGCGACCGTGTCCGGCTCCGACCTCTCCGCCGATGCCCGCGCCAAGCTGATCGAGCGGGTGGTGGCCATGGCCAGGCTGGCGCCCGCCGACCCTTACGCCGGCTTCGCGCCAGAGGACCGGCTGGCCAAGGGACCGGGACCCGATCTCGACCTGTTCGATCCCACCGAACCGACGGCCGAATGGCTGGAGGACCAGGCGCGCACGGCCGAGGCCGCCTCGCGGGCCACGGCCGGGGTCACCAACACCGACGGCGCCTCCAGCGGCTGGTCGGCCTCGCGCTGGCTGTTCGTCACCAGCGGCGGCTTTTCCGGCGCCCACCAGGCCTCGTCGTTCGGCATCTCCGCCTCGGCCATCGCCGGCGAAGGCTCGGGCATGGAGCGTGGGGGCGAAGGCCGCAACCTGCGCTGGCGCGCCGACCTGCCGGCGCCGGAGGGCGTCGGTGCGGAGGCCGGACGCAGAGCCGTGCAAAGGCTGGGCGCGCGCAAGATCGACTCCACCACGGCAACCGTGGTGATCGAAAACCGGCTGGCGGTCTCGGTGCTGTCGCCGCTGATAAACGCCATCACCGGCCCGGCGGTGGCGCGCGGCGTCTCCTTCCTGAAGGACAAGCTCGGCCAGCAGATCTTCGCCACCGGCGTCAACATCATCGACGATCCGCTACTGCCGCGGCGGTTGGGTTCCTCGCCGTTCGACGACGAGGGGGTCGCCGGTCAGCGGCGCGCCATCATCGCCGACGGGGTGCTGACCACCTGGCTGCTCAACTCCGCCTCAGCGCGGCAGCTCGGCCTGGAGACCACCGGCCACGCCTCGCGCGGACTGGCCGGGCCGCCCGGCGTCTCCACCTCCAACCTGACGCTGGAGCCCGGCGAACTCGATCTCGCCGCCCTGATGCGCCAGGCCAGGGACGGGCTGCTGGTCACCTCGATGTTCGGCCCGTCGCTGAACCCCAACAACGGCGACTGGTCGGTCGGGGTCTCCGGCTTCTGGTTCGAGGCCGGCGAGGTGGCCTATCCCGTCTCCGAGATCACCGTGGCGGGCAATCTGAACGACTTCTACAGCCGTATGGTAGTCGGCTCTGACCTGGAGATCCGCGGCGCGGCGAATGCGCCGTCGCTGCTGGTCGAAGGCGTCGCCATCGCCGGCCGCTGATCACTCACGCAAAGGTCAAGTCCATGCCCGACCGCCAACTGCTGCACATGGTCATCGGCGGTGAACTGAAGGAACTGGGCGGCACCGAGTTCCGCGACCTGAAGGCCGTCGAGTTCGTCGGCGCCTTTCCAAACTATGCCGAGGCCCGCCGGGCCTGGGCGGCGCGCGCCCAGGCCACCGTCGACAACGCCCTGACCCGCTATTTCATCATCCACGCCCACAAACTGCTCGATCCGCACGAAGACGGGCACGAGGACCACGAGCACTAGAAGCGACTCACTCCGGAGTGATCATTCCCCGCCCCTCGCGGTGATCGCGAGGCCGAACCAGGCCGCGGTGGCCGAGAATTTTTCGTCCTGTCCCCAGGGCGATCCAACCAGCTTGCCATAGGCGCTAAGCGTCTCGAGGCGGCTCTCTTCAGTGCCTGGCAACCGTTCGGCCAACGTCGGAAGGTCCTTCTCTATTAACATCTCCGTCGCGATACCCTTCCGCACGGCGACATCGCGCACGATCTCGCGATAAAATTCCCGCTCAGCGGCATGCTGCAATGCGTGCGAAGCGAGGATCGCGCGAAGCGGCGGCAGAGATCTTTCCGGCCCCGTCAAAACGCAGCAGCCTTTTAACGCGCCATGACAGGAGATGATTTCCTCCAGTGCGCGGCCCGCGAGGTCTTGTGAGGACTTCCGGCATCGATTGATGAAGGCCTCGCCCGATTTGAAGTCCATTAGTGCTGCATGATGGAAAGGTTGCTCCGACCCTTTGATCCCGGAATCACACAGCTGCATCCGACCGCGGGCGAGTATGCTCGGCTCGGATATCCGCCCACCCAATACGACATAGGTCGCCCAGCCACCCTCATCCAGACCGTGCGCAGAGTGGGTGCGTACGCCCAACGAAACGGCGCTACGGTCCTTTTTTGAGTGTCCGGTCATGCTGCTGCAGGCTCGTCGTTGGTAGGCGCATCCTGCGTCAATGCGGGGCGTGGAGGAAGGCCATGATCGCGGCGACGGTGGCGTCTGGCTGCTCTTCCATCAGCCAGTGGCCCGAGTTCTGGATGACCAGGCTTTGCACATTGCCGGCGACGAAGCCGAGCTCGACCGCCAGGCTGGCGCCGTAGGAGGCCGAGCCGCCGATGGCCAGCACCGGCATGGTGAGCTTGCCCTTGGCCAGGAAAGCCTTGTTGTCCTCGCCGTCGTGGGGAAAGGCGATGAACTGTTCCATGGCGTCATGGATCGCGTGCGGCCGGGCATAGAGGGCCGCGTAGTGGCGCCGCGTCTGTTCGTCGATGCGGCTGGGATCGGCGGAAAGTTCGTCCCAGAAGCGGTCGAGGTAGATGCGCTCGCGGCCGGCAACCAGGCGCTCCTCGTCCGGGCCGTGGAAGTTGAAGTGCCAGGTCTTGGGGTTGCTGAGCTGCGCCTGCCAATTGCCGATGCCCGGCAGCGGCGCGTCCATCGCCACCCAGGTCTTGATGCGATCCGGATGCTGAGCGGCCAGGGCGTAGCCGACCATGTTGCCGATGTCGTGGGTGACCAGGTCGATGCGGCCGACGTGCAGGGCGTCGAGCACGGCGTTCATGTCGTCGGCCTCGGTCTTCTTGTCGTAGCCGCCGTCCGGGTGGCTCGACAGGCCCATGCCGCGCAGGTCCGGCACGATCACCGTGTGGTCGGGCGCCAGCCTGACCGCCAGCGGCTCCCACATGTCGCCGCTGTCCCCGAAGCCGTGCAGCAGCAGAACTGCCGGTCCATGACCGCCGACCCGCACATGGATCACAGTGCCGTTGGTGGCGATGTCGCGCACCTGAAAGCTCGCGGGAAACGGCTTGACCACCGCCGCGGCCGGAGAGGCCAGCAGAAGCGCCGCGAGGGCGGCCAGGATCAGACGATGCATGTTGTCCCCCTTGCGAGGCGTGATGGCTCGCGCGGTCGCGAGCTTAGCCATGCCCGCGCGCGCGCCAAGCCTTGATCGGCGCGCCTGTCATTGCCAGATCGGCTCCGGGCGAGCCTTACTGCGCCCGAACCTTGAACCGGCGAACGGAGCGGCCATGACCACCCTGACCTATGAGATCGTGGAGCACGACGGCGGCTGGGCCTACAAGGTCGACGGGACCTATTCCGAAACCTTCCCGACCCACGACGCGGCCAAGGCCGCGGCGCGCAAGGCGGCGGCGGAGCAGGAACAGTCGGGCGAGACCACCGGCATCGAATACGAGGACAAACAGGGCCGCTGGCACGGCGAGGTCGCCTCGGGCGACGACCGCCCGGAGACGGACGTCGAGGGCTGAGAGCCGCCCGTTAGCGTTCGATGAGCTACACCCACGCAACCTGCGACGCCGCCAGCGTCGCGGCGCGTCCTGGAGGCCGCTCGGACCACCCGCGGCTGGTGCTGGCCACCACCATACTGGCCTCCAGCCTGGCCTTCATCGACGGCTCGGTGGTCAATGTCGGCCTGCCGGCCATCGGCAAGAGCCTGCACGCCGCCGCCAGCGAGCGGCCCTGGGTGATCAACGCCTATCTCTTGCCGCTGAGTGCGCTTTTGCTGTTCGGCGGCGCGGCGGGCGACCGGTTCGGACGCCGGCTGATGCTGATCGTCGGAACCGTGGTGTTCGCCGCGGCCTCCGCAGCCTGCGCCTTTGCGCCGAACATGGCGCTGCTGTTGGCCGGCCGGGTGGTGCAGGGCGTCGGCGCGGCGATCCTGATGCCCAACAGCCTGGCCATCCTCGGCGACGCCTTTTCCGGCGAGGCGCGCGGCCGGGCGATCGGGACCTGGGCCAGCGTCGCCGCCATGGCCGGCGCCATCGGGCCAGTGCTCGGCGGCTGGCTGATCGACACGGTCGGCTGGCAGGCGATCTTCCTTTTCAACCTGCCGGTGGCCGCCGGCGCGGTCCTGCTGGCCTGGCGTTATGTGTGCGAGACGGTCAATGACAAGCCGGTCCCGCTGGATGTGGCAGGCGCGGTGCTGGCCACACTTGGACTTGGCGGCCTCACCTGGGGGCTGACCATCGGGTCCGGGCCGCAAGGCTGGACGACCATGGCCGCGCTGATGATGGCCGGCGGGTTTGGCCTGCTGGCGGCCTTCGTGCTGGTCGAGCACCGGCGCGGCGACAGGGCGATGATGCCGCTGGGGCTGTTCGCCTCGCGCAACTTCGTCGGCCTGACCTTGCTGACCCTGCTGGTCTATGGCGCGCTGGGCGCCCTGCTCGTGCTCGTGCCCTACGAGCTGATCCAGGCGGCGCACTATTCGGCGACAGCGGCCGGCGCGGCGCTGCTGCCGTTTCCGTTGGTGATGTCGGTCGCCTCGCCGGCGCTTGGCGCCTTCGCCGGCAAGGTCGGCGCGCGCATCCCGCTGACCGGCGGCTCGCTGATCGTCGGCGCGGGTTTCCTGCTAGCCACGCGGATCGGTCCGGGCGGCAGCTATTCGACCACGGTGCTGCCGGCCATCCTGGTCATGTCGGTCGGGATGGCGGGGGTTGCGGCGCCCTTGACCACGGCGGTGCTGGCCTCGGTCGACAGCCGCCACACCGGCTCGGCCTCGGGTTTCAACAGCGCCGCGGCGCGCACCGGCGGCCTGATCGCCACCGCCCTGCTGGGCGCAGTGCTCGCGGCAAGCGGCGCCAACCTCACCGCTGGCTTCCGCATGGCCCTGTTCGCCTGCGCTATCGCCTGCGCGGCCGCCGCGGTCAGTGGACTCGTGCTGATCCGCACACTGCCAGCCGCAGCCTCTATTCCCGGCGAAACAGGACCAGCTTCTCGGTGAAGAAGACGCCCCAGAATGGCGGCTTGTAGTCGGCCTTGATCTTCGCCGGGTCGTAGGCGTCCGACTGGGTCCAGTCGAAGAAGCTGATCCCCTTGGGCTCGGCCTCGGCGAAGTAGCGATCGAAGATGTAGTCGAGTACGCCGGGCTTGCCGGCCCGGGTGTGCAGGTAGCGTGGCGACAGCTGCTTCAGCGCCTCGCGGAGCGGCTGGCCCTTGCGGAAGTGCATGTAGAAGACGCTCATGATGCCGGCCCTGTCCGCGCCCGACTTGCAGTGGAGGAGCGCTGGGTACTCGAGGGTGTCGAACAGCTCGCGCACGCCGCGGATATTCTCGGCGCTGGGCACGTCACGCGAGGTTGCGGTGAAGTTGATCAGCTTCAGGCCGAGCTTTTCGCAGGCCTGCTTCTCGAGCACATGGAAGCTGCCGTCGAAGCCGCCGCGCAGATTGATCACCGTCTTGATGCCCGCCGCCTTCCAGCGTTTCAACTGCGCGGGCGAAGGCTGATTGGTGCGCACCAGTTCGTCGCTGATCCAATGGGCATTCTGGAAGAAGACCCGCAAAAACGCGTGGTCGTTCCAAAAATAGTCGAGACCGGCGATAAGGCGGCCGCGCGGCTGGGTGAGATCGAACCGGGTCAAATTAAGCTGCATGGCTGTGGGGATTCGGGTTAGCTGGCCCCACATAGACGTTGGACGGTATGATTTGAAGATGCAGTTGGCGCCTGCGACGTCGCGGATGCGCCGAACGGGCGCGGGATCATGAGCGACGCCAAGCCCATTTCGCCGCCAATGAAAGCCTCCAGCGTCGCGATGCGGGTCTTCAGGACCTACCTCGCCGGCCATAAGGCGCGCATCGCGCTGGCCGTGGCGGCGGCCCTGGTGGTGGCGGTCGCCACCTCGCTGGCCACCTATGTCGTGCAGCCCGGCGTCAACGACATCCTGCACGGCAATCTAGGCCAGCTGTACCAGATCGCCGCGGTGCTGGTCGGCCTGGGGATTCTCAGGGCCCTGGCCCAGATCGTCCAGAGCTGGATGATGAACAACGTCGGCCATCGCATCGTCGGCCAGATCCAGACCGACCTGTTCGGCCGCGTCATCCGCTCGGACCTGGCGCGGCTGCGCAGCGAGCACACCGGCTCGTTCGTATCGGCCATGCTCTATGACGCCAGCCTGCTCAGGAACGCCGCCACCACCGCGCTGCTGACCTATTTCCAGAGCCTGGTCATGGTGATCGGCCTGGTCATCGTCATGCTGGTGCGCGATCCCTTGTTGACCCTAGGCATCATCCTGGTCGGGCCGCTACTGGGCCTCCTGATGGACCGCTTCACCCGCTGGTCGCGCGCCGCCGCTATCGGCGCGATGAAGGAGACCTCCAGCCTGTCCACCGCGATCATGGAGGGCATCGACGGCGTCAAGGTGGTCAAGATCGACAACCGCGAGGCCTATGAGCAGAACCGGGTCGCCGAGGCCGTCGGCCGCCGCCAGGCCCACATCATCCGCGGGGCCAATATCGGCGCGGCCTCGTCACCGGTGGTCGAGATGGTGATGGCCGTCGTGCTGGCCGGGGTCATGGTCTATGCCGGCTGGCGCGCGCACGGCAACGCCGCCTTCGCGGGCGCCTTCACCTCCTATCTGTTCGCCTTTCTGGCCGCCACCCAGTCGCTGCGTCAGCTGGCCAACCTGCCGCCGGTGTTCGCCGAAGGGCTGGCCGCCGCCCAGCGCATGTTCACCTCTATGGACATCGAGCCCGAGGTCGGCGACGCCCCCGACGCCATGCCCCTCAACGCCCCGGCCGAGACCCTGCGGTTCGAGAACGTCGGCTTCCGCTATGGCGACACAGCGGTGGCGCTGAACGGCGTCACGCTGGAGGCCAGGCGCGGCGAGACCGTCGCCCTGGTCGGCCCTTCCGGCGGTGGCAAGACCACGCTGTTGAATCTGGTCCCGCGCTTCTATGACGTGACCTCGGGCCGGGTCAGCATCGATGGCCGCGACGTGCGCGAGATGACGCTGGCCTCGCTCCGTCATCAGATCGCCCTGGTGACCCAGGAGCCCTTCCTGTTCGACGACAGCATCCGCGCCAACATCGCCTATGCCAAGCCGGACGCGACGACGGAGGAGATCGAGACCGCCGCCCGCGCCGCCGCCGCCCACGACTTCATCCTGGCCCTCGACAAGGGCTATGACACCGGCGTCGGCGAGGCCGGCGCGCGGCTCTCCGGCGGCCAGCGCCAGCGCATCGCCATCGCCCGCGCCTTCCTGAAGAACGCGCCGATCCTGCTGCTCGACGAGGCGACCAGCGCGCTGGACACCGAGAGCGAGGCCCTGGTGCAGGCGGCGCTGGAGCGGCTGATGGCCGGGCGCATGACCATCCTGATCGCGCATCGCCTGTCGACGGTGAAGAGCGCCGACCGCATCTACGTCATCGATGCCGGCCGGGTGGTCGAGACCGGCGCCCATGCCGCCCTGGTCCGTTCCGGCGGCCTCTATGCGCGGCTGGCCAAGCAGCAGGATCTGGACGCCGCCCCGGAGGCGGCGGAGTGAAGCGTTTCTTCCGGCTGGGGCCTGTCCAGTCGACCCTGGCCTTCCTGCTCACCGCCTATTTCTCGCTGGTGCAGGCGACCATGCGCTGGCGGTTCGACCAGACCGACACGATCGCCGCCGAAATGGCCAAGCCGGAGGGCGGCATGCTGTTCTTCTGGCATGGCCGCGTTGCGCTTGCGGTCAACTGCCGGGGGCTGATCAAGGGTCGCGCCTTCCGGCCGATGATCTCGTTGTCGCCCGACGGCGAATTCATCTCCAAGACGGCGGCCTGGCTGGGCTTCCCGCCCATCCGCGGCTCGACCCAGCGCCGGCCGGGCCAGGCCAGCAAGGGCGGCGCCGGCGCCTTCATGGAGGCGCTGGACCACATCGCTGGCGGCGGCGGCGTCATCATCACCCCGGATGGCCCCAGGGGACCCGGCCAGGTGATGCAGGCGGGACCGGTCATGCTGGCCAAGCGGGCGGAGACGCGGGTCTTTCTGGCCGGCATCGCCGCGCGGCCCGCGATCAAGCTGAAGAACTGGGATCAGACCCGCCTGCCCCTGCCCTTCTCGCGTGGCGCCGCGATCCTGGAGGGGCCGCTGCGCGTGCCCGCCGACGCCGATCGAGGCCAGCTTGAGGCCCTGCGCGCCGACTGGCAGGCCCGGCTGATCGCGCTGGACGCCCGCGCCGAGACCATGCTCGACGGCGCCCGATGAGCGAGCCCCTGTCGCTCCGCCTCTACGCCCTGGCCACCGGCCTGGCCGAGCCGTTCGCGCCGCTGCTGCTGTCCAGGCGCGTGCGGCGGGGCAAGGAGGACGCCGCCCGCTTAAGCGAGCGGCTGGGGCGGTCCGGCCGGTCGCGCCCCGACGGCCCGCTGGTCTGGCTGCACGGCGCCAGCGTCGGCGAAAGCGTCTCGCTGTTGCCACTGATCGCGCGCATCCGCACCGAGCGCCCCGACCTGACCGTGCTGGTCACCAGCGGCACCCGCACCTCGGCCGAACTGCTGGCCAGACGGCTGCCGGCAGGCGCGATCCACCAGTATGCCCCCGTGGATGCGCCGGCCGCGGTGGCGCGGTTTCTCGAGCACTGGCGGCCGGGCCTTGGCCTGTTCGCGGAAAGCGAACTCTGGCCGAACCTGATCCTCGGCGCGCGGCGGCGCGGCGTGCGGCTGGCCCTGGTCTCGGCGCGCATGACCGAGGGCAGCGCCCTGGGCTGGGCCCGTCGCCCGGCAGCGGCCAAGGCGATGCTGAGTGGCTTCGAGGCCATTCTGGCCCAGGACGATGCCTCGGCCACGCGGCTCGATACGCTGGGCGGCCATGTCACCGGCCGGCTGAACCTGAAGCGCCTCGGCGCATCGCTCGACGCGGACGAGCCGCAGGTCGCAGGCCTGAGAGCCAAGTTCGGCGACCGCCGCATCATCCTGGCCGCCAGCACCCACCTCGGCGAGGAGGCCCTGATCGCCGGCGCCGTCGGAGGCTTGCCCGACCACCCCCTGCTGATCATCGCGCCAAGGCATCCCGACCGCGGTCAGCGGATAGCCGCCGAATTGACGGCCGTCGGGCTCAAAGTGGTCCGCCGAAGTGAAAAGCCCCTTCCCCCTCGCGGGGAAGGGGTTGGGGATGGGGGCGCCGGCGCAGGTGTGGATGATCTCGCGTCGGTGTCGGAGGGGATTGGCCAGAGAGGTTGGCGCGACACCCCCACCCCTAACCCCTCCCCGCAGGGAGGAGGGGAATCGAGCACCGCCGGCCAGGATATCTATCTGGCCGACACGCTCGGTGAGATGGGGCTGTTCTACCGGTTGGCGGATATCGTGATCATGGGCGGGAGCTTTGTCGGCGGCGTCGGCGGGCATAACCCGCTGGAGGCGGCGCAGCTGGGCGTCGGCGTCGTCACCGGGCCGGAGCGGTTCAACCATGCCGACCCCTATGCCGAGATGATCGCGGCCGGCGCGGCGGTGGGTGTCGATGACGAGCGGGGCCTAGAGCGCGAACTCGCCGCGCTGCTCGCCGCGCCGGACCGGCTGCGCCAACTGGGCGAAAACGCCCGCGGCTATGCCGCCGCCCAGGCCGGCGCGTTCGAGGACGGCTGGCGCGCAATTGCGCCGCTATTGCCGGCGCCATGAGGCTGCCCACGCCCCGATGGTGGTATGAGCGCGGTCGCCGCCGCGCGTCGCCGACGCGGCTGTTGCTGCAGCCGGTAGCCGCCGTCTGGGCTGGCGTCACCGCGCGGCGCATCGCGCGGACCCGGCCGTTCGACCCTGGCGTGCCGGTGATCTGCGTCGGCGGCGTGACCCTGGGCGGGACGGGCAAGACCCCGGTGGTGCGCGAGATCCTCGACCGGCTGGCGGCGCGGGGCGTCGCGGCCCACGCCCTGTCGCGCGGCTATGGCGGGCGGCTGAAAGGTCCGCTGCGGGTCGATCCGACCCAGCACACCGCCGGCGAGGTCGGCGACGAGCCGCTGATGCTGGCGCGCGACCACCCCACCTGGATCGCCGCCGACCGTATCGCCGGCGCGGTGGCCGCGGTGCAGCGCGGCGCCAAAGCCATCGTCATGGACGACGGCCACCAGAACCCGTCGCTGAGGAAGACCCTGTCGCTCGTGGTGGTCGACGGCGAGACCCGCGATAGCGAATGGCCGTTCGGCGACGGCGACGTCTTTCCCGCCGGCCCGATGCGCGAACCCCTGGGCACAGGTCTGGCCCGCGCCGACGCCGTCGTCCTGATGCTGCCCGCCGACCTGGAAGAGGCAGACCCGGCGTTGTGGGTGCTGTTCGGCGACAAGCCCATCCTGGTGGCGCGGCTCGAGCCGTTAGACCCGCCGCCGACCGGCCCGCAGGTCGGGTTCGCCGGGGTCGGCAAGCCGTGGAAGATCGAGCGCGCCCTGGTCGCCGCCGGCTGCGACCTCGTCGATTTCGTCCCGCTGCCCGATCACGCCCGGTTCACCGAGGCGACCTTGAGCGCTATCGCGGCCCGCGCCGAACGGCTGGGCGCTGGTCTGGTCACGACAGAGAAGGACTGGGTGCGCCTGCCGCCACACTGGCGCGATCGCGTGACGGCCTGGCCGGTTCGCGGGCGGTTCGAGGACGAGGCTGGACTGGACCGGCTGCTGGCGAGCGCAGTCCCCTAAGCCGCGCCGGCCTTCACCGCGAATTTCCACGAAGCTTCGCCCAACATCGGCACCCGGGCCGCCATGGCGGCGGCCTGCGGGCTGTTGGCGGTGCCGTCGCGGGCGCGGCCGACGATGCCCTGGATGATCCCGGCCAAGCGGAAGATGTTGTACGAAAAGTACCAGTTCAGGTCCGGCAGGCCCGATCGGCCGGTCAGCCGGCAGTATTCCTCGACATATTCCTCCATGGTCGGAATGCCGTGCGCCTTCTTGTCCGGGATCGAGGCGATGGAGCCGTTGACCCACTGCATCAGCAGGTTGGAAAAGTCCGCCAACGGATTACCGATCGTGGAAAGCTCCCAGTCGAGCACGGCGATCACCCGCGACTCGGTCGGATGCATGACCATGTTGTCCAGCCGATAGTCGGCGTGGACGATGGAGTGCTGGGTGTCTTCCGGGCAGGTTTTCGGCAGCCATTCGATCAGCCGCTCGATGGTATCGATATGCTGGGTTTCCGAGGCCTTGTACTGCTTGGTCCAGCGGTCGATCTGGCGCAGCATGTAGTTGCCGGGCCGGCCGTAATCGCCGAGGCCGATCTTCTCGTAGTCGGTGTTGTGCAGGTCGGCGAGGGTCTTCAGCGCCGCCATGTGGATGGCGTGGCGCTCGGCCGGCTGATAGTCGGGCAGGGTCTGGTCCCACAGGATACGGCCCTCGACCATATCCATGACGTAGAAGATGGTGCCGATGACGCTATCATCCGCGCAAAGACCATAAGTCTTCGGCGCCGGGAAGCCAGTTGGATAGAGGGCGGTGATGACGCGATACTCCCGATCGACCGCGTGCGCCGATGGCAAGAGCTTGCCGGGGGGCTTGCGCCGCATGACGTACTTCCGCGACGGCGTGGTCAGCTGATAGGTCGGGTTGGACTGGCCGCCCTTGAACTGGCGCACCTCCAGCGGACCTTTGAAGCCCTCGACGTTGGCGCTCATCCACGCGGCGAGCTTGCCTTCGTCGAACCTGTGGGTCTCGGCGACCGCCTTGGTGCCGGAATTGGTCAGTTCGCGGGCGTGTTCTTCGGCTGCAATTGCCGTCTTGTCGTCGGCCATTTCGGCGTTTCCTCGGATAGTCGAATTTATGGCTGCACCTTAGCGAGGCGGGGCCAGAGGCGCCAACCCCTCCGCCCGCCCGCGCTCAGCCCAGGGCGCGCCAGCCGATGTCGGTGCGGTGGAAGCCGCCCGGCCAGTCGATCCGGGCGATGGCGGCATAGGCGCGGTCGCGCGCGACCTGCAGCGTCGGCCCCGTGGCGCAGACGTTCAGCACCCGCCCGCCGCCGGCGATCAGGACCCCGTCCGCGCGCCGCGACGTGCCGGCATGGAAGACCACAACGCCCTCGCCCAGATCGTCCTCCGCCCCCCGGATCACCGAGCCGGCCTCCGGCGAGGGTCCCGGATAGCCCTTGGGCGCCAGCACCACGCAGATCGCCGCCTGGCTGCTCCAGACCGGGGCCGGTTGCTCGGCCAGACGGCCGGTGGCGGCGGCCAGCAGATAGGGAACCACGTCGCTTTCCAGCCGCAGCATCAGAACCTGGCACTCCGGATCGCCGAAACGGACATTGAACTCGACCAGCTTCGGCCCGTCGGCGGTGACCATGATCTCGCAGAAGATCGCGCCGCGATAAGGCGATCCCTCGGCGGCGATGCCGGCGAAGGCCGGCTCGATCAGCCGGGTCCGGGTCTGCTCGATCACCGCCTCGGTCAGCACCGGCGCCGGCGAATAGGTCCCCATGCCGCCCGTATTGGGGCCGGTCTCGCCGTCGAAGGCGCGCTTGTGGTCCTGAGCCCCGCCGAAGATCAGGCTGTCCCGCCCATCGCACAGAGCGAACAGCGAGGCGATCTCGCCGACCAGGAATTCCTCGACCACCACTCGCGCCCCGGCCGCGCCGAAACCGCCGCCCAGCATATCGTCGATGGCCGCCTCCGCCTCGGCGCGCGTCGCCGCGATGGTGACGCCCTTGCCCGAGGCCAGCCCATCGGCCTTGATCACATAAGGCGCGCTGAACCGGTCGAGGGCGGCCTTCGCCGCCGCCGCCTCTTCGAACACACCATAGGCGGAGGTCGGCAAGCCATGCCGGTCGCAAAACGCCTTGGTGAAGGCCTTGGAGGTTTCCAGCTGGCCCGCTGCCGCCGTCGGCCCGAAACAGGCGATGCCGGCCTCGGCCAGAGCGTCGGCCAGCCCGGCCTCAACCGCGCTCTCCGGCCCGATCACCACCAAATCCGCCGCCATCTCCCTAGCCAGCGCAACCTGTCCGGCCACGTCGGTCGCCGCCACCGCCCGCGTCTCTGCCAGCCTGGCCATGCCGGGATTGCCCGGCGCGCAGACCAGCCGGGTGAGCAAGGGCGACTGGACGATCTTCCAGGCCAGGGCGTGTTCGCGGCCGCCGGCGCCGACGAGCAGGATGTTCATGAGGCTGTCGGCATCCCGCGTAAGAGTTTGATGAAGTTACGCTTCATCTTGTGGCGCACGGCCAGCGCCTCAACATGCGCCGTCTGCTCGGCGGTTCGGCCGAGCATCGAGCGCAGTTGCGCCAGGCGCGTGAGATGGCCGATCGCCTCTTCGTACCGACCTTGGATCGTACTGCTCACGCAGCGGTCTACCAGGCCGACATAGGCGCTTAACGCCTGGGTTGAATGGGTCGCGTAAGTCGCCTCCGCAAGCCCGACCAGCGTGGCGTCATGACAGCGCTGCGCGTTCGCCACAAGCCAGGCCTCGTCGGTTCGGCTAGCCTCAAGCAGGATCCCCACCAACAGATCCGGCAGGCCCGACCAGTGTGAGTCGCCCTGTTTGGCGATCCTCGCTTGCAATATCGTCACGCAGTGATCGAGCACCGCCTCCTTTCCCTCCGGGCCTTGCTGCAACTGACGGTAAAGCTCCATGCAGGGATGACGCTCAAACGCGCGCCGGAGCAGCGTCTGCGCTTTGTCGACCTGGTTCTGCTCGCGCAGCAGTCGAGCTGTGAACTGCGTCAGATGGCGATCCGGTCGGTCTTCAGTTTTCCAGATCCCCTCCTCCGCCCATTTCAGCGCCTCGGTCTCTCGCCCGGCCTCGAGGCAAATCTGGGCGATCTGGTGATAGTCCCAGGCCGACGAAGCGTCGGCCATCCGAAGGCGGATCCGGGCGTCGACATCGCCGTCGGCCACGGCGAACCCGTTAAGGATGCCGCGAAGGCGCGGACGATCCGACGGACTGGCGCGGGCGGTCGCCTCGGCAAGGCGACGAAATTCGGCAAGGCCGTCAGGTCCGAGAACATCGGCATAGACGCCGTGGGCGTCCTCCCAGAGGCCATAGTCGTCCTGGAACTCGCGCTTGAACAGTTCGGCGGCTAGGGCCTTGGGGTCAGGTGGGCTGGCCTGGCAGGCCATGAGATGCAGCTCCTGGGCCGCGTCGAGCACGCCCCGGACATCGCCCTCGGAGTCGTCGACCGCCTCTTGGAGTTCAGGGGCATCGTCGAACATGCGGTCGAGCAGCCGTAAGGCGAGGCTGGCCCGTCCGGCTTCGACTAGGCCTTCGATCTGTCCGACGACTTCGCGCAAGCCCTTGGCCACCGCGCCGACCCGACGCCAATCGACGTACTCGCCGACATCCATCGCCGCGTCCATGGCGGGGACCACACGCTGATAAATGGTGTCATCGTCCTCCGATGTGATCGCCGCCTCGAGCTCTAGCCTGGTCCAGAGCTTGGAGTCCTGCGCCGCCATCGCCATCAACCGGTCGATGAGGACGTCCTGGCCGAGTCCAGCGAGGTGCGCGCGGATGGCGTCCAGGCTCTGCCTGGCCATTCCTACAGCCTCGGGCGAGGCGATGTTGACGGCTAGGGCGACGGCGACCAGATGCTTGCAGAAACCGCGATCCTGAAAGGCCGGGCAGTCGCATTCGCCCGATATATCGTCGCTGTCGCCTTCAAGGACGACGGAATAGAGCTCGGAGCCACGAACCTGCGCTCGGACAAGGGCCGGCCCGATCGACAGCAGAGTCACCCTTCCTTCGTTCGCATAGGCGGCGCCGCGCGCGTAGATCACATCGCCGGCCATGCGCCGAAGCTGCCAATCCTCATAGTGACCGCCGCTCACCGGTCGCCCTCGCTGCGCTCACAGAGACTGATAATTCGATCCTGACTCAGCGCGTCGGCATAGAATTCGAAGTCATCATGCTGCTTCAGGAGCGGCGCTCGGCCGCACCCCGGAACGGTGCAGTCGACATGACCCTTGGGGCGGGAGCCGAAGTTGCACAGCCGCCCGAGGTATCGGTTGGTTTTGGGCTCGACCAGGAACACATCAACCTGATGATGGGCGACTCCGATGTTCTGCTCGGCCAGCAGGGTCCTCAGGGCCTGAGCACGGGCGAACTTCAAGGCCGCCAGATCGTCGACCCGGTCGATCCACACGGCCAGATCGACATCCTTGGCATGATGCAGCAGCTCCCAGCCTCCACGAGTGACTTCAAGCTTCGGCGGCCTGGCGACCGATCCGAACAGAGCTACGGACCGGACCGCCGGAATCTCAGCGAAGGCCGCGGCGACGGCTTGCGCCGCCATGCGGAAACCCTGATGCCGCCGCGCGGTAAATAGATTCTGCTGAGCTTGCCATTCCGCATTGGAAAGCTTTGGCATCGGTTTGCTCGCCCCGCTTGCGCGGCCTATCTGCCACGACTCGATGCGAGCGCCTATGTTTGTAGGCATGAGCCTCGTCGATACGCCCGCCGTCGCCGACAACGCGCCGGCCTACACGGTTTCCGAACTGGCCTTCGCGCTGAAGCGGACGCTGGAGGACACCTACGGCTTCGTGCGCCTGCGCGGCGAGCTCTCCAAGGTCACGCGCCACGCCTCCGGCCACGTCTATCTGAGCCTCAAGGACGACAAGGCGTGCATCGACGGGGTGGTCTGGAAGACCCAGACGCCTCGCCTGAGCTGCCGTCCGGAACAGGGGATGGAGGTGATCGTCACCGGGCGGATCACCACCTATCCCGCCTCGTCCAAGTACCAGATCGTCATCGAGACCCTGGAGCCGGCCGGCGTCGGCGCCCTGCTGGCTCAACTCGAACGTCTGAAGGCCAAACTCGCCGCCGAGGGGCTGTTCGCGCCCGAGCGCAAGCGGCCATTGCCGGCCATGCCCGCGGTGGTGGGCGTGATCACCAGTCCGACCGGGGCGGTGATCCGCGACATACTGCATCGCATTCGCGACCGCTGGCCCTGTCGCGTGGTGGTCTGGCCGGTGGTGGTGCAAGGCGACCAGGCGGCGGCCCAGGTGGCGGCGGCGATCACCGGCTTCAACGCCATGGCGGCCGGCGGCGCCCTGCCCCGACCCGACGTGATCATCGTCGCGCGCGGCGGCGGCTCGGTCGAGGATCTCTGGGCCTTCAACGACGAGGCCCTGGCGAGGGTGGCGGCGGCCAGCGCCATACCGCTGATCTCGGCCGTTGGGCACGAGACCGACACCACCCTGATCGACTTCGTTTCCGACCGTCGCGCGCCGACGCCCACCGCCGCCGCGGAGATGGCGACGCCGGTGCTGGCTGAGTTGCGCGCCGGCCTGGCCGATCATGAACGCCGGCTGATCCGCATCGCCGCCCGTTTCCTCGACGAGCGCCGCCATCGCCTGGCCGCCGCCGCGCGCGGCCTGCCGCGCCCGGCCGACGTGCTGGCCCTGGCCAGCCAGCGCTTCGACCTTTCCGCCGGGCGCCTGAGCGCCGCCCTGGCGAAGAACGCCGCGGTCCACGAGCGCGAACTGGTGCGGGTGGCGACCCGGCTCAGCCCCTCGCTGCTGACCCGCCGCCAGCAGGCCATGGCCGAACAACTGGCCAATGTCTCGGTTCGCCTGCATCCCGCCGTCGAGCGCAGGCTAGCCCGCGCTCACGATCGGCTGGTGGGCGTTGAGAAGCTGCGCCTGAGCCTCAATCCGGACGGCCCGCTGGTGCGCGGTTTCGCGAGGGTTCATCACGCCGACGGGACGCTGGCCCGCACCGCGGCGGGACTGCGCGGCGGCGAAGGCGTCAAGCTGGTGTTCAAGGACGGCGACCGCGGCGCCATCGTCGACGGCGAAGCCAAGGCGCCGCCGCGGCCGGCCAAACGCGCCGTCAGCACGCCTGCGGACCAGGGCGACCTGTTCTAGATCAGACGGCTCTGGCCACCTGGGCCTGATCGACCTCGCGCAGGAAATCCAAAACCGTCTGGTTGGCCTTGTCGGTGTCCGCGACGATGAAGTTGTGGCCGGCGCCCTCGAACTTGACCAGGCGACTGTCGGGAAGCGTCTCGGCCAATTCGGCTCCCCACGCCAAGGGCACGAGCCGGTCCTCGTCGCCGTGCAGCACGAGCGCCGGCATGGCCAGCCTCGCGACGGCTTCGGTGGTCGTGCTGTAGCTCCCGACGGCGGCCGACTGGGCGATCACGCCGCGAACGTTCGATTTGTCCTTGGCCAACATCGCCTGATCGGCCGCGATCGCCTCGGCCGGGGCGGCGCTGCCGTAACCTGAGTCGGCCCCACGCCGCTGCGTCAGCAGCTTCAGGGCCCAGGGCGGCAAACGGTAGAGGATGCGCAGAAAGGCCGGCATGCGCGGCTTGTCCGCATTGAGCACGCCGGTGCAGCCCAGCAGCAGCGAGGTCACCCGCTGCGGCTGTTGCAAGGCCAGTTCAATGGCGATGACCCCGCCCATCGAGACGCCGAAGACGTGGGCGCGGTCGACCCCTGCAGCATCCATCACCGCCAAGGCGTCACCGGCCAGTTGCTGCACGGTCATCTTGGGCGTCGTGTCGCTTTCGCCCGTGCCGCGATTGTCGAACGAGATGACCCGATGCTTGGCGCCAAGGGGCGCAAGCATGGGATGCCACATGGCCGCGCTGTAGCTGTGACCCATGATCAGCAGGATCGGGGTCCCCTGGCCCTGCTCCTGCCAGTGCAGGCGCACGCCCTGGTTTTCGGTGAAGGGCATTGGCGGGCTCCCTGGCGCGACGAGTCGGTTCAATTGCGGCTTGGTCTGCGCTAGACTGTGCGCGATGAACGCCTATGACCGCAATCTCGCCAACGAGCCCGGCCTTGCCCATTTGCACTATGGCGATGGGGAATACGCCGTGCTGAAGCCCGGTCGCTTCGTGTTCTGCGCGGTGACCGGGGCGAAGATCGCGCTGGAAGACCTGCGCTACTGGAACCCTGTGACCCAGGAAGCCTATGCCGGGCCGGAACAAGCGCTGAAGCGCTGGCGGGAACTGAACCCCAAAACCTAGGCGCCGACGACTTGCCAAGAGTGGGTCGCGGGACGATCTTCGCCCTGCATGCGACGCGGAAGGGCCCTGTGCGCCCGTCTCGACGGCGCAAAGGAGCACGGCCATGACCAAGACCCGACCCGCGCTGGCGGGATCGCAGCCCGTTGCGACGGACATCACCGCCCCGCTGATCCTCGACTTGCTGCAATGGCTCGCCGCCGAGCCGCGGGCCTACGCCGAGGTCATGGACGGTTGGCGAACCTCGTGTCCGCGCCTGACCGTCTGGGAAGACGCCGTTGACGTCGGCTATGTCAGGCGAAGGCGGGACGGACGGCTAGAGGCGGTCGTCGAGGTGACGCCGCTGGGTCACCGGTTCCTGGACCAGGCCGGCCGCGGGCCGGTCAGCTCAAGTCGACCTCGGCCTTGTTCAACGCCCTGAACAGACGGCGAAGATTGGTCAGGTTGGTCGCCATCACCTCGGTGTGGCGAGCGCCAAGCAGCACCCGGGCCGGCACGATGAGGCCGCCGGCGACCCGCTCGCACTGGCCGCTCTGCAGCAGCTTGGCCACATGCCGGCGCGTGGTCTCGTAGGGCAGGTTCAGCGACCCGGCCAGGGCCAGCACGCTGATCGGTTTGCGCACCGCGTCCGGCGGCACGTCGTTGGTGTCGGCATGCGGCGCCCCGTCGGGCCCATCGGCGTTCAGGTGCGAGACATTGGCCGAGACGATGGCCAGGAAGACCAGGGCCGTGACCAGATCGCCATCAACGAAGTCGACCAGCAGCTGCATGGAACGCAGGAAGTATTCCGTCGCCAGCCGGATCGAGAGCCTGAACTTGTCGGACCCCGGCGGCGCTTCGCGCGAGCCCCGCCGCTCGGTTCCGTCCTCGGCCATCCACGCTCCCCCGATCGCTCCCGACGCACATCGAGCCGCGCGGGCAGCCTATCGTGATCTCGGCGCGCGGAGCTAGTCGCCCAGCGCCGCATAGACCTCGTCGGTCCAACGCCTGTGCACCCAGAACCACCAGTCCTCGGGCTTGGCGCGGATGCGCTCTTCGATGAAGGCGTTGATCAGCCGCACGCCATGCGCCAGGTCGGCGTCGGGGTCGTCGGTGTTCTGCAGATAGATGGGCTCGCAGACCACGGCGCGGAATCTCGCGCTTTTCAGCCGTTCGATATAGCCTAGCTGCAGCCGGGCGCCGGTGCGCAGGACCAGCCGCACGGCGCCGGTGGATGTCCGCGCCGGCTGGCCGAAGAAGGGATCGGTCATCCCCTCGTTGAACTTCTGATCGGTCAGCAGCGCCACCGCCTCGCCCCGCCTGAGCGCGCCGAACAGGCCGCGCAGCGCCGCCACCTCGCCTTTGGGCGCGAACATGCTGATGCCGTACTTGCGCCGGCTCTCGATGATGCGCTGGTCGAAATAGGGGTTGTTGGTGGGACGGTAGGTGACCTGGCACTTGATGCCGGCGTCCATGAGCACCGCGGCCATCACCTCGAAATTGGCCAGGTGCCCCGAGACATAGACCGCCGCCTCCGCGCCGCCTGCGATGTCGGCCAGGCGCTCGGCCCCGACCACCTCGACCCGCCCCCTGGCTGGGGTGAGACGATCCATGAGCGGCATTTCAAAACAATAGCGGCCGAAATTCCCCCACTGGGCGACCGAGATGCGCTTGCGCTCCGCTTGCGCCATGTCCGGGAAGGCGATGCGCAGATTCTGGTCGACGGTTTTCTGCGTGCCGGTCATCGGACCGATCCAGCGCATCAGGACGGCGCCGCAATCCGAGGCGAAATCCACCGGCAAGAGGCGCACGAAAGCCGTGGCCACATCGAATCCGAACGCTTCGAGCCGCCAGATCAGATCCTGGACCCAGGCTCCACGCTTGTCCGCCATGCGCTATCGCGCCCCAGGCGAACGACGCCCGCGCGACCGCGTTTGATTCAACTCAGTGGGGTTCAACCGCCACGGCATGTGGATTGCCATCGATTCACTCAGCCGTCCTGGTTTGGGACGGGAAGGTATTGAAAGGCCAGCCCGTGGGCAACGATATCGATCTTCATCTCGGCCGTCGTCTGCGTCGCCGGCGGCGTCTGCTGGGCCTGACCCAGCAACAGCTGGCCTCGGTCGTCGGCGTCCGCTTCCAGCAGATCCAGAAGTACGAGTGCGGCGCCAACCGCATTTCCGCCGCCCGGCTCTGGCGGATCTCCGCGGCGCTGGAGGTGCCGGTCGGCTATTTCTACGACGGCTTGGCCGAGGGCCCGCGCTGCGACGCGGGCGGCGAACCGGCCGAGGGCGGCGAAGTCCTGGCGCGCAAGGAGACGCTCGACCTGGTCCGCGCCTATTACCAGTTGGGCGAACGCCCGCGCCGGCGGCTGCTCGATCTGGCCAAGTCCCTGCATGGGACAGCCGAGGTCAGCTGAGCGCTTCCCGGCGGCCTCGCGAGCGTCTAAGCCTCCGGCCCATGGCCGATACCCTCTCGCCCGAACGCCTTGAGACGCTCGAGGCTCTGCTGATCGAGCTGAACGCGGTCTCGGGCCAAGCCATACTGCCGCTGTTCCGGGTCGAGAACGGCCTGGTCGACAAGGGTCCGGACGGGGTCTTCGATCCGGTCACCGAGGCCGATAAGGGCGCCGAGGCGGTCATCCGT
Source organism: Caulobacteraceae bacterium (assembly GCA_041691315.1). Lineage (GTDB taxonomy): Bacteria > Pseudomonadota > Alphaproteobacteria > Caulobacterales > Caulobacteraceae > Poindextera. The sequence goes on along the minus strand of JBEPUW010000049.1, from coordinate 7,545 downwards.
CGCCTGGTCTCCGAACGCTTCCCCGAGCACGGCTTCATCGGCGAGGAATATGGCGAGGAACGGGCCGACGCCGAGTTCGTCTGGGTGCTGGACCCCATCGACGGCACCCGCGCCTTCATCGCCGGCCTGCCGGTCTGGACCACCCTGATCGGCCTGAGATTCCAGGGCCAGCCGGTGCTGGGCTCGATCGGCCAGCCGTTTCTGGACGAGATTTTTCTGGGCACGTCGGCCGGCTCGCGGCTGCTGTCTCGGGGTCAGAGCCGGCCGCTGAGGGTCCGTCCCTGCCCGCGGCTGACCGACGCGATCATCGCCACCACCGATCCGGCCATCTTCGACGGGGCCGAGCGCGGCGCCTGGCGGCAGGTGCGGTCAGCCGCCAAGCTCGCGCGGCTGGGCTGCGACGCCTATGCCTACGCCATGGTGGCCCTGGGCACGCTCGACCTAGTCATCGAGTCCAGCCTCAAGCCCTGGGACATCGAGGCCGCCATTCCGGTGCTCGCCGGCGCCGGGGGCCTGGTCACCAACTGGCGCGGCGACCCTGTGCCGCCACAGGCCGGCCAGGTGGTCATCGCCGGCGACCCGGCCTGCCTGGAAGAGGCGCTGGTCGCGCTTAGGCGCTCGGCGGTATAGACGCCACAAGGGCTTCGAACTCGCGCCAGAAGATGGCGCGGATGTCGTCGGTCTCGACCAGGATCTCGTGGAAGGCCTCGGGAATCTCCAGATAGCGGCAGTGCGGCAGATGCGCGGCGACCAGCTTCTGGCCATACGAGTCGACGAGCAGGTCCAGCCCGGCGCCGAGGATGGTCACCGGCATGGCGACCTCGGCCAACCTGGGCGTGCGCTGCAGCCAGGCCATGCCTTCGAAGGCGCTCTCGATCCAGCCCCAGGTGACCGCCCCCAAGGCCAGGTCGCGATGCTCCAGGATGATCGACATGGTGCGCTCCCAGCGCGCCCGGTCGTGGGTCAGCCGGTCGCCGTCGAAGGTGGCGACGTAGGGATCGGCCTTGCCGCCCAGGGCGTAGGCGTTGGCCCAGCCCAGATGGTCCATCAGCCAGACCGCGACGCGCAGGGGCAGCTGCCGCTGCGGCTTGAGGCTGAGCATGGGCGCCGTCTGGATGGCGGCGGAGAAACGCCGCTCACCGCGCGCGAAGGCCATCATGGTCAGGCAGCCGCCCATGGAATGGCTGAGCGATATCCATGGCTTGGGCAGACGGTCGGCAAAGTGATCCAGCAGCCGGCCATAGTCGTCGACCAGATCGTAGAACCGGTTGGCGTGGCCCTTAAGGGCGTCGGGTAAGAGGCGCGTCGACAGACCCTGGCCGCGCCAGTCGTGGATCAGCACGCTGTAGCGGCGCCCGAGAAGCTCGCCGATGAGCTCGAAATACTTCTCGATGAACTCGGTGCGACCGGTGGAGATAACCACCGTGCCGATCGGATCGGCGGCCGGATAGAAGGCGGCGCGTTGGCGATGGCCACCGGCGGCCTCGATCCACTCGGCGCTGCCGCCCGGCGGCTCGGCGACGTCTGGGTGGGATCGTATCGCTGCGGCGTCGACCATAGCGCCTAGGCGGGTTTTCTGAACCGCAGCGTCATGCGGTCACTTTCGCCGATCGCGTCGTACTTCGTGTGGTCGAAGGCGGGGTTCGGCGGCTGGCCGCCCGGGGCGCTGCGCCGGGTCGGCGGCAGGGTCCAGACGCCGAACGGATGGTCCTTGGTGTCCTTCGGGTTGGCGTTGATCTCCGACGCCTTCTCGAACGCGAAGCCGGCCTTGCGCGCCTCGCCGATCACAAAGTCGGTCGCGACGTAGCCGTCGGTGGCGTTCGGGACCATGGCGCGGGGGTCGGCGCGGTGTTCTTCCACCGCCAGGATGCCGCCGGGCCTGAGCGACGAATAGAAGCCGGCCAACGTCTTTTGCAGCGCGCCGGGAATGCCCATCAGGTCGTGCACGTAGCGGGAATAGATGATCAGATCGATCGAGTTCGGCGCCGCCACGAAACCGCCGGCGGCGCTGAACGGGGCATAGGCGATCGGCCCATAGACCGCCTTGTCGGCGAACTTGGCCTCGAAGGCGGCGCGGCCGCGCTTGGCGCCTTCCGACGCCGCCGGATCGCTGGGATCGGTCATGCCGGCGATGTAGCGGCCGCCGCCCTGGGCGACGTACGGCGCCACGATCTCGGTCCAATAGCCGCCGCCGGGATCGATGTCGGCGACCACCAGCCCCGGCTGCAGGCCCCAGAAGCTCAGGGTTTCCAGCGGATGGCGCGACGGATCACGCGCCTTGTCGGCCGCCGAGCGCTGTGGGCCGGCGATCAGCCCGACCAGGACAGGATCGTTATCGCTCTGCGGCGGCGGGCCGGCGTGCGGCGAATGCAGCATCGGATTGTCCTGGGCCCGGGCGGCGAAAGCGGCGGCCGAGGCCATGACGGAGAGGAGCGCCAGTCTGCGATTGATCATGGGTCAAGCCTTGAGCGTGTCAGGGTCGCATTTCAAGTGCGCGAGACCGCGCGTGCAAGCCCTTGAACGACGAATTCCGGCCCCTACCTGATCTGGTGAAGGCGCTGGATGTCCGGGCCTTTGCGGACCCGCGTGAGGCCAGTTTGAAGGCTCGCGCCCGGGTTCCGTACTCAAACCGCGACCTTGCTCAAGCAGGAGGATGCTTCATGCGTACGATCGATTTTACCCCCCTTTATCGTTCCGCCGTCGGTTTTGACCGGCTGGCCGCGCTTCTCGACGCCGCCGCGGCGACCGACAGCGCCTCGGGCTATCCGCCCTACAACATCGAGCGGACCGATGAGAACACCTACCGGATCGAGATCGCCGTCGCCGGGTTCAAGCCCGAGGAACTGACGATCGAGGCCAAGGAAAACACCCTCACCGTCCAGGGCCGCAAGGTCGCCAACGACGAGACCCGCCGCTTCCTGCATCGCGGCCTGGCCGAGCGCAATTTCGAGCGCCGCTTCCAGCTCGCCGACTATGTGGTGGTGACCGACGCCCAACTGACCGACGGCCTGCTGGCCATTTCGCTGAAGCGCGAGCTGCCCGAGCAACTGAAGCCCCGCCGCATCGAAATCAAAGCCGGCGCCGAAACCCCGGCCCTGGAAGCTGACAAGGCGGCCTAAGACCCAACGACAGCGGGTTCTAATCCGCGGGGCGGCGCAGCGATGCGCCGCCCTCTTTTTCTATCCGTCATCGCCCGGCTTGTCCGGGCGACCCATGATCGCGAACGTTCGAGGTGATCCCGAGCGGCGGTGCAATCCCACATCCGCCGGCGTTCATGGGTAGCCCGAACAAGTCGGGCCGTGACGGAGGGTGGACGCGCCGACAACCCGGCCATGACCGATATCGTTACGCCGCCGCGGCCCTGCGCCGGACGATCTGGGCGGCTTTTTCGCCGTGGGCCTGGGCCATGAAGCCGGCGGTGACTTCCAGGAAGGCGTGGATGCGCACGGCCTGGCTGGCGTCCTCGGCGCGCAGCATTTCCAGCAGATCCTCGACATAGGTGTCGAGGCGCTCCTCGATCATTTCCGCGACCTTCGCGCGCGCCGCGCCATAGCCGGACTGGGCGGCCGAGCCGCGCGAATGGTCGAAAAAGGCCATCAACCCTTCGGCGCGGCAAAGCGTGGCCGGATCCGGATCAGCCGCCAGTTTGGGCAGGCCGCGCAGGCCCTTGCCCAGCCGCACCATGCGCAACGGCAGGGCGGCATCCAGCGCCTTGCCGATCTGGTCGAGCCGCGCTTCCGCCAACTGGGCCAGAAGCTTCTTCTGCATGCCGATGCGCACCCCCCAGGGACCCTCGCGGCTGAGCTCGATGGAGGTCTCGAACTCGGCGATCTCGACCGCGGCGACCTGCAGGGCCGCGCCCGCCGCCATGCCGGCGTCGATGCCCTTGTTGGGGTCGAAGTCCCTGAAGGTGGCCAACCGCCGGTCGATGTCGTCGATGATATAGTCGCCGAAGCGCGCCAGCTCGGAGACCGCGACATAGCGATCACCGGGATGGTCCATGATCGCCGACATGATGCGCAGGATCTGCCAGGGCTCCGGCAGGTGGGCGAACAGCATCTCGAAGAATTGCGGTCCGGCGTCGTCGGCCAGTTCGACGGCGTCCTTGTAGGCAAGCCTGGCCGTCGCCGCCCGGTCTTCGCTCATCCGGCCGACCCAATCGGGCAGCCGCGCGATCGCCGCACGGGCGATCGGGGCAAGGTCCAGATAGCTGGCGAACGTCGCCGCGCCGTCCCTGGCGCTGGTGTTGAGCAGGTCGCCGGCCTTGTCGAAAGCCTTGGCTTCGCAACGCAGGCCTTGCGCCGCCGACAGGCAGAGCTGGTCATAGACCGGGTCGGTCGGGGCATCGGGCTCCAGCGGCCGGCAGCTGGCCGCCGCGGCCTCTTCGATCAGCGCCGGCGCGGTCTCTTTCAGCGCGCGCCACAGCAGCAGCGGAACGGCCTCCGGGAAGGAAACCGCCTTCCATTCGGACGGCCGGCAGAGCAGGCCGACCGGAGCCAGCACCAGCCGCCGCAGCCGGCGGTCGGCCGCTTCGTTGCAGATCAGCTCGTACACCGCGGCGATGGGACCGCCGAGCGTCGCTTCCTCGGCCAGGGCCAGCTGCAGATTGCGCACCACCTGGTCGGTGACGACGCCGAACGCGGTCTTCAGGCCGAGAATTTGACGGTCGGTCAGGCCGGGCATGCCATGTCGCTCGCGCGCCTGGATTGGCGTTCGCGCGCATCATGGTGAGCGGGCGTTAAGGAAGCCCAAAAGGGCGTTAGCCCTCGGCCCGCGGAAGGTCCAGCGTGACGCGCAAGCCGCCCAGGCCGGAATCGCTCAGAGTCGCCCCGCCGCCATAGGCGCGGGCGAGCTCATCGACGATGGAGAGGCCGAGACCGGAACCGGGCTCGCTCTCGTCCAGACGCTCGCCGCGTTTGAACACCTCGGCGCGGCGTTCGGCGGGCAGGCCGAGCCCGTCATCCTCGACCACGATGCTCAACCGGTCTGAATCGATCGCCTTGGCCTCGGCTCTGACGCGTCGCACGCTGTATTTACAGGCGTTTTCCAGCACATTGCCGAGGATCTCGAGCAGATCCTGCCGTTCGCCCTGGAAGCAGAGATCGTCCGGGCAGCGCCAGTCGATGGTCACCAACCGATCGCGGAAGATGCGTTCCAGCGTGTGGGCCAGTTCTTCCAGCACAGGGGCCACGAGTGTCCGCTCACGCGGGGTCTGAGAGCGCGCTGCGGCGCGGGCGCGGCGCAGGTGGTGGTCGACCTGGTCGCGCATGGCGTCGGCCTGGCGCGCGACCACCTCGGCCAGCGGCCCAGGATGCCGTTCGGCCTCGGCCAGCATCACCGAAAGCGGCGTCTTCAGCGCGTGGGCCAGGTTGCCGACATGGGTGCGCTGGCGCTCGACCACCTCCTGGTCGTGGACGACAAGGGCGTTCAGCTCCGCGGCCAGCGGCTCGACCTCGGCCGGATAGTCGCCGTCGAGGCGGTCGGCCTTGCCCATGCGCACCGCCGCCACCTCGCGCTGCAGCGCAAACAGCGGCCGCAGGCCGACGCGAACCTGGATCAACACCACGATGATCAGCCCAACCCCGAGCACGATAAGGCTGATCGCGGTCTCCAGCGCGAACCGCTTGGCCGAGGCCTCCACCGGCGTCAGGTCCTCGGCCGCCATGAAGATCACCGGCGCCGCGCGTCCGGGCAGGGTCGCCAGCATGGCCGCCGCGCGCAACGGTTCATGGGCCGGGCCGGTGGTGGTGTAGTAGACCATCTTGCCGGGCATCGCCTGCAAGGCCGCGCCGCCGCCCGGGGGGGGCTGTAGTTCGGAATCCCACAGCGAGCGCGAACGGACCAGCGCGTGCAGCCTTCCCGTCGCCGGCTCGGCGATTTCCCAATAGGTCCCGGAATAGGCTCGGGTCGCCGCCGGATCGGTCAGCGGCGGCGCATCGACCTGGCCCTGGTCGTCGATGCTGGAGCCGGCGAACAGGCTCTCGGCGTCCTCGTGCAGATCATCGTCGAAGCGGCTGACCGAGGCCTGGTGGAACAGCGCCGTCTGCACCACTCCGCTGACCGCGAGCACCGGCACGGCGACGACCGCCGCCAGCAGCACCAGCCGTCGCGCCAGCGATGGGCGCCCCCAAAGGTCGCGAAGCTTCACGCGCTCTCCGCCTCGCCCTCCAGCGGAATCAGGCGATAGCCCAGCCCGCGCACGGTCTCGATCCGCTCAGGCCCGATCTTCTTGCGCACCCGGCCGACGAAGACCTCGATGGTGTTGGAGTCGCGGTCGAAGTCCTGGTCGTAGAGGTGTTCGACCAATTCGGTGCGGCTGATCACCCGGCCCTGGTGCATCATCAGATAGTGCATCAGGCGGTATTCCAGCGAGGTCAGCCTGAGCGGCTCGCCGTTCACCGAGGCGCGCGCCGCGCGTGGATCCAGCCGCAGGCCGCCGCAGGACAGGGTCGCGGCCGCGTGCCCGGCCGAGCGGCGCAGCAGAGCGCGCAGGCGGGCGAGCAGCTCCTCGGTATGGAAGGGCTTGGTCAGATAGTCGTCGGCGCCGGCGTCGAAGCCGGCCACCTTCTCGCTCCAGGAGCCGCGGGCGGTCAGGATCAGCACCGGGATCTGCTTGCCGTCCCGCCGCCAGCGCTCCAGCACCGAGACGCCATCGACCTTGGGCAGGCCAAGGTCGAGGATCACGGCGTCGTAGGGTTCGGTGTCGCCGAGGAAGTGAGCCTCTTCGCCGTCAGGCGCGTGGTCGACCGCATAGTCGGCGTCGGCCAGGGCCTGCTTCAGCTGCCGCGACAGATCCGGGTCGTCCTCGGCCAAAAGGATTCGCATCTCGTCTATCGCCCTCCGTCGGCGTTTAATATGGCGCCGCTTTCCGCATCGACCATGTAATCGATCCGCCGACCGTCCGGGGCCGCCCAGCGCACGCGATAGGCGGGCCGGCCGCCAAACTGTTCGAGGCCGGCGTCGAGCTCATGGCCACGGCTGCGTTGGCGGATCGATTGGATGGCCTGGCCCAGAGGCACGAAGCGTCTTTGCCGGACGCCCTGGCGCACCTCGTCCTGTTGCGGGCTCCAGCCGGCGCCGAGGGAGTCGCCCTCCCAGCCCGGGGGCGGACTTGACGGCGGACCGCGGAAGGGCTGTGGTTGCGGCGGGCCACGGTAGGGCTGTCCCTGTGGCGGACCGCGATAGGGTTGCTGCGACGGACCGCGCTGTTCGTGGGACTGCGGATAGTCGCCACGGGACCCCGAGGGGCCGCCATGACCGCCGTGGCCGTTCCAGCCCTGGGCGCCCGCCGGCGCAGCAAGCGCCGTCAGCACCAGGCCGACGACAAGGGCGGGCATCGGTTTCATAAGCCCTTCCTTGGACCCGGGCCGCTGAATAGGGCCTGAATAGACCAGTGTGACGCCGGGCGCGACAACCCAAGGCCCGATTGGCCTCGAAATTGGGGACACGTACGACCCCCAAAATGCCAGCATGTCGATCTGATGAGTTGGGAGGGTCGTACGATCGCGGTAGGGACGCGGGTTACCCCGCGCCCCCCGCACAGAA
>JBEPUW010000048.1:0-31901 GCA_041691315.1 Caulobacteraceae bacterium | reverse complement strand
GGTCGCCCTCGTGGGCCACGAAGACCTGGGTCTTCTCCTTCAGCCGGCGGAAGGCCTGGGTGTGGATCACCCGGTCGCGGTCGCGTGCGAAAGGGGTGCGGGTGCGGCTGGGCGGCTCCGGATAGAGCCGCCCAAGCGACGCCGCCGGATCGGCGGCATAAGGCGCCCGGACAGGCGTCGATGAAACCTCGGCGTGCGCCATGAAAGGCTCCTTGAACGCAGGCCCCCTTTCGCGCAAGCCCCGGCGGCCTCATATTAGGGCGAACGAGTCATAGACCATGCGCACGCCCGTCACCCTTTCCGAGACCGCCGCCCGCCGGCTGCACAGCTTGGCCAAGAGCGAAGGCCGACCGCTGATGCTGCGCGTCGCGGTCGAGGCCGGCGGCTGTTCCGGCTTCTCCTACAAGTTCGACCTGATCGACCACGCCGAGCCCGACGACTTGAAGATCGAGCGCGACGGCGCCGCCGCGGTTGTCGACGTGGTGTCGCTGGCCCTGCTCAACGGCTCCGAGATCGATTTCGTCGACGAACTGGCCGGGGCCGAGTTCCGCATCCACAACCCCAACGCCCGCTCCAGCTGCGGCTGCGGCGTCAGCTTCTCGATCTAGAAAGTCGTCCCCCTCTCCCCTTGCGGGAGAAGGCGCCTGCGAAGCAGGCGGATGAGGGGTCACGCTGATATTTCCGAGTGGCGGCAGGACTTGCCGGACAGGCCTATCAACCCCTCATCCGACCCCTTCGGGGCCACCTTCTCCCGCAAGGGGAGAAGGACGCTACCCTTGCATCTCGAAGAAGGCATCCGGGTCCTCCACCTCGACCAACCTCCCCTTCCTGATCTCCACGAACCGGGTCGCGGCGGTGCGGGTGAAGTAGCGGTCGTGGCTGACGAACAGGCAGGAGACGTCGGTGGTCTCCAGCTCAGCCTCCAGCGCCTCCTGGCCTTCGATGTCCAGGTGGTTGGTCGGTTCGTCCAGCAGGTAGAAGTTCGGCGACATCAGCTTCATGCGCAGGAAGGCCAGCCGCGCGCGTTCGCCGTGGCTCAACACCCCGATCGCCTCGTCGATGCGCCGGAAGGCGAAGCCGGCCTGGGCAAGCAGACGCGCGGCGTCTTTCTGCGTCGCGCCGTCGACCGAGGTCAGGTAGCCGACGATGGACTCATCCAGCGGCAGGTCGCTCATCGCCTGGTCGAAATAGACCAGCCGGGTCGCCGGATTGAAGCGCACCGCCGCCTGGCCATCATAGTGCTGCTGTTTCGGGTCGTAGGCCGCCGCCAGCGCCGTCAGCAGGGTCGACTTGCCGGCCCCGTTGACGCCAAGCAACGCCACCTTGTCGCCGGCCGCGATCGAGAACTTGTCGATGCCGATCAGGGTGCGCGCGCCGTCCGGCGTGGTCACGGTCAGATCGGCGAGACGCAAGGCCACCTTGGCCTCGATCTCGCCGTCGGACAGTTCCAGCCTGCGCTCGCGCGCCTGATAGACCTGGGTCTTGTTGGCCTCGATGCGGGCGACGCGGGTCTCAATGGCGTTCTTGCGCTTGTTCAGGAGTGGGTTCTTCACCGCCCAGACCTTGTAGCGGGCCGCCGCCTGCTCCAGCCGCCTGACCTCCTTCTCCTCCAGCTTGCGGTGAACGGCCGCGGCCGCGTCGCGGCGCAGCAGCTCCTCGCGGGCGTTGGAGAAGCCGGTCTTGAAGGCGTGGATGCCGTCCGAGCGCAGGAACAGGGTCCGGTCGGTCACCCGGTTCAAAAAGGCGCGGTCGTGGCTGACGATCAGCATCGGGATCTTGAACTCGACCGTCAGCCAGCGCTCCAGGGTGGCGATATTGGCTAGGTCCAGATGGTTGGTCGGCTCGTCCAGGACCAGGATGTCCGGGTCCTCCAGCCGCGCCGCCCCAGCGATCAGGATCAGCCGCTGCCAGCCGCCGGACAGCGCCCCGAACCGCTGTTCGGCGGTCTCTGGAGCGACGCCGATCTCGTCCAGCAGCACATCGATGCGCCATTCCTCGTCGCCGGCGCCGATCTTTTCCAGCGAGCGCTGCAGCACCTCGCGTACGCTCAAGCTCGTCAGTTCGGGCGGGGTGTCCTGCGGCAGCGACCCGACACGCAGGTTGCGCGACTTGATCAGCTTGCCGCGGTTCAGCTCCAGCTCGCCGGACAGGCATTTGAGCAGGGTCGACTTGCCGGCCCCGTTCTCCCCGACCAGGGCGGTTTTGGCGTCGTCCAGCAGGAAGCTGACGCCGGCGAACACCTTCGCCGCGCCATAGAAGAAACTGCCCTGATCCATGCCGAGAACGGCCTGCCGGGACGCCATGGCGCAACCCCCACCCGCCCCTTAGCGGCGGAGGCGGGGTTCTGACGCGGCTCGGCGGCCGTCGTCAAGGCGCGCGGGCGTGCGCCATGCGCGATCATGGCGTCAATTGCGGCTTCATCCGGCCGGCGGCTGCGACTAGGCTGCGGCCATGCGCATCGCCACCTGGAACGTCAATTCGGTCAACGCCCGCCTGGAGACCGTGCTCAAATGGTTCGGCGAGGCCCAGCCCGACGTCGCCTGCCTGCAGGAGATCAAGTGCATCGACGAGAAGTTCCCCGCCGAGGCGTTCGAGCGGCTGGGCTACAACGTCGCCGTCCACGGCCAGAAGACCTATAACGGCGTCGCCATGCTGTCGAAGACGCCGCTGGAGGATGTCCGCAAAGGCTTGCCCGGCGACGACGGCGACGACCACGCCCGCTATATCGAGGCGGTGGTCTCCGGGCCGAACCCGGTGCGGGTCGCCTCCATCTACCTGCCCAACGGCAATCCGATCGGCACAGACAAGTTCACCTACAAGCTGGCCTGGATGGCGCGATTGAACGCCCACGCCCGCGCGTTGCTGGCGCTGGAGGAGCGGCTGGTGCTGACCGGCGACTTCAACGTGATTCCGGAGCCCGAGGACGCCGACAATCCCGCTGCCTGGACGGGCGACGCCCTCTTCCAGCCCGAGACCCGCGCGGCTTGGCGGGCGCTGAAATATCTCGGCCTGACCGAGGCCTATATGGAGGTGGACGGCGCCCCAGGCGGCTACACCTTCTGGGACTATCAGGCCGGCGCCTGGCAGCGGAATCACGGCATCCGCATCGACCATGCCCTGCTGTCGCCGCAAGCCGCCGACCGCCTGGCCAGCGTCACCATCCACCGCGACGTGCGCAGCTGGGAAAAGCCGTCCGACCACGTGCCGGTGGTGACCGAACTCGATCTCGACGCCGGGCCGGACTGACGCTGAGTCTCCGAGGGTGTGACGCCGGCCGTTCGCAAGACGGGGGATGTCCTAGCCGACGTCACGTTCCCCAAGGAGAGGGAAACGAGGGTTGAACCTCACCGCGCAAGCTAGCAGCGCCATGATGCCCGCTTATGTCGCGCATGTGTCGCGCCGGTAATTGGGGAGGGAAATTTGGGGGATTAGAAATTGGGGACATGTACGACCCTTCCGACTCATCAGGTCGACACGCCGGGATTTTGGGGGTCGTACGTGTCCCCAATTTCCTACCGCTTCCCCAGCACGTAGATCAGCTTGCGGGTGGCGGCCAGGCGCAGCGCGTATTCGCCGGCGGCGGCGGCGCCGACCAGGCTGACCTCGGTGTCCGTGGCGACATGGATGGCCGAAACCTTCACCGAAGCGCCGATCCGGCGGAATTCGAAGATCACTTCGCCGAGTTGAGCCGCCGGGTCGGGGGTCGGCCCGGTCATCCGATCACCTGCCTTTGAAGCCGTCGATCATTCGGAACACGGCCTCCAGGTCCTTGGCGATGTTTTCCACCCGGGCGCGGTTGACCAGGGTGGAAAACATCGAGCCGATCTCGAAGCGGTCCTTGCCCTCGACCGCGATCAAGAGGTCGCCACCGACGAAGCCGCAACGGATGTGTTGGCCGGCATAGGCCGTCTCCAGGTCGACCAGTTGCTGCATGAAGGTAGGCGTCAAGATCTCGCGCGCCTCGACCTGGTCGGAGCCGAACACCTCGAACACCTTTTCGAACACTGGATCCTCCAGGCCCACCTTCTTCAGCCCGGACGGGCACTCGAAGCGGTCGAGCCAGCCGCTGTCGCGCAGCACCACCGTGGTTCCGAGCAGCTTGCGCGGCGTCCCGATCCGGAAGATCTGGCCGTGGAAGACCGTGTGCTCGCTCTTGCCCGAGCCCTGGGTGATCGTTGCCTCGCAGAGCTCGAAGGTGAAGTCGCCGCGGGTCCCGGCGAAATGGTCCTCGAAGGTCTTGCCGGTCGGTTTCGGCACCAGGTTCAGGTGCAGGAAGACGTCGAAGGTCGGCGGCTCGAACTTGCGCTCGACATAGGTCACGCCCAACGGCGCGCACAGGGTGGCGATCACCGCCTGCTTGCTGGCGTCGCCGACCCGGGCCAGCGGCGTGTAGGCGGCGATGCCGACGACCGCCAGGGTGGCGATGAGAAACCGGAAGTCCAGATGCGCGGCAAATTCGAGCACCAGGGGCACCAGGCCGACCGCCCAGATGATCAGGAAATAGCGGAACGCCTTGCGCCGGTTGGTCTCCAGCCGCGTCAGCTCGGGCTCGATCTGCGCGCCGTACAGCTGGTCGAACCCGGCCCCTTCGAGCAGGTCGGTGATCGTGTCGTCCGCCGTGGCCATGCAGCCCCCCGCAGCTGTAATTGGGGTAATTAGGGACACGTACGACCCACGAAGGCTGGCGTGTTGATGCGATGGCTTGGGGGGTCGTACGTGTCCCTAATTACCCCCTTAAGCGTTTTTCGATCCGTTCGCGGCGGGGGTCAATCGACCAGCACTTCCTCGTCCGGCGGCGTGGCGGGAGCGCCGTCGCGGAGGTAGCGCCGCAGGATGTCGGCGAGGGACAGCGGTGTGAACCGCTCAGTGGAAGCGGCGAGTTCATCGATCGGCCACCAGCGGAAGCACTCCAGCACCTCGGCCTCGACCGGATCGGTCATCACGGGTTCGAACCGCTCGACATGGACGACGCGGAACTCCTCCTTCTGGGATATGCGCCGGTCGCCCCAGTCGAAGGTGTGGTGGCGCCGCCAGACCACCGGCCCGGCCTCGAAGTCGGTCAGGCCGAGCTCCTCCGAGAGTTCGCGGCGCAGGCCCTCGCCTTGCGTCTCGCCAGGCTCCAGTCCGCCGCCGGGCGCGATCCAGAACCCCGGACCGCCGGCTGGGGCGTGGATGCGGCAGAGCAGGAGGTGGTGGTCGGGCGTCAGGATCAGGGCCCTGACGGCCTGGCGATGAACCAGCGGCGCCTCAGATGTCGGCATAGACCTTGCGCTCGCCCTTGAAGCCCGGATGGGTCACGGCGCCCAGGTGGGCCGGGCCGACGCCTTGGGCGAACTTCCACAAGGCGCCGGAGCCGAAGTCGGTCTGCCGCGGCTCCCAGGACTTGCGGCGCTCCGCCAGGATGATCGGGTCGACCTCCAGCTCGATGGTCCCGGCATCGGTATCGATGGCGATGATGTCGCCGTTCTCGATCAGGCCGATCGGGCCGCCGTCCTGGGCCTCCGGACCGACATGGCCGACGCAGAGGCCGCGCGTGGCGCCGGAGAAACGGCCGTCGGTGATCAGCGCCACCTTGTCGCCCCGGCCCTGACCGGAGATCGCCGCGGTGGTCGACAGCATCTCGCGCATGCCCGGCCCGCCCTTCGGCCCCTCGTAGCGGATGACCAGGACCTCGCCGTCCTTGTAGTCGCCGGCCTCGACGGCGGCGAAACAGGCCTCCTCGCCGTCGAACACCCGCGCCGGGCCGCGATGGGCGCGGTGCGAGGCCATGCCGGCCACCTTGACGATGGCCCCGTCCGGGGCGAGCGAGCCCCACAGGCCGACGACACCGCCGGTCGGCGATAGCGGGTTGGACACCGGCCGGATGACCACCTGGTCGTCGCGCCATTTCACGTCGGCCAGGTTCTCGGCCATGGTCTTGCCGGTCACGGTCATGCAGTCGCCGTGAATGAAGCCGCCTTCCAGCAGGGTCTTCAGCAGCACCGGCATGCCGCCGGCCTCGCCCATGTCCTTGGCCACGAAGCGGCCGCCGGGTTTCAGGTCGGCCAGATAGGGGGTGCGGGCGAAAACCTCGGCCATGTCGCGCAGCGTGAACGCGACGCCGCACTCATGGGCCATGGCCGGCAGGTGCAGGCCGCCGTTGGTCGAGCCGCCGGTCGCCGCCACGACGACGGCGGCGTTCTCGAACGCCTTGCGGGTGCAGATGTCGCGTGGGCGGATGTTGCGCTCGATCAGCCGCACCACCGCCTCGCCCGACGCCCGGGCGTACTGGTCGCGGCTCTCGTAGGGCGCCGGCAGCGCCGCCGACAGCGGCAGGGCCAGGCCGATGGCCTCGGAGACGCAAGCCATGGTGTTGGCGGTGAACTGTCCGCCGCAGGCGCCGTCGCCCGGACAGGCGTGCTGTTCCAGGTCGCACAGGTCTTCCAGGCTCATGCGGCCGGCCGAATGCATGCCGACGCCTTCGAACACGTCGACCACTGTGACGTCCTTGCCCTGCCAGCGTCCGGGCAGGATGGAGCCGCCATAGAGAAAGACCGCCGGCACGTTCAGCCGCAGCATGGCCATCATCATGCCGGGCAGGCTCTTGTCGCAGCCGGCGACGCCGACCAGGGCGTCATAGGAGTGGCCGCGGATGGTCAGCTCGACGGAGTCGGCGATCACCTCGCGGCTGACCAGCGACGACTTCATCCCCTCGTGGCCCATGGCGATGCCGTCGGTGACGGTGATGGTGCAGAATTCGCGCGGCGTCGCGCCGGCGGCCTTGACGCCTTCGCTGACGGCGTGGGCCTGCCGCATCAGGGCGGTGTTGCAGGGCGCGGCTTCGTTCCAGCACGAGGCTACGCCGACGAAGGGCTGGTTGATCTCACGGGTGCCCAGACCCATGGCGTAATAATAGGACCGGTGCGGGGCGCGGCTGGGTCCCTCGGTCACGTGCCGGCTCGGCAGTTTCGACTTGTCCCAGCTTCCGTCGGGTTTCTTGGTCATGGGCTAGCTCACGCGAAAAACGGATGCGTTTCCTAGCGGAGCGGCGGGCCAAGCGCAAAGGCGCGTCCCGGTCAGCGCTTCATGGCGATGAGGACGCCGGTCTCGAGCGTCTCGTGGAAGACGCCGGTCGGGTTGAGCCGCATCATCGCCTCGCGGATGTCAGCTTCGAAGGCATTTTCTCGGCCGGCCAGCAATCGCCTGGTCGAGCTTGAGTTGGAATAGAGGCAGCCGATGATCGAGTCCAAGTCGCGCGTCAGGGTCGCGGGAAACTCGACGTAGGACGTGATCGCGAACCGTGACCGCTCCAGCGCCGGTTCGTGGCGGGGCTCGCGGTTCCTCTGCGGGTGCCAGGGCTGCTGGCCCAGGTATCGACGCACGACGCGGGCGGCCTCAGCCTCCCAGGACTCCTGCGGCCGGCGTTCGCCCGGCGCGATGGCGGCGAGCCCACCGCCGTCCTCGACCAGGCCGTAGAGGTCGCGCAGCACCTGGTCACGGTCCATCCAGTGGAAGGACTGGCCCATGAGCACCAGCTTGAACGGTCCGGCGACCTGGCCAAGCTCGCGTGAGCCCGCCTCGCGCCACTCGATGTTGGTGACGCCGGCCGCCGTCGCCTGTCGCCGTCCCTCGGCGAGCATGCCGGGATCGGGGTCCATCGCCAGCACCTCTCCGGCGGTCTGGGCGAACGGGATGGTCAGCGTCCCCGGTCCGCAACCCAGGTCCAGCACCCGGTCGCCCTGGCCGAGGTCGAATGCGGCGATGACGTGGTCGATCGCCTCGGGCGCATAGGGCGAACGGAAGCGGGCGTAATATTCCGCCGCGCCGCGGAAGAGATCGGGATCGTAAGTCTCGCTCATCTGCCGCAGCTTATGGCATTGCTAGCGGCCTGGTCAGACCCGAACCGCCGGAGATCCCGCGATGAACCTCGACGCCGTGCCCATCGGAGCCAATCCGCCGCACGAGGTGAACGTGGTCGTCGAGGTGCCGATCGGCGGCGAGCCGATCAAGTACGAGATGCACAAGGCCTCCGGCGCCCTCATGGTCGACCGCTTCCTCTATACGGCCATGCGCTATCCCGGGAACTACGGCTTCATCCCCCACACCCTGTCCGAAGACGGCGACCCCTGCGACGTCATCGTCGCCAATACCCGCGCCATCGCGCCCGGCGCGATCATGAGCTGCCGTATCGTCGGGGTGATGATGATGCAGGACGAGGCCGGCGGCGACGAGAAGCTGATCGGCGTGCCGGCCCCGAAACTGACTCAGCGCTACGACCACATCACCAACTACACCGACCTGCCGGAGATCACGGTCCGGCAGATCGAGCATTTCTTCACCCACTACAAGGACCTGGAGCCCGGCAAGTGGGTCAAGATCTCCCGCTGGGGCGACGCCGACGAAGCCAGGGCCATGGTGCTGGCCGGCATCGAGCGGGCGAAAAAGGCCGGCTGAGGGCAAGGCCCCGCGCCTTCCTATCCTCCGCCCTTCCCGGTAGACACAAGGCCAGGAACGGGAGGAGGCGCAGATGAGCGCGAATGAGACGGCGCGCGAGGCCGGGGTGCTGGCGCGCCCGGCGACCTGGGCGGACGCCGAGCCGCTGTCGCAGACCCTGGCCCGGGCCTTTTTCGACGACCCGCTGATCTGCTTCATCCTGAAGGACGAGGCGACGCGCGCGGCCAAGATGCCGCGCCTGTTCACGCTGCTGTTCAAGCTCGGCCTGCCCTATGGCGCCTGCGACGTTACCTCGGGCTTTGAGGCCGCGGCGCTCTGGCGGCCGCCGGAGCAGTGGGAGATCCCCTGGTGGCAGTACATCACCAACGGTGCGGCGTTCCTCGGCACGTTCGGCCTGGACGGCGCGCGCCACGTGACCTGGATCATGGACATCATCGAAAAGCGCCACCCGCATGAGCCGCACTGGTACCTGCAGGCGATCGGCACGGACCCGGCCAAGCAGGGCAAGGGCTTTGGCGGCGTGGTCATCCGCCGGCAGTTGGCCACGGCCGACGCCGCGGGCCTGCCGGCCTATCTGGAATCCAGCAAGGAGACCAATATCCCGATCTATCAGAGCTTCGGCTTTGAGGTGACCGGCGAGATCAAGCTGCCGGACGGGCCGACGCTGTGGCCGATGTGGCGCAAGGCGAAGACACCCGCGTAAGCTCTCCCAGGAGTTGATGAAAATGGCCGAGACGCCTGTCAAAGCGCGCTATGGGACCTGGGCCTCGCCCATCTCCGCCGAGAGTCTGGCCAAGGGCGCCATCGGGGTTGCCGACCTGCGCACCGAGGGCGGCCGGCTGTTCTGGCTGGAGAACCGGCCCGACCAGGCCGGGCGGATGGTGGCCATGACCGGCGACGCCGCCGCCGCGCGCCAGCTGACCCCCGACAGTTTCAGCGTCCGCACCCGCGTGCACGAATATGGCGGCGCTTCCTATCTCGTCGTCGGCGAAACCTTATATTTTTCAAACTTCACCGATCAACTCCTCTACGCTCAGCCGTTCGGCGGAGACCCCGTGCCGCTGACCCCGAAGGGCTATCGCTACGCCGACGCGGTCGCGGCCCCCGGCGGCGGGCTGATCTGCGTGCGCGAGGACCATACCGACCCGGCGGACGTGAAGAACGCCATCGTCGCCCTCTCCGGTCAGGCGGGCGACGCCGGCCGGGTGCTGTTCGGCGACAGCGATTTCGTCGCCTATCCGCGGCCGAGCGCGGACGGCCGCCGCCTGGCCTGGATGGCCTGGGAACATCCCAACATGCCCTGGGACGACACCCGGCTCTATGTCGCCGACCTGGGTCCGGGTGGACTGACCCATGTCGAGGTGGTCGCCGGCGGCGGCGCGGAGTCGGTGATGGAGCCGAAATGGGGGCCGGACGGGGCGCTCTATTTCATCTCGGACCGCAGCGGCTTCTGGAATCTCCATGTCCGCCGCGATGGCGAGACCAAGGCCATCCTGGCCAAGGACGCCGAGTTCGCCGGGCCACTCTGGGGCCTGGGCCAGTCCAACTATGTCGTGTTGGCCGATAGCCGCATCCTGGCCACCTATGGCGACGCCGACGGCGACCATCTGGTGATGATCGAGCCCGCAGGCACGACGCACGAGATCGCCCTGCCCTTCACGGTCATCGGCGCCCTGCACGCGCTGGACGACCGCAGCGTGGCCATGGCCGCGGCTTCTGGCGTGCAGACCGGCGCTGTGATCACCGTCGATATCGAGACCGGCGCGGCCAACGTCATCCGCCGGCCCTCCCCGGCCGCGATCGAGCCCCGCTATATTTCGCAAGCCGAGGCGATCACCTTCCCCAGCGCCAGCGGGCTTCCTGTGCACGCGCTCTACTATCCGCCGGTCAATGGCGACTTCGCCGCGCCAGCGGGTGAAAAGCCGCCTTTGATCGTCCAGGTGCATGGCGGCCCGACCGGCAAGGCCTCGTCGTCGCTCAGCCTGGCCAACCAGTTCTGGACCAGCCGCGGCTTCGCCATCATCGACGTGGATTACGGCGGCTCTGCCGGCTACGGCCGCGCCTATCGCCAGCGGCTGAACGGTCAATGGGGCATTGTCGACGTCGAGGACGTCATCGCCGCGGTCAAGTTCCTGGCCGGCCAGGGCCGGGTCGATCCGGAACGGGTGGCCAT
The DNA here is from genome assembly GCA_041691315.1 of Caulobacteraceae bacterium. Taxonomy (GTDB): domain Bacteria; phylum Pseudomonadota; class Alphaproteobacteria; order Caulobacterales; family Caulobacteraceae; genus Poindextera. The sequence continues at coordinate 21,295 of JBEPUW010000048.1, read as the reverse complement.
CCACGGCGGCAGCGCCGGCGGCTTCACCGTGCTGGCCGCCCTGTCGCAGAGCGACGTCTTCGGCGCCGGCGCCAGCTTCTACGGGGTGGCGGACCTTGGCGCCCTGGCCCGCGACACCCACAAGTTCGAGAGCCGCTACCTGGACAACCTGGTCGGCCCCTATCCGGCCGACAAGGCCGTCTATGACGAGCGCTCGCCGCTGAACCATCTGGAGGGCTTCTCCAGTCCGCTGATCATCTTCCAGGGCTCGGAGGATCCGATCGTGCCGCCCAACCAGGCGCACATGATCCTGGACGCGCTGCGCAAGCGCCAGCAGCCGGTGGCCTACCTGGAATTCGCCGGCGAAAGCCACGGCTTCCGCCGCGCCGAAAACCTGATCGCGTCCAAGGAAGCCGAACTCTACTTCTACGGCCGCGTCTTCCATTTCACCCCGGCCGACGACCTGCCCGAGATCGCGATCGAAAACCTGCCCAAGCCCTAATAGAACCCACTCCTCCCCGCGAAAGCGGGGACCCAGGTTTTTTTTGACACCAAGCACACCAAGCACACCAAGGGGCCGAGCTTGGATCAGGCGGGAGCGGCCAGTCTCCTCTTCTTGGTGTGCTTGGTGTGCTTGGTGGTCGAATCTTCCGGCTTCGCCGGGAATGCAACGGAGGCGGAGAGCCTGGGTCGCCGCTTCCGCCGGGATGAGCGGTTGGGAGGTCGGCGCTATCCGTCCGCCGCCTGTTCCACGGCCAGCGCCAGATCTAGGGCGCGGGCGGCTTCTTCGCCGGTCACCGCCGGGCGGGGGCGATCGCCGCGCACCGCGTCGAGGAAGGCTTGCAGGGAGGCGCCGAGGCGGTCCTTGCCAGCCGGGGTTTCGGCGAAATTGGCGTCCAGCTTGAAGGGCGTCGTGTTGCTGAAGGCGCCGGTCAGGAAGTCGATCTCGACCTCGCCGGAGGCATAGACCAGCCGCATGCGCCGCTCGCGCACGTCGGCGATGCGCGAGGCCTCCAGGATGAGCGTCGAGCCGTCGCCCAGGGTCACGTCGGCGCGGACCTCGTCGAGCATGGGGCCGATGGTGGTGCGGCCCTCGGCCTCCACGGCCAGCGGCTCGACCGGGTTCAGCGCCAGGGCCAGGTCGATGTCGTGGATCATCAGGTCTAGCACGCAGGAAACGTCGGCGTTGCGCGGGCTCCAGGGCCCTTTGCGCACCGCGAACAGGGCCGCCGGCGGTTCGGGGATTTCCAGCAGCCCCATGGCGGCGAACATCACCCGCTCCAGATGCCCGCAGGCGAGGACCGGGCCGCCCCGCGCGGCGGCGATGAGCTTGTCGGCATCTTCAAGCGACACCGCCAGCGGCTTCTCGACATAGACCGAGCGGCCGGCCTTCAGCGCTGTCAGCGCCTGTTCGCCGTGCTGGGTGGCCGGCGAGGCGACGCTGACCACGTCGCACACGGCCAGCAGGGCCTCAAGGTCATCGGCGGCGACCGCGCCCAGCTCGCCGGCCAGTGCGCGAGCCCGGTCCATGTCCGGATCGAACACGGCGGCCAACTCGACATCGGCCAGGGCTTGGTACTTGTGCGCGTGATAGCCGCCGAAGACCCCGGCCCCGACCACACCCGCGCGCAGAACTCGACTCAAAGGCCCTGATCCTCATCTCGCACGTCCGCACCTCTGTCGGGGCCAAAGCATTTTGTCCATCGCCGATGGCGCGGCTTGGTCTAAACAGATGTTTGATTTTCCAACGCAACGCACAGGGATGCCCGACCATGACGACCAGTTCGCGCGAAGTTCGCCTGAAGTCGCGGCCGCAAGGCGTGCCGACCCGCGACAATTTCGAGATCGCCGCCGTGCAGCTGCCCGATCCGGGACCCGGCGAGGTGCAGGTGAAGAACCTCTGGATGACGGTCGACCCCTACATGCGCGGTCGCATGAACGACGTGAAGAGCTATAGCCCGCCCTTCCAGCTGGGCGAGGCCATGCAGGGCGGCGCGATCGGCGAGGTCACCGCCTCCAACGATGCCAACCTCAAGGCCGGCGACCTGGTTTCGAGCTTCTTCGGCTGGCGCGAGGCCTTCAATGCGCCCGGCGCCGCCTTGCAGAAGCTCGACACCCACGGCCTGCCGCCGCAGACCTTCCTGGGCGCGGCCGGCATGCCCGGGCTGACGGCCTATGCCGGCCTGCTCAGGGTCGCCGCATTGAAGGACGGCGACGTGGTCTTCGTCTCCGCCGCCGCCGGCGCGGTCGGCCAGATGGTCTGCCAGATCGCCAAGCTGAAGGGTCACACCGTCATCGGCACGGCCGGGGGCGCTGAAAAGATCGCCTATCTGAAGGAGATCGGCGTCGATCACGCCATCGACTACAAGGCCGAGAAGGACCTCACCGCCGCGCTGATGCGCGCCGCGCCCGACGGCATCGACGTCTATTTCGACAATGTCGGCGGCGCCCACCTGGAGGCTGCCCTGGTCGCGGCCAAACCGTTCGCGCGCTTTGCGCTTTGCGGCATGATCTCGCAGTACAACGACACCGATGTGGGCCCGGGCGTCCGCGGCCTGATCGTCGCGGTCGGCAAGCAGCTGCGTTTGGAAGGCTTCATCGTCTCCAGCCACAACGACATGATGCCGGCCTTCGTCAGCGACCTGGCCGGCTGGGTCGCCGAGGGCAAGATCAAGTGGCGCGAGACCATCGAAAACGGCATCGAACGCGCCCCCGACGCCTTCCTCAAGCTGTTCAAGGGCGAGAACCTCGGAAAGATGCTGGTCAAGCTTGGCTGACCGCCAGGCTTGCGGACGCGGGCGGATGGCGCTATCTACCATGGTGTAGCTTTTCTACCTAGGCAGATCGATGGCTCTGAACATCAAAGACCCAGTCACCGAGCGATCGGTTCGCGAACTGGCCGCCGCGACCGGCGACGGATTCACCGCCGCGATTCGAAAGGCGGTCGAAGAGCGGCTGCAACGGGTCCGATCGGCCGCCAACGGCCGCAGCCTGAAGGACGACATCCTGGCGATCGGCAGCCACTGCGCCGCCCTGCCGGATCTGGACCTTCGCTCCGCGGACGAAATCCTGGGTTACGATGACAACGGCTTGCCGCGCTGATGGTCATCGATACTTCGGTGATCATCGCCATCCTTCTGGGCGAACCGGACGCGGCTGAATTCGCCGCGGCCATCGCCGAGGACCCCTTGCGGCTCTTGTCCGCGGCAAACCTGCTTGAGGCCTCAATCGTCATCGAAACTCGTAAGGGCGACGAAGGCGCACGCGAGCTGGATCTGCTCATCTACCGGGCTGGAGTCCAGATCGTTCCGGTCGATGCCGAGCAGGCCGAGGTGGCGAGGCTTGCCTGGCGACGCTATGGCAAGGGTCGGCATCCGGCGTCGCTGAACTACGGCGATTGTTTCGCCTACGCCCTCGCCAAGACCAGCGGCTCTCGCCTGCTTTTCAAGGGCGCCGACTTCAGCCAGACCGACTTGGCCTGACGGCCTCGATTGACACTGCTGGCCGCTCAGGCTCCTGTCCGCGCCGGCGGAAAACCTCACGGAAGCAACCATGGACTGGACCTCCGGCTATGTGGCCGAGATCGACTATACCTACGGCTATTATCGCGACCTGGCGCCAGGGCTGATCGACTTCAGCCTGCTGACCAGCGGCCACCTGCCGCCGGGACGCGGCGGAATGCACTATCTGGAACTGGGCTATGGCCAGGGGCTTTCGGCCAGCATCCATGCCGCCGCCGCGCCTGGCGAATACTGGGGCACCGACTTCAACCCGGTGCAGGCGGCCAATGCCCAGGGCCTGGCCCAGGTTTCCGGCGCCGATGCGCGCTTCTTCGACGACAGCTTCGCCGACTTCGCCGCCCGTGACGACCTGCCCCAGTTCGACACCATTGTCCTGCACGGCATCTGGAGCTGGGTCTCCGACGAGAACCGGCGGGTGCTGGTCGACATCCTGCGCGACCGGCTGAAGGTCGGCGGCGTGGTCTATTTCAGCTTCAATACCCTGCCCGGCTGGGCCGCGGCCATGCCGCTGCGCCACATGATGTCGATCCACATGGAGGCCGCCGGCACCCATGCCGAGGGCATGGTCAGCCGCATCGATTCCGCCATCGCCTTCGCCAACCGGCTGGATGAGGTCGGCGCGCGCTATTTCACCGCCAACCCCACCGCCAAGGAACGGCTGAGCAACATAGCCAGCCAGAACCGGCAATATCTGGCGCACGAGTATTTCAACCGCGACTGGGCCCCGATGTATTTCGCCGAGGCGCACGAATGGCTCTCCGACGCCAAGCTGAAGTTCGCCGCCCCGGCCGTCGCCCTGGACCAGTTGTTGGCCTACAACCTGACCGCGGCCCAGCGCGACGTGCTCGGGGGAATTTCTTACGATGTGCTGCGCGAGACGGTGCGCGACTACATGCTCAATCAGCAGTTCCGACGCGACCTCTATAGCCGCGGCGCGCGGTTGCTGACGCCGCTAGAGCGGCTGGACCGGCTGAACGACCTCACCATCACCCTGACCATGGATGCGGCCGACATTCCCTTCGAGGTCGACGCCGGCCTTGGCAAGGTTGGTCTGCGCGAAGACATCTTCGGTCCGGTGATCGAAGCGTTGGCCGCCGGCGACGGCGCGCCGAAGCGCATCGGCGACCTGGCCGAGCAACCGGCGCTGATGGCCCTGCCGCCCGGCGCCTTGATCGAAGCCATCACCGTGCTGGTGGGTGGCGGCCGGGCGCATCCGGCGCAGACCGCCCAGGCGATCGAGATCGCCCAGCCGCGCTGCCAGCGGCTGAACAGCCACCTGATCGAGCGCTCACGGGTCTCGGGCGACGTGACCTGGCTGGCCTCGCCGGTCATCGGCGGCGGGGTCGAGGTGTCGCGCTTCCAGCAGATGTTCCTGGCCGCCCGCGCCCGCGGCGTGAAAAAGCCCGACGACTGGGCCCGCGACGCCTGGAGCATCCTGCAGAAGCAGAACCAGTCGCTGATCAAGGACGGCCAGATGCTTCAGACGGAAGACGAAAACCTGAAGGAGCTGAACGCGCAGGCGAAGGCCCTGGCCGAGGTGCGGCTGCCCTTGCTTAAACGGCTGCAGGTGGTGGCCTAGTCTCTATGCCTTGGTTGTGAACAGGCAGCGCGTTCCCAGCGTGACCGCGAGCCGCTAGAACGCCCCGTCTGTTTGTTGGGAGCCCCCGTGGCCCGTCTGTTTAACGCCTATGTGATCGTCGACTGGAGTGCGGCCTCGAAGCCGAACACCGGCGCGGATTCCGTCTGGATCGGGGTCCTGAAGCGCGACGTGCGTTTCCGCCTGGCCTTCGAGGCCTTCAACCCGGCCACCCGCGCCGAGGCCGAAAAGAAGCTGGTCGCGGTGCTCGATGACCTGAGGAAACGCGGCGAGCGCGCCCTGCTTGGCTTCGACTTTCCGCTGGGCTTCCCGCGCGGCTTCGCCACGGCGCTGAAGCTGCCGACGGCCGCGCCCCCCTGGCGCGCCGCCTGGGACCAGATCGACAAGATGGTCAAGGACAAGGCCGACAACACCAATAACCGCTTCGGCGTCGCCTCGGAGATCAACCGGCGGATCAGCGGCGGCCCCTTCCCCTTCTGGGGCTGCCCGCCGAAGGACACGCTGACCACGCTGCAGCCCAAGCGCACCCGCGATCATACATCCGAGGATCTGCCCGAACTGCGCCACGCCGAACTGGCGGCCAAGGGCGCGTCGTCGATCTGGAAGCTCTATTACAACGGCTCGGTCGGCGGTCAGGCGATCCTGGGCATCCCGGTCGTGCGGCGGCTGAAGCTGGCCTATGGCGAGGCCATGCGGGTCTGGCCGTTCGAGACCGGCTTCCGCACCCTGGACGAAGCCCATCTCGACGGCGCGGCGATCGTGGCGGCGGAGGTCTATCCCTCGCTGGTCAAGACCGTGGTCGCCACGGGCGAGGTCAAGGATCACGCCCAGGTGCGCGCCACCGCCGAACACTTCGCCCGCCTGGACGAGGCCGGCAAGCTGGGCTCAGCCTTCGGCCACTCCAGCACCGCCCCGGCCGACCTGGTCGTCGACGCCGAGACCGAAGAAGGCTGGATCCTCGGCGCGAGCGTCTAGTGCGGGGTGGGAGCGGTCATGGCCTTCCTGCCGCCGTCGACCAACGCGCGCTACGAGGGCGGCCGCTCGGCGGTCTATTTTCTCGGTCTCGCCGCGCTGCTGACCTTGGCCCCGGCGCTGATCCACAGCTTCCTGCCGGACGGCGGCGCCCATGTGATCGCGGGCCTCGACCTGGGCGACCGCCGCGACGTGATCGTCGGCGTATTCCGCTGGGAAGGCGCGACCCAGTTGGCGCTCGGCCTGGCCATGCTGGCCGTCGCCGTCCGCTACCAGCCCCTGACGCCGCTGTTCCTGGCCCTGGTGATCGTCGAGCGCGGGCTGATGGCGCTCGAAGGCTGGGTGCTGGCCCCGCCTGCCGACGGTCATCACCCGCCCGAGCACTATGCCAGCGTCGCCGCTGTCGCCCTCGCCGCGATCTTCCTGGCGGTTTCGTTGCGTCGTCGTCGGCGCTGAGGCCCTGCCGGCAGGCTCAGATCGCCCGCCGCAACATCCAGAAGCGGCCGAGCAACAGGCTGGCGGAGAGCAGGCTGGAAGCGATCACCGACCAGACGATGCCGTTGACCCCCAGGCCGTAGGGAATGGCGAGCAACCAGGCGAGCGGGGCCATCACCAGAATGTAGCTGACGAAGTGGGTGCCGCTGGGGACCCAGACGTCGCCGCGCGCCCGCAGCGACTGGGCGACCACCACCTGCAGGGCGTCGGGCAGGAAGAACAGGCACGAGAGCAGCACCGCCGCCTTGCCCATGACCAGCACGCGCGGATCGGTGGTGTAGGCGGCGGCGATAGGACCGGCCAGCGGCCAGACCAACAATGAGATCGCGATGCCGAAGGCCGCTGTGACCGCGAAGCCGACCGCGCCCGCCCGGTTCACCCCGCGCGGGTCGCGGGCGCCATAGGCCTTGCCGACGAGCACCGACGTCGCCGTCGATAGACCCAGAGGCACCATGAAGACCAGCGAGGCGACGTTCATCAGCACCGTATAGCCGGCGATGGCCAAGGGCCCGATCCAACCCGCCACCAGGTTCATGCCGGCGAAGGAGGCGACCTCGAAAAAGCCCGATGCCCCGGCGCCGTAGCCGATGTGACGCTGTTCGGCTTCCGCCGCCCGCTCGCGCGGCGGCTTGTCGAAGACGCCGAGGCCCCTGGCCTCGCCCATCAGCGCGATATAGCCGATGAGGGCCAACATCAGCGCGGTGCGCGAGCCCAGGGTGGCGCAGGCGCCGCCGATGGCGCCCAGGGCCGGCAGGCCGAAGTGGCCGGGCACCAAAACGAGGTCAAAGGTCAGGTTGACCAGATTGGCCAGCCACATCATCGCCGTCGCGACACCGGGCTTGCCGAGCGCCTCCAGCCACATGCTGGCCGCGGCGCCCAACGACAACGGAATGAGCGACAGCGAAAAGACGATTAACACGCGGCTGGCCCCATCGGCCAAATCCGGTGCCAGGCCGGCATGATGCAGCAGCAAGGGACCACCGGCGACCAGCACCACGGTCGAGACCAGCCCGATCTGGGCCCCGTAGACCAGGCCCCTGCGCAGCACCGCGCCGGCGGCGTGGCGGCGGCCTTCGCCGATGACCCGTGAGGTCATTACCGGCACGCCTGAGAGCAGGCTCAGCGCCACGGTCAGGACGACAGCCGTCGGCGCCCAGCCAAGGGCGTGAAAGCCCAGTTGCACGGCCGAATAGCGCCCGACCACGATGGTGTCGGTCAGCCCCATGGTCATGACGCCAAGGCGCGACGCCACCACCGGCCCGGCCACCCGCAGCAGCGCGCTCAAGTCGCGAAAAATGAGCTCGGCCGGCGCTCCCGGGCGGGAGACCGTGCTGGCCGCCGGGGCGTCCATGGATCGAGTACCTTTGAAAGAAGGCGCGGAAACTGGCCTGTCAGGCCGCAGGACGCAAGCCGCAGGGCGCTGATGGACGTTTTCGCGCTGAAACGTGGCCGCCGGGCCACGGACGGCCTCTTGACGGCGCAAGCCGCCGGCGCTTGCATGGCCGTCACATTGTTGTGGGGGCGACACCATGAAATTGACGGCGCTATTGGCGACGACGGCGGCTGCGCTGTGGCTGGCGGCCGGGCCGGCTTCAGCCCAGGATTTCCAGGTGGGGACCCGGGTCAGGATTGGCAGCACCGGCGATGTAGGCACCGTGATCGCGGTCGGGCCGCCCTATGCGGACGGCGGCGCCAACATCAAGGTCCACCTCGACAAGCTCGGGGCTGCCTATCCTCAGGTCGGCGTCTGGTACGACACCGCCATGTCGAAGGTCATGCCGATCGGCGGCGGTCCCGTGCCAGGCGCGGCGCCCGCGTCTGGTCCGGGCCAGGGCGCTGGGCCGCAAGCCCCGGCCCAACCGGCCGCTCGCCCGACCCCGCCGCCGCCCTTGATCAACCCCGCCGGCCAGCAGACGGCAAGCACAGCGCTCTGTCAGCAGCTGATCCGCGCCAACTACCCGGCGACCGGCGCCGACCAGACCATCACGGTCAGCTTCCTGAACACCTCCATGTCGGGGCCCAGGCCGTACGAGGCGATCTACGCCAACGACCTGGCCCCACCCGCCGGTCGCGGCCACACCGTCAACGCCTGGCCGGTGCATGCCAAGTTCACCGTGCTCACCCACTACGAAGACCCGCTGGCTGACGATGAGCTGCGCACCTACGACGCCCAGTACATGTGCTACCGCTCGGCCGCCGGCGAATGGACCGTCGAGATGACTTCGCGCCTGCCCGGCGGCGAGACGGCGCAGTACATCCATAAAGGCTAGTGTCGCGTATTGGCTCCGGTCGATGCGCCGTTCAGGGAGGATCGCGTGGCGAAGATCATTGAGCGGCGGGTCTGCGCCGAGATCGAGGGCGCGTTCGTCATCTTCATCATCGGCGCGCGGATCAACCGGCCCTGGAAGCTGAATGTCGCGCTGCCCTTCCTGGCCAGCATGCCGCGCATGCTCAAGGAACTGGGCGCCCGGCCGGAGCTCGGCCTGTTGCACGTGCGCCAACACTTCGGCCTGGGCGGTCTTACCCTCATCCAGTATTGGCGCACCTTCGAGCAGCTGGAAGCCTATGCCCGTGCGCCGGACCTTGCTCACCTGCCGATCTGGCAGTGGTTCAACACCCGGCTCGGCTCGAACGGTGACATCGGCATCTGGCACGAGACCTATCTGATCCAGCCGGGCTGCTACGAGAGCGTCTACAACAACATGCCGCCCTTCGGCCTCGGCGCGGCCGGCACGCTGGTCCATGCGGTCGGCGCACGTCAGGAGGCGCACCAGCGGATGAAGGCGGCGGCGGAGAAGGTCGCGGCCTAGCGTCGCCGGCGCACCCCTTAAGACTTCTCCCGTGGGGAGAAGGAGGGGCCCCGCGCGTCTCGCGCGCGGGAAGGATGAGGGCGTAGGCCGTTTCAGGATAAAGCTGAGAAACCGTAACCCCTCGCCTTCCCGCTGGCCTTCGGCCGCGGGCCCCTCCCTTTCCCGCCGGGAAAGGTTTTATTCCGCGGCCTGGTGCTGCAGGCCGGAGAGGCGCTCGGCTTTCAGCCGTTCGGCGACCAGGAAGGCCAGTTCCAGCGCCTGTTCGCCGTTCAGGCGCGGGTCGCAGTGGGTGTGGTAGCGGTCACCGAGTTCGCCCTCGGTCAGCTCGCGGGCGCCCCCGATGCACTCGGTGACGTTCTGGCCGGTCATCTCCAGATGGACGCCGCCGGGATGCACGCCCTCGGCTTCGGCGATCTCGATAAAGCTGCGGACTTCCGACAGGATACGGTCAAAGGGCCTTGTCTTATAACCGTTATTGGCTTTTAGCGTATTGCCGTGCATGGGATCGATCGCCCAGACGACAGTGCGCCCGTCACGGTGCGTGGCGTCCATCAGGGCGGGCAAGCGCTCGGCGATCTTGTCGGCCCCGAAGCGGCCATAGAGGGTCAGTCGGCCGGCCTCGTTGTCCGGGTTCAGCGCATCGACCAGTCGCATAAGGTCGTCCGGCTCGACGGTCGGGCCGACCTTCAGGCCGATGGGGTTCTTGATGCCGCGCATGTACTCGACATGGGCGCCGTCGAGCTGGCGGGTGCGTTCGCCGATCCAGAGCAGATGAGCGGAGACGTCGTACCAGTCGCCGGAGGTGGAATCGACGCGGGTCAACGCCTCTTCATAGGCCAGCAGCAGGGCCTCGTGCGCGGTGAAGAACTCGACCCGGTGCAGGTCAGGCTGGCTTTCCGGCGTCACGCCGATGGCGGCCATGAAGGTCAGGGCCTCGGTGATCTTGTCGGACAGCTCGCGATAGCGTGCGCCAAGCGGGCTGTCGGCGACGAAGCCCAGGGTCCAGCGGTGGATGTTGTAGAGGTCGGCATAGCCGCCGCCAGCAAAGGCGCGCAGCAGGTTCAGCGTCGCCGAGGACTGGCCGTAAGCCTTGAGCAGCCGTTCCGGATCCGGCGTGCGGACGGCGGCGTCGAACTCCATGCCGTTGATGTTGTCGCCGCGATAGGAGGGCAGCGTCACCCCGCCGATGGTCTCGGTGGCGTCCGAGCGCGGCTTGGCGAACTGGCCGGCCATGCGGCCGACCTTCACCACCGGCTTGCCGCCGGCGAAGGTCAGCACCACCGCCATCTGCAGGATCAGCCGGAAGGTATCGCGGATATTATCGGCGGCGAACTCCTTGAAGCTCTCGGCACAGTCGCCGCCCTGCAGCAGGAAGGCCTTGCCGGCCGCCACCTCGCCCAGCAGGCTCTTCAATCGCCTGGCCTCGCCGGCGAACACCAGCGGCGGCATGCGGCGAAGCTCCGCCTCGACACGTTCCAGCGCCGCCGCGTCCGGATAGTCGGCCGGAACGTGCTTGGCGGGCCTGGATCTCCAGGACTGGGGCGTCCAGCGGTCGGTCATGCGGCTCCTCGCGAAGGGCGCGCTTTTAGACTATGGGGTGGCGCGTGGCAAAGGACGAGAGCTTCGCAAATCCGGCTGTGGCGGCGGTGTTCGATGGTTACCCGCAGCCGGCGCGCGGCCGGCTGATGGCGCTTCGCCGGCTGATCCTGGAGACGGCCGCCGCCACCGACGGCGTCGGCCCGCTCGAGGAGACCCTGAAATGGGGTCAACCGAGCTATCTGACGCCGGAGTCGAAGTCCGGCAGCACCATCCGCATCGACCGGCTGAAGGCCGGCGGCGATGGCCTCTTCGTCAACTGCAAGACCAGCCTGATCGAGACCTTTCGCGCCCGCTATCCGGACGAGTTCACCTTTACCGGCAACCGCGGCATCGAATTCCGCGATAACGACGAGGTTCCGGAAGCCGAGCTGCGGCACTGCATAGCGTTGGCTCTGACCTACCATTCGAGGAAGCGAGCCGAGGCCAAATAACACCTCTCCCAGAGGGAGCGGTTTTATTCCGCCGCCGCGAGTTCCGCGGGCGTGTACGTCTCGTGCATGGTGACCAGTTCCTCGGCAGCCGTGGGGTGCAGGGCGCAAGTCGAGTCCCACTGGGACTTGGTCAGGCCGGCCTTCACGGCGATGGCGGCCATCTGGATCATCTCCGGCGCGTCGGCGCCGACGATGTGGCAACCGACGATCTTGCCGCTGCCGCGGGCGACGATCAGCTTCATCATCATCCGTTCGTCGCCGCCGACGAAGGCAGAGCGCATTGGGCGGAACCTGGTCAGATAGATGTCGACCTCGCGGTGCACATGCCGGGCCTCGCTCTCGCTTAAGCCGACGACACCCACCGGCGGCTGCGAGAAGACGGCGGTCGGCACGTCGGCATGGTCGAAGGCGGTCGGCCGGTCGTGATAGACCGTCTCGGCGAAGGCCTGCGCCTCGCGGATGGCGACCGGGGTCAGCGGCATGCGATTGGTGATGTCGCCGATCGCCCAGATGTGTTCGACATTGGTCTGCGAGAACCTGTCGACGGCGATGGCGCCCTTGTCGTTCAGCTTCACCCCGGCCTTGTCCAGGCCCAGCGTCTTGACGTGCGGATCGCGACCGGTGGCGAACATCACCATCTCGGACTCGACTTGCAGCGAATTGGTCACATGGCTGATCAGGACGCCGTCGGCGCGTTTTTCGATCCGCTCGTGCTGGTTCGACAAAAGAACGCGCAAGCCGCGCAGGCGTAGTTCGTCGGCCAGGTGCCCGCGCACGTCCTCATCGAAGCCGCGCAACAGGTTGGGGCCGCGATAGACGAGGGTCACGTCGACCCCCATGCCGTGGAAGATGCAGGCGAATTCGACGGCGATATAGCCACCGCCGACGATCACCATCCGCTTCGGCAACTCGGGCAGCTGGAACGCCTCTTCCGAGGTGATGACGTGTTCGATGCCTGGCACGTCGGCGGGCAGGCTGGGCCGGCCGCCGGCCGCGATCAGCACCTTTTCGGCGGTGAGCGTCGTGGTCTCCTTCGGCCCCTTCACCTCCAGAGTGTGCGGGTCGAGGAAGCGGGCAGTTCCATACAGGATGTCGGCGCCGGCCTTGGCTAGATTGGAGGTGTAGATGCCCGACAGCCGGGCGATCTCCTGGTCCTTGTTGATCAGGAAGCTCTTCCAGTCGAAGCTCGGATCGCAGTCGGTCCAGCCATAGCCGCGGGCCAGCTCGAACTCGCGCTTGAACGCCGAGGCATAGACCATCAGCTTCTTCGGCACGCAGCCGCGGGTGACGCAGGTGCCGCCGACGCGATATTCCTCGGCCACCGTCACCCGCGCGCCGGTCATCGCCGCAAGCCGGGCGGCGCGCACGCCGCCGGAACCCGCGCCGATGACGAACAGGTCGCAGTCGTAATCAGCCATTCGGCGTTTCCTTGAAGTCCCTTGGGCCCAGGCGCTCGACGCCCCGGTCGGTTCCGATCAGCGCTTCCTTGGTCAGGCCGAGGAAGAGGCCGTGCTCGACGACGCCGGTGATGCTTTTCAGCGCCGCCTCGACGCTAGCCGGATCGAGGATGGCGCCGCAGTGGGCGTCATAGATCAGGTTGCCGCTGTCGGTAAGCACCACCGCGCCGTCTTTCTGGCGCAGCCGCGGCGTGGTCAGGATGCCGCAATCGGCCAGGCCGTGCTGGATACGTTTCAGCGTGGTGGTGTGGCCGAAGGCGATGACCTCGATCGGCAGCGGATAGGCCCCGGCCCCCAGGGTCTGCACCACCTTGGACGCGTCGGCGATGCAGATGCAGCGACGCGAGGCTTCCCACACCAGCTTCTCGCGCAACATGGCCGCGCCGGCGCCCTTGATCAGAGCCATGTCCGGGCCGATCTCGTCGGCGCCGTCGATGGTCAGGTCGATCTCGGGGACGTCGTCGAGGTTCGCCAGCAGCAGGCCGAGTTCGGTCGCCAGCGTCGCCGTCGCCATCGAGGTCGACACGCAGCGGATATCGAGCTGCCGCACCGCAAGCGCACGCACCAGCCAGACCGCCGTCGAGCCTGTGCCCAGGCCGACGATCATGCCCGACTGCACAAGTTCGGCCGCCGCCTCGCCAACCGCCCGTTTCTGATCGTCCGCGCTCATCGCCTACGCAAATAGGTCATAGCGGCGCTGGGTGCGAGCCCTTCAGGCGCGGGCGACGGCGAGATGCGGCGCCGTCTCGCGCACCATCACCATGGCGATGATGCCGACCACGGTGGTGGCCATCAGGTAGAAGGCCGGCGCCATGGCGTTGCCGGTGGCGTGGATGACATAGGCGATCAGCGGCTGGGTGATGCCGCCGAACAGGGCCACGGCCACGGCATAGACCGTGCCCATGCCGGTGGAGCGCAGGCCTTTGCGCAGGCCCTCGGCCAGCACGATCAGGGCAGCGCCCGTGCTCATCGAACCCAGGGCGCTGATCAGGCCGGTGGCGGTCCACAGCGTGATGGCGTCATGGTTCCTGACCATCAGCCAGAAGGCCGGGTAGATGACGATCAGATAGGCGACCAGCGGGATGATCATCAGCGGTTTTCGCCCGTACTTGTCGGAAAGCCAGCCGCCCAGCAGGGTGAAAACCACGCCGGCCGCGCCGTTGACTACCGAGGCGCCGTAGGCCGCCGCCGCCTGCATGTGCAGGGTCGTGGTCGCATAGGTGGTCATGTAGAGCCGCACGTAGGTCGAGGTGGTGAAACAGAGGATCGAGGCCAGGCCGAAGATCAGGATCGGCGCGTGGGCGAGCACGCCGCCGCTATCGGCAGGCGCTTCGCCGGGCGCGTCCGGCCGATGCAGGGTCTCGGGCAGGCTGCGACGAATGATCAGGCCGAAGGGCAGAACGGCCGCCCCGATCAGGAAGGCGGCGCGCCAGCCATAGGTTTCCAGGAGGTGCGGGGCCAACGTCGCGGCCATGATCGCACCCACCGCGCCGCCGATCAGCGAGGACACCGACTGACTGGCCGACTGCCAGGAGCCCAGCAGGCCTCGCTTGTTGAGCGGTGCCGCCTCGATCAGGAAGGCCGTCGCCGGACCCACCTCCCCGCCGAGCGCGAAACCCTGGATCAGGCGTAGGATGACCACGATGATCGGCGCGGCCAGGCCGATCTGGGCGAAGGACGGCGTCAGGCTCAGGCCCAGAATGGCCAGGCCCATCAGGCCGAAGCTGAGCAGCATGGCCGGCCGCCGCCCGATCCGGTCGGCGATCGCCCCGATCACCAGCGCCCCGACCGGCCGGGTCAGGAAGCCCGCCCCGAAGGTGCCCAGCGACGCCATCAGGCTGGCGAAGGGCGAGTGGCTGGGGAAAAACGCCTTGCCGATGTCGACGGCGAAGATCGTGTAGGTGGTGAAGTCGTAGAACTCGAGCGCATTGCCCATCACCGCAGCGGTGACCTGGCGACCGGTGATGGCGGGATGTTCGGCGGGCGTGGCTGTCATCAAACCCCAATACGGGAAGCCGTGCTGTGTTGCGAGGCCCTCTCTCCCCGCTCATCCCCGCGGAGGCGGGGACCCAGGCTTTTTTGAGTAAGGCTAACCGGTTTTTGTCAGGACTAAGGATGAACCGCCAAGAGCGCCAAGGACGCGAAGAAGAGGCGATCTCTTGGCGAACTTGGCGTCCTTGGCGGTAAAAAACCTGGGTCCCCGCCTCCGCGGGGATGAGCGGATTTGATTAGCGCTTCCGCGCCGCCCGCTTCATCGCGCGGAAGGCCGCGGCCCAGCCGGGTTTCTCCACTTGCTGGCCGCGTCCCAAGGCCAGCGCGTCCGGGGCGACGGCCTTGGTAATCACCGAGCCGGAGCCGATAAAGGCGCCGGCGCCGATGGTGACGGGCGCCACCAGGGCGGAGTTGGAGCCGATGAAGGCGCCCTCGCCCACATGGGTGTCGTTTTTGTCGAAGCCGTCGTAGTTGCAGAAGATGGTCCCGGCCCCGATGTTGGCGCCGGCGCCAACGCTGCCGTCGCCCAGGTAGGACAGGTGGTTGGCCTTGGCGCCTTTGCCGACCTTGACCTTCTTCACCTCGACGAAGTTGCCGATGTGGGCGTCCTGGCCGATGTCGGCGCCGGGCCTAAGCCGCGCATAGGGGCCGATCAGGGCGCCTTCGCGCACGATGCAGCCCTCCAGATGGCTGAAGGCGCGGATTACCGCCCGGGTCTCGACCGTGACGCCGGGGCCCAAGACCACGAACGGCTCGATCACCGCGCCGCCGGCGATCTCGGTGTCCGCCGACAGATGCACGGTGTCCGGCGCAACCATCGAGACGCCGGCCTCCATCAGCTCGGCGCGGCGCTTGCCTTGGAAGGCGGCCTCGGCCGCGGCCAGCTCGGCTTGCGAATTCACGCCCATGAAGGCCTCCTCCGGCGCGAACGCGACGCGCACTTGCTTGCCGGCCGCATTGGCCAGGCCGACCACATCGGTCAGATAGTATTCGCTCTTGGCGTTGTCGGCGCGGACCTTGCCCAGCAGATCGAACAACAGCGTCGCCGGCGCGGCCAGCACGCCGGAGTTGCAAGCCTTGACCAAGAGTTCGGCCGGGCTCGCCTCGCGGGCCTCGACGATGCGCTTCAGCCGGTCGCCGTCGCCCAGGATCAGGCGTCCATAAGGCGCCGGATCGCGCGCCTCGAAGCCGAGCACCGCGACATCGGCGCCGGCGGCGCGCAGGTCGAACAGCGGCTCGATGTCGGCGGCGGTCAGGGTCGGCCCGTCGGCATAGTTGACCAGCACGTCACCCTCGAACCCCGCCAGCGCCGCCTTGGCCGCCAGCACGGCGTGGGCGGTGCCCAGCGGCGGGTCCTGAACGGCGACGGCGGCCGGGCCCAGTCGCGCGACGACGTGCGCGCGCACCGCCTCGGCGTTGGCGGAAACCACGACGACAATCGTCTCGCAACCCAGCGCCTCGGCGGCGTCGATCACCCAGTCCAGCATGGCGCGGCCGCCCACCCGGTGCAGCACCTTGGGCGTCGGCGACCGCATCCGCGTGCCCTGGCCGGCGGCCAGAATGACGGCGGCGCGTGCGGGCATGTGGGCTCCTTCGACTCGGCGCCGGTTGCGGTTCGGCTCGATTTAGCCGAAACGGCCGGCCATGTCCTTGGCCCCAGAAAGCCTCGCCGGCGCCGTCGTCGCCTTCGACCTCGACGGCACCCTGGTCGATTCAGCCGCCGACCTGATCAGCTCGCTGAACGTCATCCTGCACGAAGAGCGGTTGCCGGCCCTGCCCTTCAAGCAGGCGCGGCTGATGGTCGGCCGTGGCGCGCGCGCCATGCTCGAACAGGGTTTCACCGCCGCAGGCCAGCCGCTGGACGAGGCCCAGTCCCGGGCGCTGGTGCGCCGATTCATCGCCGTCTATCGCGACCGCATCGCGGTGGAGAGCCGCCCATTCGACGGCGTCGAGGCGTCACTTACCGAGCTGGCCGGCGCCGGCGCCAAGCTCTGCGTCTGCACCAACAAGTTCACCGACCTTTCCACAGCCCTGCTCGACGCGCTGAACCTCAGCCGCCATTTCGCCGCCGTCATCGGCCCGGATCTGGCGCCCGCGCCCAAGCCCGACGGCCGTCACCTGATCGCCGCCATCGAAGCCGCCGGCGGCCGCAGCCAGCGCGCCCTGATGGTCGGCGACAGCGCCGCCGACGTCGGCGCCGCCCGCGCGGCCGGCGTGCCCTCGATCGTGGTCAGCTTCGGCTATACCGAGATCGCGCCCGCCGAACTCGGCGGCGACCATCTGATCGAGCATTTCTCGGAACTCGCGCCGCTGGCCGCGCGCTTGCTCGGCTGAGACGGGAACGCTATAGCCACGCCCTTCCTGGACGGCCGGATGCGTAGCTCAGCGGGAGAGCACTGCCTTCACACGGCAGGGGTCGTAGGTTCAATCCCTACCGCATCCACCAGGCAGTCCGCCGATCCCCGCTAGTCGCAGCAACTTCCCGAGAATACTCCGACGTTACCGAGGCTTGCGCGGGTCTCGGGGACGCGGAGACGTCTCCAGGCATCGTTTGAGCGCCCCATTTCCCGTACTTTGCGGCCCTTTTCTCTTGGCCCCTTCAACCATGTCCACTTTCGCCGTTCAGCGGAGCCTGGAAATTCCCTGGTAGCAGGGAAATTCGCAGGGAATTTCGCATTTTAGGCCGCTAAGAAGCCCGACGCCTTGAAGGCGCATCCTGTAAACTATTGACGAGACTGTGCTTATAGTCGCTCGAACCGCAATTCCCTACGCACCAAGCAGGGAATTTTATCAGTCGAGCAGGGAATTGGTTCGATCCGAGCAGAGACCGGCGTCCCTCGGCTCAAGCGAAGCCAGCGACAAGGCGACGCTGGTGCGCCCAGGCGAGGGGTAGCGGTCGGGTGGTCAACGCCTGTAGCGAGAGCGCCGGGGGCTGACGTCCCTCAAGGATCATCTCGATCAGATCGGGCGCGAGGTATCCGAGCGGCAGGATGCGGGCCGTGTGGCGCTTGCAGAGACCCAGACGGTCAGCCAACTCGCTGACGCTTGGCGCGTCGCCGCTTTCAAGCCGACGACGCCAATCGCGGGCGAGCGAGACTGCCTTGACCAGCGTTCGGTCGAGCCGCGGCGCCATCGGCATGGCGTGATCGGCGGGCGCCAGGATGGAGGCGCCCTGGCGATGCTTCAGACGGATCGGCACGACGATCCGTAACGACTCCTCGTCGGGCGCAACGTCATGAGCGCGACAAGCTTGCGGCGATAATTCGAGGACGACCGCCTCAACGCCGAGGGTCACTCGCGTCAGGGCGGCGGCGACGCGAGCGTCGACGGGATCGCTTCTGCGCCAGGAGGGCGCGAGCCGACGCGCGACCTCCGAAACGACCAGCCGCTCCAGCGTCGGCGCGCCGATGCGGGGCAGTGAACCCATCGGGCGCGCCTCTCCATGCACTCGCGCTGAGTTGACATAGTAGCGATAGCGCCGTCCGCGCCGGTTGGCGTGGATCGGCTGCATCGCGCAACCCGCATCATCGAAGAGGAGGCCCTTGAGCAAGGCCACCTCGCCTTTTTTCGGGGTGCCGGGCGAACCAGGCGCGGCGGCATCCAGCTTCGCTTGGACCGCAAGCCAGAGGTCTTCATCGATGATCGCTGGATGGGCGTTCCAATGCCTGAGTTTGCCGTGTTTGATGGCGCCCCGGTAGACGTCGTTGCGCAACAGGTATCCAAGCGATCCCCGCGTGAACGCCGCTCCCTCGATGCGCCGTTCCCCCTTTGTGGTCCAGGACTTGGAGCGCACCCCTTCGACATCCAGCTGGCGCACCAGGCTCACCACCGATTCCAACTCGAGGTAGCGACGGAAGATCGACCGAACGCGCTCGGCCTCGTCCGCGTTGACGACCAGCTTCTGGTCCACCGCGTCGTAGCCCAGCGGCGGCCGACCGCCCATCCACATGCCCTTGGCCTTCGAGGCGGCGATCTTGTCGCGGATGCGCTCGCCGGTGACCTCCCGCTCGAACTGGGCGAAGGAGAGCAGCACGTTCAGGGTCAAGCGGCCCATGCTGGTGGTGGTGTTGAAGGCCTGGGTCACCGAGACGAAGGAGGAGCCTCGCGCGTCGAGGATCTCGACGATCTTAGCGAAGTCGGCGAGCGAGCGGGTCAGGCGATCGACCTTGTAGACCACCACCACATCGACATTTCCCGCGGCGATGTCGGCCAGCAGCGCCTTTAGGCCCGGGCGCTCCATTGAGCCGCCGGAGAAGCCGCCATCATCATAGCGCTTGGGCGACGCCGACCAGCCCTCGCCGGCCTGGGAGGACGTAGGCCTCGCAGGCCTCACGTTGGGCGTCGAGGCTGTTGAAGGCCTGGTCAAGGCCCTCTTCGGAGGACTTGCGGGTGTAGACGGCGCAGACGAGCTTCTTCATCGCCCACCGCTCCCCGTCCCCTTCAACCCGAAGAACAGGGGGCCGCTGCGCTTGGCGCCGGTAATGCGGGCAGCCACGGTCGACAGCGATGTGAAGCGCTGGCCGTCGTAGCCGAATCCGTTCTCGAGCACCCTCACCTCGTGACGCGTCCCGCCCCATTCCCGCACCAATGTGCACCCGGGCATGAGCGCCGGGCCGGCCGTGGGCTGGAAGTTGCGATCGGCCGTGAACCGGCGGCCCAAGTCGGCGAGACGCCGGATCGTGGCCGGCGCCAGATCGCCAAACGCCTCGGCCTGGAGCCGGTGAGCGGCGGCGTAGGCCATCAAATCGCGCGAGCGTAACTTCGGCGGGGCGCCCCACCTATGCCGCCACAGCGCCCGAAGGCCTTCCAGATCCAGACGCTGCAGCGCCTGGACCTCATGGCTGGTCTGGTCAGCGTCGATCACGCGCTGGGCTCCGGTGCGATACGGTAGCGGCGCTCGCCCTTCGCCTTTTCCGAGAGAACGGTCAGGCCGAGCTTCTTCTTGATCGACCCCGCGATGGCCCCGCGCACCGAATGGGCCTGCCAGCCGGTCGCGGCCATCATAGTGGCTATGGTGGCGCCCTCGTCGCGCCGAAGCAGCGCCAGAATCCCGCCGATCTTGCCCTTCGTCGCCGTTAGAGCGGCGGGTGGTGGCGATAAGGTCGGCGGGCTTGCCACGCCGCGCTTGTGCCGACCCCCTCCGCGAGCGGGCTTTCGGGTCTCTGGCGTTGCTGCGGCGCTCAGTTCGTCAGTCGTCGGCGAGCCGGATTGGCTGGACTTGGTCATGGTGTTGTCCTTGCGTTTCGGGCGCCACGATCCTCGCAGCCCCTACCAGCGCGAGCCCGGACCGAGCCGGGCGAGGACAGGGCCACCAACGCTCTCTGGGCGGCTGAAGTCCAGCGCTATCGAGTCATGGCTCGTCGGGATTCGAAGCATCGAGAAAAGTTGCGCCGGTCTCAGGCCGCATCGGACTTTCTCAACCTCGCGCGTAAAAAAAGATGCGGTGGCATAGCAACCGGCCTCGACCTTGCGCTTTTCGCTGAGCCATATGCCGATGCCGAGCAGACACGTCATCCCGACGGATCACTCCGGCGATCCGATCGGGCTGATCCGCCTCGTGCCCAGACTTACTCAAGCGTCGTTCCACTTGGCTGGTCACCACAGCCTCGCTGGCGTTCGAGCGTCCGTTCGTAGTGACGTGATGGTTGCACGCCGGTTGACCATCGGATCAACCCAGAAAGAATACCGTCGTCACCTTGCCGACAGGCGGACACAGTGGGTATCATGTGTATTATAACAACCACTTTCTCGACTGACACTGCTCAGTCGAGCGTTCCGTTGGACGCGGCATTGTTAAATTGAATTATCCAAATATTTTTTCCAGAAATTTCCCATGAGTATTTTAGATATATAAACATCACGAACGCTATTTCTGTGTCACGAACGGCAACGTCTGATCCAGGCAGATTCTGCCGCGCCCCTATCGAACAACAAACGCCGATCCCGGAGTTCGCGCACCCACCGTCTGCGATGTGGGCCGCACGACCTATTCGAGGGACGGCGCCGAGGTGAGTGATGTCGAGATTGAGCCTGCTCACGACCGCCCTTGCGGCGAGCGTCCTTGTGGCGGGCGGCGCGGCGCTCGCCGCGCCACCGCCGGTGGTCAGCGCCGGCGGCCAGTTCCAGCAGATCCCGCCGGCGCCGGAGCCTGAGCGAACCATTCCCGACATCCGCATCGATCGCGGCGCCAAGGCCCACGACCTTGGGCCTGCCGGACCTAAAGTCGTGGTCCAGTCGCTGCACGTCAGCGGCGAGACGCTGTTCCCGGAAGCCGAACTGATCGCCGTCGCCGGATTCAGGCCCGGTAGCCAGCTGGACCTGCGCGACCTGCGGGAAATGGCCGCCAGGATTTCGGACTTCTATAACCGGCGGGGCTATTTCGTCGCTCAGGCCTACCTGCCGGCCCAGGATATCCAGGCCGGCGCCGTGACCATCGTGGTGA
>JBEPUW010000047.1:0-32464 GCA_041691315.1 Caulobacteraceae bacterium | reverse complement strand
GTCCGGTTCTGTGCGGGGGGCGCGGGGTAACCCGCGTCCCTACCGCGATCCTACGTCCCCCCCGGAGTCGAGGTCGAAATTCGGATCACTGGTGGGACGTACGTGTCCCCAATTTCGAACGCTTAGTCGAAGTCGCCGACGTAGATCACCCGCGGGCCGCGACCGGCCAGGAGCAGGCCGAGGACGAGGCCGATGCCGGCTGCGACGGCGACCGCCGCATAGGGGCGCTCCTGAACGAACGGATCGACCGCGTCGGCGACCTTCTGGGCGCTCTGCGACGCGCGTGAATAGGCGTCCTTGGTCTGGTCGCCGATCTTCGCCAAGGTTTCGGTCGCCTGATCGGCCGTCTGGCCGACGGCGTCCTGCACCTTTCCAGCCAGGGCCTGGACCTTGCCCTTGGCCTGATCGACAGCGCCGCCGGCTTTCAGCCCGCTGTCTCCCGTGACGCGGCCGGCGAAGCTTTCAACCTTGCCCGCACCGCTGTTGATCGCGCCCCTGATTTCAGTCTCGGTCATTGTCGGCTCCCGCCATGGCTGCGTGTTTGCGCTCGGCCCAGCCGCGATCTCGTCGCGCCGTGGTGCGTCACCGCCTGCAACCCCTCGGTCGACGCGTTGTTCCACGGCGTGAGAGACATCCAGCTCGGGAAGCTGACGTTTCGCTCCGGAACGATGCTGTCGCGCGCGCCAGCGCCTGGTCCCTGTGGTTGAATCGAACACTGCGCAAGCTAGACTGGCGCAACCAGACAGGGGGCATCATGAAAAAGATATTGGCGTTTGCACTGGCGCTTGGTTTCGCCGGCGCGGCCTTCGCGGCTCCGACAGCAAGCGATCCTGCCGCGCTTATCCGAAAGCTCTACGCACCCTCCAAGTCATCCGGCGACCCGCTTTGGTGGAGCTATTTGACGGGGCGTGCGCAGTCGACTTTCCAGCAGGTGCTACGTGCGGAGAAAAAGAGCGGCGATGAGCTTGTCGACGCGGATTTTCTTTGCCAGTGCCAGGACGACGACGGCCTTCACATCATCTCGATCACCCTATCGCATCAGACCGCGACCTCGGTAAGCGCGCTTGTCCGTTTTGAGTTTTCGGACAAGACCGTTCAGGCGCTCACGATTGACCTGGTCAAGGTGGGGCAGGGTTGGCGCATCGCCGAGATGACGAACTCAGGCCACCACACCTTCACCGCCGAGAACGAGCAGGCGCTAAAAGAGACTGGGCATTAGAAATTGGGGACACGTACGGCCCGCAAAGTCTGTGGCCTAAATTCCAGCGGCCGGGGGCCGTACGTGTCCCCAATTTCCCGTCCCCCAACTTCCCTAGCTCATCAGCGCCCAGGCGCTGGCCAGGTCCTGCACCACGTGGCCGAGGGACTTGTAGACGGTGATCTCGTCGGTGGAGCGGCGGCCCTCGATGTCGCCGGCCAGCACCTGGCCGATCTCGGCGGCGATGTGGTCGTCGCCGACCAGGCCGACTTCCTTGGCGTGCAGGAACTCGGCGCCCTGGCGTAGCACCCCTTCGCGGCTGTCGGCGATGAAGCGCGCGCGGACCACCAGGTCGTCGTCGACCTCCACCGGCCCGGCGACGCTGGAGCCGACCAGGTTGAGATGGGTCCCGGGCCTGACCCAGGCGCCCTTCAGGATTGGCTCACGCGCGCCGCTGACCGTGCAGACGATGTCGGCGTCCGCAAGGGCCGCCTCCACCTCGGCCACGGCCGTGACCGGCAGACCGAGTTCTGCGCCCATGCGTGCGGCGAAGGCCTGGGCGCGCTCCGCCGAGCGGCCCCAGACCGCGATCGAGGCAATGTCGCGGACCTTGGGGATGGCCCGCGCATGGGTCATAGCCTGTTCGCCGCAGCCGAGGAGGAGCAGGCGGCTGGCGTCGGGACGTGCCAGGGCATCGGTGGCCACGGCACTGGCGGCGGCGGTGCGGATGCTGGTTATCTCGCCGGCATGCACGACGCCGACCGGCTCGCCATTCTCCGGTTCGAACAGCACCACCAAGCCCTGATGCGCCTGCCGGCCGGTGGCGGGGTTGCCCGGATAGACGCTGATCAGCTTGGCGCCGAACGGGGCGGACTCGCCCAAGGCGCCCGGCATGATACCGAGCGCGCCCTTCGACAGCGGGAGGATCGAGCGCAGGTGTTGGCGCGTCTCGCCCCTGGAAAAGGCGATCATGGCCTCGCGCACGATCGGGATGCACATCTCGTAGGTGAGCCGCCTGGCGACCTCTTCGCGTTCGATGACCCGCATTTGTCGCCCTTATCCTGCCTCTCGCCCGATGCAAGCTACCGGTTGTCCAGGACCAGGGCGAATGCGGCTTTCCAGTTCGCCCTGGGTTCGTGTAACCGCGTGGGCTGAACGTGGACAAGTGGAGCCGTTGTGTTGGCCGATAGCAGTGAGTTGGTAAAACCCTTGACGCGCGACCAGGTCGCGGCGGAGCTGACCGGGCCGGGACAGTCCCACGAACTGGAGCCGGTGTTGGTCGGCGCCGCGACGGTCAGATCGTTCAGGAACGCGCCGAAATCCCTGCGCCAACTGTTCGCCGACACCCGCGGCGACGCGACCTTCATCGTCTATGAGGGTGAGCGCTGGAGCTTCGACCAGGCCTGGCGCGACGCCACCCGCATCGCGACGGTGCTGGCGCGCGACTACGGCGTGGTCAAGGGCGACCGCGTCGCCATCTCCATGCGCAACTTCCCGGAGTGGGTGCTGGCGTTCACCGCCGTCACCGCGCTGGGCGGGGTCGCGGTGGCGATGAATGCGCTCTGGCGGCCGGAGGAGATGGAATACGGGCTGCGGGACAGCGGCGCCAAGGTGCTGTTCGCCGACCAGGAACGGCTGGAGCGGCTGGCCGACTGTTCTCCCGAGCTGAACGTGCAGGTCATCGCCGTGCGGCCGAGCGGCCATGACGAGCGCGAACTCTGGGGCCTGCTGGACGGCATGGGCGATGTCGAGATGCCGGCCGCCGATGTCCAGCCGGAAGATCCGGCCACCATCTTCTACACCTCCGGCTCGACCGGCCGGCCCAAGGGGGTGGTCTCCAGCCAGCGCAACATCATCTCGGCCCTCTTCTCCTGGGAGCTGGACGGCCTGGTCGCCGCCCGCATCATGGGCATCGAGCCCGCAACCCCGGCCAGCCAGCTGGCCAGCCTTTTGGCCGTGCCGCTGTTTCACGTCACCGGATCGCACGCCGTCTACCTGTCGTCCTATCGCGCGCAACGGAAGATGGTCTGCATGTACAAGTGGGACCCGGAGGCCGCCGCGGGCCTGATTGAGGACGAGAAGATCACCTCGTTCGTCGCGCCCGCCGCCATGACCGGCGACCTGGTCCGCGTCGCCAAACAGACCGAGCGCGACCTCTCGACCCTAATGACGGTCGGCGGCGGCGGCGCGCCGCGCGCGCCCGAACAGGTCAAGCAGATCGAGGCCTCCTTCGCCAAGGCCCTGCCGAACACCGGCTGGGGCATGACCGAGACCAATGCGATCGGAACCGGCATCGGTGGCTTGGCCTATCTGGAGCGGCCCGCGAGCTCCGGCCGCAGCTCGCTGGTGCTCGACCTGAAGATCATCGACGAGAAGGGCCAAGGCCTGCCGGCCGGGGAACGGGGGGAACTGCTGGTGCGCGGGACCTCGGTCTTCCGCGGCTATTGGAACCGGCCTGAGGTCAATGCCGAGGTGTTCATCGACGGCTGGTTCCGCACCGGCGACGTGGCCTATCTCGACAGCGAGGGCTTCCTGTTCATCGTCGACCGCATCAAGGACCTGATCATCCGTGGGGGCGAGAACATCGGCTGCGGCCAGGTCGAGGCGGCGCTGCTGCGCTATCCGGATGTCTACGAGGCGGCCGTCTACGCCCTCCCGGACGGGCGGCTGGGCGAGGAGGTGGCGGCGACCCTCTACGCCAATGCCTCGATCGACCTCGACGCGCTGCGCGCCTTCCTGAGCGAGCACCTGGCCCGGTTCGAGGTTCCCCGCTACATCCGCGTCTCGCCCGACCCGCTGCCGCGCACCGCTTCCGGCAAGATCCTCAAGCGCGAACTCCGCGAAGAGGCCGTGGCCGCCATGCCTTGAACGCGTACGACTTTCAGATGCCGGTTCCGGATTTAGCGCCGCCCGCGAAAAGTCGTCCGTGTCCCCAATTTCCTGTCCCCAATTTCCCCACGGCGCAGGTGGTGACGGCCGGCAGTCTGGCTTAGGTGAGGGCGAGGTTGTGTGATCGCTGGCGTGTCCAAGCGCCGGCCAGCCTGACCAACTGAATGGAGACCCGCCCATGCCCGCCGACGGCGCCGTTACGACCGACTATCCGAAGCTGCATCTGCATATCGACGGCGAATGGATCGCCGCCGGCGACCGGCGCACGCACACGGTGATCAATCCGGCGACGGGCGCGGGGTTGGGCGATCTGCCGCTGGCTGACGCGGCCGATCTGGACCGGGCGCTGCACGCCGCCCAGCGCGCCTATCGCACATGGCGCGCCACGCCGGCCGAGGAACGCGGCCAGGTGATGAAGCGGGCGGCCGGCCTGATGCGCGAGCGCGTCGAGACCATCGCCCGCATCGCCACCATGGAAGAGGGCAAGACCCTGCCCGAGACCCGCATCGAGGTTCAGGTCGCCGCCAACCTGTTCGAATTCTACGGCGAGGAATGCCGGCGCTCTTACGGCCGCGTGCTGGTGCGGCCGGCGGGGCGGCGCTCGCTGGTGATCAAGGAGCCGGTCGGCCCGGTCGCCGCCTTCGCGCCGTGGAATTTCCCGATCACCAATCCGGCCCGCAAGCTGGGCGGGCCGATCGCCGCCGGCTGCTCGGTGATCCTGAAGCCTGCCGAGGAGGCGCCGGGCGCGGCGCTGGAAGTCCTGCGCGCCCTGATCGATGCCGGCCTGCCGGCGGGCGTGGCGCAGATCGTCTTCGGCGTGCCCGACGAGGTCTCGCGCCATCTGCTGGCCAGCCCGGTGATCCGCAAGCTCTCCTTCACCGGCTCGATCGCGGTCGGCAAGCATCTGATGAAGCTGGCCGCCGACAATATGCTGCGCACCACCATGGAGTTGGGCGGCCACGCGCCGGTGCTGATCTTCGACGACGCCGACCTGGAAAAGGCGCTGGACGAACTCACCGCCGCCAAGCTGCGCAACGCCGGCCAGGTCTGCATCTCGCCGACCCGCTTCTATGTGCAGGAAGGCGTCTACGATCCCTTCGTCAAAGGCCTCACCGAGCGGCTGGAGACGGTCGCGGTCGGCGATGGCCTGGCCGAGACCAGCCGCATGGGTCCGCTGGCCAATCCGCGCCGGCCCGAGACCATGGAGCGGATGATCGCCGACGCCGTCGCCAATGGCGCACGCTTGCGCACGGGCGGCGAACGGCAGGGCAACGAAGGCTTTTTCTGGCGCCCGACAGTGATCAGCGACGTGCCCGACACCGCCCAGATCATGAACGACGAGCCGTTCGGCCCCGTGGCCGTCATCGCGCCGGTGAAGGGCTTGGACGAGGCGATCTTTCAGGCCAACCGTCTGCCCTATGGCCTGGCGGCCTATGCCTATACCCAGGACGCCAAACGCATCCTGCTGCTGGGCGACGCCATCGAGACCGGCATGCTGGGCCTGAACACCGCCATGGTCGCGGCCCCGGACTCGCCCTTCGGCGGGGTCAAGGAGAGCGGCCACGGCGCCGAGGACGGGCCCGAGGGCCTTGACGCCTGCCTGGTCACCAAGGCCATCCACCAGGGCTGAACGAAGGGACGGTTGATCCATGGACAAACCTTTGGCGGGACGGGTCGCCGTCGTCACCGGCGCTTCCAGCGGCCTTGGACTGCATTTCGCCAACGTCCTGGCAGCGGCGGGCGCGGCGGTGGCGCTGATGGCGCGGCGGACCGAGCGGCTGGCGGCCGGCGTGGTGGCGATCGAGGCGGCCGGCGGCTCGGCGCGCGCCTTTGCGCTGGACGTGGCGGATGCCGAGTCCATCGGCCCGGCGCTGGACGCGGCGCAGGCCGCGCTCGGCCCGATCTCGATCATGATCAACAACGCCGGCGTCGGCGGCGAGGGTCTGGCCCTGGAGATCCCGGTGCAGGTCTGGGACGACACCTTTGCGGTCAATGTCCGCGGCGTCTTCTTCGGCGCGCGCGAGGCGGCGCGGCGCATGCTCGACAATGGCGAGGCGGCGGCGGGCCACGCGCGCATCCTGAACATCGCCTCGATCGGCGCCCATTCGGTGCTGCCGGGTCTGGCGGCCTATTGCGCCTCGAAGGCGGCGGTGACCCAGATGACCCGGGTGCTGGCGCGCGAATGGGCGCGGCCGCAGATCGCCGTCAACGCGCTTTGCCCCGGCTATATCGAGACCGAGCTGAACGCCCACTGGTTCAAAGCCGAAGGCGGCGAAAAGCAGGTGCGCGGCTGGCCCCGCCGCCGCCTGATGGACGCCGAGGACCTCGACCAGGTTCTGCTGATGCTCACCGGCCCCGGCGCGCGCCACATCACCGGCAGCATCATCACCCTGGACGACGGCCAGACGCTCTGACGCTCTTGCGACCAAGTGCGCTCGGCCAGAAACACGGCGCGAATAATCTCATCTGCACAATGAAAGCCTTGTTGGATAGAGGAAGGATGAGGAGCCCAAGGCGGCGGATATCCAGCGTAGTTCGTTGATCTTGAGTTCAAGCCGGCCGTTACAGGCGCGGCGAGCTTCAATTTCGAACAAGCCTGGTTACGATGTTAGAATTCAGAAGGGCAGAGGCGCTCCATCTGGACGTTTGCTGGGGAGTGGACCGGGTTGACACGTGATGTTTGCCTGATCTTGTCGCGGTCTTGCGAGACGAAGCCGCATCGTGATTTTATCATCACGGTGTCCGGCCGGACAAATACCGTGATTGACCGGCTCATCCGACCGAAGCTGGGGCAGATTGCTGTTGCGGACGCCAACGATAACGTGGTTATCTTTCTACGTTAACGGGTGGGTAAGGTTTTTCCACCCTAAGAGGTGGGGCGAGTTTGCGGTATCTGGGGGCTCGATTAGGGCGGTGCCCGCGGTATGGTGGCGCCGCGATCGCGGCGACGCTGCTGGCCGCGAGCCTGCTTGGCGCCTCCGGCGCGGCCCACGCCGCCGATGCGCCGCCGCTGTCGCACAACGACCCGACCCAGGCGCTGCCCGCCCCGGCGCCGGCGCCCTCGTCGCCGCTCAACCTGCCGACCGCGCCGACGCCCAACCGGGCGCAGGACCGGTCCGTCCGCCTCACCCTGCTGGGGGTGAAGTTCAACGGCGCGGTCGCCGTGCCGGAGGCCAGGCTGGCGCTGGCCTGGAGCGACCTGCAGGGCAAGCCGGTCAGCCTGGCCGACCTGCGCGCCGTCGGCCACCGGGCAGAGGCCATCTACGCCAGCGCCGGCTTTCCCTTCGTCGCGGTCGTCCTGCGCGTGCAGGAGGTCAAGGACGGCATCGTCAATTTCGACGTGGTCGAGGGGCGCATCTCCGACCTGACCGTGCTGGGCTCCAACATCGCCGCCCGGCGCCAGGCCACCGCGGCGCTGCAGCCGCTGGTCAACCGCGCGCCGCTGTCGCTTGGCGACGTCGAGACCGCCTACCAGCTGGCCAAGCAGGTTCCTGGGGCGCCAGCGTGCCCAAGGCCGGACTGGGCCGGGCGCTGGCCGACGCGCAGAAGCAAATCTACGACCAGCCGGAGACCGCCCATCCCTTCTACTGGGCGGCCTTCGTCCTGGTCGGCGATGGCGGCGGCAGCCTCTGAGCGGCCGCAATGACACCGGACCTTGAGGAGTTTGCCATGGCTGGACTTCGGACCCAGGCGCTCGCGCTGATCGGCGCCGCGGCGGCTGCATGGGCTGGCCTAGCCCACGCCTGCCCCGGTGTCGGCGTCATCACGCGCATCGAGGGGCGCGCCCAGGACGTCGTCATACGGCGCAACGAAGGTGGAGCGAATACGACCGTCTCGCGTCCGCGCGTGTTGGAAGTGATCTGCCATGGCGACACGATCACCGCGGTGGGCGCCACCTACGTGGTGCTGTCCATCGAAGGCTCAGGCCCGATCACAGTCAACCACAACGCCACCTATACCGTGCCGCAGCCGACAGGCCCACAGAGCGTGCTCGGCAACGCCTACGGTGTGCTCAACGACCAACTGATGCCGGACATGAAGCGCCTGCCGTGGACCGTGCGCCTGAAAGGGCCCGGTGACGACTTTGGTTTCGCCGTCCCCGACCTCACCGCCGGCGGCCAACAGGTTCACGCGAATATTCGATCCCTGCTGGTCAGGCTGGTCGGCGGCACGGCGCCCTATGAGGTCGAGATCCGCGACACCGGCAACACCGTCGTCGCCTCGCAGACCAGTCGCACTCATGACGTGGTTCTGGCTCACGTGACCTTGAACCCCGGCGCCTACCGGCTCACAGCCCGTGACTCGACGCCTCGCTCGCTGGACGCCGAGATCGTCGCGGTGGCCGCCGTCCCGCCGGCGGACAGCGCATTCGACAGCCTCACCGATCCCGAGGTGCGCGCCGCGGCGAAGGCGGCCACTCTGGCGCGTGACGCGCCGGCTGTCTGGTCCTTCGAGGCGGAACAACAGCTGCAAGCCGCGCCGATGCACGGCCTGGAGCGCGACAAGGTCTACGAGTTGATCGAGAGCTACGGCACCGATTGACACCGATCAGCGACGCGCGCGATGCCCCGCCGGAACTCTGGCGGAGCTCCGGCGGGGCGCCAAGCCTAGTTCCGGAAGACGGCCGCGGTGGACGGGTCCTGCGGCATTTCGCGGTACTGGCGCAGTTCATTGCGGCCGACCACCATGTGGTGGACTTCGTCGGGGCCGTCGGCGATGCGCAGGGTGCGGGTCGAGGTGTACATCTGCGCCAGCGGGGTCTTCTGGCTGACGCCAAGCGCGCCGTGCATCTGGATGGCCTGGTCGATGATCTCGCAGACGCGCACCGGGATCATGGCCTTGACCATGTGGATCCAGACCCGGGCCTCCTGGTTGCCCAGCACATCCATCGCCTTGGCCGCCTTCAGCACCATCAGCCGCATCGCCTCGATGTCGATGCGGGCCTTGGAGATGAGCTCGATATTGCCGCCCAGCTGGATGATCGGCTTGCCGAAGGCTTCGCGGGTGAGGCCGCGGGTGACCATCAGGTCCAGCGCCTTCTCGGCCTGGCCGATGGCGCGCATGCAGTGGTGGATGCGGCCGGGGCCTAGGCGCAGCTGGCTGATCTCGAAGCCGCGGCCTTCGCCGAGCAGCATGTTGGTGGCCGGCACGCGCACATTGTCGAAGATGATGTGCATATGGCCGTGCGGGGCGTCGACATTGCCGAACACGGCCATCGGGCCGACGATGTTCACGCCCGGCGCATCGGTGGGCACCAGGATCTGCGACTGGCGCAGGTTGGGCGGGCCCTCCGGGCTGGTCTGGACCATGGTGATCATGATCTTGCAGCGCGGGTCTCCGGCCCCGGAGATGTAGTGCTTCTCGCCGTTGATGACGTACTCGTCGCCGACCAGGGTGGCGCGGGTGTTGACGTTCTTGGCGTCCGACGAGGCGGCGTTGACCTCGGTCATGGCGAAGGCCGAGCGAATCTTGCCGGCCAGCAGCGGCTCCAGCCACTGCTTCTTCTGTTCCGGCGTGCCGACTCGTTCCAGCACTTCCATGTTGCCGGTGTCCGGGGCGGCGCAATTCATCACCTCGGAGGACATCGGGTTCTTGCCCAGCTCGACGGCGATATAGGCATAGTCGAGGTTGGACAGGCCCTCGCCGGTCTCGGCGTTGGGCAGGAAGAAGTTCCACAGTCCCTCGGCCTTGGCCTTGTCCTTGGCCTTTTCCAGCGTTTCCAGCTGGCCGGGGGCATAGGACCAGATGTCGGTCTTGCCTTCGCCCAGCCGCCGGAACTCCTCGCTCATCGGGTTCACCGTCTCGCGGATGAAGCGGCGGACGTGCTCAAGCAGCGGCAGCGCCTTGGCCGACATGCGCAGGTCGTTCAGTTCGTCCTGCGGGTTCAGATTGAAGGACGACTGCGCCCGATCCTGGACTTCGCTCATTGGTGTCTCTCCCTGGTTGCTGGCCGGTCTATCGCGGGGCTCCCGCCGTCGAAAGCCGTGGCCGCCATCTTTGCCAGCCGCGGAGGAAAAGTTAAACAACTGTTTGACGCTGTGGCATCGATCTGGGCGATTGCGCCCGCGCGGCCGGTCGGCGATGACGCCCACATGAGGGAACGAGCAATGAAACCATCAGACGGCCCGGCAGCGAGCTTCGACGATGTCGTCCTGGGGCGCCGCAGCATCCGCGGTTACAAGTCCGAGCCGGTGCCCAAGGCGCTGATCCGCGAGGTCATCGAGATGGCGATGCGCGCGCCATCGTCGCTGAACACCCAGCCCTGGAACTTCTACGTGGTCGCCGGCGAACCGCTCGACCGCATCCGCGCCGGCAACACCGAGCGCAACCTGGCCGGCGTGCCGTCATCGCGCGAGTTCCGCGGCCACGGCGAATACGCCGGCGCGCACCGCGAGCGGCAGATCGAGATCGCCAAGCAGCTGTTCGCGGCGATGGGGATCGAGCGGCACGACCAGGAGGCGCGCAAGGACTGGGTGCTGCGCGGGTTTCGCCAGTTCGACGCGCCGGTCTCGGTCGTGGTGACCTACGATCGATCCATCCACGGTGGCGACATCGCGCCGTTCGACTGCGGCGCGGTCGCCAACGCCCTGGTCAACGCCGCCTGGTCGCGCGGACTGGGCTGCGTGATCAACAGCCAGGGCATCATGCAGTCGCCAGTGGTGCGCGAGCATGCCGGCATACCCGACGACCAGGTGATCATGATCTGCATCGCCATGGGCTTTCCCGACGAAACCTTCCCGGCCAATCCGGTCGTCTCGCGCCGCAAGTCGGTCGACGACGCGGCGGTGTTCGTCGGCTTCGACGAATAGAGCACGCGACCGAGCGTCAAAGCGGCAGGGCCGTCGTCATTTTCACCTCCTCCAGCACCGCATAGGTGTGGGTTTGGCGGACCCCGGGCATCTGCACCAGGGTCTCGCCCAGAAAGGTCCGATAGGCGTCCATGTCCTTGACGCGGGCCTTGACCAGATAGTCGAAACCGCCGGCCACCATGTGACACTCCAGGACGTGGGGCGATTTGCGCACTGCCGCGGCGAAATCGTTCAGCGCCCCGGCGGTCGTGCGGTCCAGCGAGACCTCGACGAAGATCATCAGGGGAAGACCGACCTCGGCGGGGTCCAGAAGGGCGGCGTATCCGGCGATCACGCCGCGCTCGCGCAGCCGCTTGACCCGCTCGGAACAGGCGGCGGGCGAGAGGTGGATCTTCTGCGCCAGGTCCTGGTTGGTCATCCGTCCGTCGGCCTGAAGTTCGATCAGCAGCCGCCGGTCGGTATCATCTATCTCGGCCATTCGCCGCCCTCGCCAAATGATCTTCGGAAATAGGGGAAACTGCCGTTACACCGTCGGCGAATTTTTCGATATCCCAAAGCCGCGCGGAACCGCCTCCGATCGAGGGGCGGCTGTCGCAGTCGTTTAGGGAGCCGCCAAGATGGACGTCCAGCAGACCCCGGATTTCGATGCGCACGAGGATGTGCGTCTGTTCGAACTCGACGAGCTCGGGGCCTATATCATCATTGCCGTTCATTCGACCGTGCGCGGACCCGCCGCCGGCGGTTGCCGGGTCTGGCCATACGCGGTCCCGACCGAGGCGCTGAGCGATGCGCTGCGGCTGTCGCGCGGCATGAGCTATAAGACCGCGCTCGCCGAACTGCCCTGGGGCGGCGGCAAGTCCGTGATCGTTCCGCCGGCCGGAGAGTTCGACCGCCGTGCGCTGTTCGAGGCCTTTGGCCGGGCGGTCGACAGCCTGGGTGGCCGCTACATCACCGCCGAGGACGTCGGCTCGAGCGTCGCGGACATGCAGGTGGTGGCGACCCAGACCGGCCATGTCGGCGGCTTGCCGGCGGTTGACGGGCATGCGGGCGGCGATCCGGCGCCGTGGACCGCACTGGGCGTCTTCCTTTCCATTCAAGCGGCGCTGAAATGGCGCACGGGCCGCGATCTGGCCGGCGCGGCCGTCACGGTGCAGGGGGCAGGCGCGGTGGGCGCGGACCTGGCCCGGCGGCTGGTCGAGGCCGGCGCCCAGGTCACCCTGGCGGACGTCGACCTGGCCCGCGCCGTCGCCGTCGCCGAGCGCGTCGGCGCCTATATCGCCGGCCCGCGCGACATCCACAGGATGGCGGCGGACGTGTTCGCGCCCTGCGCGCTTGGCGCCGGGCTGAACGCCGAGACCCTGGGCGAACTGGCCGCCCCGCTGATCTGTGGCGCGGCCAACAACCAGCTGGCGGATACCGGCATCGGCGAGGCGCTGCATCGGCGCGGCAAGCTCTATTGCCCTGACTATGTGGTCAACGCCGGCGGCATCGTCGCGATTCACAGCGAGAGCGTCGGCGAGACCCCGGCCCAGCTTCAGGCCAAGGTCGAGGCGATCCCCGGCCGGCTGGTCGACATCCTGGCGCGCGCCGAGCGTTGCGTCAGGCCGCCGGAAGCGGTGGCCGACAGCATCGCGCGCCAGCGGATCGGGCGCGGATCGCCGGCCGACGCGCAGATCGGACGCCCGCACGGGGCGCTTCAGGGCCGTCGATGAACTGGGACGACATCGACGCGCAGAAATACCGCCCCGAGACCGAGGCCCTAACCGACCTGCTCATGCGCGCGCCGCTGAGCGCCGCCGAGCGGGCCGCCGTTCAGAGCCAGGCCGAAACCCTGGTGCGCGTCGCCCGCCAGGGTGCGCGGCGCTACGGCGTGGTGGAAAGCTTCCTGCAGCAGTTCGCGCTCAGCACGCCGGAGGGGCTGGCGCTGATGTGCCTGGCCGAAGCGCTGTTGCGGACGCCGGACGACGCCAGCCGCGACAGCCTGATCGCCGAGGCCATCGGCGGCGGCGAATGGGCTTCGCATCTGGGCCGCTCGCCCAGCCTGTTCGTCAACGCCAGCACCTGGGGCCTGATGCTCACCGGCAAGCTGGTGGCGGTGGATCCGGCAGCGGAGCGCGATTTTCCGGGTTTTCTGCGCAGACTGGCCGGGCGGCTGGGCGAACCGGTGATCCGCGCGGCGGTCACCCAGGCCGTCCGCATCATGGGCGAGCAGTTTGTGCTCGGGGCCTCCATCGAAGACGGACAGAAGCGCGCCCGGCGCGAGGGCATCGTCTGCTCGTTCGACATGCTGGGGGAGGGGGCCCGGACCGCCGAAGACGCCGCCCGCTACGAGCGGGCCTATGCCGGGGCGATCGCGGCGATCGGCGCGGCCGGCGAGGGCGCCGGCCCGGAGCAGGGCCACGGCATTTCGGTCAAACTCTCGGCGCTCTCGCCACGCTACGAGCCGTTGCAGGAAGAGCGGGTCTGGTCGGAACTCTATTCACGCATCCTGCGCCTGGCCCAGCAGGCCGCTCGCGCCGACATCAACCTGACGCTCGATGCCGAGGAAGCCGATCGGCTGGTCCTATCGCTGAAGCTGCTCGACCGGCTGACGCGCGAGCCTTCGCTGAACGGCTGGCGCGGGCTGGGCCTGGCCGTCCAGGCCTACCAGAAGCGCGCGCCCCTGGTGATCGACGGCCTGGCCAGGCTTTCGGCCGAGACCGGCCGGCGGCTGATGGTGCGGCTGGTGAAAGGCGCCTATTGGGACAGCGAGATCAAACGCGCCCAGGTGGAGGGCCGCCCCGATTATCCGGTCTACACCACCAAGGCCGCCACCGACCTGTCCTACCTGGTCTGCGCCGAGCGGCTGATCGCGGCGGCGCCGGGGCTCTACGGCCAGTTCGCCACCCACAACGCCCACACCCTGGTCGCGGTGCGGACGATGGCCGCCCGCGCTGGCGTCGAGATCGAATATCAGCGGTTGCACGGCATGGGCGAGGCGCTGTTCGGCGCCGCGGCGGAGGCCTACGGCCCGCTGACCGTGCGCACCTATGCCCCGGTCGGCGCGCACGAGGATCTGCTGCCCTATCTGGTGCGCCGGCTGCTCGAGAACGGCGCTAACACCAGCTTCGTCCACCGCCTGCTCGACGAAGCCACCCCGCCGTCGGACGTGGTGATCGATCCCATCAGCGTCGTCGAGAGCGTCGGCCCAGGCCCCAATCCGAAGCTCGCCCTGCCGCGCGACCTTTACGGCGACCGGCGCAACTCGCTCGGCGTCGATCTGTCGGTTCAGGCCGAGCGCAATGCGCTGATCGAGGCGGTCGAGCGCTTCCGGGCCGGCGCCGGTGAAGGGCGCGCGATCACCGCGCCGGCGGAGCCTGGCCGGATCTTGGGGCATGTGCGGGACGCCGATGCGGGCGAGATCGACGCGGCCTTCGCCCGCGCCAGGGCCGAACAGCCGGCCTGGAACGCCGGCGGCGGCGCGGGGCGGGCCGAGGTGCTGGAGGCCATGGCCGATGCGCTGGAGGCGAACCGGACCCGGCTGATCGCGCTCTGTGTCCTGGAAGCCGGCAAGACCTACCGCGACGCCATCGGCGAGGTGCGCGAGGCGGCCGACTTCTGCCGCTACTATGCCGCCCTGGCGCGCCGTCAGTTCGGCGCGCCGACCCTGCTCGAAGGGCCGACCGGTGAGCGCAACACCCTGGCCCTGTCCGGGCGCGGGGTCTTCGTCTGCATCAGCCCGTGGAACTTCCCGCTGTCCATCTTCACCGGCCAGGTCGCCGCGGCGCTGGCCGCCGGCAACGCCGTGCTGGCCAAGCCGGCGGAGCAGACCCCGCTGATCGCGCGCGAGGCCGTGCGGCTCTTTCACGGCGCCGGCCTGGCGCCCGGGCTACTCGCCTTGCTTGCCGGGGACGGACCGACCGTCGGCGAGCGGCTGGTCACGCATCCGCTGTGCTCGGGCGTCGCCTTCACCGGTGGCGGCGCGACGGCGGTGCGCATCAATCAGCTGCTCGCCGGGCGGCCGGGGCCGATCATTCCGCTGATCGCCGAGACCGGCGGGCTGAACGGCATGTTCGTCGATACCACCGCCCAGTCGGAACAGGCGACCGACGACGTCATCGCCTCAGCCTTCGGTTCCGCCGGCCAGCGCTGTTCGGCGCTCCGCCTGCTGTTTCTGCCCGAGGAGACCGCCGATGCTCTGATCGAGCGGATCAAGGGCGCCATGGACACGCTGGTGGTCGACGATCCCGCACGGGTCTCGACCGACGTCGGTCCGGTGATCGACCAGGACGCCAGGGCCGCGCTGGAGGCGCATCGGGCCCGCCTGCGCGCGGCGGGCCGGATCTTGAAGGAACTGCCGGCGCCGGCGGGCGAGGGGACCTTCTTCGGCCCGGTCCTGGCCGAAATCCCATTGTCTGAACTGCCGAGCGAGGAGGTATTCGGGCCGATCTTGCACGTGGTCCGCTATGGCCCGCTCGATCTTGAGCGGGTCGCCGCCGCCCTGGCCGCCAAGGGCTACGGCCTGACGCTTGGCATCCACAGCCGCCTCGAGGCCTTTGCCCAGCGGGTCCAGCGCCTGGTCCCTTGCGGCAATACCTACGTCAACCGCTCGATCATCGGCGCGGTCGTCGGCGTGCAGCCGTTCGGCGGCGAAGGCCTCTCCGGCACCGGCCCCAAGGCCGGCGGCCCGCTGGCCCTAACCCGCTACGCCGTCGAGCGCGCCGTCAGCGTCAACATCGCCGCCCAGGGCGGCGACCCTGTGCTCTTGAACCTCTGATGCGGTCGAACGATGCTCGGCGCATGATGCTTCAGGGACCTTTGATGGCGTTCGAGACTCAGCCCGACCCGACCAAGGCGCTCGCCCAGTGAAGCTGGCCTCGCTCAAGGCGGGACGCGACGGGCGGCTTGTCGTGGTCTCCAGCGACCTCACACGCTGCGCCAACGCGAGCCCCATCGCGCCGACCTTGCAGGCGGCGCTCGACGACTGGAGCCGCTGCGAGCCGCTGTTGCGCGAACAGGCTCGCGCCCTGGACGCTGGTCAAGCGCCAGACGAGCCGTTCGACGAGGCCGGGTGCGCCTCGCCGTTGCCCAGGGCCTATCAGTGGGCTGATGGCTCGGCCTACGTGAACCACGTCCAGCTGGTGCGCCGGGCCCGCGGCGCGGAGATGCCGGAGAGTTTCTGGACCGATCCACTGATCTATCAGGGCGGCTCCGACGGCTTCCTCGGGCCGCGGGACCCGATCCCGCTGGCGGACGAAGCCTGGGGCTGCGACCTCGAAGGCGAGGTGGCCGTCGTCACCGGCGACGTGCCGATGGGCGCGGACCGCACCCAGGCGCTGGCGGCGATCCGGCTCGTTCTGCTCTGCAACGACGTCAGCCTGCGCAACCTGATCCCGGGCGAGATGGCCAAGAGCTTCGGCTTCTTCCAATCGAAGCCGGCCTCGGCCTTTTCGCCGGTCGCGGTGACGCCCGACGCGCTCGGCGACGCCTGGGTTGAGGGTCGCCTGCACGGGATGCTCAGCGTCGACCTGAACGGCCAACCCCTGGGACGCGCCGACGCCGGCGTCGACATGACCTTTGATTTCGGGACCCTGATCGTGCACGCGGCCATGACGCGGGCTCTGGCGGCCGGCAGCATTTTCGGCTCCGGCACGGTTTCCAACCGCGGACCCGATGGCGGGCCCGGCCGGGCGGTGGCGGAAGGGGGAGTCGGCTATTCCTGCATCGCCGAACTGCGCACGGTGGAGGCGCTGACCTCGGGCCAGCCACTGACGCCGTTCCTGAAGCCCGGCGACCGCATCCGCATCGCCATGCTCGACGGCGCCGGGCGCTCGCTGTTCGGCGCGATCGAGCAGAGGGTCAGCGTCGCCGATCGCTAACGACGATCCGACCGGATTTCGTTTTCAGCCCGCAACATCACCAAGGAGACGTTGTCAGGCGCGCCGCGGGCAAGGCAGACGTCGATGAATCCGTCCGCCGCGGCATTGAGGTCGGAGGCGTTCAGTCCGGCCAGAAGCTCGTCCGGGTTCAGCAGGCGGGTCAGTCCATCGCTGGCCAGCAGCAAGGTGTCGCCCGGGTTGATGTCGCCGGTCACGGTGTCGACGATCAGCGTCGCCGCGGCTCCGACGGCGCGCGTGACCAGGTTCGAGTCCGGGTGGTCGGCGGCCTCGGCCGGGGCGAGTTCGCCGGCGTCGACCAACGCCTGCACGACGCTGTGGTCCCGCGTCAGCTGGACCAGCCTAGGGCCACGACAGTGATAGGCGCGGCTGTCGCCCGCCCACAGGCAGGCGAACGATCCGGCGTCGGCCGCGATGGCCACGACCGTGGTCCCGATCGTCCGGCCTGTTGAACTCTCCAGGCCCATGGCCACCAGGCGCCGGTTCGCCTCGACGATCATCTGCCTGGCCGTGTCAGTTCGTGCTGCTAGGTCCAGGCCCGGATCGCAGCCCGCCAGCGCCTCGACGACAAGCGCGCTTGCGACCGCGCCGGCGTCGTGCCCGCCCATGCCATCGGCGACGGCCCAGAGCCCGAGGTCCGGTCGGCAGAGAACGGCGTCTTCGTTGACCTTGCGCCGACACCCGACATGGGTCCGAGCCACGCTCTGAAATCCCATGCCTAACCACCCATTAGCCGGAGCCATTGGAATATCTTAGCAAATTTCCGGCAGAACTGTGTTCAAGAGCGGAGAACAGCAAGATTAGCGTCCAGGTTTCATCGGTGAAGCCCTACCACAGCAAGGCTCTGCCCGAAGGCACGATCCTGCGTGAGTGGCGGCTGGAGGGCATCCTCGGCGTCGGCGGTTTCGGCATCGTCTACCGGGGCAAGGGCGTCTATTTCGGCGAAACCGTCGCCATCAAGGAGTATTTTCCGAGCGCGATCTGCGATCGTCAGCCAAACGGCATGGTCACGCCGACCGACTCC
This sequence comes from Caulobacteraceae bacterium, assembly GCA_041691315.1. GTDB lineage: Bacteria > Pseudomonadota > Alphaproteobacteria > Caulobacterales > Caulobacteraceae > Poindextera. The sequence continues at coordinate 14,668 of JBEPUW010000047.1, read as the reverse complement.
GCCTCGGAGGAGGTCTACGCGCTCGGGCTGGAGAAGTTCGTCGATGAGGCGAAGGTTCTCTGGAACCTGTCGAAGCCGGAAAGACACCCGAACATCGTGAGCGTCCGCAGCCTGTTCGAGGCCCACGGCGCGGCTTACCTGGTGATGGATTTCGAGACCGGCGTGCCGTTGTCCGAACTGTTGCGCGCCGGTCGCCGTTTCGAAGAAGCGGAACTGCTCAGCCTGTTCAGGCCGATCGCCGATGGGCTCGACCGCGCCCACCGGGCCGGCGTTCTGCACCGCGATATCAAGCCCGCCAACATCCTGATCGACGATGACGGGCGGCCGGTGCTGATCGATTTCGGCTCGGCGCGCTTCGACGCCGGCCAGGCGACCAGCACCAAGGTCACCTTCTACACGCCGCCCTACGCGGCGCTTGAACAGTATGTGAAGACATATCCGCAGGGCCCCTGGACAGACATCTATGCCCTCGGCGTCGCGCTCTATCAGTGCGTGACCGGCGAGAAGCCGCCCGAGGTGCTCGAGCGGCTGCATGCCCAGTCGGGCGAGGCGCTGTCGGCGCGGCGCTGGCCGGGCTTCAGCCGGGCCTTCACGCGCGCGGTCGACGCGGCCATGGCGATCCGCCCGGCCGAGCGGCCGCAAACGATCCCGGCGTGGCTGGCCCTGTTCGAGCAGCCCGAAGACGACGATGTCACCCGCATCGGCGTCCTGACCGGCGCGCCAGTCGACGAAGACGCCACGCGGGTCGGCGCGCTGATCAACTCACCAGCGGAGCGCGCCGACACCGCCGCGGCGCTCGTCGCGTCGATCCGGGCGACGGGGCCGCGGTACGACGTGCAGGAGGCCGAACCCGACGGCGCTCGTCCGGCGGGGCGCTGGATGGTCCCGGCGGTCGGGCTTGGCGTTATCGCCGTGGCGGTTGCGTCGGGAGCCCTGCTTCTGGCCCGGTCCCATACGCCCAGCCCGGTTGGACAGCGGCCGGCCCCTGCGCCCCTGGTCGAACGGAGCGCCCCCTCGGCGGTGCCGGCCGCGCCGATCGCGCCACCGAGGGTCCTCGTTCCGCCCGGGTTGGAAGCCGACCTCGGCGGCCTCATGGCGGACGTGCAACACGCTGGGCGTCCCGCCTCGGAGATAAAGGCGCTGCTTGGCGCGAAGGCCAGGATCGCGGTCCTGGCCTGGCAGATCCGAAATGCAACGGCCGGCGACGGCGCCAGGTCGGCGCCCCTGATCGCCGCCTTGACCACCGAGGCCTCCACCGCATCCCGCAATGAGGCGGCGGCGCTTGGCCACGCCGCCGACGGCCATCGGCGCGAGGTCGAACAGGTGCTCGGCCGCTCCAGAACCGGTCAGGGATCGAGCGCGGTCGCCGCGGTTGTCGATGCCGACACCAGGCTGGATGCGGCGATCGCCGCCATGCCGTCCTCGGGCGATCCCGTGGCGTCGATCGACGCCGCGCGGCGGGCTGTTGGCGACTGCGCCGTCTTCGCGCGCGCCTATGGCGCGGCGACGCGTTTTTATGCGCCGGTCAGGCGCTCGGCGTTCACCGCGATCGACTCGCGCGCGCAAGGCATCGGCGCCGCGGTCATCGCCCTCTCGGCGTCGGCGCCACGGCCATGGCTTTTCGCATCCCAGGGCCGCAAGCAGGCCTATCGGCTGCTTCAGGACAACAGCGCGCGGGCCAGAGCGTCGATGGCGGAGCTCGATCAGCTCTCCCGTACGGTGGCGTCGAGCAGCGATCTGGACGTCCTGGACGCGGCGGTAGCTCGGGCTTCGACGACAAGGCAGGTGCTTTCGAGCCTCTATGTCGCGTCCACTTCGGCGCGGTCGATACCCTGAAAAGCGCCGCGGAATCGCCGGGCTATGGTTAAGCTTATTCGCAAGTCTGTAAGCATCTAACTTCACGGCAAATCAACAGTCCTGGCCCAGACTGCCGTGGTCTGGGCATGGGTGTTGGGTGGTTGGCGTTGGGCTTGTTGTATCCCAAGAGATTTGGCTGGGGCCTGTTTGGCAGCACCCGGCGAACGGTGATCGCCGTGACTGTCCTGGCGATGACGCCGCCGCTCGTCTTGCTAACGACGTCGAAGATGTATTGGAGCGGGCGCGAGGCCGGAAACGGCTGGTTTTGGCTGTTTGCCTGCGTCTCGGCATGCCTTTTTTCACTCGCCGTCGTGGCCTGGGCGCTGAAGCCGATTGGCGCGGCCGCGAAGACGATGCGAGCCCTCGCAACCGCGGTCAGGCCGGCTCAGGCGCCGCCCGTCGCGGTCAATGACCTGACCGACCTGCTCGCCGACATCGCCATTGTCGCCTCTCGGTTCGACGCCTTGCGCGGCCGGTTTATCAACCAGCACCCGGGAACCGGATTTGCGACGCGCGAGCCCTTTCTCGCCGAGCTCGGCGGTGAGATGGACCGGGGCTGCCCGCCGACGCTGCTGGCGCTCGCGCGCATGGGCGACTTCGATCGCATGGCGGCCTTTGACCGTCGCGCCGCCGAACTGGCCCTGGACGCCTTCGGCAGACGCCTGCAACACGCCGCGCGCAAGAGCCTCGGCCTGGCTCAGGTCGACCGGGACTGTTTCGCCATCTGGTTTCGGACGACCGAACTGGAAGAGGCCACGGCGGAATTGCGCGCCGTCGCCTACGTCCTGGGCCAGGACCTGAGCCTAGCCGATCAGACCATCGCCCCCGACGTGACCTTGGGATGCGCGGTCTATCCGCACGACGCCACGGACGCCACCGGGCTTTTGGCTTGCGCCTTCGCCGCCTTGCCCAAGACCGGGACGGCGCAGCCGGGCGCCCTGAACTTCTTTTCCTCGGCCAATACCGAGGCGGCCCGCAGGACCTTCCTGTTGGAGCAAGGGTTGCGCAACGCGATCGGCGAGGATCAGTTCTTTCTGCAATATCAGCCGGTGGTCGACGTGTCGCGCGCGCGGGTGGTCGGCGCCGAGGCTCTGCTGCGCTGGCGCCATCCCGAGCTGGGCCTGGTGTCGCCGGCGGAGTTCATTCCGATCCTGGAGCAATCCGGCCCGATCGATGAGGTCGGCCTCTGGGTGCTGAACACCGCCTGCCGCGATGCGCGGGGCTGGAGACGGCGCGGACTTGCCGACCTGACCATCGCGGTCAACCTCTCGGCCTGCCAGTTTCGCGGCCCGACCCTGGCGATGACCATCGTCCGCACGCTGGAGCGCCATGGTCTGGCGCCGAGCGACCTGGAGGTGGAGCTCACCGAGACCGCCGCCATGGAAGACGGCGTCCGCACGCGGGAGGTGCTCGAACAGTTGCGCACCCTGGGAGTCGGTGTGGCCATCGATGACTTCGGGGCCGGCTATTCCAGCCTGAGCTATCTGAAGAACCTGCCCATCACCAAGCTCAAGATCGATCGTGAGTTCGTCTTCAAGGTCCATGAGCGGCCGGATAGCCAAGCGATCTGCTCGGCGCTCGTTGCGCTGGCGAACGGTCTGAACATCAAGCTTTTGGCGGAAGGCGCGGAGGAGCGGGAAGAGGTCGAGACCCTTGTCCGGCTAGGTTGCTCGATGTTCCAGGGCTACGTCTTCGCCAAGCCGCAGTCGGCGGCCGAATTCGCCCGCACGGTCGGCGACGCCGCGTGGCTGGACGGGCTTGGCTTCGGCGCGGCGGACCTCAAGGCGCCGACGCGACGGAGGCGCGCATGATCACGTTGCGGCTCTTTCGCCAGTCCGGCCCCGCCCACCAGATCGACGAACGCCAGTTCGAGACCGGCCAGTTGACCATCGGGCGGGGCCGTGAGGCCGACTGGCGGCTTGAGGATGAAGAACAGCTGCTATCGCGGCGCCATTGTTCCATCAACGTAGCCGATGGGATCGTCACCCTGACGGACCTCAGCACCAATGGCGTCTTCATTGGTGGGCGCGAAGGTCGAACCCGGCTTCGCGAACCGGTCGTCCTGCAAGCCGGCGGGACCTTGAAGTTGGGCAGCTACATCATCGTGGTGGAGACCGACAACGGCGCGCCGCCGGCGAACCCGCAGACGGCCCGTCAGGCTGATGCGCCGTTCCTGCGCGTGTGCAGGCCGTCCGAGCCGCCAGCTTCCCCAGCGACCGGCGCGCAGCCCAACCGCGCCGGGCATACCGAGTATGACAACGGCGCGCTTCTGGAGGCCTTCTGCGCCGCGGCGCACCTGGATGTCTCCGCCTTCGCCGATGAGGACCCTCAGGCGATCATGCAAAGGCTGGGCGCGGTCTACCAGGAGATGGTCGTCGGTCTGACAGCGGTGATGAGCGAACGCACGGCGGTGAAGGCCGACTACCTGATGGACCACACCACCGTTCGCACCACCGGCAACAATCCGTTTCGCTGGGCCAATCCGCAGCGCATCGCGCTGGATCTGCTGCGCGACGGCCAGAACGGCTTCGTGTCCGGCCCGGAGGCGGTCGAGGCGTCGTTCGCCGACATCAAGAAGCACATGCTTTGCATCTTCGCCGGTCTGAAATCGGCGCTGGACGCAACGCTGGAGACGCTCAGCCCGGAGGCCATCGAGGCGCGGGTTCCAGCCGCGGGCCTGTTCAGGGACCAGAGCCGGGCGGCGTGGCGAGAATACGCGACGACGCATCGGCAAATTCAGGCCGAAACCCAGGAAGACGCCGACGGTCTGGTGAACCGGGAGTTCCGCCAGGGCTACGCTCGCAGGCTGAGCGAGTTGGACGCAGCAAGTGACCCGCGATCGGACGGTCGGACCGCATGAGCGTCAAGAGTTCGGATCGTCCCCGTGGAAGCGTCATATCCTTTCCACGCCGGCCAGGATCGTTTGCGTGTGACAACTGCCTTCGATCGTTCACGACCGGGCGCCTGCAGTTGCAGGACGGCGTCGTCGTCGGCGGGATGTGCCAGGCCTGTGCGGACGGCGGTCGTTCAAGGCCGGACCGAAACGCCCAAGGCCATTGACGCCGGGCGGGGCGGGGGGCAAGCGGTTCGACCTCATGGTCAGTTCCCCTTCCCCAAAGCGGTCAGCCCTGGTGGGGTCACGCTGGAGCGTGCTCAGGCGCGTGGAAGCCCGATTGCTGATGTCGCTGCTTGGTCTCCTGGCCATGGTCTGGGGCTTTCTCGCCCTGACCGACGAAGTGCGTGAGGGCGACACCAGTCGGTTTGATCGGACGCTGTTGCTGGCCTTCCGGACGCCCAACGACCTTTCCACGCCGATCGGCCCGCGTTGGCTTCAGGAATCGGCGCGGGACGTGACCGCGCTCGGGGGCTTCACCGTTCTGACGCTGGTCACGGCCGTCGCGTTCGCGATCCTGATGCTGCTCGGCCGCCGGACCCAGGCCTGGATTCTCGCCGGCGCGGTCGTCCTCGCCCAGGTCCTCGCCGAAGTGATCAAAGCCCTGGTGCACAGGCCGCGGCCGAACCTCGTGCCGCAGCACGACCTGGTCTACTCGACAAGCTTTCCGAGCGGCCACGCCGTGATGTCCCCGGTGGTGTATCTCACGCTGGCGGCGATCATCGCGGCAGGTCAGCCCCGGGTCGCCATCAAGACGATACTGGTGACCGGCGCCGCGGTGCTGGTCGTGCTGATTGGCGTCAGCCGCGTCTACCTCGGCGTTCATTGGCCGTCCGACGTGCTCGCCGGTTGGACGCTCGGCGCCACGATCGCACTGGCGGCCTGGGTGCTCCTATTCAAGAGCGCGCCAAGAAGAGACGGCGACGCGAAAATCAAGGCTGACGCGCCGCCCTGACTTGCGCCCCGACTTAGGGTCCATGCACTCCCCTAGGCCGCCACGCCGACCATCCGCGCCCTCGGCTGCAACGGTGTCGCCAGCCAGGTGCGCAGCAGGATCTCGGCGACGATGAGGTTGGGAACCCAGGCCAGGAACGACACCGCCCGATAGAGGGTGTCGAAGTCGATATGCAGCAGCGGCGACAGCGGCAGGTATAGCCGCAGATTGACCGCCCCGAAGGTGAGCGCGAAGCTGCGGATCATCCAGCGCCGGTGTTCGGGGAAGCGCCCGTCCATGGCCGCCTTCCAGCCCAGCGCATTGACCACGAACCAGACCACCGCCAGCGTGCCGAAGCCCGCCGTGGCGATCGGGCCGGTCGTCACGCCGAACGCCAGGATCAGCCCGGCCGGCGCCGACGCCAGGCAGCTGACGACATAGATGCGGCCAACCAGCTTGTGCCACGGCTGCCGCGCGCCCCTTTGCGTGACCAGGAACTGAAACGGCGCGACCAGCAGCGCGATGGCGGCGAACGTGGCGTGGATCGGCAGGAAGGGATGCGAGAAGGCGTTGCGCGCCACCGATCCCGGCGCCAGCGGCCAGGAGGGCGCCAGGTAGCGGAGCGAGAACAACGCCACCGCCACCGACAATATGCCCATGGACGTCGTGAACAGCTTCCAGTTCCTCGTCATCGTATCGGCTCCGTTCAGCTAAGGCTGCGTGCATCGCCGGCTAAACGGGGCTGGCAAAGCGGCCTTTCGCGAACGCGCATGGAAACTGCGCGAACGGACCGCGTTGACTTCGGCGCTGGACGCCGACCACGCCGGCGTTCGAAGGTGTTCGATGGCGGAACGACGAAATTGGCGAAACTGGCGGCTGGGGCGCACCGGCGTCGTCGAGTTCGTGGCGCTGGTCGCGATGGCCCTGTTCATGGCCGCCATCGGCGCCTTCAACGTCGATCTGCGCGCTCCCGTCCTGCGCTATGGCTATTGGCTGACGGCCATCGTCGGCGGCGGCCTGATCGGCGCCTTGATCGAGCCGGGGCTGGAACGTATCCCGGCGCTGGCGGCGCGCCCGCGCCTGCGCGCCCTGGCCCAAATCCTGGTGATGACCGTGCCGATCACCTGCTTGGTGTGGCTGATCACCGGCGTGATGGTCGAAGGCGGGCTCTATCCCGGGCGATGGCTGGGCTATTTCCCCGACGTGCTGGTGGTCGACATCGTCGTCGTCGCCCTGGCCTGGCTGTTGCGCATGGCCTTTCGGCCGCGTCCGGCCGGCGGGCGCGCGGCGGCGGATGCAAATCCGCTCGGAGACAAGCTGCCGCCGCGGTTCGCCCGCGCCGCCCTGATCGCGGTGGAGGCCGAGGACCACTATCTGCGCGTCCATACCGCCGGGGGCGAAACCCTGGTCTATATGCGCTTCGCCGACGCGCTGGACGCCCTGGCGAAGGGCGACGGCCTGCGGGTGCACCGCTCCTGGTGGGTGGCGCGCCCGGCGGTCGAGACCGTGCGCTGGCGCAACGGCCGCGGCGAACTGGGCCTCAACAACGGGATCAAGGCCCCCGTCAGCCGCACCTACGCGGCCGACGTTCGCAAGGTGGACTGGGGCGAAGCGTTGGCGAAGCCGACGGACCGCCAATAGAGCGGCTGAGCATCGCCTCGATCCGCGCCCGCCGATGCACGGCGGCGACCTCGGCGAAGCCTTGCTTCGGGGCGACTTCAGCCTAATTTGGGCGAGCGGGCGCTCAGTGCGCGGGACGCCGAGGGTCAATTGGGCATGCAGACCGGCGATTCCCAACTTCGCGCGCTCGCTGAGAATATTCCGACGCTCTGTTGGTTGGCGAACGCGGACGGCTACATAGTCTGGTATAATCGCCGCTGGTACGACTACACCGGGACCACGCCAGACGAGATGGAAGGCTGGGGCTGGCAGAGCGTCCATCACCCCGGCGAACTTCCTCGTGTCCTCGAACATTGGCAAGCCTCCATCGCGACCGGAAAACCGTTCGAGATGGTCTTTCCGATCAAGGGGCGAGACGGGACCTTTCGTTCGTTTCTCACCAGAGTCGAACCTTCGTTCGATGGCGAAACTGTCGCGGCATGGTTCGGCGTCAACACCGACATTTCCGACCAGCTCAAAGCCGAAGGTGAGCGTGCCGCCGAGGGAGCGACCTGGAAGGCGATCTTCGACGAAATGAGAGAGGGATTTTTCGTCGGCGAGGCCCTGCGCGATACCGAGGGCCGCATGCACGACTTCACCATCGTCCAGATGAATAGAGCTTTCGAAGCTGGCACGGGCATTTCGATCCAGAACGCCGTCGGTCGCCCCGCCCGGACCGTGGTTCCGGCCATCGACGACGCAACGATGAAGGCTTACGCCCGTGTGGTCGACACCGGACGTCCAGTGCGCGTGGAGATTCCGGCAGCGAACGACCGCTGGTTTGAAGCTCGTGCTCGGGGCGCCGGCCCTGAACGTTTCGCGGTCCTGTTTCTCGATATTACCGACCGCAAACGCGCCGAACGCGCGACCATCGAAAGCGAAGCGCGTTTTCGATCGTTGGCCCAGTCGATGCCTAATCATGTCTGGACGGCGCTTCCGAGCGGCCAGCTCGATTGGTTCAATGAGCGGGTCTACGCCTACAGCGGCGCCGACGAAGGCTCCCTCGACGGTGAGGGATGGGGCGTCCTGGTCCATCCGGACGACGCGGCTTCCGCGCGTGACCTATGGGTCAAGGCGCTGGCGGAGGGCGTGTCGTACCAGGCCGATCTGCGCTTGCGGCGCTACGACGGGACGTACCGGTGGCACATCGCGCGTGCTGAGCCGATCCGCGGCGACGATGGCGAGATTCGGATGTGGATCGGCAGCAATACGGACATGGAGGACCAGAAGGTCGCCGAAGGCGCGCTTGCGGAACTGGCGGCGACCCTTGAGAACCGCATCGAAGAGCGGAGCCGTGAACTGGAACATCGCGGCGAGCAACTGCGGCAATCGCAGAAAATGGAGGCCGTCGGCCAGCTTACGGGCGGCGTGGCGCATGACTTCAACAATCTTCTTCAGGTCATTACGGGCAACCTGCATATGCTGGCCAAGGATGTGGCTGGCAACGAGCGCGCCGAGCGGCGTCTCACCAACGCGATGGCTGGAGCCGTACGGGGCGCGAAGCTGGCCAGTCAACTGTTGGCCTTCAGTCGACGCCAACCCCTAGAACCGAAAGTACTCAACATCGGTCGCTTCTTAGCTGGTGTCGAAGACATGTTGCGGCGAGCGATTGGCGAGGCGGTCGAGATCGAGACCGTCATTTCCGGAGGTTTGTGGAATACATTGGCCGACCCCACGCAGGTGGAAAACGCGGTCCTCAATCTGGCGCTGAACGGGCGTGACGCCATGGAGGGGAGGGGCAAGCTGACGGTTGAAGTCGGCAACGCCCTCCTGGATGAGGATTACGCCCGCGCCCACGCGGAGGTCACGCCAGGCCAGTATGTGATGTTGGCGGTGACGGATACGGGCGCTGGCATGACACCGGAGGTCGCCGCCCAGGTTTTCGAGCCGTTCTTTTCCACGAAGGCCGAAGGCCAGGGGACGGGGCTCGGTCTGTCTATGGTTCATGGCTTCGTGAAACAGTCCGGCGGGCACGTCAAAATCTACAGCGAGGTCGGACACGGCACCACGATTAAGCTTTACCTGCCTCGCGTGGACCAGGCCGAGGATGTGCTGTTGGTGGCCGACTCCGTGCCTGCAGCCGGAGGGACGGAGACGATCCTCATTGCTGAGGATGACGACGAGGTTCGAGCTACCGTCGTGGAGATGCTCCGCGAGCTCGGCTACCGCGTAATCACGGCAAAGAACGCCGACGCCGCGCTGAACGTGATTGAGAGCGGCATATCCGTAGATCTGCTGTTCACCGACGTTGTGATGCCCGGCTCGCTTCGGAGCCCTGATTTGGCGCGCAAGGCTCGGGAACGCCTGCCCAACATCGCCGTCCTATTCACGTCTGGATACACTCAAAACGCGATCGTCCATGGAGGGCGATTGGATGCCGGCGTTGAACTGCTCGCCAAACCCTATACCCGTGACGCGCTCGCTCGGAAGGGCAGGCAAGTCTTGGCAAACCAAGATCAACGCGGCCAAGCGCTAACAACACCTGATTCCGCAAAAGGCATCCCGGTGGAGCCGCGAAGCGGTGGTCGGCTGACCGTGCTGCTGGTCGAGGACGATGTACTGGTCCGCGCGATAGCATCGGAATATCTGCAGGACCTTGGCCATGTGACCGTCGAAGCTGGTAGCGCGGAAGACGCGCTCTCCGCCCTGCAAAACGCTCCGATCGATATCTTGGTGACCGATCTCGGATTGCCAGGGGCGTCAGGAGCTGATTTCGCCGTCCGGGCGCGCGAGATAAGGCCGGACATCGGTGTGATTTTCGCCACCGGCAGCCATTCTGCGCCGTCCCTGCCCGGTGAGGTCAAAGGCGCCGCTTTGCTGACGAAGCCCTACGATCGCGAAGCGTTGGCGCTCGCCATCATGACAGTACAGGGTAGCCCTTCACTCACTCAACAGGCTTGAACTCGGTGGTCGGCTGGTTCACCGCCGCTATGCCGCCATACAGCGACCGGAACCACAGTAGCTGTGCTACGGCCATGAAGCCGTACATCCTTTTACCATGCCATGGCGGCCCAGGGTCGATCCACTAACCTATTGAAAAGGCTGGTGGGTGCAGTAGGATTCGAACCTACGACCCGCTGGTATGGCTCATAGCGGACGCCCGAACGTCCGGTTGTTGACTCGCTCACAGCCGCTTCCGACGGACAGACGACGTGACTATGATCGTCGAACTACCCGGGCGGTACCGAGCGCGGAGGGAAAGAGTTGATGTCCAGCGGCGCCGTCTCGCGAATGGAGGCCATCCGTGTCGGCGGGCTTCGCGGCCGGGCCATCGACGTGGCCCTGAAGATGGTGGAAACCCGGGGCGCAGAGGACATCAACCTGCGCGAGTTGGCCGCCGACCTGGGGACGGGCCAAGCCAGTCTCTACTACCATTTCGCCAACAAGGACGCTCTGATGGCGGAACTCGCGGTGGAAGGGTTCCGGCGCCTACGAACGGCCTTCGCAGCGGCGCTGGCTGACCGTCGAGACCGTTCGCCGCTGCACGCCTGCGGAGACGCCTATCTGAAGTTCGCCCGCACCCATCCGCGGCTGTACCGAGTGATGTACGCCGAGCGCATCCTGACCAATCATCCCGTAGCCCGCCGGGCCGAGGTGGCCGCCTTCGCGATGTTCGCGGAGGGGATATCGCCGGGCGAAGCCTCGGATAGCGATCTGGCAGATCGGGCGATGGCGCTGTGGGCATTTGGCCGCGGCACTGCGGCGCTTACCTTGTCGGCCCTCGACGGCGACGATCCGCCGCCCCGCGAACTTTCCCGTCAGATCGTGCGCGGTCTGGAGAGCCTCATGGGCCAGTCGATCCGCCGACCGCGCCCGAAGGCGTGACGACAGGCTGAGCCCTCGCCGGCAGCGCCGATGGCTAACAAGAACGCTCCAATTAGCCTCGGCCCCGGCGCCCAAGTAACGCTGGACCCGACGTACCTGCCGCGGTTCGTCGGCTCAAGAAGGCCTGCAAGCCCTTCTACAAGGACTTGAGGCGGCCGATGAACCGCCTTCTCTGAGCGTCGGACGCCGAGATCGTGCTGTGGCTGGCCTGCAGGACCTTCATGGCTCGACGGTCCGCTTCGCCGGTGACGCCACGATCGCCACCGCCAGCATCCCCACCGTAATCCCCGCGTAGAGAACTCCGTCGGTCGGCGTATTGACGCTGAAGGCGATCATCGCGCCGGCCAGGATCGCGGCCCAGAGGGCCTGGGTCAGGGCGCTCGGCGCTCGGGTGAGGGCGCCGGCGGCGAGGGCGAGCACGGGGATGGCGGCGGTGGAGAGGTCGTAGCGCTGGGCGCGCGGGTTGAGGAAGACGGCGATCAGCACCAGGCCCGCGATGCGCCGCGGCCGGTCCAGCCGGCCGAGCGCGAGGCCTGCGGCCAGCAGCACGGCCGAGAGCGCGGCCTGCGCCTCGTAGGCCGTCGGGCCGGCGTGGCGGCCAGGCGCGCCATGGGCCATGGCCCCCAGCAGGTTGTCGCCCAGCAAGCCCTCGGACACGGTCTGGCCGTAGAGGGTGTGCAGCCAGGCCGCCATCAGCCTGGGCGCCAGTAGCAGCGGCGCGAGATAGGTCGCCGCGGCGGCGGCCAGGCCGGCGGCGCTGGCCGCCCATTGACCGCCGCGCAGGCCGTCAGCCAGCACCGGGACGATCCAGAAGGCGGCGTAGAATGGCTTGAACGCCGTCGCCAGCGCCACCGCCAGGTGGAAGGCCAGCCATCGGTCGCCGGTCACTGCCGGAATCAGGCCGAGCGCGATCAGGGCGTAGAGCGGCGTGCCGTTGTTTATGACCAGGGCGGTGAAAAAGCCCGAGCCGCCGAAGGCGGTGGCGAAGAAACCCAGGCTGAGCACCGCGCGCGCCAGGCCGGGACCGAGCAGCAGCCGGCCGAGCACCACCGGGATGACCAGCACAGAGACGGCGTCGGCGGCCAGCAGCGAGGTAGCGAAAAAGGGCTTCAGCCCAGCCTGGGCGATCAGCTTGAAGAGCCAGAGGACAAAGGGCGGCGAGGTGAAGACCAGGCCGTAGATGGCCCGACCTTGGCCCCCCGGATAGGGATCGGCGCCCGCCGCGATGGCGTCCATCGCCGCCTGGTAGACCTTCAGGTCGCGGCCATAGAGGCTGGACCACTCGGGCGGCACCAGGAAGAGGTGGACGCCCAGCATGAGCAACCCCAGCCCAACGGCCCAGGCCACCAGCTGCGCGAAGGCGTCGCCTTCGGGCGCGTGGGTTTCGGTCGAGGTCTGGGCAGGCGGCAGGTCCGGGCTCCCGGTTCGACGTCGAGCCTGAGGCAACCGCGCCGCCTGCGCCAGCCCTGTTGGGCGCCGCACTCTGGCGGTCCAAGGCCCGGTCGCGACAGTCGTCAGTCCGCCGCCCGGGGTTCCAGCGTGATCCAGCGGCGCGGCCAGCGCCAGCCGAGCGAGCGGACCTCGCCGGGCTTCAGCGCCAGGCGGCCGACCGTGTGGGGCGTGAGTTCGCTGACCATGTGCACCGGCTCCAGCCCGCCGACCGGGCTGGCGGCCACCGTGCCGATCAGCAGCGCCCTGTCGATGGCGCGCCATTCGGCCTTGGCGCGGTCCTCATGGCCGACGGCGAAGAAGTGGCGCAAGGGCACGGGCTCGCCGGCCAGCTCCACCATCACCCCGATCATCCAGCCGCTCGCCATGGCCTCAGTCCCTAGCACGGGACGGGAGCGGCGCCGGACGATTTGCTCAGCCGGCCGGCGCGGGAACCGCCAGGCCGTAGGGGCGGCCGAGTTCGACGAGCCTGGCGAGGTCGGGCGCGTCCGGCGAGATCTCGCGGTCGAAGTCGGTGAACATGTGCGAGGCGCCTTCGCGCGAGGTCATCGAGATCATCTCGCCGCCGCCGGCCCCGAAACGGAACCAATGGGTCGTACCGGCCGGCAGGTGCACCAGCGTGCCGGGGCCGGCGACCAGCTCCTTATCGCCGTGGCCGAAGGCGATCTCGCCGCGGATAACATAGAAGGCCTCGTCCCAGGGATGGTTGTGCGGCGGAGGGCCGCTGCCCTCGGGCCCGGCCTGGTGGAAGATCTCATAGCTGCCGGTCTGTGCGCCCGAGGCGAGCACGGTGATCTGTTCGCCAACGACATTCAGGGCAGGCGGCGCGCTGGCCGGGTCGACGATGATGGCTTCGGACATGGAGCCCCCCTTTGCTGCGACAACGTCAGAGACCGATGTTATCATAAAACCGGCCGCGCGCTTGGCCCGCGGCAGGTCCGCCGGTAGGTTGGCGGTCGCCCCGCTAAACACCGGCCCCCCAGACCATGCCGAACGACTTCCTGATTTCGCTGCTGGAACACAAGGCCTGGTGCAACCGGCGCCTGATCGAGGCGCTGAAGGCCGCGCCGGAAGACGCCGATCGCGGACAGATGGCGGTGGTTCTGCTGACCCTCGAGCATATCTCGATCGTCGACCAGATCTTCAAGGCGCGCCTGAGCGACACCGCGCCCGGCTTCGAGGCGGTGGTCGGACGGCGTCTGCCCGACCTCGACGCGATGAACGCGACGATGGCCGAGACCGACGCCTGGTACCTGGACTATGCCCGCCACGTCGCGCCGGGAGAGCTGGAGCGCGTGGTCGAATTCAACTTCGTCGACGAGGGCGACCCCGGGACCATGACCAAGGGCCAGATGCTGGCCCACGTCATCACGCACAGCGCCTCGCACCGCGGCGCCATCGGCAAGATGCTGGAGGGCCTGAAGGTTCCCGGCGCCTCCGACATGGTGACCACCTTCGCGCGCGAGACCCGGCCATCCTGAAGCGGAACCCGCCGGGCGGGATTGGGTGCTGTCCGCGGCGTTGGCAACCGGAACCCAATTGGGGCAGCCCAACCTCTGTGCGCGGCTTCATCAGAGCTGCGCGGCGTCAAGCTCTCGGTTGGCGCAGGGCCGCAAGGTAGTTCTGAGTCTGAAACATTTCCTCGGCTTCGGAATATTGTTCGACCGCGAGCAACCCGTCCTTTAGTATCCGATAGATTTCATAATCTTTCAAAAGATACCAGAAGTCCTGAAAATAAGTGCGAGAGTCGATATTCGCACCGCCAAATTCAAACTGAATGAAGTTGATGCGTTGCTCCGTGATTAGCCGCTCAGCTCCTTGTAGGCACTGAAGTTCATAACCCTCGATGTCCAACTTCAGAAAGTGGACTCGACGCCGACGAGGCGGGTCCTTTCATCGGCAAACCGCCGAAGGATTATCAGGCCCTCGCCAAGTTGCCAGCGGGTGCTGTCAGTCCAACGGCAACTCGTCTCCGTCAAGGCGCACGAAGCCCAGCCCCAGCCGAGGCTATCCCATGACTGCCCGCCACTCGGCCAGCGCGGCGGAGCGTC
>JBEPUW010000046.1:0-32518 GCA_041691315.1 Caulobacteraceae bacterium | reverse complement strand
CAATCGTGCCGATGTTGCAGTGCGGCTTGTTGCGTTGGAATTTTTCCTTGGCCATTTCTGAAAGCTCCAGCCCCTCGGGGGCTATGTCGGTGGGTGTGTATGGGTTTGATTAGGGTGGTTTAGGCGAACTTCTTGACCACTTCGTCGGCCACCGCCCGCGGCACCTCTTCGTAGTGGTCGTACTGCATGGTGTAGTTGCCGCGCCCCTGGCTCATCGACCGGAGGGTGTTGATGTAGCCGAACATGTTGGCGAGCGGCACGAAGGCGTTGATCACCTGGGCGTTGCCGCGCTGGTCGGTGCCCTGGATATGGCCCCGGCGCGCGTTCAGGTCGCCGATGACGTCGCCGACGTAATCCTCGGGCGTCACAACCTCGACCTTCATGATCGGCTCAAGCAGCTTGGGCCGGGCCTGGTCGCGCAGCTCGCGGAAAGCTGCGCGGGCGGCGATTTCAAACGCGAGCACGCTTGAGTCGACGTCGTGATAGTCGCCGTCGATCAGCGTCGCCTTGAAGTCGATGACCGGGAATCCGGCCAGCAGGCCGTTTTCCTTCGCCTGGGCCAGGCCTTTTTCGACGCCGGGAATGAATTCCTTCGGCACGTTGCCGCCGACCACCTTGGACTCGAACGAATAGCCGACGCCCGGTTCGACCGGTTCGAAGATCACCTTGATGCGGGCGAACTGGCCCGAGCCGCCGGTCTGCTTCTTGTGGGTGTAGTCGATCTCGGTCTTGCGCCCGAGCGTCTCGCGATAGGCGACCTGGGGCGCGCCGATATTGGCGTCGACCTTATAGGTGCGGCGCAGGATGTCGACCTTGATGTCCAGGTGCAGCTCGCCCATGCCGCGCATGATGGTCTGGCCGCTCTCCTGGTCGGTGGAGACGCGGAAGGACGGATCCTCCGCACACAGCTTGGCCAGCGCCACGCCGAGCTTTTCCTGGTCGGCCTTGGTCTTCGGCTCGACGGAGACCTCGATCACCGGATCGGGGAAATCCATCTTCTCCAGAATGATCGGCGATTTCTGCGGATCGCACAGGGTGTCGCCCGTGCGCGTCTCTTTCAGCCCGGCCAGGGCGACGATGTCGCCGGCATAGGCTTCCTTGACGTCCTCGCGGTTGTTCGAGTGCATCAGCAGCATGCGGCCGACGCGTTCCTTGCGGTCGCGGGTGGAATTGACCAGGCCCATGCCGGACTCGAGCTTGCCGGAATAGATGCGGCAGAAGGTGAGCGAGCCCACGAACGGGTCGTCCATGATCTTGAACGCCAGCACCGCTAGCGGCTCGTCGTCGGCCGGGTTGCGTTCGACCTCTTCGCCGGTGCGATAGTCGATGCCCTTGGTCGGCGGGATGTCGATCGGCGAGGGCAGATAGTCGACCACCGCGTCGAGCAGCGGCTGCACGCCCTTGTTCTTGAACGCCGAGCCGCAGAGGATCGGATAGAAGGCGCCGGTCAGAACCGCCTTGCGCAGGCACTTCTTGATGGTCTCTTCCGGCACGTCCTCGCCGTTCAGATAGGCTTCCATCGCCTCGTCATCGAGCTCGACGGCGTTCTCGACCATGTAGTGGCGCGCCGCGTCGCAGGCGTCCTTCATGTCGGCCGGAATATCTTCGTCGTGGTATTTCGCGCCCAGGCCTTCGTCTTCCCAGACCACCGCCTTCATGCGGACCAGGTCGACCAGGCCCTTGAGCGAGGCTTCGGCGCCGATCGGCAGCTGGATCGGCACGGCCTTCACGCCCAGCCGCTCGCGGATGGTGCGGACGCAGAATTCGAAGTCGGCGCCGATCTTGTCCATCTTGTTGACGAACACGATGCGCGGAACATTGTAGCGGTCGGCCTGGCGCCAGACGGTTTCGGTCTGCGGCTCGACGCCCTGATTGCCGTCGAGCACGGCCACGGCCGAGTCGAGCACGCGCAGCGAACGCTCGACCTCGATGGTAAAGTCGACGTGGCCGGGGGTGTCGATGATGTTGAGGCGCTTGCCGTTCCAATAGGCGGTGGTGGCGGCGGAAGTGATGGTGATCCCCCGCTCCTGCTCCTGCTCCATCCAGTCCATGGTGGCGGCGCCGTCATGCACTTCACCGATCTTATGGCTCTTGCCGGTGTAGTAGAGGATCCGCTCGGTCGTGGTGGTCTTTCCCGCATCGATGTGGGCCATAATGCCGAAGTTGCGGTAGTCCTCGATTTTATGAAGGCGGGGCATGGCTGAGTACGACTTTTCGTGTGGACCGACGGGTTGAGCGCGAGCGCGGGCGGTTTAGCTCAAACCGCCCGGTCACGAAAGGGTATGGGTCTTGAAGACGCCTTAGATAGGCGCCTACCAGCGATAATGCGAGAAGGCCCGGTTGGCTTCCGCCATCTTGTGGGTGTCTTCGCGCTTCTTCACCGCCGTGCCGCGGTTGTTGGAGGCGTCCAACAGCTCGGCGGCCAGCTTTTCGGTCATGTTGTTCTCGCCGCGCTTGCGCGCCGCGGTGACCAGCCAGCGGATGGCCAGCGCGCGACGGCGATCGGGACGGACCTCGACCGGCACCTGATAGGTGGCGCCGCCGACCCGGCGCGAACGCACCTCGACCGAGGGCGCGACATTGTCGAGCGCCGAGTGGAACGTCTCGAGCGGCCCGATATCGCGACGCTTGGCTTCGAGAATGTCGAAGGCGTCGTAGATGATGTTCTCGGCGACCGCCTTTTTGCCCTCGTGCATGACGTAGTTCATGAACTTGGTGACGATCAGGTCGTGGAACTTGGGATCGGGCAGGACTTCGCGTTTTTCAGCGCGGCGGCGGCGGGACATGCTTTAATTCCTTACTTGGGCCGCTTGGCGCCATAGAGCGAACGACGCTGTCTGCGATCCTTCACCCCTTGGGTGTCGAGCACGCCGCGCAGGATGTGATAGCGCACGCCGGGAAGGTCCTTCACCCGGCCGCCTCTGATCAGGACCACCGAGTGTTCCTGCAGATTGTGGCCCTCGCCGGGGATGTAGCAGAGCGCCTCGATGCCGGTGGTCAGGCGCACCTTGGCGACCTTACGCAGCGCCGAGTTCGGCTTCTTGGGGGTGGTCGTATAGACCCGGGTGCAGACGCCGCGCCGTTGCGGGCAGCCCTTCAGCGCCGGAACCTTGTTGCGCGTGGGCTTGGGCTGCCGGGGTTTGCGGATAAGCTGGTTGATCGTGGGCATTCAGGTCTTTCGCTCGATAAAACGGTTTTCCAAAGGCGACCGATAAACACGAAACGGCGCCGGGCGCATCGCTGCGATCCGGCGCGTCTGAAGGTCCGTTGCGGGACTTCCGGCCTATCGGGGCGCGAGGCGATTTGCCCCGACCCTCGAAAAGAGCGCGGAAAATAGGGAAACCATCCGAAAAGGTCAAAGGATTTGTCGGGTGGCGGCGAAGCAACAGAAATCCGACGCCGTTGACAAACCAGGCGCCACGCGGCCGCTCTTTACGCGGGGTGCGTCCTCCATGGCGCGGCATGAAATCCGAGGCTTACCATGTCCCTTTCTGATCTTGCGTCGATCGGCAGCTGCGTCAGCGGCGTCTCTGTCCTGATCTCTCTGATCTATCTCAGCCTGCAGGTGCGTCAGTCGGAGCGGAACCAGAGGGCGATTCTTCAGCAGGGCCGCGCCGCGCGCACAACCGACACCATGCTGCGCCTGGCCGATGGCGACATAACGGACGCTTTCTTAAAGGGCACGCGTGGGGATGACGACATATCGTTGAAGGAGATCATGCAGTTCAGATACGCGTTCAGGGCGGTCATGTTCGGACTTGAGGACACCTACTTTCAGCACAGGCAGACGTTGCTGGACGACGACGCCTTCGAGAGCACGGTTGCGACCCTCCGCTACTCCTTCACCACCCCGGGCTATCGCGCCGCGTGGAAGCTCGCCCGGCCCATGCATGATCCAAGCTTTGTGGCCTTCGTGGATCAGCTTGCCGCCGAAGTCACCGTCGCGCCGCCACCCGACGAGGTGGGCCGCTGGAAGACGGCCGTCGCCGCCGAACGATTTGGCGCCGGCATATCGTGAGTGACGGGCGGACGTCGTCGCGCCCGTCCTTACGCCGAGGCGGATTTCGCAGCCGAACCCTTCACCCGGGCGAGGCTGAGCTTGAGCGTTCCCACCAGGTCGATCTGATCTCGCAGCGGTGTTCTGTTCATACGAGTCTCAAAGAAGAGGACGAAATCCGGCACGAACGAGTCGCGCATGAAAGGCCAGAGCGCCCGCGGAACCGGCAAGGAGAATGTCACGTCAGCCAGCCGAAGGTTGGTCTCGAGCATGGACTCGTCAATCAGATTCTGAAGTGACAACAGGTACGAATCTTCGACGCCCAGGACCAGCGCCGTAAGCACGTTCACCAATTTTACGATTTCGGTTTCTGAATAGGCTTCTTCCGAGGTCAACACGCGCGCGAACAGATCGGCGTTGTGAGGCTCGCTGAGACGAAAGAGCTGATCGCCCGTCCGCGCCGAGGTGGCGTTGACCATGGCGGCGCGCTGGTTCTTAGCCGCCTGCTTGACCTGCAGGCTGAGATAGATCAGCGAAACCAGCACGGCGGCCGTGCTTACCAGGCTGCCGATAGATGCCAGGTCGGAAATGGACAAATGCGCGGCCTTCAGAGCGCCGCGCGGTGTGCTTGCAGGTCGGCCCTATCCATGGCGGCGCTAACCTCCATCTGGACCTCCAGAGCCATACGCATCGGTCATTCCCCCGCAATCTGCCTACCGCGAACTTGCCACCCGATCAGCGGGTGCGGCAAGAAGCCACCAGCAAGCTATGGCGCGCAACCTCCTTATAGGCGTCAGAGAGGCGCCCAGTAATCGATAGCGCCCGTGTGCAGGAGGCGACGGCATGGATTTCGCGGATCGCGACGAACTGGTGGGTGAACTGACCGCCCTCTTGGAGGCCGAACGGGCCGGGGCGCGGGTGGGCGCCAGCCTGGCGGCCGAGGCGCCCGACGCCGAATACAGGGTCCTCTCGCAAGTCATTCAGGCCGACGAGGTGAAGTGGGCGCGGGCGCTGTTCGACGCCCTGGTGGCGCTCCGGGCCGAGCCTTCCGACAAGGTCGGCGACTTCTATGAGAAGGCGATCGCGGTCGCCGACTTTGAGGACCGGCTGGCCTTCACCAATCGCGGCCAGGGCTGGGTGGTGCGCAAGCTGCAGGCGCTGGCGCCCCGCGTCGAAGATGAGAACCTGCGCGCGGTTCTGCAGTCCATGCTAGACGCCCACATCGTCAATATCGCCAGCGCCAACGACGCCCTGCAGCGGCGCGGCCACGTCATTCCTCAGCGCAGTTAGTCAACCATGCCCGATCTGTTTAGTCCCTATACCCTGAAGGGCGTCACCCTGCGCAACCGCATCGCGGTGTCGCCGATGACCATGTACCGGTCCGTCGACGGGCTGATGAACGACTTCCACATCATGATGCTGGGCGCGCGCGCCGCCGGCGGCTTCGGCCTGGTCTTCGCCGAGCAGCTGGCCATCACCCCGCAGGGCCGCACCAGCACCAGTTGCGGCGGCATCTATGACGACGCGCAGATCGAGGGCCTGGCCCGGGTCACCGCGATCATCAAGGACATGGGCGGTGTGGCCGCCGCCCAGCTCGGCCACACCGGCCGCAAGGGCAGCGAAGTGAAGCCCTGGGAGGGCGGCGCGCAGCTGGCGCCCGACCATCCGGACGGCTGGCAGGTCAGCGGCCCCTCCCCCATACCCTTTGGCGGCAAGTACAAGTACCCGGTCCACGAACTGAGCCGGGCCGAGATCAAGTCCATCCACCAAAGCTATGCCCAGGCGGCGCGACGTGCGTTCGAGGCCGGGTTCGAGTGGCTGGAGCTGCACTTCGCCCACGGCTATCTGGGCGCCAGCTTTTTCTCGCCGCTGGCTAACAAGCGCACCGACGAATACGGCGGCAGCCTGGAAAACCGGCTGCGCTTCCACACCGAGGCGCTGGACGCCGTGCGCGCGGTCTGGCCCGAGCGGCTGCCGCTGACCATGCGGCTGGGCTCCGACGACCTGAACGACGAGGGCGTGCGCTTCGATGACGCCGTGGTCGCGGTCGGCAAGATGAAAGAACACGGCCTCGACTTCGCCGACCTGAGCCTGGGCCTGAACACCAATGCGATGAATTCCCTGCCCTTCGCCGACCTCGCCTTCATGGTCGAGCGCGGTGCGCGGGTGCGGCGCGAGGTGGGCATACCGGTGGGGGTGAGCTGGAACCTCGGCCTGCCGGCGGTGGCCGACCAGGTCATCCGCGACGAACTGATCGACCTGGTCCTGCTCGGCCGCCCGGCGCTCTCCAACCCGCATTGGCCGTTGTGGGCGGCGCGCGAACTGGCGCATCCCGATCCCTTCTCGCTGGTCCCGGAGGACTGGGCCTGGTGGCTGCGCAACGTTCGCGCCCACGAATCCACCATCGGCTGGCCGATCGTCGCCGCAGCCGTGGGCAAGGATCGCGAGGTCGCCTGACCGGCGAAGCGAGCCAGGGCGTTCGAACAGCGTTATAAGGCCTTTAACGCGGCCTGCGGCAGTCTGGCGGCGATCACGCATCGGAGCGGCGTCTTGGCGGGCGGAGATAAGCTGACGAACGACGAGCCGACGCGCGTCGAATTTCCGCCGCAGGCCAAGCGCCAGACCGGGCTGAAGATCGCGGCGGTCGCGGCCCCGCTCGAGCACCGCGCGCCCGCCCTCAGCATCGTCGCGCCCTGCTATAACGAGCAGGAGACGCTGGCGGCCTTCTGCGAACGCATGCTGGCCGCCGCGCGGACGGCATGTGGCGACGATTTCGAGCTGATCCTGGTCAATGACGGCTCGCGCGACGGCTCCTGGCGGCTGATCGAGGCCCAGGCGCGGAGCTGCCCGAACGTCGTCGGCGTCAATCTGGCCCGCAACCACGGCCACCAGCTGGCGGTCACCGCGGGCTTAAGCCTGGCGCGCGGCGAACGGGTGATGATCATCGACGCCGACCTGCAGGACCCCCCGGAACTGCTCGGCCAGATGATGCGGCGCATGGATGAGGGCTGCGATGTCGTCTATGGCCGCCGCCGCGAACGGGCCAGGGAGAGCCGCTTCAAGCTGGCCAGCGCCAGCCTGTTCTACAGGCTGCTCGGGGCCATGGCCGAGGTCGATATCCCCAAGGACACCGGCGACTTCCGGTTGATGTCGCGGCGGATCGTCGAGCGGCTGAACGCCATGCCGGAACAGGACCGCTTCCTGCGCGGCATGATCGCCTGGCTGGGCGGCAAGCAGGTCGAGCTGCTCTACGACCGCGACCCGCGCCATGCCGGCGCCACCGGCTACACCTTGCCAAAGATGATGCGGCTGGCCATCGACGGCCTGACCAGCTTCTCCACCGCCCCCTTACGGCTGGCCGGCCTGATGAGCCTGCTCGGCGTCGTCGTCGCTATCGGCCTGACCGTCTATGCGGTGGCCAGCTTCGTGCTCGGCAAAGCGGCGCCCGGCTGGACCAGCCTGGCGGTGATCGTGGTCTTCTTCTCGACCGCCCAGCTGATCTGCCTGAGCATTTTCGGCGAGTACCTCGGCCGGGTCTATATGCAGGGCAAGCACCGGCCGCTCTATCTGGTCGACGAGATCATCACCCATCGCGCCGACGACGAGGCGGGAGCCTGAAACCGTGGACATCGCCGAATTCGACCGGTTCGCTGACGAATATCTTGAGACCCACGCCAAGAACATCGCGATCAGCGGCGAGAGCCCGGAATATTTCGCCCGCTACAAGATCGAGGAGATACGCCGCGTCTGGAGCCGCCGCGACCGCCCCGATCCTCGCACGGTACTCGATTTCGGCGCCGGCATCGGTAACTCCGTGCCGCACTTCCATCGCAATTTTCCCAACGCGGAGATCATCGCCCTGGATGTCTCCGACAAGAGCCTGGCGATCGCCGAGCGGCGGTTCGCCGACATGGCGCGGTTCGAACTCTATGCCGGCGAGGGTCCGATCGCGCCTGACGGAGCGGTCGACCTGGCCTTCTCGGCCTGTGTCTTCCACCATATCGATGCGGACGAACATGTGGGCTTGTTCCGACGCCTGCGCCAGGCGCTGTCGCCAGACGGCGCGCTGGTGATCTTCGAGCACAACCCGGTCAATCCGGTCACCCAGCACATCGTGGCGACGTGCGAATTTGACGAGCACGCGGTGCTCATCCCCGCCAGGACCCTGAAGCGGCGGTTGCACGAGGCGGGATTCGCCAAGGTCGAGATCGCCTATACCGGCTTTTTTCCGGGTTCGCTGGCGGGCCTGCGCGGGCTTGAACCCTATATGAAGCACCTGCCGATCGGCGCGCAATATTACACGCTCGCACATGGCTGACACGGTCGGCCAGGTCGCTCGCTTTGGCCTTGCCGGGCTGCTCAATACAGCGGTCGGGGTCGCCGTGATCGCCCTGCTTGATCCGGTCATGGGTCTGCCGCCCCCCCTTGCCAATGCTGTGGGCTACGCCGTGGGCGTGAGCGTGGGCTTCGTTCTCAATCGAGGTTTTGTCTTCCGCAGCCGAACAGGGCTACCGGCCAGCGGCCTCCGCTACCTGATCGCGGCCTCGGGCGCATTCGTGCTGAACCAGCTGGTGTTGCATGTGGCCGGCTTGGCCTTGGGCGCAGGCCCCGTTCGCCACCTCGCCGCTCAGCTAATGGCCATGGCGGCCTATTCGGTCGCAATGTTCTTCCTGTGCCGCCTTTGGGTTTTCCGTCCGGCGGCGAACTCACCCGCCTGAAGGATCGGCCGCCGCGGCGCAGTCGGCGATGCTGGTTCGCGGTGGGCCGAGCGCCCGCACCTTGTCCAGATACCGGGGATCGCAGGTGACCAGCACCGCCCCCCTGGCCCCCGCCGCAAGCATGGCGAGATCGCCGGGAGCGATGTCGAGGCCGCGGCCGCCCCAGGCCAAAGAATAGAAACGAAGCTGCGGGGTATAGCCATGCAGATCGTCGTTCGGGACGCCGCTGTCGAGGGTGCGGATGTGCGAAAGCCCCTGGCTTTGGAGCTGTGCGAACACCTGACCGTAGCGTCCCTGCGGCAGGTTCATCCCGACCGGCAGTTCGACGTCGTAGATCAGCGCGCTGAACGCCGCCGCCGCAGCCGCCAGTCCGACGATCCCGTCAAGCATGGCAAACCGGCCAACGATCGGCCGTCTCAACAGCGACGAACCGCGCCGCCCGAGCAGGTCGACGACATGGCGGGCCGAGATGGCGAAGGAGATCGACAGCACCGGGTATAGCGGCATCAGGTACCAGAATATCCTGGTCCGCCCTAGGCTGTAGACCAGGATCAGCATAAGGCTGACGTGGTTGGCGTAGACCAGGAAGGCCGCCGATTTCGTCCTTTTCCAGGGCGTCGTCGCCGCCACGAACGGTAGGACGAAGGCCGGTCCGAAGGCGAACGCGCGACAGAGGACGCCCAGGTAGTAAAATGGCGAGCGGACGTGACCGTGGAGTCCGCGCAAATACCGGGCGTCGATTTCATTGTAGAAGACCGCCGCCAGATAGCCATGCGCGGCTATCTCGCGCAGGGCGTAGAAGCCGCCCGCCACGGCCACCGCGATGGCGCCCGCCAGCACATACCAGGGCGTCTCGAACAGCCGCGGCCAGCGGCCCCGCGCCAGGACATAAGTGAGGATGCCGGCGCCCGGCACCAACCCCGCAATGCCCTTGGTCAGGCAAGCCCCAGCGACCAGCAGCCCGCAGGCGATCACCCAGCCCGGGTTGGGCCGGCGTTGGCTCAGGGTCTCGAACAGCAGCAGAACATAGCCGGTCGTGAACAGGGTGAGCAGGGCGTCGTAGTCCCCCGACACCGCGGCATGGTTGCCGAAGAAGCCGAGGCTGAGCAGCAGGGTCAGGGTGGCAGTCCCGGCGACGCCGACCGAGCGGGTAAGCCGCCAGCTGAATCTCATGACCAGGACCAGCGTCGCCAGCCCTGCAAGGAGTGACGGCGCCCTGATCGCCCACTCTTGCGGCCCAAACAGCCGAATCGATCCGGCCATCAGCCAGATCAGCAATGGCGGTTTGGTGTTCCAAAGATCCGGGCGAAAGCCATAGGTCGTGATCAGGCTGTAGCCATGCTGGCTCATTTCCAGGGCGTTCACCGCCAGGCGGGACTCGTCCCACAAGGCGATCGGCCGGGAGGCGATGTCCCAGCTCAGGAAGATGACCGCGAACGCCATCAGCCCCATCATCCAAGGCCACGGGCTCGGCCGCGAACGGGCTGGGAGCACAGGTCGAGCCCTAGCCGGCATGCGCCGGACCGGCCGGCACGGCCGCGCAGTCCGGAACACTGGTCAGCGAAGCGCCGCGCGCAGCGACCCACGTCAGATAACGTGGATCGCAGGTGACTAGCACCTCGCCGCTCGTCAACAAGACGGGCCGGTTTGGATTCTGCACGCGGATATCCAGGCCGCGGCCGCGCCAGACCAGGGTGTAGAAATACCGCTGAGGCGTGTAGTCGACCAGACTGTCGTCATTCTCGACGCCTCCGTCCAGAGACCGGATGTGGTGCAATCCGCGCCCGTCCAGCTGGGCGAAGACCAGCCCGTAGCGGGACTGCGGTATATTCTCGAGCCGCGGCAGCAACACGATCTTCTGCAACAGCGCATTGCCCACCATGTAGATCGCCAGGATCGCAACTGCGAGGCGCGCGGTCCGCACCGGCTGATCCGCCCGGTACGGCAGTGTCTTCAAGAGGCGCTCGGCGACGACGGCAAGCGCGATCGAGACAATCGGGTAGATCGGAACGATGTACCAAAAGATCTTGGTGCGGCTGGCGCTGTAAACCAGCAGCAGGGCAAGCGCCACAAAGTTTGCGTAGCTCAGGAAGGCGGCGGATTTTGTCGGCCTCCACTTCAGGAACGGGGCGATGAACAAGGCCAGAAGCAGCGGACCGAGCGAGAAGAACTGGAGGAGGTACTGGACATAGTAATAAGGCGGCTGCACATGGCCGTTCATCCCGTGCACGTAACGCCCGCCCAATTCGTTGTTCATCACGGCGTGCAGATAGCCAGGCCCGACGCGTTCGCGCAGGACGTAGAAGCCGCCGACCAGCGCCGCCACGACGAGACCGGCGAGACCGTACCAGGGTGACCTGAAGAGCCGTGGCCAGCGCCCCTTAACCAGCACATAAGCGCCCACCCCCGCGCCGGGCACAAGGCCGGCCACCCCCTTGGTCAGGCACGCCCCGGCGATCAAAAGCCCACAGAACACCACCCGGCCGGGATCGGGCCGCTTGCAGTGTAAAACCTCGAACAGCAGCAGCAGATAAGCCGTGGAGAAGAAGCAGAGCAGCATCTCGTAGTCGGCCGACTGGCCGGCATGCGCGCCGAAGTAGCCGGGGCTGAGCAACAGCATGGAGGGCGCGGCCAGAGCGACGAAGCGCGAGCGGCCCAGACCCCAGCTAAACCGCATGACCAGCGCCACCGTCGCCAGCGAAGCCAGGAAGGAGGGCAATCGGAGCGCCCACTCGCTCGGCCCGAAGAGGTGGATCGATCCAGCCTCCAGCCAGATCAGCAGCGGCGGCTTAGTGTTCCAAAGATCCGGCTGGAAGCCATAGGTGGTGACCAGGCTGAAGCCGCGACGGCTCATCTCCAGAGCGTTCACCGCCAGCCGCGACTCGTCCCAAAGGACGACCGGACGCAGGGCGATATCGGAGGCCAGAAACAGCGCCGCCAGGACGAGGAAGGCGGCCGCGGTCCAACGGTTCGCACCGGCCGACCGGTCGACCTCGATCCGTTCAGGCGCCAAAGCATGCACCGTTCAAACTCACTTTGCCGTCCCGCCCGATATTAGCCGACCGCTGGCCAAGCTATCCGATTCTGGCTCCGAGGGCCGCGCCGTGTGCGGCGCCAGGAGGCTCGGCGCGACATGGGCGAACCGACCGACGGGATGGTTCATCCGAGCGGATGGTCGAGAGTGCTAACCTCGATGGATTCACCTCGGAAACGGTCGAGCGTTTGCTCAAACCATCGCGATAAGGCGCGACGCACCGGTCGGTCATAGCAACGCTCAACGAGGGCGCACAGGGTCAATAGCGCCAGCAGATAAGGCGCCCCGAGAATCAGACCCCAGTGGGACTGGAGCAGCGCCACGGGCAGGATATGCACCACCAACGCTCCGACAGGGCCATGCATCGCGTAGAGCGGATAGGAAATGAGGCCAAACCAAGCGAAAACGCGCGCGGAGCGGGGTCCTGGCTCGCTGGATACGGCCGCGAATATAAGAATGGGAAAGAGTACAAAGACGCAGATCAGTGGATAGATGATCGGGTCGAGCCTGGTCCAGAACAGCAAGGGCAGCACCAGCAGCGGCGCCCATGGCCAGACCCGCAGCCGCCAGGATTTGGCTCCGAGCACACGAAAAATCGCGACGCCGGCGAGAAATGAAACGGCGACGCGCGGCAGGCCGCCGAGCGCGCTGGCCCAGTTAAAGCCGACGTCCAGACGGCCGTAATACAGCGTCGAGATGACCAGGACGACGGCGGAGCCGGCCAGCGTCGCCGCCAGGACCACTGGCCGGTAAAGCTGGCGCCACCAAAGTCCATAGCCAAGGTTGGCGATCAGCTCGAGCGCGAGCGACCAGGCCACACCGGCCAACGGGTAGATCGCTGAGGAGACCATGGGGCCAGGCAGCATGGCGAGCGTGCAGGGAATGGATTGCACAATCTGTGTCGGCGTCAGGTTGGCGGACTCCGGCAGAACCCGGAGCCCCATTGCGATCGACCCGAGCAGCGCGCCGAGCACATAGACAGGCCAGAGACGCAGGTAGCGCAGAGCCAGAAACCGCGGGGCGGACAGGCCCTCGATGAACCGATCGTAGTAGGCGTGAGCAATGACGAAACCGGACATTCCGAAGAAGAGATCGACGGCCATGTAACCGCCGGACCCGTCCAGTCCGCGGAAGAAGGCGGTATGGCGCATGGCGATGAAGACGGCGGCCACGCCCCGCAAGCCGTCGAGCGTGCGAAAGACACGGCCTTGGCCGCGCGCAGAATCCGTCACGTCCGCCTATCCCCAAAGATTGATCGGTAACATTCGCGACGTAAGAGAAGTCTTAAAGGCGCGCGGCGCGGCGATCGCCCCGCTTAGGGCCATTGCGCTTTTCCACCGCGCGGACTGGCGACTCCGCGCCCCGCTTCGGTCATCATGCAGCTTCACCGTGCGGCCATCCCGAGAGGGGCGTCCCTATGCCGAGCGCCAGAGCAACGACGAGGCAGAGGTCGATTGGCCTGGCCGCATCGGCGGCGTTTCATATTGCCATCCTGGTCGGGCTGGCGTTCGAGCTCGACAAGCCGATCGACATCGTCGAGACGCCGCCCATTCAAGTCACCCTGGCGCCGCCGCTGGAGGAGCCGCCACCGCCGCCGATCCCGATCATCCCGCCGCCGCCCAAGCCTGTGCCGGTGGCGAAGCTGACCCCGACGCCGGCGGCCCCGACCTCACCGGCAAAACCGCAGCCGGCGCCGGTCCAACCGGCCGCAGCCGCCGCGCCAACCCCGGTCACCAGCCCGGCGCCGCAGAAGGCGCCGACCGTGCGGGTCAAGGCGCCGACCCCGGTCGCCCACGCGGCCCCGGCGCCCGCCCCGACGCCGATCGCCCACACCTCGCCGTCGCTGATCCAGGCCCCCATGGCGCCGGTGCTGTTGCCGCCGGCGCCGCAGGCGGCCGCGGCCTCAGCCGCCCCGTCGGCATCGGCCCAGGCGGCGGCTTCGGCGGCGCCTGGCGCGGCCGCGGCCGGCGCGAACGGATTGCGCGATGCGCTGCGGCTTGGCTTTGGTTGCGCTCATCCGGACGCCGTCAGTCTGACAGCCGCGGAGCGCGCGACCTGCAACCGCACGGCCGCCGCCCGCGGCGGTCCGGCCTTCAATCTCCGGCCGCCGGCCTATATCGAGCACGAGGGCCAGGTCAACGAAGCCTGGCGCCGCTACCAGACCAGCAACAGCAGCCACGACTATCCCGGCCTGCACTGCGCCGCCGGGCGCGACTGCGAACCGGACAAGCCGACACCCGCGCCCGACCCGATCAACGACACCTGCCCCTACATGCGCTGCAACATGGGCAACGTTCGCTAGAGCGGGTTGAGGAAAAGTGCGAAGCGGTTTTCCGCCCGCAACCCGCTCTAACTCTTGGGAATCGATCACGTTTATGATTTTGGATTGATTCAATCCAAAATCATCGTGATCTAGGCCACATCAAAAAACCCCTCCCCCGCAAGGGGAAGGGGCTATTTGCGATGCCGGCGGATCGAGCGAGACCGGTTGCTCGATCCGATACGACGCCCTTATTCGGCGGGGGCCGCTTCGGCTTCCGCCGCGGCGGCGATTTCCGCCGGCAGCTGTTCTTCGATCACCTCGACCGCACGGCTGGCCGCCAGCGTCTCGTCCCGCTTGGTCGCAATCCGCTGCAGGCCGCGCAGATAGGCGCCGGTGCCCGCCGGGATGAGCCGGCCGACGATGACGTTCTCCTTCAGGCCCTCGAGCGTATCGATCTTGCCCTGCACCGAGGCTTCGGTCAGCACCCGGGTGGTCTCCTGGAAGGAGGCCGCCGAGAAGAAGCTGCGGGTCTGCAACGACGCCTTGGTGATGCCGAGCAGGACCGGCTGGGTGATCGCGGGCCGGCCCTTGCGGGCTTCGACCTTGGCGCTTTCTTCCTCGAAGTCGGGCTTGTCCATCTGGTCGCCCTTGATCAGGCCGGTATCGCCTGGCTCGAGGATCTCGACCTTCTGCAGCATCTGACGAACGATCGTTTCGATGTGCTTGTCGTTGATCGGCACGCCCTGCAGCCGGTAGACCTCCTGGATCTCGTTGACCAGGAACTCAGCCAACGCCTCGATGCCCTGAATACGCAGGATATCGTGCGGGTCGGGATTGCCGTCGATGATGTACTCGCCCTTGCGGATCACGTCGCCGTCGTGGACGGCGATGTGCTTGCCCTTCGGGATCAGGAACTCGACCGGATCGCCGCCGTCCTCAGGCGTGATCTTGATGCGGCGCTTGTTCTTGTAGTCGCGGCCGAACTCGACGCGGCCGTCCATCTCGGCGATGACTGCGCAATCCTTCGGACGCCGCGCTTCGAACAGTTCCGCGACCCTGGGCAGACCGCCGGTGATGTCGCGGGTCTTGGCGCTCTCGGTCGGGATCCGCGCCAGCACGTCGCCGGGCTTCACCTCGTCGCCGTCGCCGACCGAGAGGATGGCCCCGACGGGCAGCAGGTTACGCGCCTCCCCGCCGTTGGCCAGACGCTTGTAGCCGCCGTCGTCGTCGAGCACCGCCATGGCCGGACGCAGGTCCGCGCCGCGCGGACTGGCGCGCCAGTCGATGATCACGCGGTTGGAAATGCCGGTGGCCTCGTCGGCCTCGTCGCGGACGGAGAGCCCGTCGACCAGGTCTTCGAACTTCACCTTGCCGCCCACCTCGGTAATAATCGGGGTGGTGTACGGGTCCCATTCGGCGATGCGCTCGCCCTTCTTGACCTTCTGGCCGTCCTTGACCTTCAGCCGCGCGCCGTAGGGCGGCTTGTAGGATTCACGGTCCTTGCCATCGACCTGGATCATCAGCTGCGTATTGCGGCTCATGACGATCAGGGCGCCGTCGACGGCGGTGACGGTCGGGCCGGTGACGCTGGCTGTGCCATCGCTGCCGCTCTCGAAGAAGGACTGCTCGGCAACTTGCGCGGTGCCGCCGATGTGGAAGGTCCGCATGGTCAGCTGGGTGCCGGGTTCACCGATGGACTGGGCGGCGATGACGCCGACCGCTTCACCGATGTTCACCGGCGTGCCGCGCGCCAGATCGCGGCCGTAGCAGGCGCCGCAGATGCCGACCTTGGCTTCGCAAGTGAGCGAGGAGCGCACCTTCACCGACATGACGCCGGCATTGTCGATCAGCTCGACCTGGGCTTCGTCCAGATAGGTGTCGGCCGGGATGATCACGTCGCCGGTGCCGGGGTCGCGGATGTCCTCGGCCGCGGAACGGCCCAGGACGCGCATACCCAGCGAGACCAGCACGTCGCCGCCTTCGACCACGGCGTGCAGGGTGATCCCCCGCGTGGTGCCGCAGTCTTCCTCGGTGATGATGCAGTCCTGCGCCACGTCGACCAGACGGCGCGTCAGATAGCCGGAGTTGGCGGTCTTCAGCGCGGTGTCGGCCAGGCCCTTACGGGCGCCGTGGGTGGAGTTGAAGTACTCCTGGACGGTCAGGCCTTCCTTGAAGTTCGAGATGATCGGCGTCTCGATGATCTCGCCGGACGGCTTGGCCATCAGGCCGCGCATGCCGCCGAGCTGCTTCATCTGCGCCTGCGAACCGCGCGCGCCGGAGTGGGCCATCATATAGATGGAGTTGGTGTCCAGCTCGCGGCCGTCGGGGCCGATCTTCGGCGTCGAGATCTCGGCCATCATCTCGTCGGCCACGCGATCGGTGGCCTTGGCCCAGGCGTCGACCACCTTGTTGTACTTCTCGCCGCGCGTGATCAGGCCGTCGGCGTACTGTTGCTCGTACTCGGCGGTCAGCTTGCGGGTCTCCTCGACCAGCACCTTCTTGCGCTCGGGGATGACGATGTCGTCCTTGCCGAAAGAGATGCCGGCCTTGGCCGCTTCCTTGAAGCCCAGACCCATGATCTGGTCGGCGAAGATCACCGTCGCCTTCTGACCGCAGTGCCGATAGACGGCGTCGATCAGATTGGCGATTTCCTTCTTGGTCAGCGCCTTGGCGACAAGCCGGTGGCCGATCTGCGGGTGGTGCGGCAGCAGAGCCGCGATCTTCATCCGGCCAGGCGTGGTCTCGATCACCTTGGGCGCGACGACGCCGTTCTCGTCCGACTCCGCGTAGCGGCAGCGGATCTTCGAGTGCAGGGTCACGACGCCGGCGTCGAGCGCCGCTTCGATCTCGCCGATATCGCCAAAGGCCTTGCCCTGGCCGGGCTCGTTCTCCTTGGCCAGCGACAGGTGGTAGAGGCCAAGCACCATGTCCTGTGAGGGCACGATGATCGGCCGGCCGTTGGCGGGCGACAGGATGTTGTTGGTCGACATCATCAAGACGCGCGCTTCCAGCTGGGCCTCGAGGCTCAGCGGGACGTGCACGGCCATCTGGTCGCCGTCGAAGTCGGCGTTGAAGGCGGCGCAGACCAGCGGGTGAAGCTGGATGGCCTTGCCCTCGATCAGCCGCGGTTCGAACGCCTGGATGCCCAGGCGGTGCAGGGTCGGCGCGCGGTTGAGCAGCACCGGGTGTTCCCGAATCACCTCTTCCAGCACGTCCCAGACGGCGCCCTGTTCGCGTTCGACCATGCGCTTGGACTGCTTGACGGTGCCGGAAAGGCCCTTGGCGTCGAGGCGCGCATAGATGAACGGCTTGAACAGCTCCAGCGCCATCTTCTTCGGCAGGCCGCACTCTTGCAGCTTCAGGTCCGGGCCGACCACGATGACCGAGCGGCCGGAATAGTCGACGCGCTTGCCGAGCAGGTTTTGGCGGAAGCGGCCTTGCTTGCCCTTCAGCATGTCGGCCAGCGACTTCAGCGGCCGCTTGTTGGCGCCGGTGATGACGCGGCCGCGGCGGCCGTTGTCGAACAGGGCGTCGACCGCCTCCTGCAGCATGCGCTTTTCGTTGCGGATGATGATGTCCGGCGCGCGCAGTTCGATCAGCCGCTTCAGGCGGTTGTTGCGGTTGATCACCCGGCGATAGAGGTCGTTCAGGTCGGAGGTGGCGAAGCGGCCGCCATCCAGCGGCACCAGCGGGCGCAGTTCGGGCGGGATGACCGGGACCACGGTCAGGATCATCCACTCCGGCTTGTTGCCGCTCTCGATGAAGGCCTCGATGATCTTGAGGCGCTTGGAGGCCTTCTTCTGCTTGATGTCGGAGGTGGTGGTGGCGAGCTCCTCGCGAAGCTTGTCGGCCTCCTTGTGCAGGTCGATGGCCATCAGCATGCCGCGCACGGCTTCGGCGCCGATCTCGGCGGTGAAGCTGTCGTCGCCATACTCTTCCTGCAGGGTCATGTAGTCGTCTTCCGACAGCAGCTGGTACTGCTTCAGAGGCGTCAGGCCCGGTTCGGTGACGATGTAGAACTCGAAATAGAGCACCCGCTCGATGTCTTTGAGCGGCATGTCGAGCATCAGCGCGATGCGGCTGGGCAGCGACTTCAGAAACCAGATGTGCGCCACCGGCGAGGCCAGTTCGATATGGCCCATGCGCTCACGGCGCACGCGCGCCAGCGTCACTTCGACACCGCACTTCTCGCAGATAATGCCCTTGTATTTCATGCGCTTGTACTTGCCGCAGAGGCATTCGTAATCCTTGGTCGGGCCAAAGATGCGCGCGCAGAACAGGCCGTCGCGTTCGGGCTTGAACGTGCGGTAGTTGATCGTCTCCGGCTTCTTGATCTCGCCGAACGACCAGGACTTGATCTTCTCTGGGCTGGCCAGGGAGATGCGGATCTGGTCGAACGTCGGCGCAGTGACGACGGGATTGAAGATATTCAGGACTTCCTGGTTCATCGGAGTTCCATTTTAAAAAATGAGGGCGGCCGTCCCCGGCCCCGCGCGACGTCGCGCCAGGGCCGGATCAGGTCGTCAGGTCGCGTTTTCCAGCTCCACGTTCAGGCCAAGGGAGCGCATTTCCTTGACCAGCACGTTGAAGCTTTCCGGGATGCCGGCTTCGAAGGCGTCGTCGCCGCGGACGATGGACTCATAGACCTTGGTCCGTCCCGCGACGTCGTCGGACTTCACCGTCAACATCTCCTGCAGGTTGTAGGCGGCGCCGTAGGCTTCCAGCGCCCACACTTCCATCTCGCCGAAGCGCTGTCCGCCGAACTGCGCCTTGCCGCCCAGCGGCTGCTGGGTGACCAGGCTGTAGGGGCCGATCGAACGGGCGTGGATCTTGTCGTCCACCAGGTGGTGCAGCTTCAGCATATAGATGTAGCCGACCGTGACCTGCCGCTTGAAGGCTTCGCCGGTCTGTCCGTCGAACAACTGCACCTGGCCCGTCTTGTTGAGGCCGGCCTGCTCGAGCAGGTCTTCGATGTCATTGATGTGCGCGCCGTCGAAGACCGGCGTCGCGATCGGAACGCCCTTCCTCAGGTTGCGCGCCAGCTCCAGCAGCTCTTCGTCACTTTCAGGCAGCTCCTGATCCTTGCCGTAGACCTTGGTCAGGTGGTCGACCAGCGCCTTGCGCTGCCCGCCCGCCTGCCAGGCGTCCATCAGGTCGGCGATCTGCCGGCCCATGCCGGCCGAGGCCCAGCCGAGGTGGGTTTCGAAGATCTGGCCGACATTCATGCGCGAAGGCACGCCCAGGGGGTTGAGCACCACGTCGACCGCGGTGCCGTCCTCCAGGTGCGGCATGTCCTCGATCGGCAGGATCTTGGAAATGACGCCCTTGTTGCCGTGCCGTCCGGCCATCTTGTCGCCCGGTTGCAGCTTGCGCTTCACCGCCACGAACACCTTGACCATCTTCATCACGCCAGGCGGCAGCTCGTCGCCGCGCTGCAGCTTGTCGACCTTGTCCTCGAACCGGCGATCGAGCCGCTTGCGCGCCTCGTCGAACTGGCCGCGCATGGCTTCCAGCTCGGTCATCGCCTTGTCGTCGTCCAGCGTGATCTGCCACCACAGACCCGGCGCGATTTCGCCGAGCTTGGCGGAGGTGATCTCGCCGCGTCCAAGGCCCTTGGGGCCCGAGACAGCGCTCTTGCCGAGCAGAAGGTCGCCAAGACGCGCGGAGATGTTGCGGTTCAGGATGGCGAACTCGTCGTCGCGGTCCTTGCCCAGACGGTCGATCTCTTCTCTTTCGATCGCCAGCGCACGTTCGTCCTTATCGACTCCGTGCCGGTTGAACACTCGCACCTCGACGATGGTGCCGGCAACGCCGGGCGGCAGGCGCAGCGAGGTGTCGCGCACGTCGGAGGCCTTTTCGCCGAAGATGGCGCGGAGCAGTTTTTCTTCCGGCGTCATCGGGCTTTCGCCCTTCGGCGTGACCTTGCCGACCAGGATATCGCCCGGCAGCACCTCGGCCCCGATGGCCACGATGCCCGCTTCGTCGAGGTTGCGCAGGGCTTCCTCGCCGACATTGGGGATGTCGCGGGTGATTTCCTCAGGACCCAGCTTGGTGTCGCGGGCCATGACCTCGAACTCCTCGATGTGGATCGAGGTGAAGACGTCGTCGCGCACGATGCGCTCGGAGATCAGGATCGAGTCTTCGAAGTTGTACCCATTCCAGGGCATGAAGGCGACGAGCGCATTGCGCCCCAGGGCCAGCTCGCCCAGGTCGGTCGAGGGGCCGTCGGCGATGGTGTCGCCGGCGACGATCCGGTCGCCAACCCGCACCAGCGGACGCTGGTTGATGCAGGTATTGGTGTTCGAACGCTGGAACTTGGCCAGCCGATAGATGTCGACGCCGGGCTTGGTCGGGTCGGTCTCTTCGGTGGCGCGCACGACGATCCGGGTGCCGTCGAGCTGTTCGACGACGCCGGGACGCCGGGCGATGACGGTGGCGCCGGAGTCGCGGGCGACCACGGCCTCCATGCCGGTGCCGACCAGCGGCGCGTCCGACTGAATCAGCGGAACCGCCTGTTTTTGCATGTTCGAACCCATCAGGGCGCGATTGGCGTCGTCGTTTTCCAGGAACGGAATCAACGAGGCCGCGACCGAGACGACCTGTTTCGGACTGACGTCCATCAGGTCGACCTGGTCCTTGGCCAGCAAGGTTGGCTCGCCATTGACCCGGCCGGGCACCAGATCATCGACGATCTCGCCGTTCTTGATCTCGATATTGGCCTGGGCGATGACGTGTTTCGCCTCTTCCATCGCCGACATGTAGATCACCTCGTCGGTGATCTTGCCGTCGATGACGCGCCGGTACGGGCTCTCGATGAAGCCGTACTTGTTGACCACCGCGTGGGTCGCGAGGCTGTTGATCAGGCCGATGTTCGGGCCTTCCGGCGTTTCGATCGGGCAGATGCGGCCATAGTGGGTCGGGTGCACGTCGCGCACCTCGAAGCCTGCCCGCTCGCGGGTCAGACCACCGGGGCCAAGCGCCGAAAGGCGACGCTTGTGGGTGATTTCCGACAGCGGATTGGTCTGGTCCATGAACTGCGACAGCTGTGACGAGCCAAAGAACTCGCGCACGGCCGCGGCCGCCGGCTTGGCGTTGATCAGGTCGTGCGGCATGACGGTGTCGATATCGACGCTCGACATGCGCTCCTTGATCGCCCGTTCCATGCGCAGCAGGCCCACGCGGTACTGGTTTTCCAGCAGTTCGCCGACCGAACGCACCCGGCGGTTGCCGAGATTGTCGATGTCGTCGATCTCACCGCGGCCATCACGCAGGCCGACCAGGGTCTTCAGGACCTCCAGCACGTCTTCCTTGCGGACCACGCGCATGTCGTCCGGGCAGTCGAGTTCCAGGCGCATGTTCATCTTCACGCGGCCGACCGAGGAGAGGTCGTAGCGTTCGGGGTCGAAGAACAGACCCTTGAACATGGTCTCGGCGGCTTCCACCGTCGGCGGCTCGCCCGGGCGCATGACGCGATAGATGTCGAACAGCGCGTCCTCGCGGACCGAGTTCTTGTCGACCCGCAGGGTGTTGCGGATATAGGCGCCGATGGTGACGTGGTCGATGTCGAGCACGTCGAGGGTGGTGAAGCCCAGCTCTTCCAGGGCCGCGATCGAAGTCGCGTCCAGCTCGTCGCCGGCCTCGGCGTAGATCTCGCCGGTCTCGTGGTTGACCAGGTCGCGGGCCATGTAGCGGCCGGCCAGCGCTTCCGGCGCCAGCAGCAGGGTCTTCAGGCCGTTGTCGGCCAGGCGCTTGGCGGTGCGGGCGGAGATCTTGGCGCCGGCCGGAGCCACTTCTTCGCCGGTCTCGGCGTCGATCAGCGGGAATTCCGGCTTCACGCCGCGCCAGCGGTCGGCCTTGTAGGGCGTCGCCCAGCCGCCGCCGCCATCCTTGTCGGCGCGCTTCTCGAACGGCACGACGTCGTAGAAGGTGGTGAGGATCTCTTCCCCGTCCATGCCGAGGGCATAGAGGAAGGTGGTCGCCGGCAGCTTGCGGCGCCGGTCGATGCGCACATAGACGATATCCTTGGCGTCGAACTCGAAGTCGAGCCAGGAGCCGCGATAGGGGATGACCCGGGCGGCGAACAGAAGCTTGCCGGAGGCGTGCGTCTTGCCCTTGTCGTGGTCGAAGAAGACGCCGGGCGAGCGGTGCATCTGTGAGACGATGACCCGCTGGGTGCCGTTGACGACGAAGGTGCCCTTGTCGGTCATGAGCGGGATGTCGCCCATGTAGACGTCCTGCTCCTTGATGTCCTTCACCGAGCGCGCGCCGGTTTCCTCGTCCATTTCAAAGACGATCAGGCGCAGCTTCACCTTCAGCGGCGCGGCATAGGTCATGTCGCGCTGGACGCATTCCTCGACGTCGTATTTCGGCTCCTCGAACTCATAGGAGACGTATTCGAGCGTGGCGCGTTCGTTGAAGTCCTTGATCGGGAAGACCGACTTGAAGACGGCCTCAATGCCCTCGTCGCGGCGTTGCGGCGGGCGGACTTCGCGTTGCAGGAATTGTTCGTAGGACGAGCGCTGAACCTCGATCAGGTTCGGCATTTGCACGGCTTCGGGGATGCGGCCGAAAGACTTCCGGATCCGCTTTCTGCCAGTGAACGATTGCGCCATTAGGGCTCCCTTGGGTGCGCTGAGGAGACGGTCCCCGCGCGTAAGATGTTCCATGCGTCCACCCTCGGATCAGACGGGGGACCTCGAAATAGAGGCTGCATGCCGTCTGCCGGACGCTGGATAATCCCTTGAACGACAAGGCGTTCAAGGCGCCCCTTCGCGCTGGTCGGAGGGCGGCGGACCGCGCCTCGGGGCGATAGACACTCGCGACCGGTGAATGCCGGGCACGCGCGTGCGACTCATGTCTCTGGTTTGAGATGAAGGCGTATGTAATCGCTCGTCGCGGATATGG
The DNA here is from genome assembly GCA_041691315.1 of Caulobacteraceae bacterium. GTDB lineage: Bacteria > Pseudomonadota > Alphaproteobacteria > Caulobacterales > Caulobacteraceae > Poindextera. The sequence continues at coordinate 9,602 of JBEPUW010000046.1, read as the reverse complement.
GAAGACCCCACCGCGCGATTTCGACGCCTACCGCATCAAAATCCGATTTTCATCGGTGAGGCAAGCCGAATGCGCCGGCGAACCGGCGCATTCGTATGCAATCGCCGAACTACTTGATGGTGATGGACGCGCCGGCGGCTTCCAGCTTGGCCTTGATCTCTTCGGCTTCCTGCTTGGAGATGTTTTCCTTGACGTTCTGCGGGGCGCCTTCGACCAGGTCCTTGGCTTCCTTCAGACCCAGGTCGGAACGGACCGAGCGGACTTCCTTGATCACGTTGATCTTCTTGTCGCCGCCGGCGGTCAGCACGACGGTGAACTCGGTCTGCACGTCGTCGTCGCCACCGGGGGCAGCGCCGCCACCAGCGGCCGGAGCCGCGGCCGCCGCGACCGGAGCGGCGGCGGAGACGCCCCACTTTTCCTCAAGCAGCTTGGAAAGTTCGGCGGCTTCCAGGACGGTCAGCGCGGACAGGTCTTCGACGATCTTTTCGAGTTTGGCCATGGGTCAGGTTCCTTAAAAACGATAGGGCGAATTGGGATGGGTTGGGTTTAAGCGGCTTCGGTTTCTTTGGCGGCATAGGCGCCGATGACCCGGGCAAGCGCCCCGGCCGGGGCCTGCAGCACGCCAGCGATGCGGGTGGCCGGGGCCTGCAACAGGCCGACCAGCTTGCCGCGCAGTTCGTCGAGCGACGGCAGGGTGGCCAGGGCGGCGACCGCCTTGGCGTCCAGCACGTCCTCGCCCATCAGCGCGCCGATGACCTTGAAGTTCTCGTTGTCCTTGGCGTACTGGGCGGTGACCTTGGCGGCCGAAACCGCGTCATTGGCGTAGGCGATGGCGACGGGGCCTTTGAACAGCGCGATCGCCGCGTCGCTCGAGCCGTCCAGCGCCTCTTGCGCCAGGCGGTTCTTCACCACCTTCAGCTTCGCGCCCTCATCGCGCAGGCGCCCGCGCAGATCGTTCATATTGGCGACGGTCAGGCCGACATAGTGGGTGACCACAACGGCGCCGGCGCCGGCGAAGACGCCTTTCAGCGTCTCGATCGATTCCGCCTTCTGAGCCCGGTCCATGCCGCAAGCCTCCTAGAACAACCACAATCCAGGCCGGCGCGATTGCCCGGCCGGCGAAAACTCTGTTCGAGGTGAAAGGAGGCCGGCGCGCCCTGCCCGCTAGCACCCAAGGGCGTAAGCGTCAGCGGCGGCTCGCATCCCCATCTCCCCGCGGTCGAAGATTTAAGCCCCGAAGGGCCCGCGGTTCTCGGACAGGACCGGCGCTGAAGCGAACCTCGGGCGCCGGAAGGCGCATCCTCTACAGGCGAACGCGAGAAAGTTCAACGGCTTTCCGAAGCCGGGGCCTGCGGCGCCACCTCCTAATCCTCATTTGCGAGTCGTTCTCATTTAGCCTTGCGTCGGGTTTGCGAATGCGAATAGGAATGACTCGCAGTTTTGGGGGCTTTGCTTCATGTCAGTTCGATCCATCCGCCGCGACCGCTTCGCCCGCACGGGGCTTGGCGCCGCGGGGGTGTTCGCCGCGACCGCCGGGGCCTTGCCGGCCATGGCCGCCGACCGCACGGCCGACCAGGGCGAAGGCGCCAACGTCGTCGTCACCGCGCGCCGCCTGGGTATCGCGGCGCTTTCGGAAACGGTGCAGAACACCCCGCAGTCGATCAACGTCCTGCCCCGCCAGCTCCTGCAGGAACAGCACATCACCACCCTGCAGGAGGCGTTGAAGAACGTCCCCGGCGTTACGCTCAACGCCGGCGAGGGCGGCTCTCACGGCGACTCGATCAATCTGCGCGGCTTTCCGGCCAGCGACGACTTCTTCCTCGACGGCCTGCGCGACACCGGCTTCTACACCCGCGACCCGTTCGACGATGAGACCATCGAGATCCTGAAAGGCCCCGCCTCCACCCTCTTCGGTCGCGGCTCGACCGGCGGCGTGGTCAATCAGGTCAGCAAGACCGCGAAGCTGGGCGACTTCGTCGCCGGAACCCTCACCGGCGGCGGCGGCGACGAGGTGCGCGGCACGGCCGACGCCAACTATGCGTTCAGCGACAACGCCGCCTTCCGCATCAACCTCATGGGCCAACGCTCCAATGTCGTGGATCGCGACTTCGTGCTCAACAAGCGCTGGGCGGTCGCGCCATCGCTGGCGCTGGGCATCGGCGGGCCGAACACGCTGACACTCAACTATCTGCACCAGAACCAGGACGACATTCCCGACTACGGCATCCCGTTCGTGATCGCGCAGCAGGCCGGGCCCGGCGTCCCCTTCGTTCCCGGCCGGCCGGCGCCGGTGGATCGCGGCAACTTCTATGGCCTCACCCGCGACGACCGGTTCCGCACCGATGTCGACATCGGCACGGCCAGGTTTGTGCACCAGTTCAATGACGACCTGTCGATCAGCGAGACGGCGCGGGTGGGCAATTACGATTTCGACTCACGCGAAACCGCTCCCCACTACGATCCGTCAGGCGTGATCCCGCCGGCCACCGCGACCATCCCGCTGGGCGGGGTGTTCACCTATCGCGACCGGCCGAGCGTCGATGGAACCGTCGCCACGCTGATGAGCGAGACGGCCCTGACCTGGAAGGTGGCGACCGGCCCCTTGCAGCACACCCTGATCTTCGGCTTCGACGCCGACCAGGAGAGCGCCGACCTGGTTCGCTTCACCAATACGCTGACCAGCATCGCGTCGACGCCGATCCTGCACCCCAACCCGTTCGAGCCCAATCCCGGACACCAGACGACGGTGCGCCAGAGGCCGGACACCAAGACCGACACTCTGGCCGGCTTCGTGTCGGACTCCATCGACATCGGGCCGCACTGGAACATCGTCGCCGGCGTCCGCTACGACCAGTTCCACGCCGACTTCAGCCAGCCGCTGGGGACAGCCACCCACTTCACCCACACCGACAACATTCCGAGCCCGCGCGTCGCCGTTGTCTACAAGCCGCTGGATATCCTCAGCTTCTACGCCTCCTACGGCACCTCGTTCGACCCTTCGGCCGAGAACCTATCGCTGGCGGCCAGCAATGCCGATCTGGCGCCGGAGAAGGACCAGACCTTCGAGGGCGGCGCCAAGGCGGTGGTGCTGAACGGCCGGCTGTCGCTGACCGCCGCGGTCTTCCAGACCGAGATGACCAACGCCCGCTTCGCCGACCCGGCCAACCCGACCCTGCAGCAGCTTTCCGGCAACCTGCGGGTCCGCGGTGTCGAGTTCGGCGTCCAGGGCCACCTGACCGACCGCTGGGAGGTCCTGGCCGGCTACACCCACCTGGACGCCACCACGGTGAAATCGACCGACCCGCTGCAGGTCGGCAAGGCGCTGCAGAACACCGCCCCGAACGCCGCAAACCTCTGGACCACCTATGAGATCACCGATGCGCTGACGGTCGGGACCGGCCTCAACTATCTCGACGCGCGGCCGGCCGACGTGCACGCCACCGCGTTCGTGCCCAGCTACGTCACCTGGGACGGCATGATCAGCTATCGGATCGACAAGCACATCACCGTGCAGGTCAACGCGACCAACCTCAGCGACGTGCTTTATTTCACCAACGCCTATTACAGCTCCGACGCCGAGAACCACGTCGTGCCGGGGCCTGGGCGCACCGTCACCGCGACCCTGGCCTTCCACTACTGACGCCATGGAGGTCGCGCCACTCCCCTCCACCGCCGAGGCGCTGTTCGCGGTCCTGCTGGCCGAGCCGCCGGAGCGGGTCGAGGCGCTGCTGAGCGGCGATCCGGCGCGGGCGGCCGACTGGGTGCGCGCGGCGGCCGAGCAGGGCCTGCCCGCCGCCCAGGTGCGGTTCGGCCGCATGCTGCTGGAGGGCGTTGGCATGGCGCGCGACGCTTCCGCCGCCGCCGCCTGGTTCCGGCGCGCCGCCAAGGCCGACGACACCGACGGCTGCAACATGCTGGGCCGCTGCCTGGAGAACGGCTGGGGCGTGACCGCCGACATGGCCGAGGCCGCGCGCTGGTACCGGCTGGCGGCCGAGGCCGCCCACGCCTGGGCGCAGTACAATCTGGGCCATCTGCTGCTGGACGGGAACGGCGTGGCGCGCGATGCGGGCGAGGCCTTCGCCTGGTATCGCCGCGCCGCCGACCAGGGCCACGGCCGCGCCATGAGCCTGGTCGGGCGCTGCCTGGAGCAGGGCTGGGGCGTCGCCGCCGATCCCAGCGCGGCCCGCTCATGGTATCGCCGTTCGGCCGAGGCCGGCTATTTCCGCGGCCAGTTCAACTGGGCCAGCGCGCTGGCCGAAAACGGCGACGCCGCGACCGCCCTCCTCTGGTTCGAGGCGGCGCTGCGGGGCGCTCCCGACGAAAGCCGGCGCGCCATGCTGAAGTCGCTGAGCCGCTCGCGCCATGCCTCGCTCAAGGCTCTGGCCGAGGCTGAGGCCGCTATCCCATGCTCGTGAGCATCCCGAACCTGCTCGACGCCGGCCAGGTCGTTCACTGCCGCGCGACGCTGGCCGCCGCGTCCTGGGTCGACGGTCGGGTCACCGCGGAGTCGCAATCGGCCAAGGCCAAGCACAATCTGCAGGTCCCCGAGGACGACCCGGCCGCGCGGGCGCTTGGCGAGTTGATCCTGACCGCGCTCGGGCGCAACCCGACCTTCCTATCGGCCGCCCTGCCGCTGAAGGTCTTCCCGCCGCTGTTCAACCGCTACGAAGCCGGGATGGGCTTCGGCGCGCATGTGGACAACGCCATCCGCTTCGTTGGCCAGACCAGCGTGCGGCTGCGCACTGACCTCTCCTGCACCCTCTTCCTCAGCGACGCGCAAACCTATGACGGCGGCGAACTGGTAATCGAGGACGTCTTCGGCGAACACGCGGTCAAGGGCGAGGCCGGCGAGCTGGTGGTCTATCCCGGCTCCAGTCTGCACCGGGTCGAGCCGGTTACCCGCGGCAGCCGCCTCGCCGCCTTCTTCTGGGTCCAGTCGATGGTCCGCCGCGACGACCAGCGCACCCTGTTGCACCGCCTGGACGACGACATCGTCGCCGCCCGCGCCGCCCTGGGCGATCCCGACCCGACCGTGCTCTCGCTCACCGCGGGCTATCACAACCTGCTGCGCATGTGGGCCGACGCCTGAAGCGTCGCGCTTACGCTTGACGCTCATGCGCCCTCGTAGAACGGTTCGCCAAGCCGAAAGGAAGATGCAATGGCGCAGCGGCCTCGCGTGGTCATCGTCGGCGCTGGCTTCGGCGGCCTGGCGGCGGCCCGGGCTCTGGCCCACGCTCCGGCCGAGGTGGTGGTGCTGGACGCCAAGAACCACCACACCTTCCAACCCCTGCTCTATCAGGTGGCCACGGCGGCTCTGTCGCCGGCCTCGATCGCCTGGCCGATTCGCCACCTCTTGAAGACCCAGGCCAACGCCCAGGTGCTGATGAGCCTGGCGACCGGCGTCGATCCTGTCGCACACCAAGTCATGACCGAAGCCGGTCCGGTCGCCTACGACCAGCTGGTGATCGCCGCCGGGGCCGCCCACTCCTATTTCGGCCACGACGCGTGGGAGCCCTTCGCGCCGGGCCTGAAGACGCTGGAGGACGCGCTCGGCATCCGGCATCGGATCCTTTCGGCCTTCGAGCGCGCCGAGCTGGCCGGCCCTGGAAAGGCGACCCCCGATCTGACCACCTTCGTCATCGTCGGCGGCGGGCCGACCGGGGTGGAGCTTGCCGGGGCCATCGCCGAGATCGCCCGCGACGCGCTGAAGTCGGAGTTCCGCCACATCGACCCGGCCATGGCCCGCATCGTCTTGGTCGAGGCCGGCCCGCGCATCCTGCCGAGCTTCCCGGAAAGCCTGGCCGCCAACGCCGCGCGCCGCCTAGGCCGCTACGGCGTCGAGGTCCTGACCGGCGCCACGGTGGTGGACATCGATGCGGCCGGCGTCACCCTCGATCACGGGCGGATCGCCGCAATCACCGTCCTCTGGGCCGCCGGAGTCCGCGCCGGCGCCCTGACCGCCGGCCTGCCCGGCGAACACGACCGGGCCGGACGGGCAAAGGTGGCGGCGGACCTATCCCTGCCCGGCCATCCGGACATCTTCGTCATCGGCGACGGCGCGGCGCTGGAAACGCCGAACGGCAAGCCGATCCCCGGCATCGCCCCGGCGGCCAAGCAGATGGGCGCCTATGTCGGCAAGGTCATCGCGCACCGCCTCTCCGGCCGGCGGCCGCCGCCACCGTTCCGCTACCGCCACGCCGGCGACCTCGCCACCATCGGACGCGGCGCGGCGGTGGTGAAGGTTGGCCCGCTCGTGCTGACCGGCCTGCTCGGCTGGCTGTTCTGGGGCTTCATCCACATCTATTTCCTGATCGGCCTGCGCGCCCGCTTCTTCGTCGCCCTGGACTGGCTGTGGAGCTACGTCACCTATCAGCGAGGCGCGCGGCTGATCACCGGGGCCTGATGAGATGTTCTCAGATCGGTCAGGTCTGAAACGAAAACACCGGAGGGCTGCAAAGCCCCCCGGCGCGCATTCGCAGATCTAAAATTGGAGCCTAGGCGCTGAGGCTGCCCAGCTCGACCTTGATGCCCGGGCCCATGGTGGAGGAGAGCGAAATCCCCTTCACATAGGTACCCTTGGCGCCCGTGGGCTTGGCCTTGTTCAAGGCGTCGACCAGGGCGTGGACGTTGGCCAGCAGGGCGTCCTCGGTGAACGAGGCCTTGCCGACGCCGGCATGGACGATGCCGGCCTTTTCGACGCGGAACTCGATGGCGCCGCCCTTGGCGTCCTTGACCGCCTGGGCGACGTTCGGGGTGACGGTGCCGACGCGCGGGTTGGGCATCAGGCCGCGCGGACCCAGCACCTTACCCAGACGACCGACCAGGGCCATCATGTCCGGCGTGGCGATCACCCGGTCGAAGTCCATGAAGCCGCCCTGGATGCGCTCGACCAACTCCTCGGCGCCGACGATGTCGGCTCCGGCTTCGGTGGCTTCGGCGGCCTTGGCGTCCTTGGCGATGACCGCGACGCGCATGACGCGGCCGGTGCCGGACGGCAGGCTGACGACGCCGCGCACATTCTGGTCGGCGTGACGCGGATCGACGCCCAGATTGACGGCGATCTCGATGGTTTCGTCGAACTTGGCGGTAGCGTTGGCCTTCACCAGCTTGACGGCTTCGGGCAGGGCGTGCAGCGCCTCGCGGTCGCCGACGGTCCAGGCCTGTTCGCGTTTCGGAAGCTTGGCCATGATTAGGTCTCCACCACGCTCAGGCCCATCGCGCGCGCCGAACCCTCGATGATGCGGGCGGCGGCTTCGATGTCGTTGGCGTTCAGGTCCTTCATCTTCTTCTCGGCGATCTCGCGCAGCTGGCTGCGGGTCACCTTGCCGACGGTTTCGCGGCCGGTGGTCTTGGCGCCGGACTTAATGCCCGCGGCCTCCTTCAGATAGAAGGTCGCCGGCGGCGTCTTGGTGAGGAAGGTGAAGCTCTTGTCCTGATAGACGGTGATCACCGTCGGCAGCGGCGTGCCGCGGGTGACACCCTCAGTGCGGGCGTTGAATTCCTTGCAGAAACCCATGATGTTGACGCCACGCTGGCCCAGCGCCGGCCCGATGGGCGGCGAAGGCGTCGCGGCGCCCGCGGGCACCTGCAGCTTGATATAGCCCAAGATCTTCTTGGCCATCTGATCCTCTCGGTAAGACCGGTCTTAGCGGCCTTGGTTGAAGAGCCGTGGTGTATCTGGGGTTGGCGCCCCTCCCACGGATTTGTTCGTTCGCTTGTCGGCGAAGCGGCGGCGTTTAGCAGTTGGACGACTTCAGGGCAATGCGGCGGCGAGGTCGGATTCAACCACGAAGTACACAAAGGAAGCGAAGGGCGCAAAGCTACCGCGCCAGGCGGCGGACGCCGTTCCTGAAGAGTTCGACGTTGAAGTTCAACAAGAAGCCCAGCCTCAGTCCCGAGAGTTTGAGATAGGTCAGGACTTGCGCCTCATGGAGGCGCGAGAGCGCCTCGACGGCCTTGATTTCGATGACGATCGAGTTCTCGACGACGATGTCGATGCGATAACCCGCATCGAGCTTTGTGCTCTCGTAAACGATGGGAATCGGGACTTGGCGTCGCACCGCGACGCCGCGCAGGGAAAGCTCATGAGCCAGGCAATGCTCGTAGGCCGACTCCAGCAGGCCCGGCCCGAGCGCCCGATGAACCTTCAGGCCTGAATCAACGATCGCCGTGGCGAAGGCCTCAAGACCGGCAGGGCGCGCTTGGCGTCCTTCGTGTCCTTTGTGTACTTCGTGGTCCAATTCTGACGCCCCGCATTCCGCGGAGCGCCAAGTCTAGCTCGTTTTTTCAACCTGGGCGTATTCGAGTTCGACGGGGGTGGCGCGGCCGAAGATGGAGACGGTGACGCGCAGGCGGGCGCGATCTTCGTCGACCTGCTCCACCGAACCGTTGAAGCTGGCGAACGGGCCGTCGATGACCCTGACCGCCTCGCCGATCTCGAAGCTGATGGTGGGCTTGGGCCGTTCGACGCCTTCTTCGATGGCGCCGATGATGCGGGCGACCTCCTTTTCGGAGACCGGCATCGGCTTGGAGCCGGAGCCTAAGAAGCCGGTCACCTTCGGGGTGTTCTTGATCAGGTGATAGGCCTCGTCGGAGAGGTCCATCTTCACCAGCACATAGCCCGGGAAGAACTTGCGCTCGGCATTGACCTTACGGCCGCGGCGAATCTCGACGACGTCCTCGGTCGGCACCAGGATCTCGGAAAAGGCGTCCTCCAGACCCTGGCTCTTGGCCTGTTCGCGGATCGACTCGGCCACCTTCTTTTCGAAGTTCGAATAGGCGTGGACGATGTACCACTTGTGGCGCGGGTTGCTGACGACGGTTTCGGCTGCATCGGTGGGCATGGTTTGGACCTCCCTCAGGTGCCGAGCTTGAGGATGAACTGCATCATGATGCGCAAGCCTATGTCGACCACGACGAAGAAGAAGGCGGTGAGCAGGATCATGATGAACACCATCACCGAGGTGATCCAGGTCTCGCGGCGGCTGGTCCAGCTGATCTTGCGGGCCTCCGCGCGGACCTCGCGGAAGAACTGCAGCACCCCGACGCGCTTCTTCGGCGGCTCGACCGCGGTCGCGACGGAGCGGCCGCCTCTGGGCAGTGCGGGCGTCTGGCCCTGATCCTTCGCCATTGAACGGCTTTCTCAAAAACGTCCGCCGGACGAGACATCTCGGGGCTTCGGCGGGCTAGATATAGTGGCAGGAGTGGAGGGATTCGAACCCCCGGCCCTCGGTTTTGGAGACCGATGCTCTACCAGCTGAGCTACACTCCTCCAGACAACGAACAATCGCGCCGGAAGGCTAACCCCGCCGGCGCGCGGCTCGTCGCCGGAGGGCGGTCATTTAGCAAGCGCGCCCGCGCCGGGCAAGCGCCAACACCTCTCGCAGAGGACCCCGAGGGAGGGTCCGCGCTTCCTGCTTCTCCCGTGGGGAGAAGGAGGGGCCCACGCGCCTCGCGCGTGGGAGGATGAGGGCGTACGCCGTTTCAGGATAAAGCTGAGAGGCCGTAACCCCTCATCCTCCCACGCACTTGCGTGCGCGGGCCCCTCCTTCTCCCTCTGGGAGAAGTCTTGGTGGCGCGCGGGCCCTGCCTCTGCCTCTATT
>JBEPUW010000045.1:0-32799 GCA_041691315.1 Caulobacteraceae bacterium | reverse complement strand
TCTGTGCGGGGGGCGCGGGGTAACCCGCGTCCCTACCGCGATCGTACGACGCCCCTTCGCTTGCATTTTACACTCAAGCTCTTCGCGAGTCGTACGTGTCCCCAATTTCCTGTCCAATTTCACAGGACCCAGGCGGTGAGGACGGCGATGGTCTCGAAGCCGAGGCTCGCATAGAGCGGCCGGCCGGCTTCGGTGGCGCCCAGGTAGAAGCGTTCCACGCCGCGGCCGCGATAGTCGGCCATAACCTGGGTGAGCAGGGCGCGGCCCATGCCCTGGCGCTGGCGCCCAGGCGGCGTGGCCATGAGCGAGATCCCCGCCGTGTTCCCGCTGGGCGTCACCGAGACGGTGCTCATTGGCCCTCCGTCACCCCAAACAATCCAGGTTTCAATGCCCGCGGTCGCGGTGATCCCCACATCGATGCAGCGGGCGACGACGTCGCGCGGTAGATCGAACGCCGCGGCGATGAGATCGCCAGCGATGCCGACCAGTTCGGGTCCGAGCGCGCGCTTAATTTTCACGGGACGGCTTGGCCGAACCGGTGTCCGGGCGCGCAGCACCATGAGCGGTGGCGCGCCCACAGCCGTCAGGCCCAGCCGCGCTGCGACCGGCGCCAGGCTCTGCGCCACATGCGGGCTCATCATGGCCGTCAGCGGCAGCCCTCGCTCCCTCGCCCGCGCCACCGATCGGGTGAGGAAGGCTTCGGCGTCGGGGTCTGGCCCCAGGGTCAGCATGTTGAAGTCGGCCAGCGGCTCATCGGTCAGACCCAGCACGCAGTTCCGCGTCATATGCAGTTCGAACCCGGGCGCGCCGCCCATCTGGGCGACCAGCGCGCGGCAACAGAGCCGGATCAGCTCTTCGGTCTCATCCATCGGTCTCGCCCCGCGCTCGGCCCTTGGTCGAATCGGCGCCGTCACCCACCTTAGCCCGTCGTAACCAGGTCACGGCCCGCCGTGGCTGGCTCGAGGCTGGAGGCGGCGGCCTAGACGTGTCGGCGAAGCACTTGACTAGACATCGGCCCTCGCCGAGTTGTCGGCGTCCGCCGGTGAGGAAGACCATGAAGATCAGCGATGCAAAACTGGCCGAGGTGGGGAAGCGGGGTTTCACCGTCGTGCCGGGGTTTCTCGACGCCGGGACGCTGGCCGAGGCGCGGGCGGCGCTTTGGAAGGTCCACCCCAAGCCGGAGGACTATTTCGCCGATCCGTCCAAATATCCTCAGTACAACGACAGCCAGTTCGCCGGCATTCTGAACTTTCCCTACGAGGACTGGGCCTTAAGCCGCCTGCCGGTCTATCCGGACCTGGTCGACGCCATGGAGCGGCTGCTGAAGACCGACGATATCGAGGTCTACAAGGTCGAACTGTGGGCCAAGTACGCCGGCGCCATCGACTATGCGCAGGCGCATCACCGCGACTTCGGCAATCACAGCCTGGTGGCGCCGCGGCTTGACGGCGCCCATACCCAGTACACCACCTTCATCCTGCTCTCGGACGTCACCGAGCTGGACGGCCCGACCAAGATCGTCCCGGTCGAGTACACCATGGACCTGCCGCTGATCCCGATCCGCCAGGAGAAAGGAGCGTTCGAGGAGCATGAGGAGTCGGTCGTCGGCCCGGCCGGCAGCCTGATGATCTATCGCACCAGCGTCCTGCACCGCGGCTCGGCGTTCGGCGCGCCCGGCCGCGCCCGCTTCGCCATGCTGATCGACTACCAGTCGCGCGGCTGGCGCTGGAACGGCAAGGTGAGCTGGCCCGACCGCGCCGGCAGACCCGGGTTTGCCCAGGCCCTGACCCTGATGACGCCGCGCCAGCGCGACCTGTTCGGCTGGCCGCCCATTGGCTCCGACTATTGGAATGAGCAGACCCTGCGCGACGTCGCCCTCCGCTACCCGGACATGGACCTGACCCCCTATGCCGAGGGCGCGGCGGGGAAGGACTGAGGCCAGGAATTCCGGTTCGGCGCCGCTGCGGTCAGGCTGGGTGGCGCTCCGTCGATGGTCGAGATCGACGCGCAGCGGACATTGGCCGAGCCCGCTCTCGATCTCATCAGGAGAAGCGCACCCCGATACCACCGAGCTTGCCGTAGTCGGCGTGAAAGACGTCGCCAGGTCGGGCGAATACCGGCCGCGTGAAAGAACCGCAGAGCAGGATTTCGCCGGGCTCAAGGCTGATCTCGTGGCGCGCCAGCTTATTGGCCAGCCAGGCGATTCCGGTGGCCGGATGATTCAGCACCCCAGCCGCGAGTCCAGTCTCCTCGATGACGCCGTTGCGGTGGAGCAGGCAGCCGACCCAGCGCAGATCGATGGCGTCGGGCTTCACCGGCCGCCCCCCCATCACGACGCCCGCGCAGGCGGCGTTGTCGGAGATGGTGTCCAGCGCCTTTGCCGTGGCCCCGGTCTCCGGATCGACGGGATTCACCCGCAGGTCGATGATCTCCAGCGCCGGACTCACGTAGTCGGTGGCTGCCAGAACGTCGAACAAGGTCACGCCCGGGCCCTTCAGCGGACGCCCGAGGATGAACGCCAACTCCACCTCGACCAGCGGGCGGATGAACCGTTCAGCTGGGATGTCGCCGCCTTCGGCAAACAGCATGTCATTGAGGAGGGATCCGTAGTCCGGCTCGTCGATCTGGGAGTTGACCTGCATGGCGCGCGAGGTCAGCCCGATCTTGTAGCCGATGGTCTTGCGGCCTTCGGCGCGCTTGATGTCCAGCCAGGCGGACTGAATCGCGTAGCCGTCCTGCATGGTCATGTCCGGGAAGGCGAGTGAAAGCAGGGGGATGCGCGTTTTGCTGCGCTCCGCTTGGTGCAGACGGCGCGCCGGGTCGGCTATGGCGTCGGGGGAGATTGGCATTGGGTGGGCCTCAGCTGACTGTCAGGGTGGACGGGGTGTCGAGGAGGGCGCGCGCCTGGCGCACGACCCCCCGGCCGGCGAGGACGAAGTTGAAGTCGCCGACCAGGGTGATGAACCGGAAGCCCAGCTCGGCCATGCGGCCAGCGAAGGCCGGACTGGCCGTGTGGATGCCGGCGGTCAGGCCATGATCGCGGCAGGCCGCCACGATGGCGCGGTAGGCCTCCAGCATCTGGGGCTCGTCCTTGTCGAAGCCCTGCGAGCCTCCCCGAGCGAGCGAGAGATCGGAGGGGCCGACATAGAGGCCATCGAGCCCGGGGGTCGCGGCGATCTCGTCCAGGCGCCGAAGGGCGTCGGCCGTCTCGATCATCGCGAACTTGAGCACCTGGGCGTCGGCCACCGCGCCGTAGTCGAAGCCCGCATAGATCATTGCCCGCGTAGCGCCCGAGCTGCGAACCCCGTTGGGCGGATATCGGCAGGCCGCGACGAAGCTCGCCGCTTCGTCAGGGGCGTTGATGAGGGGGCAGATCACCCCCATGGCGCCCGAATCCAGCGCCTGGCCGATCAACGTGGGGTCGTTCGCCGCCAGCCGAACCATCGGCGTCAGCGGCGTGGTGGAGATCGCCTGCAACATGGCGACCATATCGGACTGGCCAATGATCCCGTGCTGCATGTCGATGGTCAGCGCATCCCAGCCCAGCGAAGCCATGACTTCGGCGAGAAAGCCGCCGGGGATGACGGACCAGCCGTTGAGAACGATGCGTCCCTGAGCCAACAGTTCGCGCGCCTGTATCGATCGCACGCCCATGACTCCACATTATTGAGCGCGCTCATCTTGTAGCGCATCCGAGTTTTGCCGATTTCGCAAGCCGCGACGCCAGGTTAGCGCGGCAATCCAGATCACAAAAAATGAGTATGCTCAATTATTTTGTTGACGTCCGTATCAGACCGGTCGATATTCTCCTCCAGAAACACACCCGTGATGTGTGGGAGGAACCGTTGGCCGTCGCAGCGATCGGACGTCGCGAGCAGAACAAGCTCGACAAGCGCGGCCGCATCATCGCCGCGGCGCGCGCCCTGTTCAGGCACAAAGGGTTCGAGGCCACGACCTCGCAGGAGATCGCGGACGCCGCCGGTATCGCCGCGGGGACGGTCTTCACCTACGCCAGGACCAAGGACGATCTGCTCATCCTGGTGTTCCATGACGAGATGATGGATGTCGTCGAGCGCGCCTACGACGCCGCGCGCCGGCCCGCTGGACTGCTGGATCAGACGATCGCCTTCTTCGAAGCCCTGGTGGTCTATCACGAGCGCGATCTGCCCTTGGCTCACGCGCTGATGCGGCAGCTCGGCTATGTCAGCAGCCCCGAGCAGCGCTCGCTCGTCTCTGAGCTCATGACCAGCCTGCTCGGGCGCCTGGCGCAGCTCGTCCAGGCCGCGAAAACCGATGGGAAGGTCGATGCGGCAAGCCCGCTCGTCCCCTCCGCTCGCACCTTGTTCGCCATCTACTACTTCCACCTGGGCGGTTTGCTCAGCGGATATCTCGACCGGGCGCAGTTCGACCGCGCTCTGCGTACCGACATCGGGTTGCTGCTGCGCGGACTGGGCTAATCACCCCGCCGCGGGCCGGCCGCCCGTCCAATCCATGACTGACGCAAGGCGGCGCCAGCCGCCGGGAGGACCCCATGCCTGCAAGAACAGGGCGACAATTCCTTGATGGCCTAAAAGAACCCCGCGACATCTATGTTGGCACGGAGAAGGTGACCGACGTCGCCTCACACCCGGCCTTCAGAGGCGCCGCCGAGGAGCTCGCCGCCGTCTTCGACCTGCAGCACGCTGAGGCGGATCGCTGCCTGGTCCCCGATCCGGAGACCGGCGAGCCGATCAACGCCAGCCACATGATCCCGCGCTCCCGCGACGACCTGTTCAAGCGGCACGCGGCGCTGGAGGTCTGCGCCGAGCACAGCGTCGGGCTGATGGGGCGCACGCCCGACTACATGAACGTCACCTTTGCCGGCTTCGCGGCGCGGCCGGACGAATGGTCGCTCGGCGCCAATGAAGCCGGCGCTGAAAACCTCATCGCCTTCCAGAAAGAGATGCGCCGGGGCGATCTGTCGCTCACCCACACCATCATCCATCCGACGGTCGACAAAGCCTTGGGCGATGTGCCGAAGCCGGGCAATGACGTGGCCCTGCACAAGGTCGGCGAGACCGAGCACGGCATTGTCGTCCGTGGCTCGCGCATCCTCGCCACCCTGTCGCCTTTCGCCGACGAGATGGCGGTTTATCCGGCCTTCCCGCTGGGCGAGGGCGCCGACGCCTACGCCTTGTCTTTCAGCATTCCCATGACGACGCCGGGGATGAAAATCCTCTGCCGGGACAGCCTATCGCAACCGAAGCATGCCTACGACCACCCGCTGTCCGGGCGCTTCGACGAGCAGGACGCCTTCGTGATCTTCGACGATGTCGAGGTGCCGAAGGACCGTTTGTTCATCAACGCCAATCTTGCGACCTACAACGCAGTGATGCGGACCTCCTGGTCGCCCAACATCATGCAACAGACCATGATCCGGGCGCAGACCAAGCTGGAGTTCGCCTGGGGCATCGCCAACCGGATGCTGAAGTGCATCAACGGCAAGCAGCCGGCCGCCCAGGAAATGCTCGGCGAGATATGGACCTTCTCCGAGTTCGCCCGCTCGGCGATCTACGCCGCCGAGATGCAGGCGAAGGAGTATCCCGGCGGGGTCTGGTTCCCGGACGTTCGTCCGTTGCACGCGCTCCGGGCGACGCTTCCCTACTGGTTTCCGCGGGTCAACGAGATCATCCGCCTGCTGGGCTCGCACAACGTGTTCGCCGCACCGACGCTGGCGCAGATGCATGACCCCGAACTCAAACCGCTGATCGACCGCTACCTCCGTGGCGCCGGCGATGTGAGCGCCGAGGAGCGGGTGCGCGTCTTCCGCCTCGGTTGGGACTTCGTCGGCAGCGGGCTCGCCAGCCGCAACGAGCAGTACGAGCGCTTCTACCTCGCCTCCGGCGCCCGTAACCGCCAGATCCACGAGAACTTCTTCGACCCCTCTCGGGCCGACCGCCTGGTGGACCAGTTCCTCAACCTCGACCCGCAAGCCAACGAGGGAGGCCTGTCATGTCCGAAGGCCGCGTGAATGTCGCCGGGGTGGAGGTCTCCACCGATCACTATATCGATGGCCGCCGGGTCGGGTCGAAAGAGCGCTTCCTCGACCGGTCGCCGGTGGACGGTTCGGCGCTCGCCGAGATCTCGGCCGGCGGCGCGGCGGAAGCCGAGATGGCCGTCGACGCGGCGCGCCGCGCTTTCCCGGCCTGGGCGGCGCTGGGGCCGGAAGGCCGCGCGCCGATCCTGCGCCGCTTCGCCAAGGGCGTCCTGGCGCGCGCCGGCGAACTCGCGGCCGTGGAGACGATCGACAACGGCTCCCTGCTGACCGGCAATCAACACCGGGTCATGCCCCGCGCCGCGCAGAACATCTCCTATTTCGCTGAGCATGCGCTGACCCTGGGCGGGCACACCATCGACTCGCCGGAGGTCGTGAACCACGTCCGCTACGATCCAGCCGGCATCGCGGTGCTGGTGACCCCGTGGAACGCGCCCATGATGCTGACGACCTGGAAGGTCGGACCAGCGCTCGCGGCGGGCAACACCGTTGTCGTCAAGCCGCCGGAGTGGGCGCCGCTCACGTGCTCGCTGATGGCCGACATCGCCTAGGCCGCCGGCGTGCCGGCCGGAGTCCTCAACGTGGTGCAGGGCATCGGGGAAGAGGCGGGTGCGGCGCTCACCCAACGCCCGGATATCGACCGGATCAGCTTCACCGGCTCGACCGACACCGCCCGGGTCATCGGCCAGGCGGCCGCCCGCAGCATCACCTCCATGAGCTCCGAGCTGGGCGGCAAGTCGCCCTTCATCGTCTGCGCCGACGCGGACCTGAAAGCCGCGGCGCAGACCGTTGCAGGCCAGTACGTCAACGCCGGCCAGGTGTGTCTGGCCGGCACCCGCGTGCTGGTGGAGGAGACCATCGCTGAAACCTTCCTGGGTCACGTGCGCGACGCGGTCGCCCACATGAAGGTCGGCGACCCTCGCGATCCCTCGACGCGCGTCGGCCCGCTGATCCATCTCGAGCACTTCGAGCGCGTGCAGGGATTCGTGGACCGGGCGCGCAAGGAGGGAATCGACATCCTCTGGGGCGGCGAGCGGCACAATCAGGGCGAACTCTACTTCCAGCCGACCCTCATCGCCGGCGCGCGGCGCGACCAGGAGATTTTTCGGAAGGAGGTCTTCGGACCGGTGCTGACCTGGAATACGTTCCGCGGCGACGATGAGGTGATCGAGGTCGCCAACGCCACCGAATACGGCCTTGCCGCCACCTTGTTCACGGCAGACGAGGACCGTGCCATGCGCATCGCCTCGGCCGTCGTCGCCGGCACGGTCTGGGTGAACTGCTTCTTCATCCGCGAACTGGGCGCCCCGTTCGGCGGCTCGAAACACTCCGGTATCGGCCGGGAAGGCGGTACCTGGAGCTTCGACTTCTACAGCGACATCAAAAACATAGCGGTCCGAAAGGGATCGTTCCTGGGAGGAAGCTGACATGGTCCAGATTACGGAGCTTGGTTATCTGACTCTGGGGGTCAAGCGGCTCGCCCGGTGGAAAGAGTTCGCGGCCGAGATTCTTGGGCTTGAGGTGGTCGACGGCGATTTGCCGGGACGGGCCTTCCTGCGGATGGACTACTGGCACCACCGGATCGTCTTGGAGGAGAACGATGCCGATGACTTGTTGCTTCTCGGTCTTCGAGTCGCGGGACAGGACGAATTCGCCGAACTGGCCAAGCACCTTGAGGCCGCCGGCGTCACGGTGCGCACTGGCTCGTTCGAAGAATCCGCCGAGCGCCACGTCCTCGAGGTCATGATGCTCGAAGACCCGAGCGGTCACCCGATCGAGATCTTCCACGGCCCCCATGTCCAGGCGAACCGGCCGTTTCACCCGGGACGGCGCATGCATGGGCCCTTCAAGACGGGGGCGGGCGGTCTTGGCCACGTGATGCTGGGCAATAGCGCAGGCTACGACAAGACCTATGCGTTTTATCGCCTGCTCGGCATGCGCGGGGGGGTCGAGTACCGCATCCCGGTTCCCGGGCTTCCACGGCCCGTCGACCTGACCTTCATGCACTGCAACGACCGCGACCACACGCTGGCCTTCACGGCGCCTGGGGCCAAGCGGATCAACCACCTGATGTTCGAAGTGGAGAACTTCGACGATGTCGGCTTGGCGTACGAGACGGTCAAGAGTGCTGGGATTCCGGTTGGGATCGAACCGGGCAAGCATGCGAACGACCAGATGTACTCCTTCTACTTCCTCAACCCCTCAGGCTTCATGTCCGAGATCGGGTGGGGTGCGCGGCCGTCGTCGCACCAGTCGGAGTTCTATCAGCGCGACACCTACGGCCACGCGCCCGTGCAGGGAGTCGTGAACCCTGGAATGCAAGTCAATCCGGAGCTGGAGCCCATCTGATGCGTGGCCTCGAAGCTCCCCGGCCGGCCGCTGACGATTGGGCGCATGACTATCGGCATGCGCTGGGGCGGTTCCCAACGGGTGTAGCCTTCGTGGCGGCTCGGACTCCGGACGGCGAGGCGGCGGGGTTGCTGATCAACTCCTTCACCTCGGTGTCGCTTACGCCGCCGATGGTGCTCTGGTGTCTGGGACTGTCATCGCGCAGCCGCCCGGTCTTCACGTCCGCCGCCACCTTCGCCGTCAGCGTGCTCACCGAAGACCAGCGCTCGCTGCTGGATGACCTCTGCCGTCCACTGGAACAACGGTTGCTGGGGGTGTCGATCCGCGACGGACTCGGCGGCGCGCCGGTTATCGAGGCCGCCGCGGCGGTCTTCGAGTGCTCCATCGTGACGGTGACGCGGGCGGGAGACCATGAGGTCTTCCTTGGCCAGGTGGAGCGCTTCGAACGTTGCGAAGGCCCTCCGCTGGCGTGCCTCGCGGGCCAATACGGGCGCGTGCACGTCGCCGCCTGAAATCAGAATCCAGGGAGAACTGAACCATGTCCGTACTCAAAGGACCGCGCGAAGAATGGCGCCGCATCCTGTTCGAAGGCACGCCCCATTGGGTGAGGCCCGAGGGCGAAGTCCTGCGTCTCGGAGACGGACGCACGGTGGTGGAGGCGGACGCCGTCTATCTGCCGCCGTGCGATCCCACCAAGATCATCTGCATCCACCTCAACTACGAGTCCCGCCGGGTGGAGTTTCATGCGCCGCCGCTGACGACGCCGACCTATTTCCAGAAGCCGCTCACGACGCTCAATTCCCACCGCGGCATGCTCAATCGCCCGGCCGATTGTCAGTATTTGAACTACGAAGGCGAGATCGCCGCCATCGTCGGCAAACCGATGCGCAATATCTCTCCGGAAGAAATCTGGGACTACCTGGCAGGCTTCGCGGCGGCCAATGATGTTGGCGCTCAGGACTTCCGAGACACCGACGCCGGCTCGATGCTTCGGGTGAAGGGCCAGGACGGCTTTTGTCCCATCGGTCCGGGGATTGTGCGCGGGGTCGACATCCGCGAGTCGCAAGTGCGGACCTACATCAATGGCAAGGTGGTCCAGGACGGTCCGGTGTCGGACATGACGTTCGACATCCCCTACATCATGGCCGATCTGTCCCGGCACATCACCTTCCTGCCGGGAGACGTGGTCCTGACCGGCACGCCCGCGAACTCGCGGCGATGCAGCCAGGCGATGTGGTCGAGGTCGAGGTGACCGGGGTCGGTCGCGTGACCAACACCGTGCAGGAAACGCCCGCGCCGACGCACCCGATCGGCCACCAGCCGACGGACAGCGACCAGGTCCGGCGTGTCGCCCTTGGACAATTTCCGCCCCGCATCTGAAAGTCAGACAAGAAGCCGCCTGACCCGAAAAGGAAGCCGTGGCCTGTTCGACGCGTGGCGAGGCGGACCTCCAACCAGTGCCCACGGCGCCAGCGTCCTCGAGGACGAAAGCCTTGGGTGCATGCTCGCTATCAGGCGTCGCGTGCGCCTACTGCTGCTGTTGCTGCTGTTGCAGCTGTTCCTCGGCCGCTTCCGCGGCCAGTCGTCGCCGCGCTGTGCCGGAGATGACCGGGCGGCCGGTGCGGAGGAATTCGGGTTCGGCCGCGGCGGTTCGGGTCTGGCGGACCGAGACGGCGACCTCGAGCTGGCTTTCGGCGTCGCCCTTGAAGACCCCGCGCGAGGGCGGCACGTCGTCATAGTCGCGGCCGATCGCGACGGTGACGTGGCGCTCGCCGGTCGTGGTGTTGTTGGTCGGATCGAACCCCACCCAGCGCAGCGACGGCAGGAAGACCTCGACCCAGGCGTGGGTGGCGTCGGGATCGGAGCGGAAGCTACCCTCGGCCGCCTCGGTGAACAGATAGCCGGAGACGTAGCGCGCCGGTAGGCCCCAGCCGCGGCAGATGGCCAGCATGATGTGGGCGAAATCCTGGCAGACGCCGCGGCCAGCCTCCAGCGCCTCGTCGATCGGACTGTCGGCGCGGGTGACGCCAGCCTCGTAGCCCAGCCCCTCATAGAGGGCCTGACAAAGCTTGCGCGCCGCGGTCAGCGGATCGGCGCGACGCAAGCCGTCGATCTCGAAGGCCCGGACGAAGGCGTCGAGGGCCGGGGTGGCGACGGCGAGGCCGTGCGGGCGCAGGAAATCGAACTGCTGGCCGCGAACGAACTCGCTCTGCAGCCGCTGCCACTCGCCCGTGTCGAGCGCGTCCGGCAGCGCCTCGGCCGGTTCGGTCTCGACCAGCGAATGCGAGCGGATGGCCAGCCGGTCGTGCGGCTGCGGCGCGTCGAAGTGATAGACGGCGTTGCCGAAGATATCGACGTAGGAGAACAGCTGCGCGGCGGGGTCCAGCTCCAGCTCGAAGCTGATCAGCCGCTGGCTGGCGCTCTTCTGCGGCTGCACCCAGAGCTCCATGACGCTCTCGCGCACCGGGGCGTCGTAGCGATACTGGGTCAGGTGGCGGATCTCGAGCAGCATGGAGGTTAAGCCGGCAGCCTTTCTTCGAGCGGATAGGCGACGAAGGTCTCGTAGATGGCGTGGTGGATGCGCGAGCACTCGCTGACCACGGCGCCAAGGATGGCGCCGGCACCCAGGGTCTCGTCCATGTCGGCGAACTTCAGCCGCGCCGAGAGGCGCGCGGCCAGCCGGTCCGGCTCGGCGCCTTCGTAATACTGGTCGCGGCGCGCCAGGCTGGTCAGATGCTCCTCGATGCGGTTGGTGGAAAAGCGGATGGAGCGCGGGAAGTCCTCGTCGAACAAGAGGAATTCCAGCATGCGCTGCGGCTGGATCTCGGCGGTGTAGAGCCGCAAGTACGGCTCCATGGCGCAGGCCATGCGCAGCACCGAGATCTGGGTGCGGTGGTCGCTCAGGGTCTTTTCGCCGGCGCGGTCGCCGAAACAGACCTCCAGCAGCCGCGCGATCAGCTGCGCCCGTTCCAGATGCACGCCGAGCAGCTGGAAGCGCCAGCCCTCGCCATGGCTCATGGTGGCGTCGGCGGCGCCCTTGAACAGGTGCAGGTCGGCGATGATGTCGTGCAGGAAGACCGAGGAGCCGTTGGTGAAGGCCTGTTCGGCGCCCGGGTCGGTGACCCGCAGATAGAGCAGGTTCAGCCGCTCCCAGGTCTCGGTGGTGATCTGGTCGCGCACCTGGCGGGCGTTTTCGCGCGCCCGGGCCAGCGAAGTGACCACCGAACCCAGGTTTTCGCGCTCGAACACCAAGCTGTGCACCCCGTCGTAAGGCGACGCCTCGAACTCGGGGCCGCCGATCGAGGCCAGGGCCAGCTGGGCCACGGCCACGGCGGCGTCGTTCTGGTCCAGGGTCGCGGTCAACATGACGTCGGAGAGGCGGCTGATGTGCTCGGCCCGCTCCACATAGCGGCCGATCCAGTAGAGGCTGTCGGCGACGCGGGCGAGCATCATCGGCCGTTCTCCGGGTCGGCCAGCACCCAGGTGTCCTTCGAACCGCCGCCCTGGCTGGAATTGACCACCAGCGAGCCGCGCTTCAGCGCCACGCGGGTCAGCGCGCCGGGCGTCACCACGATGCGCTGCCCGGCCAGGACGAAGGGGCGCAGGTCCACGTGCCTGGGCTCGATCCGACCGTCGACCAGGCAGGGGGCGGTGGAAAGCTGGATGGTCGGCTGGGCGATGTAGTTGTCCGGGTCGGCCTTGATGCGCCCGGCGAACTCGGCGCGCTCGGCGGCGCTGGCGTGCGGTCCGACCAGCATGCCGTAGCCGCCGGACGCGCCCACCGCCTTGACCACGAACTTGTCCAGGTTGGCCAGGACGTGGCTGAGCTGCTTGGGCTCGCGGCAGAGGAAGGTCTCGATGATCGGCAGGATCGGCTCTTCCGACAGGTAATAGCGGATGATGTCGGGCGTGTAGGCATAGACCGCCTTGTCGTCGGCCACGCCCGTGCCCGGCGCATTGGCGATCGCCACATTGCCGGCGCGGTAGGCGTTGAACAGGCCGGCCGCCCCCAGGCCGGAATCACGCCGGAAGGTGAGGGGGTCGATGAAGTCGTCGTCGACCCGGCGGTAGATCACGTCCACCCGGCGCAGGCCTGTGGTGGTGCGCATATAGACCATGTTGTCGTGGACCAAGAGGTCGCGACCCTCGACCAGCGGCGTGCCCATCAGCCGCGCCAGATAGGCGTGCTCGTAATAGGCGGAGTTGTAGACGCCGGGCGTCATCACCACGACCTGCGGATTGGGCCGCCAGTCGGCGACCAGGCTCTTCAGCGTCGCCAGCAGCAGGTCCGGATAGCGCTCCACCGGCCGGACATTGGCGGTGCGATAGGTGCCGGGGAAGGTGCGCTTGGCGGCGTCGCGATTGGCCAGCATGTAGGAGACGCCGGAGGGCACGCGAAGGTTATCTTCGAGCACCGCGAACTCGCCCGCCTCGTCGCGGATCAGGTCGGCGCCGGAGACATTCACGTAGGTGTTGTGCGGCACATAGAGCCCGCGCATCTCGCGCCGATAGGACGGGGCGTCGAGGATCAGTTCGCGCGGCACCACCCCGTCGGCCAGGATCTTCTGGTCGCCATAGATGTCGGCCAGGAAGAGGTTGAGCGCCTTCAGCCGCTGGGTCAGGCCGGCCTCGATCTTGGCCCATTCGGCGGCGGGGATGATGCGGGGGAAGAGATCGGTCGGAATGATCCGCTCGGTGGTCGCTTCGGCCCCATAGACGGTGAAGGTGATGCCTTGCAGCAGAAAGGATTGTTCCAGGGTCCGCTGCCGGTTGGCGAGCTCGGTCGGGCTCAGCGTCGACATCCGAGTCTGCAGCGCCCCGTAGTGGGCGCGGACCGCGCCGTCGGCGGCGAACATCTCGTCATAGGAGCGCCCGGGGCGGTAGAAGCCCGCGGACGGGAACAGCGATGTCGGAATATCCTGCGTTTGCGCCACGCCGGCCGTGCCCCCGACAGACTTCATCGTCAATCCATGCTGCGAACCGGCGCCATGAGCAAGCTAGACTGCTGGGCGGTGAAATCACCCCGCGTCTCGACCGGTTCCGCCGCCGCCGCCCGGGCGCCCAGGAATTGGGCGCCTTTTGCCCGATCGCCCAAGAAATGCGGCGCAGCGACGCGGGTGACAGCGCGGGCCAGCTTAGGCTAAACGCCAGCCCGGGGGCTGCGAAAGGGACAGTCTGTTGAGACGCCTTGGATTCGGGGTCGCCGCCTCGGCGTTCTGCGTGCTGGCGACCGCGGGCCTGACTCCGGGTCGGGCGTTCGCGGCGCCGCAACACGTCGACGTGCGCGGCGCCCTCGACGCCAGCCTCCGGACCGAGATCCAACAGGCCATCGGGACGGCTGCGACGCCGCCGACCAGCCGGCTGGAGGCCGACCGCCGCGCCCGCGAGGCCGGTGAAACCGCCATCGCGGTGCTGCGCTCCGAGGGCTATTACGACTATGTGGTCGAGCCCGGCATCGGCGACGGCGACCAGCCGCAGGGCTTCGTCACCATCACGCCCGGCCCGCGCTCGAAGATCGCCCAGCCGCATATCGAGTGGCAGGGGCCTGCGCCCGATCCCAAGATCGCCGCCGCCGCCGAGACGGCGATGAAGCTGACGTCCGGCGATCCCGGCCGCGCCGTCGAGATCATCGCCGCCGAGGGCCGCGTCGTCGCCGCCTTGCGCGAAAGCGGCTTTGCCGACGCTGTCGCGCAACCGCGCGAAGTGGTGGTCGATCACGCCGATTTCACCGTGCAGCCGGCCTTCCGCATCGCCGCCGGCGACCTGGTGCGCCTGGGCGACGTCGAGGTGATCACCCACGGCCGCACCAATCCGAAATGGGTGGCCCGGCTGGCGCCCTGGCGGGTCGGCGATCCCTATCGGCCCAAGTCGGTGGCCGAACTGGAACGGCGGCTGCTCGATTCAGGCGTCTACGATCGGGTCACCGTCTCGCTGGCGCAGGCCGAGCAGACGGTGAAAGGCCAGCGGCCGGTGATCGTCAGCCTGGCCGACCGGCCGAAGGGGACGCTCGAACTGGGCGCCAGCTATTCCACCGACGAGGGGATCGGCGTCGACAGCCGCTGGATCCTGTACAATCGCCTCGGCCGCGGCGACACCCTGACCAACATCTTCCGCATCGCCCAGATCGACAGCCGGCTGCAGAGCCAGCTCGCCTTGCCCGACTGGCGACGGCCGGAACAGACGCTGAGACTGACCGCCGCCCTCTATCGCGAGGATACCCCGGCCTATCTGGCCTATGGCGGCGGGATCAGCGCCGACCTGACCCGGCGGTTCGGCAAGACCTCGTTCCTGACCTACGGCCTGTCGCTGGACGCCACCCAGACCGATGAGAAGGAACAGGCCAACTTCATCGCCCTGAACCACCAGCGCAAGCTGGGGACGCTGGGCGGCCTGGTCGCCTTCGCCGTCGACCGCTCCAACGACCCGCTGGACCCCACCTCGGGCTGGCGGCTGGATGCGAGGGTCGAGCCCAGGGCCAGCATCGGCGACGGGCCGATCGTCTATCTGAAAGCCCAGGCGCAAGCCTCGGCCTATCTGCCGCTGGGCGCCACGGCCGCGACCGTGATCGCCGGCCGGATCAAGCTGGGCGAGATCGCCGGCGGCAATATCCCGCTGGTGCCGGCCCAGGACCGCTTCTACGCCGGCGGCGGCGGCTCGGTGCGCGGCTATGGCTACCAGGAGGTCGGGCCGCGCTATGCCGACAATACGCCGGAGGGCGGGCTTTCACTGTTCGAAAGCTCCCTTGAGGTGCGCCGGAGGTTGACCCAGCGCTGGGGCCTGGTCGGCTTCATCGACGCCGGCGCGGTGGGGACCAATGTGGCGCCCGACTTCGCTCACCCGGAAGTCGGGGTCGGGGTCGGCGTCCGTTATAATCTGGGCTTCGGGCCGATCCGGCTCGACATCGCCACGCCGCTGACCCGGCGCAAGGGCGACGGCTTCATCCAGCTCTATCTCAGCATCGGCCAGAGCTTTTGAGCGAGCCCGAGCCAGAGCCGCCGGCCAAGGCCGCCAAGCTGCGCAAGCCGTCGCTGTGGGGGCATCTGGCGCTGGACGTGCTGGTGTTGGTCATCGGCCTGGTCCTGGCCGCCGGGATTGTCGCCCGTTTCGGACCCCTGACCCCGGCCGGCCGCAGCTTCGTCGCCGAGCGGCTGGAAGGCCTGCAGGTCGGGCAGTTCGGCCGTCTGCACGTCGAGGGCCTGGAGGGCGATCTGTGGGGCGACTTCGGCGTCACCCGGCTGACCATCGCCGACCGCAACGGCGTCTGGCTCGACGCGCGCCGGATCGCGGTGCGCTGGCGGCCGATCGACCTCTTGAGACGCCGGGTGCAGGTCGATGACCTGGCGGGTCAGGTGCGGATCATCCGCGCGCCGGTGTTCGAGCCCGGCAACCTGGCCAAGCGCCAGGCGGTCGCCGTGCAGATCGACCGGTTCAGCCTGCTGCTGGAAACCCTGCCGGCCGCGAGTTCGGCTAGGGGCCTGTTCGCGACCAACGGCGCGCTCGACCTGGAGCGCAACGGCGCCATCGCCGGGACGCTGTCGGCGCAGAGCAAACTGCATCCCGGCGACGGCCTGAACGCCCGTTACGATTTCGGCGTCCACCAGCGGCTGGCCATCACCGCCCAGGCGCGCGAGGCGCAAGGTGGGGCGATCTCCGGCCTGCTCGGCCTGCCGGCCAACAAGCCCTTCTTGCTCGACGCCCAGTCCGGCGGCGCGCAAGGCAATGGCTGGCTGCATCTGCGCGCCATTTCCGGCGACCAGTCGGTCGCCACCGCCGACGGGACCTGGACCAAGGCCGGCGGCCAGGCCAGCGGCCAGGTTTCGCTGACCGCCTCGCGCCTCACCGCGCCGATGCTGCACGCACTGGGTCCGCAGCTGCGGTTCACCGCGGCTGGGCGGCCGGCGGGCGGCGACCTCTATGGCGTCGCCCTCTTCACCCGCACCGAGAACGCCGCCGGCCAGGCTGTTGGGGTCGCCAACGCCGCCAAATTGACCAGCACCAGCGGTCTGGCCGTCCAGGCCAGCATTACCGACCTGCGCCGCATCCTGAGCGCGCCCGCCATGGGCCGGGGGGTGCTGAACGGTCAGCTGAAAGGCGGCCTTGGCGACTGGCGACTGGTCGGCAATGCGGCGGTCGATCAGCTCAGCCTCGGCGGCTATGGCCTGGCCCGCGTGTCCGGGCCGGTGGAACTGACCCGCGCCAAGGGCGAATGGCGGCTGAAGCTGGACGCCACCGGCGACCAGGGCAGGGGCTCCGGCCTGCTGGCGGCGATGATCGGCGGGCGGCCGCATGCGACGCTTGAGGCCTCGCGGCTGGCTGATGGCCGCTACCTGATCCAGTCGCTGAAGGCCCAGGGCTCCGGCATGGCGCTCGACGCCACCGGCCAGCGCGGCCTGCTCGGCAACCTGAGCTTCAAGGGCAGCCTGAAGGTCTCCAACCTGGCCATGGCCCACCCCGGCGCGCGAGGGACCGTCGCGGCCACCTGGTCTGCCGGGCAATCGCGCTCCGGCGGTCCCTGGGCGGTCGACCTCAGCGCCCAGGGCGCCGGCTTCGCCAGCGGCCTGGGTCAGCTCGACCGGCTCCTGGGTGACAAGCCGAAGCTGACGGCCACCGGATCCTGCGACGGCGGCGCCATCATCATCGCCAAGGCCGACCTCTCCGGCGCGGCGGCGGACGTGCGGGGTGCGGGGCCGATCGGCAAGGACGGGGCGTTGAAGCTGGCGCTGAACTGGACCGCGCACGGCCCCTTCGACGCCGGCCCGGTCGAGATCGCCGGCGCGGCGTCGGGCAACGGGGCGATCACCGGAACCTGGGGCGCGCCACGCATCGACCTCTTGGCCGAGCTCGAACGTATCGACCTGCCGGACCTGACCTTGAAGCCCGCCCACCTGGTGCTGTCCTTCATCAGCGCGCCTACGGGGTTCAACGGCGACTTCGCACTGACCGCCACCAGCGACTACGGGCCCGCCCGCGCCAAAGCCGCCTTCCGCTTCATCCCCGGCGGGCTGGCGCTGAGCGGCATCGATGCGGCCGGCGGCGGCGCGACGGCGACCGGAAACCTGACCCTGACCGGCGACGCCCCCTCGGTCGCCGACCTGAGCTTGAGCGCCGGTCCGGGCGCCTTCCTGACCCAGGGCCACGCCGAGGCGCAGCTGAAGGTCGCCGACGCCGCCGGCGCAGCCGTCGCCAGCCTGCACCTGAAGGCCACCAACGCCGAGCCGCGCGGCTCGGCCCTGGTCGCCACCTCGATCGATCTCAGCGCCGACGGGCCGCTCAGCCACGCCGCCTACAAGATCAGCGGCGACCTGGCCTGGTCGGGGACGCCGGTGCGCCTGCAAGGCTCCGGCATCGCCAGTGAGACCGGCGGGGCCTATGCGGTCAGCTTCGAAGGCGCCGGCAAGATCCGCAAGGCCGCCTTCCATACGCTGGCGCCGGCCCAGTTCACCTTCGGCGGCGCCGACCAGACTGCCAAGGCCAGCCTCGGCATCGGCTCGGGCCGCCTGGACCTGGACGCGCGCCAGGCGGGCGCCGCCTTCACCGCCAAGGCCAAGCTGAACAATGTCGACATGGCCGCTGTGAATGACGACTTCACCGGCCGGGTCGACGCCGACCTGGCGCTGGACGGCCACGACCAGGTCCTGGGCGGGACCCTGACCGCACACCTGGCCGGCGCGCGGGTGCGCGACGCGCCGGCCAAGCTGGCGCTGGACGGCGACGTCAAGGCGAGCCTGGCCAATGCCCGCCTGGCGGTCGACGCCACCGCGACCAACCAGTCCGGCGGCCGGGCCAGCGTCAATCTCGACCTGCCGGCGGAGGCTTCGGCCTCGCCGTTCCGCATCGCCATCGCCGCCACCCGGCCGATGACCGGCCGCTTCGACGTCGAAGGCGAAATCGAGCCGGTCTGGCAGCTGCTGTTCGGTGGCACGCGCACCCTGGCTGGCCGCGCTACCGCCCACGGGACCATCGCCGGCAGCCTGAACACCCCCAGCTTCACCGGCCAGGCCGCCCTGGCTGGCGGCCGTTTCGAGGACGCCGCCACCGGGCTGAAGCTGCGCAACGTGGCCGCCCAGGCGGATCTGGCCCAGGACGTCATCTCCATGCGCAGCTTTGCCGCCACCGACGCCAAGAAAGGCACGGTCTCGGGCCAGGGCCAGGTCAGTCTGGCTAAGGGCGGTGAGAGCACGCTGACCCTGACGCTGAAGTCCTTCCAGTTGCTCGACAACGAGACGGCCAATGCGACGGCCTCCGGCAACGTCACCATCTCGCGCAACGCCGCCGGCAAAGCGACCCTGGCCGGCCAGCTTCTGATCAACCGCGCCGACATCTCCGCCAAGACCAGCCGCGCCCCGCCCGGCGTGGTCAGCATGGACGTGGTCGAGCGCAATCGCCCGGCCAGCCTGGATAACGGCCTGCAGGCCCAGAGCGTCGACCGCGGCCTTTCCGCCGCCCTCGACATCCATCTGCGCGCGCCAGGCAACGTCTTCGTCAAGGGCCTGGGCCTGAACGCCGAGATGAGCCTGGACGCCACCGTCACCGGCGACACCGCGCGCCCGGTCCTGCAGGGCACGGCCAATGTGGTGCGCGGCGACTATCAGTTCGCCGGCCAGCGCTTCGAGATCGACACCTCCTCGACGGTCTATCTGGCCACCGATCCGGCGGCGATCCGGCTGGACATCACCGCCAGCCGCGACGACCCGACCCTGACCGCCAAGATCAACATCGCCGGCACGGCCGCCAAGCCGGAGATCACGCTGTCATCGGTCCCGGTCCTGCCCCAGGACGAGATCCTCGCCCAGGTGCTGTTCGGCACCTCCGCCTCGCAGCTGTCCGGCGTCGAGGCGGCCCAGCTGGCCGGGGCCTTGGCGACGCTCGCCACCGGCGGCGGCTTTGACATCCTGGGCGGCCTGCAGAATTTCGCCCGCCTGGACCGGTTGGCCCTGGGCACGGACAATGCGTCAGGCACCACCGTCTCCGGCGGCAAATACATCGGCAAGCACGTCTATCTGGAGCTGACCGGCGGCGGCCGCTACGGCCCTTCCGCCCAGGTCGAATACCGCGCCGGCCACGGCCTGTCACTGATCTCCCAGGTCGGCGGCGAGGCCGGCGCCAAGATCGCCGTCCGCTGGCGCCACGACTACGGCCACTCGACGGATGCAGCCCCGAAGAAGAAGTAATTGGTAATTGGGGTGATTGGGGACACGTACGGGTAGTGTCCTAATTTGACGGCTCAGGCCAATCCTTCAGGCCCCAGGAGTCGTTCCCAACCATCGACCGACGGGCCCCGATCATCAACAGGTGCTGAACAGTCGTGTCTCGATCTGCGCCAATGCAGTCCATCAGGTTCTGCATCGGAACCCACGTCCTATTGGACGCCGCGAACCGCTTTTTCAGCGTTTCCTGCCGCACGCGCGCTAATTTCCGCGCCTCAGTTCCCGCGAGCCAGTGAGCGAGGGCTGTACCTCCCAAGCTGGCCAAGCCGCCGATGAGTGAACCGAGTAGTGCCGCCCAGCCGCTATCCATTGTCGGACCTATATTCTGCGACAATTGCCGCCCTCACAGCGTCCACTGGCGACTTTATCGCCCCCATGTGCAGCACGGCAAAGAATCGGCGCTTGTCGCTACCCTCGACCGGTGAGGACCACGCATAGGCGCGGGTTGCGTTCGGGTTGTCGGCCAAGTCGAAGACGTGGACGACGCCCTCCCACACCGTCTCGCCGCCGAACGTCTCTACGACAGGGACCGACTGGACGAGCGTTGCCGCGCCACCGTGTTGGGCCTCCACGGCGCGAACCAATTCTGACGGGCTGTCGCTCAAATGGGCCATGCCTGAAGCGCTACCCACGTACGACTTCCAAGAGCCGTGCCTGTGCTCGCGTATGGAAAGTCGTACGTGTCCCCAATTACCCCAACACCTGCTCCAGATTGGCCAAGAACCGCGGCCAGCCGAGCTTGGCGCCCTGGAAGGCCTGCTCCTGGTCCGGCCGGAAGCCGGACTGCTCCATGCGCAGGCGGGTGCCGGTGGGCGTCGGGGTCAGGGTCCAGGTGACGATGCTCTCCAGACCCATGGCCTCCCAGCTATAGGCCAGCGTCCTGTTCGCCTCCACCTCCCGGACCTGGCCATCGACCGAACCCCAGTCGGCGCTGAACTTGAAGTCCTGGCCCACGACCGGCTTGAAGTCGGTCTTCATCAGCCATTCCTCGATCAGGTGCGGCTGGGTGAGGGCGCGCCAGATCTTTTCCGGCGGAAAGGCGATCTCGCGCTCGACCACAACGGAGCGGGTCTCAGTCGCGGTCATTGGTCCATCCTTGTGAGCAGGTCTTCGAGCTGGTCGAAGCGGCCTTGCCAGAAGCCGGCCATCTGGCTGGTCCAGTCGATCAGCGGGGCCAGGGCGCCGAGCTGGGCGCTGTAGTGGGTCTGGCGGCCCTGGTGGCGGTCGCGCACCAGCCCGGCCTGTTTCAGCACGCCGAGGTGCTTGGAGACGGCCGGTTGCGAGACCCCGGCCTGAGCCGTCAGTGCGCCAACCGACTGCTCGCCCTCGCGACACAGCCGCTCGAAGATCGCCCGCCGGGTCGGATCGGCGAGCGTTCTGAACAGGACATCGTGAGGCAGGGGATCGATACTCATAACTTTCTGGCTATTGAATAATCGATAAGAGGCTTTTAGGATTTCACCTTCGTCTTCGACTTGGATCCGTTGAGCGTGATCGCCTCGCGAACCAGCGCCTTGAAGGCGGATTCGTCGACCTGGACGCCCTGCGGAATGTCGATGGCGCGGCGGACGGCGCCGTCCATACTCGAGTTGAACAGCCTGGCCGGATCCTCCAGCGACGCGCCCTTGGCGAAGGTCAATTTCACCACCGTCTTGTAGGATTCTCCGGTGCAGATGATGCCATCGTGCGACCAGACCGGCGTGCCCATCCACTTCCATTCCTCGACCACATCCGGGTCTTCTTCCTTGATCAGCCGGCGCATGCGGCTGAGGGTCTCCCCGCGCCAGTCGCCGAGATCGGCGATCCTTTGCGAGATGAGTTCCGATGCCGGCTGGCCCTGGCTCGCGCCCAATCCCTGGCTGGTCTTATCCATCGGCTAGTCCCGCCCTATCCTGTCGAACTCAGGCGAATGATAACTGATGAGCTATGGATGGTCAAAGGGGGCGTAATTGGGGACACGTACGACTTCCAGCGGCGGCGCCATCACATGTGAGGCGGAGGGAAGTCGTACGTGTCCCCAAATTACCCTGTCCCCAATTACCTGATCGCCCGAGCCAGTTCCCGATCCAGGGTGACCAGATCCGCTCCGAGTTGCCGCGCAAGCCAGAGATAGCTCGCATCATAGGCCGTTAGGCCCGCCTCCGACGCGAGCTCCAGAAGGCCCGCGTGATCGACCGCGATCTCCTCGATGCTCAGCCGTTCGCGCAGATGAAACCCGGCGATCAGAGCGTCGCGCTGCTCGGGATGACGGCGGCATTTCATCAGGCAGACGTTGGCGAGTTCGAAACCGAGGAGACTCGGCGCCACCAGTTGCGCGCCCTCGAGCAAGGCCGCGACGGCCTCCGCCTCGGGTTCGCCAAACAACAGCGCGGCGAGCGCCGAAGCGTCGACAACCTTAACGGCCATCCCGGTCCGCGCGAAGCATGGCGACCGCCTCGCCCGGCGTCCGCAGGCCTAACCGCCGGATCTCCGCCAATACGTCAGCGGGCGTCGCCGGCTGATCCTCCCGGGCCGCGGCCTCGATAATCGCCAATAGCTCGCCTTGCAGAGACCGGTGATGCCGCTCAGCCCGCTGACGCAAGCGCTGCACGACCGCTTCGGGGGCATTCTTGATCGAGAGGTTCACGGGTGCGGCTTCGTTCTGGCGTCGAAACGGAACCGGTCGTAACATGATTTTGGTGCTATTCCCACTCGATCGTCCCGGGCGGCTTTGAGGTCACGTCGTAGACCACCCGGTTGATGCCCTTGACCTCGTTGATGATCCGGGTCGCCGTGCGCGCCAGCACGGCCCACGGAAACTCGTAGAAGTCGGCGGTCATGCCGTCGGTAGAGGTGACGGCGCGGAGCGCGCAGACCTCCTCATAGGTGCGGGCGTCGCCCATGACGCCGACGGTGCGCACGGGCAGCAGGACGGCGAAGGCCTGCCAGATCTCGTCATAGAGGCCGGCCTTGCGGATCTCGTCGAGATAGATGGCGTCGGCCTTTTGCAGGATCTCGACCCGCTCGGGCGTCACCGCCCCGGGGATGCGGATGCCGAGGCCGGGTCCGGGGAAGGGATGGCGGCCGACGAAAGCCGGCGGCAGGCCTAGCTCCACGCCCAGCGCGCGCACCTCGTCCTTGAAGAGCTCGCGTAGAGGCTCGACCAGCTTCAGCTTCATCGCCTCGGGCAGGCCGCCGACATTGTGGTGGCTCTTGATCACCGCCGAGGGGCCGCCGCGGGCCGAGACGCTCTCGATCACGTCCGGATAGAGGGTGCCCTGGGCCAGGAAAGTCGCGCCTTCGATCTTGCCGGCCTCGCGGTCGAAGATCTCGACGAAGACCCGGCCGATGGTCTTGCGCTTGGCCTCGGGGTCGGAAACGCCGGCCAGTTCGCCGAGGAATTCCCTTGCCGCATCAACATGGATCAGCGGGATATTATAGTGATCTCTGAATAGCCGCACGACCTCGGTCGCCTCGTTCAGGCGCAACAGGCCGGTGTCGACGAAGACGCAGGTCAGCTGGTCGCCGATCGCCTCGTGGATCAGCACCGCCGCCACCGATGAGTCGACGCCGCCGGAGAGGCCGCAGATCACCTTGCCGTCGCCGACCTGGCTGCGGATGCGCGCCACCGCCTCGTCGCGAAAAGCGGCCATGGTCCAGTCGCCGCTTAAGCCCGCGATCCTGTGGGTGAAGTTGCGCAGGATCAGCGCCCCGCGCGGCGTGTGCGCAACCTCGGGGTGGAACTGCACGCCATAGAGCCTGCGGCCCTCGTCGGCGATCACCGCGAACGGCGAGCCTTGGGAGGTCGCCACCACCTCGAAGCCCAGCGGGATGGCGGTGATGACGTCGCCGTGGCTCATCCAGACCGGCTCGTTGTCGCCGACGTCGCCCAGGCCGGCCAGCAGTGAGGATTCCCGCTCGATATGGATGTCGGCGCGGCCGAATTCGCGGTTGTGGCCGCCTTCCACCGCGCCGCCCAAGGCCGCGCACATGGTCATTTCGCCGTAGCAGACGCCCAGAACCGGCACGCCCAGGCCGAAGATGGTCGGGTTGGCGGCTGGGCTCTCGGCCTCGCCGGCGCTGGCCGGGCCGCCGGAGAGGATGACAGCCTTGGGCGCGAAGGCCCCCAGCAAAGCGTCGTCGACCCGGTCGTAGGGGTGAATCTCGCAATAAACGCCGCTTTCGCGCACGCGGCGCGCGATCAGCTGCGTCACCTGACTGCCGAAATCGACGATCAGGACGCGTTCGTGTTTGACGGGTTGGTTCATCGGCGGCCCATAGCCGAGAATCGCCCGGGCGTCATCCGCGCGGCCCAGAGCGGGTTGAGGAAAAGTGCGAAGCGGTTTTCCGCCCGCAACCCGCTCTAACTCTTAGTGAGCGATCACGTTTATGATTTTGGATTGTTCAATCCAAAATCATTGTGATCTAGCGCGCAGGCGGCCGATCGCCAGGCGGATCAGGCCGATCAGGGCGATGAGCGCCCAGGCGCCTTCGACGATGGCCGCCGAGAGGTTGAAGGTCCGCGTCAGCGACAGCAGGATCAGGCTGGCGCCGACGAAGTTGATCGCCAGCGACGGCGCGCCCTTCGGGTGTAGCCGGCCGATGGTCGCCGCGGCGTATCCGACCAGGATCAGCGCCACGCCAACCAAGCCGGCGATATCGTAGGCGGTCATGCGGCGCGCCTGGTCAGGGCGGCGATGAAGAAGCCATCGGTATTGGCGTTGCGGGGCGTCAGCCGCAGATGGCCGGCGCTGTTCGCCCACCTTTCGGCGCCAGCGATCTCAATGCTCGCGTTAGCGAAGGCCGGATGGGCGGCGAGGAAACCCTCGACGCGATCCTCGTTCTCCTCGGCCAGCAGCGAACAGGTGACATAGACCAGCCGCCCGCCTGGTTTCACATAGGTCGATGCCGCGGCCAGCACCGCGTCCTGTTCGGCGATGCGGCGTTCGAGCTGGGCCGGCGTCAGCCGCCACTTGGCGTCCGGATGCCGCCGCCAGGTTCCCGAGCCAGTGCAGGGCGCGTCGATAAAGACCACATCCATGCGGCCCTCAAGCCCTTCCAACGCGTCGGGCCGGAGGGGCGAGCGGACCTGCAGGTTGCGCACCCCGGCGCGGGTCGCGCGCTTGACGGTCTCGGAGAGCCGCCGCGCGTCGGAATCGTAGGCGTAGAGCTGGCCGCTATTGCCCATGCTCGCGGCCAGGGCCAGCGTCTTGCCACCGCCACCGGCACAGAAGTCGAGCACCTGGCGGCCCTTGATTTCGCCAGCGGCGGCTGCGGCGATCTGCGAGCCCAGGTCCTGCACCTCGAACCAGCCTTTCTGGAATTCGGGCGCGGATTCCACCGGCGCGGCGCGCTCGGCGGCGTCGGGGGCCGGGACGCGCAGGGCCTGGATCATTATGCCGGCCGGCGCGGCGCCCAGCGGCGACAGGGCTTTCAGGGCGCGCGGGACATCGGTCTTCAGGCTGTTGACGCGCAGATCGACCGGCGCCCGCGTCGCCAGGGCCGCGGTCTCGAGCGCGCGCGCGTCGCCGTATTGGCGCGCCAGCGGCTCGTCCAGCCAGTCCGGATAGTCGCCGCGCACGGGCGCCGGCGCATCTTCGAGCGAGCGCGGCGAGGCGAGGGCGGCCGCCTCGCCGTCCGAGAGCGCGCCTGGCCCATGCGGCGCGTCGCCGACAGCCTCGGCGATGCGTTGGACAGGCCAATCCCAAGCGAAAGCCAGCGCGGCGATCACCACGGCGTGCGCGTCCTCTCCCTCGATCATCCAGCCCAGCGAGCGCCTTCGCCGGAGCGTG
Source organism: Caulobacteraceae bacterium (assembly GCA_041691315.1). Taxonomy (GTDB): domain Bacteria; phylum Pseudomonadota; class Alphaproteobacteria; order Caulobacterales; family Caulobacteraceae; genus Poindextera. Next base: position 7,438 of record JBEPUW010000045.1, on the reverse strand, counting down.
TCCAGCACCAAGCCGGAGACCCAGGCGCGATCCTTCGCTCCAGCAAAACGGCTCTGCTCGCCCCAGTTCTTCAGCGCCATCCGCACCGGCTTGTGCCGCTGTTCGATGTCCTCGAGCACCTGAATCGCCGCGGCGATCCGGCCGCCGTCACGCATGCCTCACCCCTGCACGGAGTAGTTGGGCGCTTCGCGGGTCATGTGGACGTCGTGGACGTGGCTTTCGCGCAGGCCCGCGCCGGTGATGCGGATGAAGCGGGCGCGCTCCTGGAAGCTTGCGATGTCCGGGGCTCCGACATAGCCCATGGCGGCGCGCAGGCCGCCGACCAGCTGATGCAGGATGGGGCCGATCAGGCCCTTGTACGGCACCTGGCCCTCGATCCCCTCGGGCACCAGCTTCAGGGTGTCGGCGACCTCTTTCTGGAAGTAGCGGTCGGCCGAGCCCCTGGCCATGGCGCCCAGCGAGCCCATGCCGCGATAGGCCTTGTACGAGCGGCCCTGGTAGAGAAAGACCTCGCCCGGCGCCTCTTCGACACCGGCGAACATCGAGCCCATCATGGCGCTGGAGGCGCCGGCGGCGATCGCCTTGGCGACGTCGCCGGAATATTTGATGCCGCCGTCGGCGATCACCGGAACGCCCTGTCCGCGCGCCGCGCGCACCGCGTCGGCGATGGCGGTCAGCTGTGGCACGCCGATGCCGGCGACGATGCGGGTGGTGCAGATCGAGCCCGGGCCGATCCCGACCTTGACCGCATCGGCGCCGGCGTCGATCAGCGCCATGGCGCCTTCGTATGTCGCCACGTTTCCGGCGACGATCTGCACCCGGTTGGATTCGCGCTTTACCCGCTCGACGGCGCGCGCCACGTGGATGGAATGGCCGTGGGCGGTGTCGATCACCACCACGTCGACGCCGGCCTCGACCAGGGCCATCGAGCGTTCATAGCCTTCGTCGCCGACGGTGGAGGCCGCCCCGACCAGGAGCCGGCCTTGCGGGTCCTTGGCGGCGTGGGGGTGGGCCTCGGCCTTGTCCATGTCCTTGACGGTGATCAGCCCGACGGCGCGATAGTCGTCGTCGACCACGATCAGCCGCTCGATCTTGCGGCGCTGCAGCAGGGCACGGGCCTCGTCCGGGGAGGCGCCTTCGCGCACCGTCGCCAGGTTCTCGGTGGTCATGAGGGCCGAGGCCGGCTTCTTCGGGTCGGTGTCGAAGCGCATGTCGCGGTTGGTCAGAATGCCACAAAGCTTGCCCGAGCCGGGATCGACCACCGGAAAGCCGGAAATCCTGCGCCGCTGGGTGATTTCGCGGATTTCACCGAGCGTGGTGTCCGGATGGATGGTCAGCGGATTAATGACCATGCCGCTCTCGTAGCGCTTCACTTCGCGCACCTGATCGGCCTGTTCTTCCGGGGTCAGGTTGCGGTGCAGGACGCCAAGTCCGCCGGCCTGGGCCATGGCGATGGCCAGCCGGCTTTCGGTCACCGTGTCCATGGCGGCGGACACGATCGGGATGTTCAGGCTGATCTCGCGCGTGAACCTGGTCTGGGTGTTGACCTGCCCCGGCATGACGTCGGACGGACCGGGTTCGAGCAAAACGTCGTCGAAGGTAAGCCCTTCGCGAATCTCCATGAGACTCTCCATTTTGCGGGCCGCGTATAGCGAGGCCGGCGCGACTTGTCACCCGCCGCGGCGCCGGGTCCGGAACATGGGGAGGCGCGGGCGTGTTGAAAGGCTGCGGAACGCCGGCGGCGTCAGGGTCTCGCCGGCTTCCGGCCGAATCCGGTCGCGACGAGGTAGAGCTCGGAGCTTTCCGGCCGGCTGGCCTTTGGCTTGACGTGACGGACGGCGGCGAAATGGCGCTTCAGCCGCGCCACCACCTCGGCGGTTTCGCCGCCCTGGAAGGCCTTGGTGACGAAGGCGCCGCCGGGCTTCAGCGTCTGGACGGCGAAGTCCAGCGCCTGTTCGACCAGGCCGATGATACGCAGGTGGTCTGTAGTGCGGTGGCCGGTGGTGTTGGGGGCCATGTCCGACAGGATGATGTCCGGCGTCCCGCCCAGCCGCTCGATCAGCATGTCGCCACAGGCCGGATCGGTGAAGTCCATCTCCAGGATCTGCGCCGGCGGCAGCGGGTCGACGTGCAGCAGGTCGACGCCGACGACCGAGGCCGCGCCGCGCTCGATGGCGATCTGGATCCAGCCGCCGGGCGCGCAGCCCAGGTCGACGACCCGCACGCCGGGCTTGAGCAGGTGAAACCGCTCGTCGATCTCCACCAGCTTGAAGGCGGCGCGGCTGCGATAGCCCTTGGCCTTGGCGGCCTGCACGAAGTCGTCGTTCAACTGCCGCTCGAGCCAGGCCTTGGAGGAGGGCGTGCGGCCCTTCTTCATGCGCACGCGCACGGCGTCGTTGCGCCCGTCGTCGCCGCCGCGAGTGGGCGCGCGGACCAGGCGCTTGCGCGGCGGATCTTCGCTCATGCCGCGGCCTGGGCCTGGCGGCTGGCCACCCCGCGCCGCCGGCGCCGGGAGCGCCGCGTGCCGGTGTGTTCGGCCATCATCGACAGGAGCACGCCCTCGCGCAGGCCGCGGTCGGCGACGCGGACGCGGGTGCAGGGCCAAAGCTCCTGCACGGCCTGCAAAATGGCCGCCCCGGCCAGCACCAGATCGGCGCGGTCGGGGCCGATGCACGGCTGGGCGGCGCGCTGGGCCGGCGCCAGCTTGAGCAGCCGGTCGGCCATGGCCTCGCAGTCGTCGCGGGTCAGCCACAAGCCGTCCACCTTCGAGCGATCGTAGCGCGGCAAGCCGAGATAGAGGCCGGCCAGGCTGGTGATGGCCCCGGAGGTGCCGATCAGGTGCGCCTCGCCGGCGTCGAACGCCGGGCGCAGGCCATTGGCGCTGTCGAAGGCGGCGATCGGGGCCTTCATCGCCTCGACCATGGCGCGGAACCAGGCCGGATCGCCCGTCTTGGTCTCCGGAAACCGCTCCGCCAGCGTGACCACCCCGATCGGGATGGAGAGCCAGGCGTGGATCGGTTGGGCCCCGCCGTCGGCGCCTTTCGACCCCGCCAGATCGAGCCAGGAGAGTTCGGTCGATCCGCCGCCCACGTCCAGCACCAGGGCCGCGCGCCCGGTCCGGTCCAGCAGGTTGACGCTGCCAGCCACGGAAAGCCGCGCTTCTTCCTTGGGCGTGATGATCTCCAGGCGCAGGCCGCTCTCACGCTCGACCCGGTCGAGGAATTCCGCGCCGTTCTGCGCCGCCCGGCAGGCCTGGGTGGCGATGGCCCGCACCCTGATCTGGCCCCGCCGGCGGATGCGCTCGCCGCAGACCTTCAGCGCCGCCACCGCGCGGTCCATGGCCGCCGGCTGCAGCCGCCCGGTCTGGCTCAGGCCCTCGCCCAGCCGCACGATGCGCGAATAGGCGTCGACGACGCGAAAACCGCCCGGGCTGCGTTCGGCGATCAGCAGCCGGCAATTGTTGGTGCCGAGGTCGAGCGCGGCATAGAGCCCATCGGAGCGCGGTCGGTGACGCGGCGTCTTGCCCGGCGGCCGATCGCTCTGATGCCGCTCGCCCGGCGGGGGCGCGTCAGACATGTCAAGCCGATCCAGATCGTTCGAAGACGCGTTATGGTTTGCGCCTGGTTCGGATCAACTCTAGCAAGCGCGTTGCCCCGCCGAAAGCCGTGAGCGCTTTTGATCGTTCATGTTCCAGTCAGCAGCTTGATGTATTATTCGTGACGTTATGGACGCCCGACTCGCAAAATTCGGCATTGGCCAGGTGGTCCGCCACCGACTGTTTCCGTTCCGCGGCGTGATCTTCGACGTCGACCCGACCTTCGCCAACACCGAAGAATACTGGCTGCGCATCCCGGAAAACGTTCGCCCGCACAAGGACCAGCCCTTCTATCACCTGCTGGCCGAGAACGACCGCGAGACCTACACGGCCTATGTCTCGGAACAGAACCTGCTGCCCGACGACACCGGCGAGCCGGTGACCCATCCACACGCCTCGCTGATCTTCGACGGCTTCCAGAACGGCCAATACCACCTGCGGCCAAGGGTCACGCACTAGACGGCCATGGCGCCCGACGCCGTCGCGTGGCTAAGTTCGCCGGCATGTGTAACCAGATCGAGCAACACATCGCCTACCAGGCCTATGTCGTGGCCATGCATGCGATCGAGTTGGGCATCCCGACCATCCAGAGCGATCTCGACCTTCCGGTGCGCGACAAGGTCAACATCCGCGACACCGCCGCGGTGATCCGCCTGGCCGGCAACGGGGTCGAGCTCACGCCGATGCGGTTCGGCTTTCCACCGGTCGGTGGGGGCAGGGGACCGGTGTTCAATTTCAAGTCGGAGGGCCGGCGTTTCAAGGACAACAATCGCTGCCTGATCCCCGCCTCGGCGTTTTTCGAGTTCACCGGCTCGAAATACCCGAAGGAGCGTCACCGTTTTACGGCGGCCGACGGTGACTTTCTGTGCGTCGCCGGCCTCTGGCGCCCGGCGACCGACGATGGGCCACCCGACTTCACCATGCTGACCACCGAGCCGGGGCCGGATGTCGCGCCGTATCATAACCGGCAGGTCGTGGTGCTGGCCCGCGAGGACTGGCCGGCGTGGCTCTATCTGACGGAGCCGGAGGCTGAGCTTTTGCGGTCTTCGCCGGCCGGGTCATTCAACGTCCGCGACGAGGGACGCTCGCGCTAGAAGCGCCGAACTGTTGCTTGCGCAGTACGTCCGCGGTCGAGGCGAAGCTAATCGACAGACCACAGCCGGTGGTGTGGCAGCGCCTGACTTCGGCCGCGCGCAATTCGTCCAGCGGCGTCGCGAAACCGAAACGGATAACCGCTTCGATGGCTGTCAGATGCCGTTCATGGCTGCATTTCAGGCAGCGCCGATGCAGCCGGCACTGCCGGCGCACCAGATCGGCCATGATCGGCATGACCACCGCCTTGCGCGAGCGGCACGCGGTGCAACGAAACGCGCCGCGCCGGGCGGCCGCCTCAATATCCAGTTCGCCCTTGCCCGACGCAGAGAGGGTCTTGAGATCGAGCGGTCGGCTGGGTGCATGGCAGTCGTCGCAGGCGATATAGACCGGAAGGCCGGCGTCCATCGCGGCCTGGGGCGTTAGCATGGCCTGATCCTATAAGAACATAACAGGAACTGACAAAGCCATTAGACGCGACGGAATGTCCAGCCATGCAAATGTCGGTGAAAACAGAACGGCTGCCTTGGCTCAGGCGCGGAGGTCGTCGTCCGCCTGGATCAGAACCACCTCGGCGCGGCCGCGCAGGGCATAGGTGAAGCGGCATTCGTAGGTCTTCATGCGCGGAAGCTAAGCATACGCGCTAAGTCTCGCGCGTGGTTCAGATGACTAGATCGGTGGCCCGCGCATGAAAAGGATCCTGGTGGTCGGCAGCGCCAACATGGACCTGGTAGTCGCCGCGGAGCGGGCGCCGCGGCTTGGCGAGACGCTGCTGGGCGGGACCTTCTCCAGCTATCCGGGCGGCAAGGGCGCAAACCAGGCGGTGGCGGCGGCGCGTTGCGGCGGCGCCGTCGCCATCCTCGGCCGGGTCGGCGCCGACTCTTTCGGCGAGACCCTGCGCGCCGGGCTGCGCGCGGCGGGCGTCGATGTGAACGGGCTGGTGAGCGTGGACGGACCCACTGGGGTCGCCCTGGTCGTAACGACCGCCGCCGGCGACAACAGCATCGTGGTGGCTCCCGGCGCCAATGGGCGCCTGGATGCTGCGGCGATCACTGAGGATCACTTCGTGGGCGCAGCCTGCGTGCTGGCCCAGCTCGAAACCCCGCTGGACGGGGTCATTCGCGCCGCCGAGATCGCCAGGGCAAGGGGCGCGACCTTTATTCTCGACCCGGCCCCGGCGCGTGCGTTGCCGGCGCACCTGCTGGCGCTGGTCGACTGGCTCACCCCCAATGAGACGGAGACGCGCACGATCCTCGGCCTCGCGGGGCCGTTCGATCCAGGCGCCGCAGCCCTTGCGCTGCAAGCCCTCGGCGCCGGCGGCGTGGTCGTAAAGCTCGGTGCTAAGGGCGCGCTCCTGTTGCAGGCCGGCGGGGCGCCACAGTTCATCGCACCGTTTCCGGTCGACGCCGTCGACACGACCGGCGCGGGAGACGCCTTCAACGGCGCCTTCGCCGTCGCGCTCGCGGAAGACGCCGAACCGGCCGCGGCCGCCCAATTCGCCTGCGCCGCGGCGGCCCTCTCGGTTACCCGCAACGGCGCCCAGCCGTCGATGGCGACTCGCGACGAGGTACGGCGGCTGATCGGCGACCGGACCGTGTCGATATGAGCCGGCGGTACAGTTTCGCCACCGTTGTCTTCGAGGGCGACCTCGGCCTGATGGATATCCAGGCGAGGTCCATGGGCCTCTATGGCGACCCGGATATCGTCCAGGCCATCGTGGTGATCGAGAACTTCGATGGACCGGCGCCGGCCGGCTGGCGAGATCGCCTGGCGGCGCAGTACGGCCCGCTGGCCGACCGCGTCAGCTTCGTCGCGGGCGACGTTTTGACCCCGCCGGCCAATGTCTCGGGCTGGATGTCGCAACAGGCGCTCAAGCTCGCGGTCTCTTCGGCGATCGCAACCGACCGCTATGTCATCCTCGACGCCAAGAACCATCTGCTGCACCCGCTTCGCCTCGACTTCCTCGAGACAGCCAGCGGCAAACCGCGGATCAATGGCGGTTGCTATGCCGATCATTCGATGCGCGGCTATCTGGAGCAGACCTGCCGCTATGTCGGCATCGATCCGGGCGGCCCCGTCGAACACTTCGTCAGCACGTCGACCCCGTTCACCGTCATCACCGACGCGGCGCGCGCCCTGGTCACCAACATGGAGCGCATCGAGGGGGTGCGCCTGATCGAGGCGATGGCGAGGACCGGCGTCGCCGAGTTCTTTCTCTACGGCGCCGCCCTGCGCGCGGCCGGGCTGCTCGACGACCTGTATGACTGGTCGCAGCCCGAATGCCTGGCCATCTGGCCCGAGAACGGATCCGACGACGGGATCGTGCTCGCCCGCATAGATCTGGCCCGATCGGACGACCGCGCCCCGTATTTCGCCGTGCACCGCCGCGCGATCCCAAGCCTGACGGAGATGGGTCGCCTGGCCTTGGGCGAACTCTGGGCCGAGCGGGGTCTCTTTGCGCGTGCAGCGGACGCGGCGACGTTTCTGGCGACCCAGGTTGGGGACGACTAGGCGCGACGCAGCTGGCGGCGCCAGAGGCGCGCGCGCGTCGACCGCTCCCAGGGGACTGTCGGAAAACGAAAACCCCGCCGATAGGGATATCGGCGGGGTCTGCTCTGGGGGGAAACGGGGGGATTTCTGCCGCCAGTGTCATCTCAACGCGGCCGAACGCCCGACGTTCCGCCGACGGGAAATTGGGGGAAATTGGGGACAGTGCGCCGGGAGGCCGGCGAGGAGGAGAGGGTGGAAGTC
>JBEPUW010000044.1:0-34049 GCA_041691315.1 Caulobacteraceae bacterium | reverse complement strand
CGGGTCGTGCAGCTTGTCGTCCTTCAGGCAGAACTCGATGATCGAGCGCGGCAGGACCTGGCCCTCGGGCAGGCCGAAACGGGTCGAGAGCGAACCGGCGGCGATGTTTCGGCAGATAACCTCGAGCGGGATAATTTCAACTTCGCGAATGAGTTGTTCGCGCAGGTTCAGCCGGCGGATGAAGTGGGTCTGGATGCCGATCGCGCCCAGCCGGGTCATCATATATTCGCTGATGCGATTGTTGATGACGCCCTTGCCCTCGAGCGAGGCCTTCTTCTTGCCGTCGAAGGCGGTGGCGTCATCCTTGAAATACTGGATAAGCGTACCGGGCTCCGGGCCCTCGTAGAGGATCTTGGCCTTGCCTTCGTAGATCTTCTTTCGGCGGGTCATGGGTTCAGGGTCTTCTCCGCGAGGCGGGGCGCGCCCGCCCGTCCGACTCGACGTTCGACAATGTAAGGCGGCGCGGGCCTGAAAGAAATGCCGGGGCGGCCTTATAACCCTCCGGAGGGGGATGGCTATGGCGGCGAAACCACGCAAGGCTCAACGGACGGCGTATCGGGCCGAGCACAGGGCCGAAGTCCAGGCGGAGGCGGAGGCCGCGTCGCGGCCGCGCTTTTCGACCGTCACCGCCCGTCGCAAGGACATCCACATCATCGGCGTTGAGCGCGGCGGCTTGCGCGACTTCTACCACTGGGTGCTGACCATCCGGTGGTGGCTGTTCTATGTCTGCCTGGGCGGCGCCTATCTCAGCCTGAACCTGCTCTTCGCCAGCCTCTATTGGCTCGATCCCGGTGGGGTCGCCAACACCCGGCCGGGATCGTTCCTCGACAACTTCTTCTTCAGCGTCGAGACCATCTCGACCATCGGCTACGGCGTGATGACGCCGAAGAGCCTGTACGCAAACCTGGTCATGACCGCGGAAGCCTTCACCGGTCTCGGCATGGTCGCCATCGCCACCGGCCTGATCTTCTCAAGGGTGTCGCGGCCGACGGCGCGGGTGATGTTCAGCCGCATCGCGGTGGTGACGCCGTTCGACGGGGTGCCGGCCCTGATGTTCCGCGCCGCCAACCAGCGCGGCAACCAGATCCTGGAGGCCGAGGCCACCGTCAATCTGTTCGGCGAGGTGACCACGATCGAGGGCCACAACATGCGCCGCTTCCAGCCTCTGCAGCTGGTGCGCTCGCGCCAGCCGATGTTCGCGCTGAGCTGGACCTTGATGCACATGATCGACGAGACCAGCCCGCTGTTCGGCGCCACGGTGGAGTCACTGCAGGCCGGCAGCGCCGAGATCGTCGTGGCGGTCAGCGGCGTCGACGAGATCTTCGCCCAGCGCATCTATGCCCGGCACTCCTATCTGCCGGACGAAATCGTCTGGAACCGGCAGTTGGCCGACGTTTTGACCACCAATGAGGATGGCGATCGGGTGGTTAACTATTATAATTTCCACAAGCTGATGGAGCCCCCGGACGAGCCCTCGCATTGATCCGGGCCTCGCGGTCACCTATGGACTGAGGGGCGAGTAGGGCTTTTGGGCGTGAGCATGACCACCTTCGACGATCGCGAACAGGGCTACGAGCGGAAATTCGCTCAGGACGAGGCGCTTGAATTCAAGGCCAAGTCCCGCAGCAACCGCATGCTGGGCCTATGGGCCGGCGAGCTGATGGGCCTGGAAGAAAAGCACCTGGAAGACTATGCGGCCGCCATCGTCCGCTCCGAAGTCACCGCGCCGGACGAGGAGGACGTTGTCCGCCGCGTGCTCGGCGACCTGGTCGGCGCCGGCCTGAAGGTCACCGAGGGCCAGGTCCGCGGCAAGCTGCACGAACTGCTCGCCATCACCCGCGGCCAGCTGCAATCGGGCGAATAGCGTCTCCAATTTTTTACCGTCATGGCCCGGCTTGTCCGGGCCACCCATGAACACCGATTGAGCCAGATCAGGCGCGGTGGCCTATGCGCGTCTTCGCACAGCCAGGGTTGTCCGAGTTTGCCGGTGAGCATCGTGTTCATGGGTGGCCCGGACAAGCCCGGCCATGACGGTAGAGGTGGCGGTTAGCTCTCCCCGAAGGCCCGCGCGAAGAGCGCGTCCAGGTTCTTGAAATGATAGGCGAGGTCGAACAGTTCGCTCAGTTCGACATCGCTCAGGTGCGGACGCACGTCCGGGTCGCTCATCAAGAGTTCCTGAAAATGACCCTCGCCGCGCCAGACCTTCATGGCGTTCCTCTGCACGGCGGCATAGGCGGTCTCGCGGGCGACGCCCTTCTGGGTCAGGGCCAGGAGCACGCGCTGGGAGTTCACCAGCCCGCCCAGCCGATCGAGGTTGCGCTTCATGTTCTCCGGATAGACCACCAGCCGCTCGACCACGCCGGCCAGGCGGCGCAGCGCGAAGTCCAGATGCACGGTGGTGTCGGGCGCGATGCCGCGCTCGACCGAGGAATGGCTGATGTCGCGCTCGTGCCACAGGGCGACGTCTTCCAGCGCCGGGACCACCGCCGCGCGCACCAGCCGCGCTAGGCCGGTCAGGTTCTCGGTCAAGATCGGGTTGCGCTTGTGCGGCATGGCCGACGAGCCCTTCTGGCCGATGTCGAACGCCTCTTCGGCCTCCAGCACCTCGGTGCGCTGCAGATGGCGGATCTCCACCGCCAGCCGCTCGACCGAGGCGCCGACCACGGCCAGGGCGGCGAAATAGGCGGCGTGGCGATCGCGCGGGATCACCTGGGTCGAGATCGGCTCGATCTCAAGGCCGAGCTTGGCGGCCACGTGCGCCTCCACCCGCGGATCGATATGGGCGAAGGTGCCCACGGCGCCGGAAATGGCGCAGACGGCGATCTCGGCCCGCGCCGTCTCCAGCCTGCGCCGCGCGCGCTGGAACTCGACATGGAAGCCGGCCAGTTTCAGCCCGAAGGTGGTGGGCTCGGCGTGGACGCCGTGGGTGCGACCAACCGTGGGCGTGAAGCGGTGCTCGAAGGCGCGCGCCTTCAGCGCCGCCAGCACCAGGTCGACGTCCTCGATCAAGAGATCGGTGGCGCGCGACAACTGCACGGCCAGGGTGGTGTCGTTGACGTCCGACGAGGTTATGCCCTGGTGCAGGAAGCGCGCCTCTGGTCCGACGATCTCGGTGACGTGGGTCAGAAAAGCGATGACGTCGTGCTTCACCTCGCGCTCGATCTCGTCGATGCGGTCGGGGTTCCAGACGGCATCGCGGCCCTTTTCCCAGATGGTCTCGGCGGCCAATTTGGGGATGGTCCCGATCTCCGCCATCGCGTCCGCCGCGTGGGCCTCGATCTCGAACATGATTTTGAACTTGGCCTGCGGCGACCAGATGGCCACGGCCTCGGGGCGGGAATAGCGAGGGATCATAGGCGTGGAATGGGCGCCCGTCCGGCGCCTGTCAACCCCGGCCGGACTGCTTAGGCGCTCGCCATCCGCGTCGCCGCCGAATCGAGGTCCTGGCGGATGTTTCGTGAGGCCAGCAGATAGTGCAATGCGCCCCAGACATAGGCGATCATGGTCAGGACGATGCCGTACTGCGTTCCCTTCGCCAGGGTCGCGTGACAGGCCGCCGCCAGCGTCGCGCGCACCGCGACGCCGCCAGGGCAAAGCGCCGCGAAATCGCCGAGGCCCTGGGCGTGGAAGAGGTGCTGGCTGATCAGATCGATGGCCAGGCCGGTGAAGAAAGGCCCGCCGCCCAAGGCGATCAGGTTCAGACCGAAGAACAGCAGCGCCGTGGCCGAGGCCCGGGCGCGCGGCTCGACCAGGTTGTGCATTACCCCCCAGGTCGGCCCGAGATAGGTGTAGCCGAAGATGCCGGGCGCCAAAAGGATGGCCGCCGCAGCGATCCAGCTCTGTTGCAGATAGGCGGCCAGATAGATGGGTGCGGCGATGGCCACCCCGATCGCCGGGGTCCAGGCGTACCAGCGCTTATCCGCGCGCCCGGCCCGGTCGGTGACGTAGCCGCCGAGCACGGTGCCGAGGCCCGAAGAGATGCCGCCGATCAGGCCGAACACCAGCCCGACCTCGGCATAGCTCAGCCCGAACCGGCGCACGAAATAGGGCGCCGAGAACTGGCCGATCCCGTAGCCCGCGAAGGAGACCAGGGTCACCCCGGCCGCCATGTGGCGGAAGGACGGCGCGCCGAACAGCTGCCTGGCCACCGTCATCAGCGACGGCGCCGGCGTCGGCGCCTTGGACCCGCCAGGCTCGGAAAGGCCGCGCGGCGGCTCCTTCAGCGTCAGCTTGACCAGAATGGCCAGCGCGATGCCGGGAAGGCCGACGATCATAAAGGCGGCGCGCCAGCCGAAATACTGCGCCATCAGCCCGCCGCTGACCGAGCCGATCATCGCCCCGAGCGGAATGCCGAACGAATAGATCGACAGCGCCGTCGCCCGCTTTTCCGGCGCGTAATAGTCGGCGATCAGCGACTGGGCGGAGGGCGAACACCCCGCCTCGCCCACCCCGACCCCGACCCGGCACAGCATCAGCAGCGGAAAATTGGCCGCCAGGCCGCAGAGCGCGGTCATGCCCGACCAGATGGTCAGGCAGACCGAGATGATGGTCACCCGATTGCGCCGCTCGGCCAGCCGCGCGATCGGGATGCCAAGCGTGGTGTAGAGCACCGCAAAGGCGATGCCGCCCAAGAGGCCGAGCTGGGCGTCGGAGATCTTCATGTCCACCTTGATCGCCTGGCCCAGGATGGCGACGATGGTGCGATCGACGAAGTTCGAGGTGTAGACGATCATCAGCAGGGCCAGGACCCAGCTGCGATAGGAGTTCGGGAACAGCGGCGGCGACTCAAGACCCAGGGCGCCGGCCTCGGCCACCGCCGGCGTAACGGCTTCACTCACTCTCGCCCCCTGACACACCTTGGTGCTTGTTCGCGGGCTCAGCCTAGCGATGGCGCCGCACGCACGCCATAAGCGTTATGATCGTCAGGAGGAACGCGCATGGAAATCATCATCGGTGACAAGGTCTGGTCCAGCTGGTCGATGCGGCCATGGCTGGTGCTGAAGCACACGGGCGAGGCCTTCACCGAGACCTTGATCCATTTGCGCACCGCGGAGACAGAGGCCAAGGCGCGCGCCGCCGGATCGCCGAACGGCCAAGTGCCGGTGCTGAAGGACGGCGAGACGGTGGTTTGGGATTCGCTTGCCATTTGCGAATACCTCGCCGACCGCTTTCCGAACGCCAGGCTCTGGCCCAGCGATCCGGTTCGCCGGGCGCTTGGCCGGGCCGCGGCCGCCGAGATGCATTCGGGCTTTCCGTCCCTGCGCGGCGAATGCCCGATGGACCTGAGCCTGATCACCGAGGTCGAACTGTCCGAGGCCACCCACGTCGACCTGCGCCGCATGGTTGCCTTGTGGAACCACCTTCGCGGCCGCTTCGGCGGCGACGGCCCCTTCCTGCTCGGCGCCTGGTCGATCGCCGACGCCTATTTCACCCCGGTCGCCACCCGCCTGCGCAGCTACGGCATCCTGCCCAGCGATTATGGCGACACCGGCGCCGCCGGCGCCTATGCCGAGGCATTGCTGGAAACGCCGGAATTCAAGGAATGGGAAGCGGCGGCGCTTAATTCGCCCGCGGCTTAGCCGATATTTCTCCGTCATGGCCCGACTTGTTCGGGCCACCCATGAACACCGTCAATTGTGAGTGTTCCTGGGTCCCCCGCATTCCGCGGCTAACGCCGCTCCAGCGGAGGATGACGGTTTTGGGCGCGCTGCGTCTTACGACGCGTAGAACTCAACGATCAGGTTGGGTTCCATCTTCACCGGATAGGGCACTTCGGCCAGTTCCGGGACGCGGATGTACTTGGCCGACAGGCCCTTGCCGTCGACTTCCAGATAGTCGGGAACGTCGCGTTCCGACGACTGGATGGCTTCCAGCACCAGGGCCATGTTGCGCGAGCGCTCACGCACCGAGACCACGTCGCCGATCTTGACCCGGTAGGAGGCGATGTTGACCCGCTTGCCGTTCACCAGCACGTGGCCGTGATTGACGAACTGGCGCGAGGCGAAAACCGTCGGGACGAACTTGGCGCGGTAGACGATCGCGTCCAGCCGGCTTTCCAACAGGCCGATCAGCGTCTCGGCGGTGTTGCCGCGCTTCTTGGCCGCGTCCTTATAGGTGCCGGCGAACTGCTTTTCGGTCAGGTTGCCGTAATAGCCCTTCAGCTTCTGCTTGGCGCGCAGCTGCAGGCCGAAATCGGAAATCTTCTGGCGGCGGCGCTGGCCGTGCTGGCCGGGGCCGTAGGACCGCTGATTGACCGGGGATTTCGGGCGACCCCAGATGTTTTCGCCCATCCGGCGGTCGATCTTGTACTTCGCCGATTGGCGCTTGGACATGCGTCGTCACTCTCAAGTTCGATGCGCTCCGGCCCCTCCTCGATGGAGCGGCAATCTCAACGGCGGCAGTCGCATCACCCGTCATGGCTTCCCAGACCGCAAGGCAAGCCCGGCGGCGGGAAGCGGGGTGTATGACGAGGCAGGTCCTGAAAGTCAATCTTGGCAAGGATGTGTAGCAGCCGCCGCGCACCATTCGTCCTAGGCTAGGATCAACCTGCTAAGGAGCCTCCAATGCCAAAGATCACCCCCTTCCTATGGTTCGACAGCCAGGCCGAGGAGGCCGCAAGCTTCTACGTCTCGGTCTTCAAGAATTCGAAGATCCTCGAGGTCAGCCGCTATGGCGAGGCCGGACCTGGGCCTGCCGGCCAGGCCATGGTCGTCGCTTTCGAGCTCGACGGCGAGCGGTTCGAGGCGCTGAACGGCGGGCCGGTGTTCACGTTCAGCGAGGCGGTCTCGTTCCGGGTCGATTGCGAAGACCAGGCCGAGGTGGACTATTTCTGGGATGCCCTCTCCGCCGGCGGCGAGACCGGCCAGTGCGGTTGGCTGAAGGACCGCTTCGGCCTGTCCTGGCAGGTCGTCCCCGCCGCTCTGCCCCGCATCCTGGCCAACCCCGACCCGGTCAAGGCCAGGCGCGCCATGGAAGCGATGCTGAAGATGACCAGGCTCGACATCGCCGCGCTGGAGGCGGCGGCGGCGGGCTAGCGCCTACTGCGACCGGCGCGCCGCCTCGATCGGTTCGATGCTGACCAGGACGTCGCCGCGGACCATGTGCATCCAGCTATAGCGGTCCACGGTCGGGTCGCAGTGGGGGACCCTGAGGTCGACGCGCTGGCCGTGGGCGATCGCGCCGCCTGCCGCCGGACGCATCAGGCCGCCGTGTTCGTCGCCGAAATAGAAGTAGGCGTCGGGGGCGAAGGGCGCGGTGGCGGGCCTGGGCGGGGGGCCGTCGGTGGCGAAGGCTTTCAGGCCGGCGTCCACGGTCACCCAACGCGGAGCATTGGCGCTGATCACCTGGGCCTGGACGAAGAGGCTGGTCTGGAAGGCGCCGTCCGGGTCGTCGCCGAGCGCGTCGGCGTACTGGTTGTCCATGAAGACGTAGGAGCCCGGCTGCCGTTCGTTCAGCACGCCGAGTTCGGTGTCGGCGTCGAAGGTGCCGGTGCCGCCACCGGTGACCAGCGGGCAGGCGTGGCCGTCGGCGCGCAGAGTTTCGACGGTCTCGGTGAGGCGAGCCAGGCCGGTCCGCGCCGCCGCCAGCCGCTTTTCGGCGCCGGCCATGTGCTGCCAGGCGCCGCCATAGCCCTGAACGCCCTTCAGCCGCAGATTGGCGCAGCCGGCGATACGTTGCGCCAGGGCCAGCGCGGCGGCCGGATCGGCGACGCCGGTGCGGCCGAGGCCGACGTCGACATCGATCACCACCTGGAGGGTCACGGCGCGGGCCGCGGCCGCGGCCTGCAGCGCGTCGGCGCCGACCGGGTGGTCGACGGCGGCGGCGAACTCGGGGTCTGCGCCCGCCAGCACAGCGCAGCGCTGGGCGGTCTCGGGCGAGGCGATCGGCGAGGTGACCAAGAGGCCGCGGATGCCGGCGGCGGCCAGCGCCTCGGCCTCGCCGACCTTGGCGCAGCAGACGCCGACCGCCCCGGCGGCGATCTGCCGGCGCGCGACAAAGGCCGACTTGTGGGTCTTCGCGTGGGGGCGCAGCACGACGCCGGCCGCCCTGGCCCGCGCCGCCATCGTGGCGATGTTGGCGTCCAGCGCATCCAGATCGACGACCAGGGCCGGGGTCGGCAGCCGCCAGCGCGATCCGGGCTGGCCGATCAGGCCCTGGGCGAAGCGTTCGGACGGGCTCATGGCGGTGCTCTCGGAAAGGGCGGCGACCCTAACGCTGCTCATGCCGGCGCGCCATCGCCCCGAGGTGCGCGTGCCTGCCCTGCCCGCCATCGTCCGCGGCATCGCCCTGTCTTCCGCGCCCTGGGCGGCGGCCGGCGTGCGCTATAAGAGGGCCAGGCTGGGCGTGGAGGCCTTTATGAAACTCGGCATGATCGTGGTCATGACCCCCGACCTTGACGAGGCGCGGGCCTTCTATCGCGACCTGCTGGGCCTGAACCTGACGGTGGAAACCGCCAACCAGCTGATCTTCGACCTGGATGAGAGCGAGCTCCACGTCTTCAGCTGCGCCGATGCGGCGCCGGCCGGCTATCGCCACGGCGCCACCGCAGCCACGATCTGCGCCTTCGAGGTCGCCTCCATCGAGGTCGAGATGCGCCGCATGACCGCGGCCGGCGTCGTCTTCCTGCACGCCCAGCCGGCCGAGAACCCCGTCAGCGGCGTCCGCTACGCCGCCTTCCGGGCGCCGGGCGGCAATGTGCATGAGCTCATCGAGCGGAGGGCCGCGCCTTGATGCAAATGCGCCCCGCCACCCAAGACGATGTCGCGGCCATCGCGGGCCTGGTCGATGCGGCTTACGAGAAGTGGGTCCCGCTGATCGGCCGCGAGCCCATGCCGATGCAGGCCGACTACGAAGAGGCCGTCCGCGACCACATGATCGATCTTTTGTTCGACGGCGACGAGCTGGTCGGGCTGATCGAGACCATCCAGCATAGCGACCATCTGTTCATCGAGAACGTCGCCGTCGCGCCGGCGCGCCAGCACCAGGGGTTCGGCCGCCACCTCTTGGCGCACGCCGAGGGCAAGGCGCGCGGCTTCCATCTGTTCGAACTGCGCCTGGCGACCAACGCCGCGTTTGCGGCCAACGTGCGGCTCTATCGCGACATCGGCTACCGGATCGAGCGCGAGGAAGACTTTCTGGGTGGCACGGCCGTCCACATGCAGAAGGCGCTGGGTGACGACGCCGACTGAAGCTCGCGCCTTGCCGCCTGAAAACCGGCGGCGCAAAGTCGGCGAAATCCAGGGAGGCGTTGCACCATGAAGCTCTATTCCGGCGATCTCAGCCCCTACTCGGCCAAGGTCCGCATGCAGATCTACGCCAAGGGCATTGAGGACATCACGCTGGAGCGACCCGCCGGCTTCGGCACCCAGGAGTGGTGGAAGACCTCGCCGATCGGGCGCATCCCGGCGCTGGAGCTGCCGGACGGCGCGATCATCCCGGAATCCGAAGTGATCGCGGAATATCTCGAGGAGATCTACCCCACGCCGCGCCTTCTGGGCGACACGCCGCGCGAGACCGCGACCATCCGCACCGTGTCGCGCCTGGCCGACATCTATCTGATGAACAACATGTTTATGCTGTCGGGCCAGACGCGCCGCTCGACCCGCAACGAAGGCGTCCGCGACCTGCTGGCCGGCCAGGTGATCCGCGGCGTCAAGGCGCTGGAGCACTATATCGGCGCGGACGGGTTCGCCGTTCTCGGGCGCCTGACCATCGCCGACTGCAGCCTGGTGCCGGCCCTCTTCCTGATCGAGAACGTACTGCCGACCACCGATGTCGAAGACCCCGTTCCCGGCCAGCCCAAGGTCGCGGCCTATTGGGCGGCGATCCAGCAGAACCCCCACGCCGCCCGCACCCTGGTCGAGCTGCACCGGGGCCTGGCCGAACGCCGCGAACTGATCCGCAAGGCGGCGGAAAAGGCGTCTTAAGGCCCCGACCTGATGAGACTCCTGCGCCTCATCGCCGCCGGTCTGCTGCTGGCCTTGACGCTCGCCTCGCCCGGCTGGGCGGCGGAGGCGGCCGGCGACTGGCTGGGAACTATGGCGGTCACGCCGGCGCTCAACCTGCGCATCGCCGTGCACATCCGCAAATCGCCGCAAGGGGTCTATTTGGCCACCTGGGACAGCGTCGACCAGGGCCTGTTCGATGCAGCCGTGACCAATCTGAGCGTGACCGGTGAGGCGCTGTCTTTCGAGATCACGCAACTCAACGCCAGATACGCGGCGAAGTGGGACGCCGCCGCAGGCGAATGGGTGGGTCAGTGGTCGCAGGTCGGCAAGACCTTCCCGCTCGACCTCGCCCCAGGCGTTGCGCCGCCGCCACCCGCCGTCGTCGGCCTGGACGGCGAATGGGACGGGACCCTGAACATGGGAACCGGCCTGAAGCTGCGGCTGGCCTTCCACGTCCAGACGGGACCGCACGGGACGGTGGTCAGCGGCGACAGCCCCGACCAGGGCAGCTATGGCGCGCGCCTGTCGTCCATCGCGCGCCGGGGCGAGCATGTGCGGCTGGAGTCGGACCGGGGCGGGTTTGTGATCGACGGCGACCTCGCCGACCACGACCAGACCCTGAACACCCTGTTCACCCAGGGCGGCCTGACCCTGCCGCTGACCCTGAAACGCCTGCCGCCCGGCGCGCCCTCGCCCTGGCCGGGGCAACGGCCGCCAACGACCGCGCTTCCGGCCAACTGGACCGCGCCGTCGGACGCGGAGATCCGCCGGTTGTTGGTCGAGCGCATCGACCTGCAGCGCCAGGGCGTCGGCATCGTGGTCGGGGTGATCGGACCCTCCGGCCGCCGCATCGTCGCCTATGGCAAGAGCGACCAGCCGGGCGGCCGGCCGCTCGACGGCGACACCGAGTTCGAGATCGGCTCGATCACCAAGGTCTTCACGTCCCTGGTCCTGGCCGACATGGTCCGCGACGGCGAGGTGAACCTGGACGATCCGGTCGCCAAGTATCTGCCACCCAGAGTCCAGGCGCCCGAACGCAACGGCAAGGCGATCACCCTGGTCGACCTCGCCACCCACACCTCGGGCCTGCCGCGACTACCGCTCGATATGGCTCCTAAGGACCCGGCTAACCCTTATGCCGACTACACGATGGACCAGATGTACCGGTTCCTCGGCAGCTACCAACTGGTTCGCGATCCGGGGGCGACCTGGGCCTATTCCAACCTGGGATTCGGCCTGTTGGGCGACGCCTTGGCCGACCGCGCCGGGACGGACTACCAGACCCTGGTGAAACGCCGCGTCCTGACCCCGCTAGGCATGGCCAGCACGACGATCACGCTGACGCCCGACGAGGCCGCGCGCATGGCGGTCGGCCACGATTCCAACCTGCGGCGTGCGAAAAACTGGGACCTGCCGACGCTGGCCGGGGCCGGCGCGCTGCGCTCCACCGCCAACGACCTGCTGACCTTCGTAGCCGCCAACCTGGATGACCCCGCTCCGCCGCTGAAGGCCGACATGGCGATGCTGCTCAGCGTCCAGCGACCGACCGGAACGCCGAATGTCAGCCAGGCGCTTGGCTGGGAAGTGCTGTCCACCCCGGCTGGCGAGATCGTCCAGCACGGCGGCGGCACCGGCGGCTTCCACACCCTGATCGCCTTCAATCGCCGCACGCGCGAAGGCGTCGTGGTGCTGACCAACGCCGAGACGGTGATGGGCGCCGACGACATCGGCCTGCACATCCTGACCGGCGCACCGACCGCCACCCTGCCGCCGCCCGCTGCCCCACCGCCGGAACGCCACGCCATCGGTCTTGCGCCCGAGGCGCTGCAACGCCTCGTCGGCCGCTACCAGTTGGCGCCGGAGGTCTTCGTCACCGTCAGCCGTGACGGCGACCACCTGTTCGCCCAGCTCAGCGGCCAGAACGCCAACGAGATCTTCCCCGAAAGCCCGCGCGACTTCTTCTGGAAAGTCGTCGACGCCCAGCTGAGCTTCCTGCCCGGCGACCACCCCGCTGGCCTCGTCCTGCACCAGGGCGGCCGCGACATGTCCGCCGCGCGGGTTCCCTAGATCACGATGATTTTGGATTGAACAATCCAAAATCATAAACGTGATCGATCACTAAGAGTTAGAGCGGGTTGCGGGCGGAAAACCGCTTCGCACTTTTCCTCAACCCGCTCTGGCCTGGGTCGGCTCAGGCATAGCGTCCGGCGCCAAGGCGGTGACGGCGTCGTTGACGCTGTCGAACAGGCGGTTTTCGCCCAACGCCTGGCGCAGGCCCTGCCGGTCGAAGTCCACCTGGGCGTTGTAGGATTCCAGCCGGGCGACGGCGAAGATGACGCCGGCGTCGCGGGCGTGGGCGATGACGCCCTTGAAGACCTGGGCGGCGGTGAAGTCGATATCGATGATGCCGGTGGCTTCAAGAACCAAGAGCTTCACCGCGCCTGAGCGGAGCTGCATGGCGTGCAACATAAGGCGCCGAAACACATCAGCGTTGAGGAAGGACAACGGCGCCTGAAATCCGATAACGCAGACGCCGGCCAGAGTCTCGCCCCCGGCGATCGATGTGGTCGGCCACCAGACGGTGGTGCCGGTCACCCGGTGCAGCCGATAGCTGCGCGGCGAGACGCTCGACCACATGCCGTAGAGCAGCGACAGCACCACGCCGATGGAGACGCCGGTCTCGATCGGCAGCACCACGATCGCCGCCGCCGTGGCCAGGATGAGCAGGAACTCCGCCGGGCTGGTCGCCGCCACCGCCCGCATCTGCCTGACCCGGATGATGCGCGCCGCGACGAACAGCAGCACGCCCGCCAGCGCCGCATGCGGCACGTGGGTCAACAGGCCGGTGCCGAAGACCAGTAGCAGAACCACCACCGCGATGGCCGCGAGCCCGGTCAGCTGCGAGCGGCCGCCGCTCTCGGAGACGATGCCGGTCCTTGGCGGGCTGGCGTCGACCGGAAAGGCGCCGAACAGGCCGGCCAGCAGGTTGGCGGCGCCCAGGCCGACATAGTCGCCGTTGACGTCCGGCGCCTGTCTCGGATCGGATGGAAAGGACCGCGAGGTCGCGCCGGTCTGCACCATCGAGACCAAGGCGACCAGCAGGGCCAGCGGCAGCATCTGCAAGACCTGGCTCAGCTCCACGGCCGGCCAGGCCAGGCGCGGCAGGCCGCCGGGGATGACGCCCACCACCTGGACCCCGTGCGCCTCGAGGCCCAGGGTCAGCACCGCCCAGGTCGCCAGCACCATGCCGATCAGCGCGCCGGGAATCCGGGCGCTGACCAGGTGCGCCCCGGCCGTCATCCCGGCCACCCCGGCGGCGATGACCACGGCGTAGAGATTGGCCCGCGGCGCGGCCTGCCAGATCGCGCCCAGCTGCTCCAGCAGGGTCCCGCCGGTCCCGGCGATGCCCAAGGCCGCCGGCGCCTGCGAGACGATGATGTGGATGGCGATGCCGGCGAGGAAACCCATGGTCACCGGGACCGACAGCAGGTCGGCGATCCAGCCCATCCTGGCCAGGCCCGCGACCACGACAATGACGCCGACCATCAGCGCCAGCACCGCGGCCAGGGCCATGTATTGGGGCGATCCGGCCGTCGCGAGCAGCACCAGTCCGCCGAAGACGATCGGCGTGATCGTCGAGTCGGCTCCCACCGACATGAACCGGTTCGACCCGAAGACCAGAAAGGCCAGGCTGGCGGCGATGAAGGCGAAGAAGCCGTATTGCGGCGGCAGGCCGCCCAGCCGGGCCGTCGCCATCTGTTCGGGAATGACGATGGCCGCCAGCGTCAGCCCGGCGATCAGGTCGGGCGCGATGAAGCCGGCCTTGTAGCCGGCCAGGGAGCGGAACAGCGGCCAGGGCGTGCTCATGGATTGTCCTCCGCCGGGCAGGTCGCGCCGCCGAGCGGACAGTTGAACCAGTACTTGGTGGCGATCGCCCAGGGCGTGCTCCCAAACCTCTGGTGCAGCAGCGTCCAGGCCGCCTTGGAATAGACGCCGTGGGGGCCGTCGGAATGGCAGCCGTAATGGGTGGTCTTGACCGCCAGCGCCAACGCCTCGGCCTGGCCGTCACGGGTCTCGAACAGGCCCGGATGACCGACCCAGTCCAGCACCCGTCCGCTTAGCAGCTTCGGTGCACAGTCGATACCGGCCAGCGCCACGACCTCGGCCGCATCCTGGCTGCGGAAGGCGAAGCTGGCGGCCAGCACCGGCCGCAAGCGGTCGCGCAGGTCATAGGCCGCGTCGCCGCTGACAGTGCTGAGGTCGGAGCCGAAAAAGGTGGTCTGCAGCAGGCCGCTCAGGTCGGCCGCGTTCCGGCCCCGCTTCCACGAGCACCACCAGTTGTCGTCGTCGTGGTTATAGAGATCGATGCCGCCGACGCCCGGGTTCTGATCGTAGGCCCCGGCCGAATCCGCCGGCGGCTCGGTGTCGCGGTCGGTGTCGACGATCAGGATATTGACGCCCGGCGAACCCAGCACGTCGAGCAAGGCGCGACGGTCGGCCGGCCGCACCGTCTGGCCCGGCCGCGAGGTCCAGCCCTTGGTCATCAGCGGATTCAGATCGCGCATGAGCTTGTCGAGGCCAGGATCGACCGGTCGGCCCAGCGCATAGGTGCGCGCCCAGGCGACGCGAGCGAACTTGGCCCTGAGCACCTCCGGCGTATCGCTGCGCCGCGCCAGCCGGGTCAGTTCACCGATGGAGAGGTTGTTCTGGATGGCCAGCGCATCGCCGGCGCTGGTGGTCGTGAGCGCGGCGACCAGATGCGGCTCGTCCTCGGCCAGGATCTGTAACAGGCCGGCGTCGTCATATTGGTTGGTCGAGGAGACGTTCGGCGGCGCGGCCACCTCGTCGCGCCAACGCCGCGCCTCGGCGATGCGGCCGACCGTCATCAGGTACTGCAGCCCGTCGTGGCGGGCCGCGACATAGACTTCCGAATCCTTGAACGGAAAGGCGCTCAGGTGGGCGATGGCCGCGTCGAGCCCGGCCGGATCGGGCGGTGTTGCGCCGCTCAGCGCCAGGCGGACCTGGTGGTAGACGTCGAACGACAGCGCGGCCAGCGAGGCTTCGTCGCCGGCCCGCGCCTTGGCCTGCTCGGCCTCGACCCCTGCCCAGAGGGTCGGGTCATAGGTCGTTGAAATGGCGTGCGCGACGCGGGTCCAGGCGAAACTCACCGGATCGTCGCCCTTGGTCGCCGCCGTCTGCGCATAGGTCGCCAGGGGCCGCCAGCCGCGCGGCGGCTCCTGATCGAACAGCGCCCAGGGATGGCCCTGAGCGTAGGATGCGGGGAAGAGCAGCCAGGCGGCCATGGGATCGGTCGTGGCCGCGACCATCATGGCGCGGCTGGCGGTGTAGTCCGGCGGCGGGCCGCCCTGCAGCCACCAGGACGGGTCCTGGCGCAGGCTGGCGTAATGCAGCCGGTCGATGTCGGTGCGGGCCAGGGCATAGCGCGTCTGGGCCTGCGTATCGGCGGCCAGTTCCGCCGCCGGCGCCTCCAGATCGGCCAGGGTGGCGCGGACCTGGGCGGTGCGCGCGACCTCGTCGGAGGCCGTAGCGCCGATCCAGCCCAGCAGTTCGCGGGTGATCGGGTGGATGGAGGCCAGGCGCGGGTCGGCGAGGATGGCCTCGACCTCCTTCACCGACTCCGCCGACGAGACCAGCGGCTGGGCGTTCGGCGCATAGCGGGTGTGGGTCCCGGCGCGGATGGCGGCGACCATATAGATCGCCGCCGCGCGATGCGGCGAAGCGCTGCGCGCGATCCGGGCGAAGGCGGCCAGGGCGCCGGGGATGTCGCCGCGATAGAAGGCCAGCGAGGCCAGCTGATAGGCGCGGTCCTGGCTCTGCAGCCTGGCCAGGGACTTGTCCCGGGTCGCCAGCGGCTTGGGCAGATCGGGCACCGCCGGCGCGCTGGCGCCATAGAGGCAGCCGGCGAACACCGACTGCTGCAGCGCGATCCAGTGCAGCACATAGGGGTGGTTGTCGCCGAGGTTGGCGATCCGGGCGCGCAAGATTGCGATGGGGTAGTCGATCCGGCACTCGTCGGTATTGAAATAGTCCTGGCCCTTGGCGGCCGGAAAGAGCCGCACGCGCAGCGCCTTGTCGGCATCGGCCTTGGGGTCGACCCAGGTGTCCCGATACTTGGCCTCGATCCGCGGATCGCCGCGGCCGGTCAGGGCGCGGAAGGTCTCGGACCCGTTCGGATGCTCGAAATAGTCGTCCAGCCGCTGGGCGGTGGGGCTCGGATCGACCGGGGTCGGCGCGCTCTGGGCCGCGGCCTGGGCGGCGAGCATCAGCGCCGCCGCCAGCGGCGCCAGCAGGATTGCCGTCTTCATGGCCCGATCAGCCCCCCGCCCGATCCCGCTCTCAGTCGTAATAGTATTTGGTCTCCTTGGCCCAGGTCGTGTTCGGGTAACGCTTGTGCAGGACATCGAAGGCCTTGTGGCTCAGGTGGTTATGGCTGTGGCCATAGCGGGTGATGTGGACCAGCCAGTACAGGGCCTCGGGCGAGCGGGCGTCGGTCGGGTGGGCGCCGGCATAGGCCAGCACCTCGTCCCAGACCGAGGCGCCCAGGGTATCGCCGTCCGAGTAGGGCTGGGCCAGGGCCTTGCGCTCGAGGGCGGCGCGGGCGACCACGGCGGCGGCGAAGTCCGGGCGGCGCAGCGGGAAGGCGCCCTGCCCGCAATAGGTCAGGCAGACGACGTCGCTGGTCGCCCATAGAGTCGCGTCGCTGGTGTCGGCGCCAGCGTCGCAACTGCCGTCCGGCGTGTAGGCCTCCAGGCAGGGTGGCGCGGAATTGCCCTTGGTCGACCCCGCCGGCAGGATCATCCAGTCGTACCAGGCGCCCTGGAAGTCGGCGATCCTGGCCCCGACCGGCCGGGTATAGGACTCCAGGTCGGTGGCCATGCCCGGAACCCGGGCGAAGACGAAGAACTCGGCGAACCGCTTGTCGGGCCCCGGCGCCGTCTTGACCACCCGCAACCAGTCGGACGCCAGGGACGGCATAAGGGTCTGAAGCTTCAGCGCCAGCGCGTCGATCTGCGCGTTGTCCTGCATCAGCACCGCCCGCGTCCAGCTGGTCAGAGCGATGTCCAGCCGCAAGGTGGCCGGCAGGCTGGGGTCGCTGACCATGGCGGCGCGCTGGGCCAACGGCAGCCGGTCGATCAGGGCGCGCGCATCGGGGCCGAGGCCCACCTTGTCGTCCGCGTCATAGATGTTGCTGGGTTGCTGCTCGTCGTTGAACCGGCCGCGCACGCAGCCATCGGCGCCGGTGTCGTCGGCGCAGACCCTGGGGCGCAAGGCCAGGCGCGCGAAGGCGGCCGGGCTTTCGGCCACCTGCATCCGCTCGGCGGTTAACAGGTTGCGGTCGCTGGCCGACAGGTCGCGACGCGCCAGCATGGCGTCGAGCGCCGCGCGGGTCTGGCCCTGCGGTGCGCTGGCGATGGACAGCCGGACGGTGTTGTAGGCCAGGCTGACCGTCGCCGGCGAGTTCGCGGGGACGCCTGCTGCGGCCCTGACCAGGGACGCCGCCGCGGAATCGGAAGGACTGGCCAGGCTCATGGCCGCAACCAGCCAGGCGGGGTCGTGGGTCGCGGCCCACTGCGCCCGGGCGTGGGCCAGGCAATAGGCGGTGGCGCGGCTGCGAGCGGTCGCCAGGTCGGCGCCGGTGGCGTCCTGTGCAACGGCGGGCGCGCCCCGCGTTTCGCCCTTCATGGTGGCGATCCAGTCGAGAATCTGCGGCGGCTGGGCGGCCTTACCGTTCAGGTCGACATAGTCGCGGAAGTCCACAGCCGCGTCGTCGCGCAGGGTCGGGCCGGACAGCTTCGCGTTCAGCGCGGCGGCGACCTTGGTCGGAGTCTCGCGCTCGCTGACGATCATGTTCAGCGGCGCGGCCTGGTCCTGGGCGAAGGTCCCGGCTCGGGCTTTGGCCAGGGCGGCGATGGCGGCGTGGGCGTCGGCGAAGGCCTTGGGCGTCTTGGTCGCCAGGGCCTGGCGGACCAGGGCGCGGGCGGTGAGGTAGGGCGCCATCGGCCGCCAAGGCGACTTGGCGTCGCGGCCGATGGCGGCGAAGTCTGCCGCCGCGCCGGCGTTGTCGCCCTGGTAGAGGGCCAGCGCCGCCGCCTGATAGGCGTGGTCGGCCCGAAGCCAGGCGGGTGCGGCGGAGTCCAGCGCCGGCATCGGCACGCCGCTCTTGCTGCAGCCCTGAAACACCGCGTCCTGGCCGTCGACCCAGGCCTTCACCCAGGGCGACGCCGCGCCGTAGGTCTTGATGCGATCCCGCAGCGTCGCCGCCGCGTTGGCGAAGGCGGGGCCGAAACAGTTGAGGACCGTGGCGTCGTCGGCGATACGCCGTTCGGTCTGGATGGTGTCGGTCAGCGCTGACGCGCCGGTCACGGTCGCCCGCGCCGTGGTCCAGGTCTGCGACTGGTCCCAGGTGTTGGCGTCGGGGTTGTCGCAGCACGGCACGGACAGTCCCGGCCCGGCCGCCCGGCCGACCGGCAGTCCGTGCAGCAGTCGCCAGGCCATGAACAGCCGCGCGCGCGGCGACTGCGCCATCACCACGCCGACGCGGCCGTCATAGAAGGCGTTCAGGTCGGCTGTCTGGCCGCCGAAGGCGTCGATGTAGGAGGGGCCGTCGGGCGGAGGCCCGCAGGCCTCGACCGGGCCATACAGACCCATGGCGAAGACCAGCACGCCGGCCAGGACGGCGCGAAGCTTGGGCGAGGTCATGGTCGGGTCCTCAAGGCGCCGGCGATGTCGGCCGGGGTCCAGCTGTGCGGGTTGAAGACATAGACGCGCCGGCCGCCGGGTATGCGGGCGAGCGGGGTGTCGGTGGAAATGCCGATGGCGGTGCGGCAGCGCGGATCGGCGAAGTCCTCGCCGGCGGCCAGCCCGGCCTTCAGCCGTTCGCCGTCCGGTCCCATACGGAAGACCATGGGCACGATCTCGTCGACCTCGGCGGCATTGACCCAGGTCTCGGTCTCGCACCAGGAGGCCAGCGCGTTCATCGACAGCGGCACGCCCTGCCCAAGCCCGGCGCGGACGTCGTGCACCAGGTCGAGCAGCACCTGGCGTTGGGATTCCTTCACCTCGAAGTCGATCTGCACCGCCTGGAAGCCGGGCGTGCGGGCATAGGCGAGCACTGTCTGGGCCGTGCGCGCCCTGAGCGCCAGGGTCCAGGCCAGCGGCTGTGACGGGTCGATCTGCACATGCACCACCGCCGTGCGCCGCGCACCCGGCGCGGTCCGCAAAGGAAAACGCCGCCCGCGCGCCCAGAGGCCGGCGCCGGTCAGCTGCACGAAACCGACCACGGCGGCGACCTCGACGTTCGGCCCGGCGCCGCGCAGGTCTTCCGGCCGCTCCCAGGCCCAGAGCACCAGCGCCGGCTGGGCGCGCGCCGGGGCGGCGCACGCGGCCCAGACGAGGGCCGCGACGACGAATGCCAGGGCGGATGGTCGCATCGGGTGAGTCTCCCGAGAGCGATCTTGCGAGACTTACAGCTTGGCCGCGAGCGTGATCATTCGCCTTTCCCGGCAACGGCCGCCTTGCCGGGCGCCAGGCGGTGCGGCAACGTGCGCAGCTGTGCGGATTCGTGAGGAAACGACGCTTGAGTCAGGCGGCCGACACCGATCTTCCCGACGACCAGAGCCGGCGCATCGCCACCCGCGTGCGCGAAGAGCTGGCGCGCCGGCGCATCTCGCGCCAGCGGCTGGCCGACGACGCCCGCATCAGCATCTCGACCCTGGAAAAGGCCCTGGCCGGCCGGCGGCCGTTCACCCTGGCCACCCTGATCCGGCTGGAGCAGGCGCTTGGCGCGCCGCTAAGACCCGCCGCGCCGACGCCGAGCGGCCAGGCGCCCGACGGTCTGGGCGCCTATTCGCGCGCGGCGGTGGCCTGGCTGGAGGGCGATTACCTGACGCTCAGGCCCTCCTTCGAAGACGCAGCGGCCATCTATGCCTATCGCACCGAGATCGCCTGGGACGCGGGCGCCTCCTGCCTGACCTTCCACGAGGCGGCGCGGCTCGACGCGGCCTTCACCCAGTCCGGCCAGGTCTCGCTGCCCAACCAGTCGGGGCACATCTATCTGGTGACCAACGACCACGGCCAGTTCCGCCTGATCACGCTCGGCCGCGCCACCATCACCGGCCAGATGTACGGCCTGCTGAGCACGCTGCAGTCAGGCGCCGGCGGGCGGCTGACCCCGGTCGCCGCCCCGATCGCTTTCGTGCCGATGAAGAGCGCGCCGGACGTCCGCTTCGGCCAGATCGCGCCCGGCGACGCCGCCTTCGAGCCCTATCGCGCCGAGCTGGACCGCGGCGTGCGCGAGTCCTTCGTCCGCCTGCTCGGAGCCGGCTGAGTGACCTTCGACGAACTGCACGCGCTCGCCGTCGAGGACCCAAACATCCTGGCCTTCTGGCTGAGCGGCTCGCGCGGCAAGGGCCAGGCCACCGCCCATTCCGACCATGACTGCCTGATGATCATCGCCGATGCGGTCGTGGACGACTATCGCGCCCGCTTCCAGCAGCTCTGCCAAAGCGACCTCGACTGTGTCGTCTCAACGCTGGATGAGCTTCGCGCCTATGCCGCATGGGGCGGACCGGATGCGTGGGATCGCTACAGCTTCGCCCATGTTCGCGTCGACATCGACAAGACCGGCGAGGTCCAGGCGATCGTGGACGCCAAGGCCTGTGTGCCGCCCGATGCGTGCGCCACCTTCATCGACGCCTCGCTCGACCACTATGTGAACCAGGTCTACCGCGCACTGAAGAACGCCCGAGACGGCCGCCCAATCGCAGCCAGGCTGGAGGCGGCCGAGCAGGTTCCGCCGCTGCTCGACGCCCTCTTCGCCCTGCACGACGGCCGGCTGCGGCCGTTTCACAAATACCTGGAGTGGGAGCTGCAGACCTGGCCGCTGGGCCGGTTGCCCTGGCCGGCGGACGTCTTCCTCACCAAGCTGCTGGCGATCCTGGAGGCCGCCGACCCCGACCTGCTACGCGAGATTTTCGGCAAGATCGAGACCCTGTTCCGCGCCGCCGGCCATGCCGCCATCTTCGACGCCTGGGGCACAGCACTGCCGTTCATCCGGGGCGAGAACGCATAAAAAACCGTCATCGCCCGCTGGAGCCGCGCAGCGGCGGAATGCGGGAGATCCGTGAACACTCACCGTTCATGGGTGGCCCGGATAAACCGGGCCATGACGGAAAAAGAGGGCGCTCAGCCTTCCTCCTTCGCCGCCCGCTCGCGCGCCAGCCGGGCCAGGACGCGGCCGCGGCCCTTGGTGAGCGCGGTGACGACGCCCCGCAGGGTGCGGGCTTCCTGGGTGGAGAGGCGGGCGCGCGAAAAGATCGAGCGCAGATTGCGCACCATCGACGGGGTCTTTTCCGGCGGGAAGAAAAAGCCCGCCGCCTCCAGTTCCGTCTCGAGGTGCGCATAGAAGCCGGCGACCTCGGCCTGGTCGGCCGGCTCGGCGGTGTCGGTGAAGGCGGCCGGCGCGCCCGCGTCGATGGTGGCGCGCCACTCATAGCCAGTGATCGCCACCGCCTGGGCCAGGTTCAGCGAGCGGAACTTCGGGTCGATCGGAATGGTCACGATCGCCTGGCAAAAGGCGATATCCACCGTCTCCAGCCCCGCCCGCTCGGCCCCGAACAAAAGGCCGGTCGCCAGCCGCCCAGCCGCCGCGGCGTGCAGTTCGCCGGCCGCCTCGCGCGGCGTGATGATCGGCAGCCTGGCCTCGCGTGGCCGGGCGGTGGTTGCATAGACGCGGTGCAGGTCGGCGGTGGCCTCGGCGATGGTCGCAAAGACCCGGGCGCCGTCCAGCGGCCAGTCGGCGCCCGAGGCGCTGGCCCAGGCGCGCGTCTGCGGCCAGCCGTCGCGCGGCGCCACCAGGCGCAGGTCGGCGAGGCCGAAATTGGCCATCACCCGGGCCACCGCGCCGATGTTTTCCGCCAGCTGCGGCCGGTCCAGGATGACGCTGGGGGCGCGGAGCGTCTCGCTCATCGCGCCGCAATAGCGGGTTTCGTCCCAGGCGGCGAGCGTCTATAGCGGGGCTCGATTTTTCCAAGCCCCCAAGGCCGTTTTGTCGGAGTCCGCATGGCCAAGATCAAAGTCGCCAATCCCGTCGCGGACCTCGACGGCGATGAGATGACCCGGATCATCTGGAAGATGATCAAGGACAAGCTGATCTTCCCCTTCCTCGACCTGCCGATCGAATATTACGACCTGGGCATGGAACACCGCGACGCCACCGACGACCAGGTGACCATCGACGCCGCCGAGGCGATCAAGCGGTTGGGCGTCGGCATCAAGTGCGCGACCATCACCCCGGACGCCGCACGGGTGAAGGAATTCAACCTCAAACAGATGTGGAAGTCACCGAACGGCACCATCCGCAACATCCTGGGTGGGGTGATCTTCCGTGAACCGATCATCTGCAAGAACGTGCCGCGGCTGATCCCGGGCTGGACCGAACCGATCATCATCGGCCGCCACGCCTATGGCGACCAGTATCGCGCCACCGACTTTCTGGTCCCCGGCAAGGGCAAGCTGACCCTGCGCTTTGACGGCGAGGACGGCCAGGTGATCGAGCGCGAGGTGTTCGACTTCCCGGCCTCGGGCGTCGCCATGGGCATGTTCAACCTGGACCAGTCGATCCGCGATTTCGCCCACGCCACCTTCACCTATGCGCTGGCGCGGCGGTTCCCGGTCTATCTGTCGACCAAGAACACCATCCTCAAGGTCTATGACGGCCGCTTCAAGGACCTGTTCCAGGAGATTTTCGACGCCGAATACGCCGACAAGTTCAAGGCCGCCGGCATCACCTACGAACACCGGCTGATCGACGACATGGTCGCCGCCTCGCTGAAATGGTCGGGCGGCTATGTCTGGGCCTGCAAGAACTACGACGGCGACGTGCAGTCGGACTCGGTGGCGCAGGGCTATGGGTCGCTCGGCCTGATGACCTCGGTGCTGGTCACCCCGGACGGGTCGATCATGGAGGCCGAGGCCGCCCACGGCACCGTCACCCGCCACTTCCGCCAGTTCCAGCGCGGCGAGGCCACCTCGACCAACTCCATCGCCTCGATTTTCGCCTGGACCCAAGGTCTGAAGCACCGGGCCAAGCTCGACGGCAATTCGGACCTGGAACACTATTCCGAGACCCTGGAAAAGGTCTGCGTCGACACGGTGGAATCAGGCTCGATGACCAAGGACCTGGCGCTGCTGGTCGGCGACCACCAGGGCTGGCTGACCACCGAAGGCTTCATCGACAAGGTGGCCGACAATCTGGCCAAGGCGCTGGGCACGGTCTAAGCGCAAGCCATCCGTATACCGCTCATCCCCGCGAAGGCGGGGACCCAGGCTTTTTTGGCTGGGCCCGCGCAAGAGGGACCTCAGCCTTCACCACAAAGTACACGAAGGACACCAAGGGTCAGCGCTGACCCTTACTCTTCTTGGTGTGCTTTGTGTCAAAACATGCGGACTCTCAGAATCTCATGGCCTTCAGACAAAAAGCCTGGGTCCCCGCCTTCGCGGGGATGAGCGGATTAAAGTTGGCCGTTCCGCTTGGCGGCAACTTTCAGTCCGCCTTTATGGCAGTCCGACGAAACGAAAGTCTCGTTCTTGCTTCGTTCTGAAAAACTGATATGCTCGCGGGGGATATTCGCGGGAGCAAACAATGATCGGCTATGTGACTATAGGAACCGACGACTTCGACACCGCCCTGCCTTTCTACGACGCGGTGCTGGGCGCGGTCGGCTGTGAGCGCAAATCCTTCGACAATGGCTGGGCCTTTTATGGGTCCAAGGACGGCGAAGGCGACGTGGGCCTCTGCAAGCCGTTCGACGGCCAGCCGGCGCGCGGCGGCAACGGGATCATGATCGCCTTTGTGGCGCCGTCTAAAGACGCGGTGCAGGCCGCCCATGCCGCCGGCCTGGCCAATGGTGGAACCGACGAAGGGGCGCCCGGCATGCGGCCACCGGAAGGGACCAGCTTCTACGGCGCCTATGTGCGCGATCCGGCCGGCAACAAGATCTGCCTGTTCCACGTCGCGGGCTGAGCATGGCCGATCAGGCCATCGAACTAGAGATCGCCCTGTCCTGTGCGCCGGAGGCGGCGTTTCGGGCCTGGACCTCGCCCGAAGCGGTCACCGCCTGGTGGGGCGAGGCCGGCGTCTATCGAACCACAGGCTGGAGCGCCGACCTGCGAACCGACGGCGGCTGGCGCGCCGACTTCGCGGGCGACGACGGCCAAACCTTCAGCGCCGAGGGCCGCTATCTGACGGTCAGCGTCCCCGACCGGCTGGTCTGGACCTGGCGCGCCAGCTGGTCGCCGGAAGCCGAGACCACCATCGACATGAGGTTCGAGGTCGCGGACGGCGGGACCTTGCTGCGCCTGCGCAATTTCGGCTTCGCCGACGCCGCCGAGGCTTCGGACGCCAGGGAGGGCTGGCTGCAGATCACCGGCTGGCTTCGCAACCACTTGGCGGCCAAAGGCTAGACGGCGCTCGTCCTCAGGAACGCGACCTCGGTAAAGCGCGCCGGTTCGCCGTCGAAGGTCAGGCGCGCGCCTTCGCAATGGCCGAACGTATCACCCCAGGCGGCGTGGTCGGCCTGGGGGAAGCAGGCGACCAGGGCGGCCTCGATCTGGCCCGAATGGCCGATCACCAAGCCGGCGGAGCCGTCGGCCAGCGCGGTCATCATGTCGCGTCACAGGGCAACGATGCCGTTGGCGTAGAGATAAGTCGGCCCGCCGGCCTTGACGACCTTGGCCAGGGCCGCGAATGGCTGCGGCGTCAGCCACCACTGATTGTCCTCGAACTCGGCGGCCATGGCGTCTTCCGAGATCAGGGTGACGATCTCGTAGTCGACCGCGAAGCCCATGGCGATCGCGGTTTCGCGAGCGCGCGGGACCACGCTGGTCGCGACGCGGGCGAAGGGACCCATCGACCCTCCGAGGCGCCGGGCCTGATCGACGCCGGCTTGCGACAACTGCGAGCCGCCGCCCTCTTTGCGAGCGCCGTGGCGCCGGATTTCGAGCGTTCGCATGGCGCTCAGCCGGCTAGCGCCGCCTTGACCGCGGCCACGCCGTCGGCGGCCTTGGCGCCGTCGGGGGCGCCGCCCTGGGCGAAGTCGGGTTTGCCGCCGGCGCCCTGGCCGCCCATGGCCGCCACCGCGGCGCGCGCCAGCACGGCGGCGTCGAAGCGGCCGACCAGGTCGGGGGTGATGGCGATGGTGATCGCCGCCTTGCCCTCGTTGACCGCCGCATAGGCGACGACGCCGTTCTGGCCCAGCCGCTTGCGCGCCTCATCGACCAGCGGTCGCATGTCCTTGGCCGAGACCCCCTCGACCACGCGGCCGTCGAACTGCACGCCGGCCACGGTCTCGGCCGCCGCGGCTGTGCCGCCGCCGCCCCCCATGGCCAGCTTCTGGCGCGCCTCGGCCAGTTCCCGTTCGAACCTGCGCCGCTCGGCGACTGTCGCCTCGACGCGCGCGGTCACCTCGGCCACCGGGACCTTGAACTGGTCGGCCAGGCCCTTGGCCACCGCCGCCTGGTCGAGCAGCCAGCGCCTGGCCGGCTCGCCGGTCAGGGCCTCGATGCGGCGGATGCCGGCGGCCACCCCGCCCTCGGCGATGATCTTGAACAGCGCGATGTCGCCGGTGCGCGAAACGTGGGTGCCGCCGCACAGTTCGACCGAATAGGCCTTGTCGCTGCCAGGGACCAGGTCATGCCCGAGTTCGAGCACCCGGACCCGGTCGCCGTACTTCTCGCCGAACAGGGCCACGGCGCCAGCGGCGATGGCCGCCTCGGGCGCCATCTCCTCGGTCCTGGCCGGCAGGTTTTGGCGGATCACCGCGTTCACCTCCGCCTCGATGCGGTCGAGTTCGTCGTCGGTCAGCGGGCCGGAATGGGCGAAGTCGAAGCGCATGCGCTCGGCGTCGACCAGCTGGCCCTTCTGCGCCACGTGCGGGCCCAGCACATGGCCCAGCGCCGCGTGCACCAGGTGGGCGGCGGAATGGTTGGCGCGGGTGCGCAGGCGCCGCTCCGGATCGACGCTGAGCAGCACCGCCGCGCCGGCCGCCAGGCTGCCTTCGGTAAGCTTCAGGGTATGGACGTGCAGGTCGCCGGCCAGCTTCTGGGTGTCGAGCACCACCGCCCGGCCGCCGGGCCACGACGCTTCGCCATGGTCGCCGGCCTGGCCGCCGCTTTCGGCATAGAAGGGGGTGCGGTCGAACAGGGCCTGGACGGTCTGGCCGACCTTGGCCGTTTCGATCGCGGCGCCATCGGCGACCAGGGCCAGAAGCTTGCCGGTGTCGTCGACATGGTCGTAGCCGGTGAAGGCGGTGGCGCCCAGGCGTTCGCGCAACGCCAGCCATTCGGCGGTCTGGGCGGTCTGGCCGGACCCGGTCCAGTTCTCCCGCGCCATGGTGCGCTGGCGCTCCATGGCCGCGTCATAGCCGGCGTGGTCGACGCCGAGGCCGCGGGCGCGGATGGCGTCCTCGGTCAGGTCGAGCGGAAAGCCGTAGGTGTCTGAGAGCTTGAAGGCGGTCTCGCCGGAGAGCACGTCGCCTCGTCTCAGGCCGGCCGTCGCCTCGTCCAGCAGCGCCATGCCGCGGCCGAGCGTGCGGCGGAAGCGTTCCTCCTCCTGGCGCAGCGTGTCCTCGATGGTGGCCTTGGCGCGGGCCAGTTCCGGATAGGCCTGGCCCATCTGGTCGACCAGGGTGGGCGTCAGCCGCCACATCAGCGGGTCGGCCGCGCCAAGCAGGTGCGCGTGGCGCATGGCGCGGCGCATGATCCGGCGCAGCACATAGCCGCGGCCTTCGTTGGAGGGCGAGACGCCATCGGCGATCAGGAAGGCCGAGGCGCGCAGATGGTCGGCGATGATGCGGTGGGAGAAGCGCTGTTCGCCCTCAGCCTTCTTGCCGGTCAGGTCGACGCTGGCCTCAATCAGGGTCTTGAACAGGTCGATGTCGTAGTTGGTGGTGACGCCCTGCAGGACGGTGGTCACCCGCTCCAGGCCCATGCCGGTGTCGATCTGCGGCTTGGGCAGATCCTTTTGCGAGCCATCGGCGAACCGCTCCCACTGCATGAAGACCAGGTTCCAGATCTCGGGGAAGCGGTCACCGTCCTCTTCGGGGCTGCCGGGCGGGCCGCCGGGCACGGTGTCGCCGTGGTCGTAGAAGATCTCGGTATTGGTGCCGGTCGGCCCGGTATCGCCCATCGACCAGAAGTTCTCTTCCAGGCGGATGATGCTCGAGTCGCTGAAGCCGGCGATCTTCTTCCACAGGTCGGCGGCGTCCTCGTCCTGAGGATGGATCGTGACCACCAGCCGGTCCCGGGGCAGGCCCAGGTTCTTGTTGACCATCTCCCAGGCGAGTTCGATCGCGCCTTCCTTGAAATAGTCGCCGAACGAGAAGTTCCCCAGCATCTCGAAGAAGGTCTGGTGGCGGCCGGTGTAGCCAACGTTGTCCAGGTCGTTGTGCTTGCCGCCGGCGCGCACGCATTTCTGCGCCGAGGTCGCCCGCGGCGCGGGCGGCCGCTCGGCGCCGGTGAAGACGTTCTTGAACGGCACCATCCCGGCGTTGACGAACATCAGGCTGGGATCGCTCTGCGGCACCAGGGGCGCAGAGGCGATCAGCTTGTGGTCGCGATCCGTGAAATAGGTCAGGAAGTCGCTTCGGATGGAGTTCAGGCTGGGCATGGCGCGTCCATATAGAAACGCCGCGTCGCTTAGCCAAGCTGGGTTTCAATCCCGACCTGAAACAAAGCTGGCTTCGCTGGATCGATGGGCGACTCAAAACCCCTTCCCCATGACGGGGAAGGGGTTGGGGATGAGGTGGGCGCCGGGACGGGCGATCTCTTCCAGCACGTTGGGGAGAACGAGCTGGAGAGCCGGCGCGACACCCCTCCCTTACACCGCCCCATAGGGGGCCAGGGGAACGGTGCAGCGTTGCTTGCTATTCGTCTTCTTCGGCGCTCGGGCCGACCAGAAGTTCCTCGACGATGACGCCGGCATTGCTGCGCACCGCCTTTTCGATTTCGTCGGCCATGTCCGGATTGGCCTTGAGGAACTCGCGCGCATTGTCGCGGCCCTGGCCGATGCGCTGGCTGTTGTAGGAGAACCAGGAACCGGACTTCTCGACCACGCCGGCCTTGACGCCCAGGTCGATGATCTCGCCCAGCTTGGAGATGCCCTGGCCGTACATGATGTCGAACTCGACCTCGCGGAACGGCGGGGCGACCTTGTTCTTGACCACCTTGACCCGGACGTTGTTGCCGACGATCTCGTCGCGCAGCTTGACCGAGCCGATGCGGCGGATGTCGAGCCGCACCGAGGCATAGAATTTCAGCGCATTGCCGCCGGTGGTGGTCTCCGGGCTGCCGTACATGACGCCGATCTTCATGCGGATCTGGTTGATGAAGATGACCAGGGTGCCGGACTTGGAGATCGAGGCGGTGAGCTTGCGCAGCGCCTGGCTCATCAGCCGGGCCTGCAGGCCGGGCAGGCTGTCGCCCATCTCGCCCTCGATTTCGGCGCGCGGGGTGAGCGCGGCCACCGAGTCGATGACGATCACGTCCACCGCGCCCGAGCGCACCAGGGTGTCGGTGATCTCAAGCGCCTGTTCCCCGGTATCGGGCTGCGAGACCAAAAGGTCGTCGAGATTGACCCCCAGCTTGTGGGCATAGGACGGATCGAGCGCGTGTTCGGCGTCGATGAAGGCGGCGGTGCCGCCCTCTTTCTGCACCTCGGCGACGACGTGCAGGGCGAGCGTGGTCTTGCCGGAGCTTTCCGGTCCATAGACCTCGACCACCCGGCCCTTGGGCAGGCCGCCGATGCCCAGCGCCAGATCGAGTCCGAGCGAGCCGGTGGAGATCGATTCGATCTCGACGATCTTGCCCTTGTCGCCCAGCTTCATCACCGAGCCCTTGCCGAAGGCCCGGTCGATCTGTGCGAGCGCCGCTTCCAACGCCCTCTGCTTGTCTGCTCCGTCGCGTCCCACGAGCCGTAACACCGGTTGAGTCATTGAAGGCGTCCCTATCCCACGATTCTTCGAGCCCATGTCCGAGAACCCCCCGTCAAAAACCGGGAACGCCCCGCACCAGGCAAACGTACACGCTTTGTTCCGAGACGCAATGTTCTTTTTTCGTTCCGGAATCGGACGCTGCGGGGATATGGCAGTCGCCGGGTTCAGCCTCGTTTTCAGCACCAGACCTGCCTTAGAGGCTTGTCGGTGTCGCGTGACGAGCTTGCGAAGCTGAACGAAAGGCAGCGCTGAACGAGTCCGAAGTAGCCTTATTTGCGCGCGAATATCGCAAATAGCCAAGCGGCGCGGACGAACGCCGCCGAAGCCCATATAGTAATTGGTGGAACTGGACGTTCTCTACGTCATCCAACATCAACCGCATCTGACTTAATATCGTCCTCCATAACGATATCGTCTTGCAAACCGTCGTGCGACGAAAGATTTCCCCACGCCTGGCGCGCCCTCGTTCGAGGTAAGGCTTAATCTCGAAGGAAAGGACGTCCGGCCGACAGCCGGGATCTGTTCGAAAACTGATGGATTGACGCTACCGGAAGAGGACGTTCGGTGGCCTCATAGGTCGGCCGCTGAAAGGGGCAAATCCACCATAGCGGGCGGTCCGCTTGCTGGCTGGTCGTCTGTCAGCGAAGTCGGATCGAATCCAGCACCTGTCGACCGGCGTGCTTTTGAAGGCCTATGGTAGCTAAATGCCTGATCAGGCTACAGTGCGCGAAAGCAAAAATGCCATGGCAGATGAGGCTATCCAGGGTCTGCCCAAAGCCGCTGGCCCCGGCCCGAAGGTCGCCCCCCGGCCGAGGGTTCTATTGCCGCTGATCGTCGGCATCGGCGCCTCTGCGGGCGGTCTTGAAGCCTTCCGAACATTCTTCACCCACATGCCCGCCGATACCGGCATGGCGTTCGTGCTGGTGCAGCATCTGGCCCCTGATCACAAAAGCATGCTGGTCGACCTGCTGGGCGCATCGACCAAAATGCCGGTGATCGAAGCGGCTGATGGTCTGGAGATTCAGGCGAACCGGGTCTTTGTCATCCCGCCCAACGCCACCTTGACCGTTCAAGCAGGGCGACTGCGCCTGGAGCAGCCGGCTCCGCCACGGGTAAGCCGACGCCCCATCGACACCTTTTTCGTGTCCCTGGCCGAGGATCAGCGCGAGAATGCGGTCTGCGTCATTCTGTCGGGCACTGGCAGCGACGGCACCCTGGGGGCGGCGGCCATCAAGGAAAATGGCGGTTTGACCTTGGCGCAAGCCGAGTTCGACCACCACGCCAAGCCAGGCATGCCGCTTAGCGCGACATCTACGGGCCAGGTCGATGAGATCCTGCCGGTGGAGGCGATGCCGGCGAAACTGGTAGCCTACCTGAAGCACCTGCGCGGCGTGGCGGAGACCAAAGACCCTGAGGGCACCCGCCAGGACGCCGGTGGGCATTTGGCGGCGATCTGTTCGCTGCTGCAAGCGCGCTGCGGGCATGATTTCCGGTCCTACAAGGAAAAGACCTTCGTTCGCCGGATGCAGCGGCGGATGCAGGTGCTGCAGATCGCCACGCCGGAGGCTTACGTGGCGCGCCTGCGGGAACAGCCCCAGGAACTGGATGTCCTGTTCCTGGAACTCCTGATCGGAGTGACCCAGTTCTTCCGTGACCCAGCCGCCTTCGAGGCGTTGGGGGCCAGCGTATTGGCCGGCCTGGTTAGGGGCAAAGGGGCGGATGATCTGATCCGGATCTGGGTTCCCGGCTGCGCTACCGGGCAGGAGGTTTTCACGCTTGCCATGCTCCTGCGCGAGGCCATGGATAGTCGCGGGCCCACGCCCAAGGTCCAGATCTTCGGCACCGACATCGATGAACGGTCCATCGTTGTCGCGAGACTCGGTCGATACGCCAAGCCCATGGTCGGCGTGTCACCGGAACGGCTTGAGCGATGGTTTGTCCCGGAAGGCGACGGCTACAGCATCGTCCCGGAAATCCGCGAGATGTGTCTCTTCTCAATCCACAGCCTGATCAAGGACCCCCCGTTCTCCAAGCTCGATCTCATCTCATGTCGCAATCTGCTGATCTATCTCGACCCCGAGGCGCAGGACCGGGTGATGCGTACCTTTCACTATGCGCTGAACCCCGGAGCGACCCTGTTCCTGGGCTCCTCGGAAACTGTGACCCGCAGCGCGAAACTCTTCGGGGTCGCCGACAAGAAGCACAGGATTTTCACGCGCAAGGTCATCGACGGGCCGTCCTTGCCCGACCTCTCGCCGGCTCGCCGGACCAAGCCGCTCCCAGCTACGGGCGCGGTAGGATCGGGCCCTTCCGAACGCATTGACAGTGATGCACGCCGTCTCATGGAGAAGTACTCGCCGCCACATATCGTTGTGGATCGGGATCATCTGATCGTGCGATTCTCCGGCGGAGATGTGGGCGCCTACCTTGAGCCGTCCGCAGGTGCTCCGAGCTTCAATCTCTTCAATATTCTGCGCAAAAATCTGCGCCCGGCCGTGCGGGCAGCGCTGCAAGAAGCCGAACTCTCCGGTCGCCCGGCGCTGCATGAAAATATCGCCGTCCGTGTTGAGGGGAAGGCCCGTCTCATCACGCTGATCGTCGAGCCTATGCCCGACCATGGCGCCAAGACGAGCCGGAAGAACGGCGTGTTCGTGTTGGGTTTCCAGGACAACGGGCCGGCCTCGATGGGTGGGAGGGGTCGAAAATCCAATGAGGCGCCCGCCGACGCCATGCAGGCCCTTGAGCAGGAGTTGCGTACCACCCGGTTCCAGCTTCAGTCTTCGATAGACGAAGCCGAGGTCGTTAATGAGGAGATGAGGTCCTCAAACGAGGAATACCAGTCGGTTAATGAGGAATTGCAGTCCGCGAACGAAGAGTTGGAGACCGCCAAGGAGGAAATTCAATCCGTCAACGAAGAGCTTCATACAATCAATGCTGAGATGGGCTCGAAGAACGAGCTCCTGACCACGCTGAACAGCGACCTGGTCAACCTGCTCGACAGCACGGAAATCGCGACGATCTTCCTCGACGATCAACTCCTGATCAAGAGCTTCACACCCGGCATCACCGACATATTCCCGCTGCGGGTGAGCGACGTCGGCCGGCCGATCACCGAAATCGTCACCCTGCTCAGCTACGCGGACCTCAAGCGCGATGTCCGCACCGTGATCCGCAAGCTCACCGTGATCGAGCAGCAGGTGTCACTGGTCGGGGCGGGTATGACTTTCATCATGCGTATCCGGCCCTATCGCCGGGTCGACAACGTCATCGACGGCGTCGTGATCACCTTCATCGACATCACTGAGCGGGAAGGCGCCCAGGCCGCCTTGCGAGGTGTTCAGGACGATCTGCGTCTGCTGATCGATTCGACCGCCGACGCCATCTTTTGCGTCGATCGCCAGGGCCTGCCGACGCTCTGTAACGCGGCGTTTATGCGGATGCTTGGCTTCGAGCGCGAGGAGGAGGTGATTGGCAAGGACCTCCACGCCATGATCCATCCCTCGCGTCACGACGGCTCGGCCTATCCGAGGGACGAGTCTCCGATTATCCGGGCGGCCAAGTCCGGGGAGCCCGCCCATGTGGAAGGCGAAGTCTTCTGCCGGCGCGACGGCACGGGCTTCCCAGTCGAGTACTGGCTTCGTCCGATGCTGCGCGACGGCGAACTTCAGGGGGCGGTCTGCACCTTCGTTGATGTCACCGAACGACGACACGCCGAGGAGCAACAGTCGCTGCTGCTCCGGGAACTCGATCATCGGATGAAAAACCTATTTGCAGTCACTGCGGGAGTCGTGGCCCTGTCGGCGCGCTCGGCGCTGACGCCACAGGATATGGCCAAGACCGTGCGGGGACGACTTGATGCGCTTGCACGAGCCCACCTTCTGATCCGGCCTGCATTGCCTGGCGCCGGCTCTGTTGCTCAGGGAGCGACTCTGGCTGACCTTGTTAGGGAGATCATCGCACCCTATGCCGATCCGAATCGCGGGGGGGACGGTGGTCGAGCCGTGATTGAGGGGCCTGGCGTTCCGGTCAGCGGGGACGCCGCGACGAGTTTGGCCCTGGTGCTGCATGAACTGGCCACCAACGCCGCAAAGTATGGAGCCCTATCGACCGACGAGGGCCGCCTCCGCGTCTCGTGGACCATCGCTCAGGGCACGCTCGCGCTCATTTGGGAAGAGCATGGCGGACCGCCGATCGAGTCCGCCCCAAAGCATGAGGGGTTCGGAACTCAGCTCGCCCGCCGAAGCGCAGGAGGCAACCTCGGCGGGACCATAGCGTTCAATTGGAATCGTGAAGGCTTAGTTGTCCATTTGTCCGCGTCGCAAGCGCGACTAACCGCCTGAAAGCGAGCCGATGCGGAGACCGTCTTGGAAGTACTTTTTTTGCCCGATCATGCTGCGGTCTTGGTGGCTGAAGACGAGGCGTTCATTGCCTTCGACCTAGCCACAACGATCGAAGACGCAGGCGGCATAGTTGTGGGGCCGGCCGCGACGGTGAAGGAGGCCTTGGCACTTCTTGAAAACCATCCTGTGGCCGCGGCGATCCTTGATGTGAATCTGAGCGATCGGGACATTTGCCCTGTCGCGGAATTGCTAATGGCCCGTGGGGTGCCGGTCATTTTTCACACCGGCTTGGGCATCCCGGATGAACTCAGTGCGAAATTTCCAAACCTCATCGTCCATCTGAAGCCCTTGGTTCCTGAACAACTCATCCGCCAACTCGCCGCGCTGATCGCGCCTGAGACGCCACCGGATGTCGGTCATGTGGGCGGACCAGCGGCGGCCTCGGTCCAATAGGCCGATCTCCGCAAAATTCTCGGTGAAGATGGCCCGCTGTGCGCCACAGAGTCGCCCAAAAACGCGGCTTCTCAGCGCCACCAAGCGCCCCTAACGCGGCGCACAACGCGTTTTCAACACAGCCTCCACCCTTGTCGGACCGATTGTCGGATTGAGACCATCCGTCAGATTCTCACCAGCGGGGTGGCTCTGAAGTATCGCGGTGACCCGTCTTATATTACAGCGGATCGGCCTCAACCTGGCTGTTGGTCTGCGCCCCTTGAAGTGATCCATCCCTTATGTTGGTCCGAGGACCATTT
>JBEPUW010000043.1:0-35311 GCA_041691315.1 Caulobacteraceae bacterium | reverse complement strand
CTGTGCGGGGGGCGCGGGGTAACCCGCGTCCCTACCGCGATCGTACGCATCCCCCCGCGTTCGGGCTTCCATCCACAGGCTCAGAGATGCGTACGTGTCCCCAATTTCGGCATCCCCCTGCGTTCGGGCTTCCATCCCCAGGCTGAGGGATGCGTACGTGTCCCCCAATTTCAAAACAAGAACGGCCCGGAGTGGGGGGCTCCGGACCGTCAGTTTTGTATCCAGTCCTTGTCCGCTATTCGGCGGCGAACTGGTTCATGGTGTTGTTGGAGCCGCCGGCCTTCAGGGCGGCTTCGCCGGCGAAGTACTCCTTGTGGTCATCGCCGACGTCGGAGCCGGACATGTTCTGGTGCTTCACGCAGGCGATGCCCTGGCGGATCTCCTCGCGTTGGACGTTCTTCACGTAGCCCAGCATGCCTTCCTTGCCGAAGTACTCGCGGGCCAGGTTGTCGGTGGACAGCGCGGCGGTGTGATAGGTCGGCAGGGTGATCAGGTGATGGAAGACGCCGGCCCGCTTGGCTGAATCGGCCTGGAAGGTGCGGATGCGCTCGTCGGCTTCGTCGGCCAGATCGGTTTCGTCGTAGGCGACGCTCATCAGCCCGTCGCGCTCATAGGCCGAGACGTCCTTGCCAGCTTCCTTCCACGCATCA
This sequence comes from Caulobacteraceae bacterium, assembly GCA_041691315.1. Taxonomy (GTDB): domain Bacteria; phylum Pseudomonadota; class Alphaproteobacteria; order Caulobacterales; family Caulobacteraceae; genus Poindextera. The sequence continues at coordinate 34,661 of JBEPUW010000043.1, read as the reverse complement.
AAGACTTGTTGGCGGAAATTAAGTGTCCAGTTGAACGACGGCGAGTTGTTGTAGCAGAGCTTGGCGTTGGGGATGACCTCGCGGATGCGGTCGACCATGCCGGCGATCTGCTCGATGTGCGGCTTTTCGGTCTCGATCCACAAAAGGTCGGCGCCGTTCTGCAGGCTGGTGATCGAGTCCAGCACGCAGCGGTCTTCGCCGGTGCCGGCGCGGAATTGGTAGAGGTTCGACGCCAGGCGCTTGGGCCGAAGCATCTTGCCGCCGCGGTTGATGATCACGTCGCCGTTGTGGGCGGCGTCGGCGCCGACTTCCTCGCAATCCAGGAAGGCGTTGTACTGGTCGCCCAGGTCGCCCGGCGCGTGGCTGACGGCGATCTGCTGGGTCAGGCCGGCGCCGAGGCTATCGGTGCGGGTGACGATGATTCCTTCATCGACGCCGAGCTCCAGGAAGGCGTAGCGGCAGGCGCGCACCTTGGCCAGGAAGACCTCGTGGGGAACGGTGACCTTGCCGTCCTGGTGGCCGCATTGCTTTTCGTCGGAGACCTGGTTTTCGATCTGCAGGGCGCAGGCGCCCGCCTGGATCATCTTCTTGGCCAGCAGATAGGTCGCCTCGGCATTGCCGAAGCCGGCGTCGATGTCGGCGATGATCGGCACCACGTGGGTCTGAAAGTTGTCGACGGCGGCCAGCAGCTTTTTTTCCTTCATCTCGTCGCCGGCCTCGCGGGCGGCGTCGATGTCGCGGAACATCATGCCCAGCTCGCGGGCGTCGGCCTGGCGCAGGAAGGTGTAGATCTCTTCGATCAGCGCCGGCACCGAGGTCTTTTCGTGCATCGACTGGTCGGGCAGGGGGCCGAAGTCGGAGCGCAGCGCGGCGACCATCCAGCCGGACAGATAGATGTAGCGGCGCTCCATCGTGCCGAAGTGCTTCTTGATCGAGATCATCTTCTGCTGGGCGATGAAGCCGTGCCAGCAGCCGAGGCTCTGGGTGTAGTTGGCCGGATCGGCGTCGTAGGCGGCCATGTCCTTGCGCATGATCGCGGCGGTGTAGCGGGCAATGTCCAGGCCGGTCGGGAAGCGGTTCTGGGCGCGCATACGGGCCACGGACTCGGCGTTGACGCCATCCCAGGCGCCGGCCTTGCCCTTGATCAGTTGGTTCAGCTTGGCGGTCTGTTCGGAATAGGACATCTGCACGTTCCCTGATCGCGGTCATACAGGCGCGCGGCGCGCCGTCGGACCGGGGCCTTAAACTGGGAGTGTCACTAGACCTTATGCAGGTCTTCCGCACCTGCGAAGCGCACGGAAAAGGCCATCTTGTCGAAATGGGACCTAGCGGTTTTTGTCAATTTGTGACAAGACAACGAGATGGCGATCGGCGGTCAGAAGAAGCTCTTCCTCGGCGCGCGGCTCAAGCGGCTGCGCCGCGACCTGGGCGTCACCCAGATGCGCATGGCCGAGGACCTGGGGCTTTCGGCCAGCTACCTCAACCTCCTAGAGCGAAACCAGCGCCCGGTAACGGCTCAGGTGCTGCTGCGGCTGGCCGAGACCTACGACCTCGATCTGCGCTCGCTGTCCAGCGACGCGCAGGGCTCCGCCGCGACCGGCCTCAGCGAGGTCTTCGCCGACCAGATGTTCCGCGACCTGGGCGTGGCGCGCCATGAACTGACCGAGGTGGCGGAGAACGCCCCCGGCGTCGCCGAGGCCATCACGCGGCTCTATCGCGCCTACCTGGATGGGCGCAGCCTGGCCGGGCTGAACACCTATGACCGGCCCGAAGACATGCCGTTCCAGGCCGGCTCGATGACGCCGTCCGACTGGGTCCGCGACTTCATCCAGGGCCAGCGCAACTATTTCGCCGAGCTGGAGGAGGCCGCGGAAGTCCTGGCCGGAGCGCTGAGCGCCGAGCCCGACTTCGCCGTCGCCGCCCGCGAGCGGCTGGCCGAGCGGCACCGGATCGAGGTGCGGGTGGTGCCGATGGACGTGCTGCCGGATGCGCTGCGCCGCTACGACCACCACCGCAAGCGGCTCTTCCTGTCGGAGGTGCTGGCCGGGTCCGGCCGCGCCTTTGCGCTGGCCTATCAGCTGGCCCTGCTTGAGCACGCCGAGCTGATCAACGCCATCGCCGACCGGGCCGAGCCGCCGGATGCGCCGACCCGCGGCCTGCTCAGGGTCTCGCTGGCCAACTATCTGGCGGCCGCCATTCTGATGCCCTACGCGGCCTTCCACGACACCGCCGAGCGCAGCGGCTACGACATCGGGCTGATGGGCGCCCGGTTCGGGGTCAGTTTCGAACAGGCCTGCCACCGGCTGACCACCCTGGCGCGGCCGGGCGCGCGCGGCGTGCCCTTCTTCATGCTGCGGGTGGATTCGGCCGGCAACATCTCCAAGCGCTTCGCCAGCGCTGCCTTTCCGTTCTCGCGCTTCGGCGGCACCTGTCCGCGCTGGAACCTGCACCAGAGCTTCAAGACGCCGGGCCGCATCGTCACCCAGGTGGTCGAGACCCCGGACGCGGCGCGCTATTTCACCCTGTCGCGGACCGTGCGACGGGCCTCGGCGCCCTATGCGACGGAGGATTCCGACCTCGCCGTCGGCCTGGGCTGTGAGCTGAAATATGCCAATCGACTGATTTATTCGCGCGGCCTCGATCTGATCTCGCCGGTGGCCGTCGGCATCGGCCCCGCCTGCCGCATCTGCGAGCGCCCCGCCTGTCCGCAACGCGCCGCCGAGCCGATCAACCGCACCCTGACCGTCGACGACTTCACCAAATCGATCTCGCCCTACCCGTTTGCAGCCGCCTGACGCACATCTTTTTTTCCGTCCTGGCCCGACTTGTTCGGGCCACCCATGAACACGGGCGAATGCGAACTTCAACGGCGCCAGCCGCCGCGCATCACCAGCGTCTCACGTGTTCATGGGCCGCCCGAACAAGTCGGGCGATGACGGCTAAAAGTGTCTAAGCCGACACCGCCTCCTGCCGCGGCGCGTGCACCCTTGCGTCCGGGAAGATGCGCAGGAAGTTTTCGGCGTAGAACTTTTCGCGCACCGCCTCGCTGCGGTCGCCGAGGGCCGACTCGAAGCGGCCGATCGGGTTTCGGCCGCCCTCGATGTGCGGATAGTCGGTGGAGAACAGGTAGAGGTCTGGGTTGGACTGGTCGATGAAGTTGCCGACCTCTTCGAAGACGAAGGGGGTGAAGGCCAGTTGGTCGGTGATCTGGCGCGTTGGGGTGCGGGTCAGGCCCTGCAGGTTGGCGTCGTTGCGGCTCCAGTGCTTGACCACCCAGTCCAGGCGCCGCAGCAGTTCGGGGACCCAGCCGGCCCCCAGTTCGACGCACGCGCCGCGCAGGCCCGGATGCCGCTCGAGCACCCCGTCCAGCACAAGCATGGTCAGGAAGGCTTCCGGCCCTTCGTGCAACAGGGCGATGTCCTTGGTGCGCAGGTTTTCGCCGCCGCCCAGCCAGTCCTTGGTCAGCGCGCGGCCGTTGTTCATCCAGGCCTTGGCCAGCTGCAGCGGCGCGCCGCCGACGTGCAGCACGAACGGCGTCCGGCTGTCGGCCAGCCGGGCCCAGAACGGGTCGAGATCGACGTGGCCCGGCGAGCGGTCGCCGCAAGGGCGATGCGGCACCCAGACCGCCTCCAGCCCGCTCTCCAGCACAAGGTCGAGTTCGGCCAGCGCCCGGTCGGGATCGTCCAGCGGCACGACCGCGACGCCCATGAGCCGGCTGTCGTCGCTGCAGAAATCCGCCATGTGCCGGTTGTGGGCGCGGGCGGCGCCGTAACGCAGTTCGGGATCGAGCTTGGAGCTCGGCGAGAAGGGCATGGCGACGCTGTGGGTGGCGAAGACCAGCTGCTTCTGGAAGCCCAGCAGATCGAGCGCCGTCGTCCGGTCGGCGCTGTTGAAGGCGCCCAGCGCCTGGATCTCCTTCGACGAGGTGATCAGTTGGTCGCCGAGCGCGATCTGGGCGGCCACATGCTCGGGGCTGTGTCGATTGCCCTGGCCGACGATCACCGCCACCTCCTCGTCGGTGACGATCGAGGCCGAATAGCTCACCTCGGGTATGGCCTCGCGCAGATCGGGGTCGGCATAGGCCTTGAGGAAGTCCGGCAGCTCCATGATGTGGCTGTCGGCGTCGTAATAGGGCCGCGTCGCGGGCGCGTAGGTCATGGCGTTTCGTCCCATTCTCGATCGGCTTGTCGCCAAGGGCGTGGCAACCGCTGAACTATGCCCCGGTCGCGGGCGGGCGTCACCCCGAATGCTCGGCCGGCGTCTGACAAAAGCTTAATTCCAATCCGGCCGGGCCGGGCCGGCAACCGATTGACGGGGCGGAAAACATACCGCAGGCTCGAAAGCCAATGACGGCCTCGCCCATGCAGCGGGGCCGCAGTGCCATCTGGAGGAAGGATCCGGGCGCGGTTGCCCGGGTCGTGTTTGGGAGGTCGGGCGATGCGCCTGTCGACGGGTACGTGACGGCGGCCGCCACGGTGGACTCCCAAGGCGTCGTCGACCAGACGATGCGCCCCAAGCTGTCCATCGCGACCAAGATTTTCTACGGCGCGGGCGCCATGGGCGGCTCCGTCAAAGGCCGGCTGATCGGGCTTCTGCTGCTGTTCTACAACCAGCTGGTCGGTCTGCCGGCGCCCTGGGTCAGCGCCGCGATCGCCATCTCCATCTTCATCGACGCTTTCTGGGATCCGGTGGTCGGCCAGCTGTCCGATGGTACGCGATCGCGCCTTGGCCGCCGCCACCCCTACATCTATGGCGCAGTCATCCCGGCGGGGATCTGTTTCGTGTTGCTGTTCATGCCGCCACACGGCTGGTCCAACGGGGCGCTGTTCTTCTACATGCTGGCGACCCTGCTGGGCATGCGCTTCTTCGACAGCCTGCACGAGATCCCGGCCAGCGCGCTCGCGCCGGAACTCACCCAGGACTATGACGAGCGCACCACCGTCCAAAGCTACCGCTTCCTGTTCTCGACTGTCGTCGGAGGGCTGTTCGGCGTGGTCCTCGCCTATGGGGTTTTCCTTCGCGCCACCCACGCCGAGCCCTTCGGCCAGTTCAACCAGGCCGGCTATGCCCCGTTCGCCATCACCACCGGCATCATCGGGGTGGTCGTGGCGCTGATCGCCGGCGCCGCCACCCAGCGCTACATCCCGTTCATGCACCAACCGTCCAGCAAGCGGGCCTCGCCCGGAGAGCTGGCGAAAGTGATGGGCGTGGCGCTTTCCAACCGCAACTTCGTTTCCCTGGCCACGTCGTCGCTGATCTTCGGGATCGCCGTCGGCATCTCCGGCGGCCTGGGGCTGTACTTCAACACCTATGTGTTTGAACTGGGCTCGGTGGCGCTGCTGATCCTCGGGCTCTGCGCCTTGCCGGCGGGTCTGCTTGGCGTCTTCCTGGCGCCCTTCCTGTCGCGGCGGATGGACAAGAAGCGCGCCTGTCTGACCGTCTTCTTCATCGCCATCGCCTCGACCACCATCCCGCTCGGCGGCTGGCTGCTCGGCTTGATGCCGGCGCACAAGCCTTGGGTCCTGCCGGTCCTGGTCATCGACAGCATGACTACTGCGGCGCTGGCGACCACCGGTTTCATCATCGTCGCGTCGATGATCGCCGACGTGGTCGAGGAGAGCCAGCTGAAGACCGGTCGACGGTCGGAGGGGCTGTTGTTTGCGGTAGAGTCCCTGGTGCGCAAGGTGACGACCAGTTTCGCCGCCCTGTTGCCGGGCCTGGCGATCGCCGTGGTGCATTTTCCGAACCACGCCCGCCCGGGCCATGTAGATCACGCCATCCTGGTGCGCCTGGCCCTGGTCTATCTGCCGACCTACACGGTGCTGACCCTGTGCTCGACCACCGCGATCATGTTCTACCGCATCAATCGCGACAAGCATCAGGACAACCTGCGCCGGCTCGACGACGCGGCGGCGCTTGTTCATGCGGCCGATGGCGCGCTTGAGGCGGAGGATGGGCCGGGCGCGGTGATCCACCCGGCCTGATCGGCAGCAGTGGAGCCCCTCTTAGCCGGACCGGTCCGCCCGACGTCAGCCAAGCAAGCCCGCCTCGGCGTAGCCACCTGGACCAACCGGTGCTATCCAGAGTGATTGGTGTTCACTTGCTATGGGCGGCCCGCCTATTTCGGCGGTGGCCCGGTCATTCGATTCAGGCGTTACAATAGCTGCATGTCCGATTCCGAAGCTATGCCCGATGCCGAGTTCGTTCCTGAACGCAGGGGCGGCCCGTCGCATCTGAAGCGCAACCTCACCGAAGGACCGATCGCCAAGACGCTGATCATGTTCTCGCTGCCTTTGCTCGGCACCAACGTGCTGCAGTCGCTGAACTTTTCGGCCAACCAGTTCTGGGTCGCCCACATACTGGGCGTCACCGCGATCACCGCCATCGGCAACGCCAATGTGGTGAGCATGCTGGCCCAGGGCGCGATCTTCGGCGCCACCATGGCCGCCAACATCCTGATCGCCCAGTCAGTCGGCGCCGGCGACCTGCGCATGGTCAAACGGGTCATGGGCACGGCGATCTCGTTCTTCTTCGTGCTGTCGGTCCTGCTGGCCTTCATGGGCTGGACCTTTGCGCCGCACATCCTCAGCGCCATGCGCACGCCGCCGGCGGCTCGGGAGGAGGCGATCCTCTATTTACGCATCGTCTTCTCGGCGATGCCGTTCATGTACTTCTTCATGTTCGTCCAGATGGCCCAGCGGGGTGCGGGGGATTCGCGAACGCCCTTTTATTTCATGGCGCTGGCGGTGGTTCTGGACATCATCCTGAACCCGCTGCTGATCGCCGGGATCGGGCCGTTCCCAAAGCTGGGCATCGCCGGCTCGGCCACCTCGACCCTGATCGGGCAGAGCGTCTCGCTGGCGCTTCTGCTCGTGCACCTCTATCGCAAGCAGAGCGTGCTGATGCTGCGGCCGCACGAGCTTGGCCTGCTCAAGCCCGACTGGCGCATCCTGCGTCCGCTCCTGGTGCGCGGCCTGCCGATGAGCCTGCAGATGTTCGTCATGTCGGGCGCGGCCATGGTCATGGTCGGCTTCGTCAACGGCTTCGGCGCGGTCACCTCGGCGGCCTATATCGGCGCGCAGCAGGTCTGGAACTACATCCAGATGCCGGGCATGGCGGTCGGCGCCTCGATCTCGTCGATGGCCGGCCAGAACGTCGGGGCGGGGCGCTGGGACCGGGTCTCGCGCATCGCCGGCATCGGCATCCTGTGCAGCGTCGCGGTCACCGGCACCTGCGCCATCATCATCTATCTGCTCGGTCCGCTGCCGCTCTACATCTTCCTGCCGCTGCACTCGCCGACCATTCCGATCGCGCTGCACATCAACCGCACGGTGCTTTGGGCCTTCGTGATCTTCAACGCCACCTTCGCGCTGACCGGCATCGTGCGGTCGACCGGCGCGGTCTGGCCGCCGCTGCTGATCCTGCTCTTTTCGATGCTGGTCATCCGGGTGCCGTTCGCCTTTGCGTTCATCCCGCATTTCGGGGCCGAGGCGATCTGGTGGAGCTTCCCGCTCGGCACCCTGACTTCGAGCGCCTTGTCAGTGCTCTATTACAAGTTCGGCGGCTGGCGGAAGGTGCGGATCATCAACCCCGAGGCCGGCGGCCAGGTCCCGGACTCCGCGGTCTCGACGCCGCAGATGGATCCGCACGAGGACGACGACGCCGAACTCGCCAGCCCGGTCGCGAGGCCAGTCGCGGTGTCCTGACGGAATTAGAGATTTCAAAACAAAGGTGATTTGACGATGCGCTTTGGCATTTTCTACGAACACCAGCTGCCGCGCCCCTGGACCGAGGGCCTGGAGCAGAAACTCTTTCAGAACGCCCTGGATCAGGTCGAACTGGCCGACAAGCTGGGCTTCGACAACGTCTGGGAGGTGGAGCACCACTTCCTGGAGGAATATTCGCACTCCTCGGCGCCGGAGATATTCCTGGCCGCCTGTTCGCAGCGCACCAAGTCGATCCGGCTCGGCCACGGCATCGTGCTGATGCCGCCGGGCTACAACCATCCGGCCCGCGTCGCCGAGCGCATCGCCACCCTGGACCTGGTCTCCAACGGCCGTGTCGAATGGGGCACCGGCGAGAGCTCGGCCTTGCTTGAGCTGGGCGGCTACGGCGTGGCGCTGGCGGACAAGCGCAATGCCTGGCTGGAGGCGGTCGAACAGTGCGCCAACATGATGGCCATGGACCCCTATCCCGGCTTCGATGGCCAGTTCTTCTCCATGCCGACCCGCAACATCGTGCCCAAGCCGGTGCAAAAGCCGCACCCGCCGCTGTGGGTGGCCTGTTCCAACCGCGAGACCATCAAGCTGGCGGCGCGGCTGGGCATCGGCGCTCTGACCTTCGCCTTCGTCGATCCGGCCGAGGCCAGGCAGTGGGTCGATGACTATTATCGCATCTTCAAGGAGGAGTGCGTGCCGATCGGGCACGCGGTGAACCCGAACATCTGCATGGTCTCCTCGTTCGGCGTCCACCAGGACGCCGCCGAGGCGCGCCGGCGGTTTCAGGACGGCTTCCGCTTCTTCCAGTTCGCACTGGGCTGGCACTATGGCTTCGGCGAGCAGATCCCCGGCCGCACCGACATCTGGGAGAAGTTCCAGGCGGCTTCGGCGAACATGCCCGCGGGCGACGGTGGCCTGGGCGGTTCGGTTGCGGCCGAGGGCGGTATCGGCACGCCCGACCAGCTGCGCGCCCACCTGCGCAAGTTCGACGACTGCGGCGTCGACCAGGTCGCCTTCATCCAGCAGGGCGGCCGCAACAAGCACGAAGACATCTGCGAAGCGCTGGAGCTGTTCGCCGGCGAGGTGATGGGTGAGTTCAAGGACCGCGAAGCCGAGCGGGTGAAGAAGAAGGCCGAGGATCTCGCACCCTTCGTAGAGGCGGCCATGCAGCGGAAAAAGTGGATGAAACCGCTGGCCGACGACGAGATCCCGCCGGTCCTGGCCCTCGGCCGCCAGATCGCCGAGCAGGCCGCGGCCAAGGGCGAAACCCTGCCACCCAGCCCCCGCGCCGCCTGGCGCGAAGCCCTGGAAGCCAGCGAACGCAAGAAGAAGGAAGAGGCGTGAGGGGCGCGGCCCCCCATTTTATCCGTCATGGCCCGACTTGTTCGGGTCACCATGATCGCCGTCGAACGCGAGTTCGCACGACCTCAGCCGCCGCGCGTCACCGGCCTCTCACGTGTTCATGGGTCGCCCGGATAAACCGGGCGATGACGGGTTTTGGTGGGCCTTACCGGTGCATCGCCTTGGCGAAGTCGACGACCTGGCCGGCCAGCATCTCCACCTGGCGGGCGTCGCGCTCGTCGCGGAAGTTTCCGGCCTCGTCGAACAGCTTGCCGGCGCTCGGGTTCAGCGTGACGCCGAGCGGCGTCGGCCAGCCGCGCAGCGCGTGAATGACGTCGCGTAGCGCCGACAGCGTCGTTCCGGCCGCCTGCCAGCCGTCGGCGGTGACGATGCAGCCCACCGCGCGGCCATCGAGGTAGGGACGCGCCTCGCCGCGCGAGGCCTCCAGCGCATCGAGCGCGTTCTTCACCAGGCCCGAGACCGAGCCGTGATAGCCGGGGGTTGAGATCAGCACCCCGTCGGCGTCGCGCACCGCCTCCAGCATGACCTGCAGCTCGGGCGAACCGGTGCTGGTCGTGGGGTCGTAGATCGGCAGCTTGGCCAGGAAGATGCCGCTGAGCAGCCGGGTGCGCGCACCGGCCCGCTCAGCGGCTTCCAGGGCCTTGATCAGCACCCGCTCGCTGGTCGATTCCGGCCGCGTGGTCCCGCCCAGGCCGACCAGGAGCGGCGAGTAAACGTCCTTAGGCAGTGGCTTCCGCCTTGGCCGCGCCTTGCCGCTTTTCGCGTTGCTCTTTCAGCACCTTCAGGTCGTCTGCGAAGCGTTGCGCCGCCGCGGCCTGCTGGTTGGGGATGTGGTAGGCCGGGAACAACTCGTTCGAAGGCCGGTAGTCGGCCAGCACCTGCTTGGCGACGGTGACCTTGTGCACCTCGGTCGGGCCGTCGGCTATGCCCATGACCAGGGCGCTGGTCACCATGCCCATGAACGGCATTTCGTTGGAGACGCCGATGGCCCCGTGCAGGTGTGCGGCCTTGATGGCGATGTCCTGATAGACCTTCGGCATAGCCACCTTCACCGCGGCAATGTCCTTCCGCACCTTGGTATAGTCCTGATACTTGTCGATCGCCCAGGCGGTGCGCAGGACCAGCAGCCGGAACTGTTCGTACTGGATCCAGCTGTCGGCGATCTGCTCCTGCACCATCTGATAGTCGGCCAGCCGGCCCTCGCGGGTCGAGCGGGAGACGGCGCGCTGGCACATCAGGTCGAGCGCCCGCTTGCAGGCGCCGACGGTGCGCATGGCGTGGTGAACGCGGCCGCCGGAGAGGCGGGTCTGGGCGATCTTGAAGGCGCCGCCACGATCGCCGAGCAGGGCGCCATAGGGCACCCGCACGTCGGTGTACTTCATATAGCCATGGCCGCCCGGGCCGCCGACCGGGCCTGCGCCGACATGGATGCCACGCACGATCTCGACGCCCGGCGTCGCCGTCGGGACGATGAAGATCGAGGTGCGCTCGTAGGGGTTCTTGTGGTCCGGATCGGTGATCGCATAGACGATCAGTATGGTTGAGCCATAGGCGCCGGATGAGAACCACTTTTCGCCATTGATCACCCACTCATTGCCCTCCAGCACCGCGCGGGTCTTGAAGGTCAGGGGGTCGGAGCCGCCGGTGGGCTCGCTCATCGAGAAGGCCGAGCGGATCTCGCCGTTCAGCAGCGGCTTAAGCCACTGTTCCTTCTGCTCGTCGGTGCCGTAGTGGGCGATGATCTCGGCATTGCCGGTGTCGGGCGCCTGGCAGCCGAAGATCGAGGGGGCGAGGCCATTGCGGCCCAGTTTTTCGTTCATCAGAGCGAGCTTGACCTGGCCATAGCCCTGGCCGCCCAGTTCGGGGCCGAGATGGCAGGCCCACAGGCCCTCGGCCTTCACCCGCTCCTGCAGCGGCTTGATGAAGCGTTCGCGGCCTTCGGTTGAGAAGGCGGCCATGCCGAGATGCGAGAGCGGCTCGATCTCGTTCTCCATCAGGTCTTCGATCCAATCGAGTTTCTTTTGAAATTCCGGGTCCGTTTCAAAATCCCAAGCCATGTTTTCAAATTCCTCCATTGGCCCTTCGTTGGAGCCGGTGTGCAAAAAAGGCGTCGCCCCAAATCGACCTCGCTGCCTCGCGAGATCTGGGGCGCGAAGGCATTATCCCGCCCGCATTGACGCTAGGCAATCCCTTCGAACATTTGTTCGGATGGTGAATCTACGAGCCGGTACGACGGCTCAGGCCACCGCGGCGGCGACGTCGCCTTGCGCATCGTCGGAACCGGCGATGCGGTTGATCTCGGCCAGCAGGCGGGCTGGCGACAGCGGCTTGGACACCGCGCCGGTCATACCCGCCTCGACGTAGCTCTGCTGCTGGTGGCTGAAGACGTTGGCGGTCATGGCGACGATCGGCACCGCGCCGGCCGGCCCGGGCAGCCGGCGGATGGCCCGCGTCGCGGCGACGCCATCCATCACCGGCATCTGCACGTCCATCAGGATCAGGTCGAACGGCTCGCGGCTGGCGATCTCGACGCCCGCGGCGCCTTCATTGGCGGTCTGGACGCTGGCGCCCAGGCTCTCCAGCATTCGCGAGGCGATCAGCCGGTTGGTGGCATTGTCTTCGACGATCAGGATGCGCATGCCGTTCAGCCAGCCGTCGACGGGCGCTTGCGGTTCCGGCGCGATATCGGGTTCGGCCAGCGGCGCGGCGATCTCGAACCAGAAGGTCGAGCCATGGCCTTCTTGGCTGCGCAGGCCGACCTGACCGTCCATCAGCTCAGCCAATCGCCGGGTGATGACCAGGCCGAGGCCCGAGCCGCCGAACCGCCGCGTGGTCGAACTGTCGGCCTGTTGGAAGCGCTGGAACAGCGTCGCTTGCGCCTCCTGGGCGATGCCGATGCCGGTATCCTCGATCTCGACCCGCAGGCGCTTTTGCGGGCCGCCGCCGGTCGCCGTCAGCCGCACTTCGATGCCGCCGTCGAGGGTGAATTTGACCGCATTGCCGATCAGGTTGAACAGCATCTGGCGCAAGCGCACCGGATCGACCGACACCCAGCCGACGCCGGGCGCGATCATGGTGCGCAGCCACAGGCCCCGCTCCTCGGCCTGGGGCCGCAGCAGATTGGCGACGCCTTCGAGGGCGGCCTCTGGATTCAGCGGCTCGGGCGTCAGCTCCAGGCGGCCGGCCTCGACCTTGGAAAAGTCGATCACGTCGTTCAGCAGGGTGGCCAGCATCGAGCCGCAGGCCAGCGCCTCGTCGAGCAGCCGCCGGCCGTCGCTGGACAGCGGCTCGTCCTTGAGCAGGTGCAGAACGCCCAGCACGCCGTTCATCGGTGTGCGGATCTCGTGGCTCATATTGGCCAGGAACTCGGCCTTGGCGTCGGCGGCGCTCTGCGCGGACTGTTTTTCACGCAACGCCTCGTCGCGGGCGTCGGCCAGTTCGGTGACGTCCTGGGTGACTCCGATCATCTGCCACGGGCCGGACGGCGTCGGCCGGATGCCGCGCCAGGCGACCCGGCAGCGCGCCCAGCGCCCATCGTCGGCCTTCTGTCGATATTCGCTGCCGCCCGTCTCGCCGGTGGCGATGGAGGCGAGAAAGGCCTCGGTGACCCGCTTGACGTCGTCCGGATGAATGATCGCCGTGACGCCGGCGGCCGTCTCGACCGACACGCCACCGCTGGCCCCGATCGGGCGCGAGATGTCGCTGTCCATGTCGTAGATCCGCCGTTCCGGATCGTAGCGCCAGAGCGTCAGTCCGATGGCTTCGTGCAACAGTTCTCCGGTGCGCTTGACGTCTTCGCTCTCGGCCTGCCGGGCGCGTTGCTCGGTGATGTCGCGCAGGACCACCAGGCCCGCCCCGTCGGCGGCGCGCTTGGCGTGGACGGACACCCAGGTCGAGCCGCCCGTCTTGGTCACCAGGCGATGGTCGAGATGGTATTCGCTGCCGGGATCGAGCGCGCCGGCGGCGATCTGCACCGCCGGCCAGTCATCGGGATGGACGAAGTCGCTGGGCGGGCGGCCCTCGGTTTCCGCCGCGGTCCAGCCGGTCAGCCGGGTCCAGGCAGGATTGGCGCGCGCGACGCAGCCGTCCTTGATCACCAGGAAGACGTCGGCGCTGTTATCGAACACCCAGGCGGCGGCTTCCAGATCGCCCGAATGTTCGGGCTTGCCGGTGTGGCTGGCGCCCATGCTGCGTACCCCCCGACTAGCGTCAAGGTTATGCGCCGCCCTGTAAACTTTCCGTTGCGACAGGAAAAACGGCGACGCCGACGGCGCCGCCCTTCTCATGATCGGACGCAGAGCTCGATCAGAAGTCGATCCCGGTTTCCGCCATCACGCGGACCTGCGAACCGTGATTGCCCAATTGGCCGAACTCGTCGCCGTCGATCGAGTCACCCGATCCGATCGAAACGTAGGAGGCTTCCGCGCGGGCGAAGAAGACGCCCTTTTGGTAGGTAGGGGTCACCGTGATCGACCAAGCGTTGCTGCCCGGACCGAACAGGATGTTCTGGTGGCCGCTGGTGGAAATGTACTCCAGCCGGCCGGCCAGGCTGAACTCCGGCGTGAAGCTGTACTTGGTGAGGATGGCGCCGGCCCAGGCCGAGGCCGAGTCCACCAAGAGGCCGCCGCCTGGCCCGAATACGCGCGGATTGGTCTGGTACTGGATGTAGGGCGAGATCGTCCAGGGTCCGGCGGTGTGGGAGAAGATCAGGTTGTAGATCGAGCCGTTATTCTGCGCCGGCGGGGTGACGAAGGTGCTCCTATGGTTGCGGCCGATGTTGCCCTCGGCGGCGAAGGCCAGGGTGTCGGAGTTCTTGAAGGTGTAGATCGCGCTTCCGGACACCGCCGAATAGACGTCCGAATAATAGCCGTCGGTATAGGCCAACGAGAAGGCGAACTGGCCGAGGGCGAGGTTGCCCTGGACGCCCTTGCTGAACGCCGGCTCCTGGCCCCAAAGCAGGCCGCGCTCGATGTTCATGTTCTGGAAGGTGAAATTGTACTCGTCGCCGATCAGCGTCGGCAGCGAGCCGACCTCGACGCTGAACATCGAGTTGGGGACGATCTTCACAAATCCCACCGGCACGTAGCCGAAGGTGTTCGGGGTTTCCGTGGTCGACTTGAAGTAGGTCGCGCCGAGCGCGGGCAGCGAATAGGCCCCGGCCTCGACGAAGAATTGGAAGACGCCGTCCGACTTGTTGATGATCACCTGGGCGTTGCTCAGGTCGACGAAGCCGTCGGCGCGGTCGACGCCGCCAAAGAAGGTTGGGCTGGGCGACTGATAGCCGGCGAGCCCGCTAAGCACACCGTCGACCGTGATCTTGCCCAGAGGGCCGGCGTCGAAGGTCGCGGGATACGGATTGGCCGCCATCGGCGCGTTGACCGGCGGATTGGCCATGGGGCTCGGCGTCGGCGCCGCTGGAGCCGCGGGCGTGGCGGGCGGCGTGGCGGCAGCCGGCGAGGACCCGGCGGTTTGCGCCGCGGCGGCTCCGGCCCAGGCGAGGCCCAGCATCGCTACGCCGGCGCACATGGTCAGCTTCAGTTTGTTCATCGATAATCCCCTTATTAATTCGCCGCCCGGCTGTTGCTTGAGCGGCGCTCGACGGTGAGCTTTTTCCCGTTCGTCGACGCCAATGGTCCGGCAGTGCTCGGCGCGGCAAAGTTAAGCCTCGGCCGCCAGCGCATTGGCTTCGCCTCTGGACGTTTCTTGTGCAGCGCAGCAGAGCGGATGCGCCTTTGTTAGGCGCCGGCTTATCCCGCCGGACGGCATAAATTCTCCATGGCGGACTTGGCGCCGGCGCATAAACGCCAGGCGTGAGTCGAGCCGCCTCAGCGCGGCTGCAGCTTCGCCTTGGCGGCCTTCAGTTTGCCGTTCAGCGCCACGCGCCCGGCCTCGAACGCCTGGGCGAGCCTGGCCTCTTTCCCCGCCAGAGCCTGCCGCTCGCGATCGATCGCCGCGGCCCTGGCGTCCCGGTCGTCGGCCAGGGCGACAAGCTCGGCCTCCAGGCGCGCCACCCGGGCCAGGTCGGCCTTGCTGGGCTGCGGCGGCTGGCGTTTCGGCTTGGTTGCCTTCAGCGCCTCGACCTTGCCGGCACTGGCGCCCAGGCCGCGTTTGATGGTGACGCCAGGGCTGGACAGGGCGCGGTCGTGATCGGCGCCGGCCTTGATCTCCTCGGCCTCGCCGTCCTCGAACAGATCGCGGTTGAACCCCCAGGCGGCCAGGGCCTTGGCGCGCGAGCTGGTCGCCACGGTGTAGGCGTGCAGACCGTCCGACCAGCAGAACACCTTCAACCGCGCCGCCATGGCTTCTGAACGCAACCGCCCCGCTTATCGTTCATCTGGCTGGAGGCCCGCATGACCCGTCAGAAAACCGCCAAAGCGCTGAAGAGCGCGGTTCCCATGGAGGCCGCCTCGGCCGAAGCGCTGCCGGAGGGCGCGGGCTGGTGGTTCGAGCCCAAGTGGGACGGCTTCCGCTGCCTGGTCTTCCGCAACGGCGACGGGGTGATCCTGCAGGCCAAGTCGGGAAAGCCGCTGACCCGCTATTTCCCCGAGGTCGCGGCGCGCCTGGCGGCCATCCCCGCCCAGCTCTTCGTCCTCGATGGCGAACTGCTCATCGCCGAGGATGGTCGGTTTTCCTTCGAGGCGCTGCAGATGCGGCTGCACCCGGCCGAGAGCCGCATGCGCAAATTGGCCGCGGCCCAGCCAGTGACCCTGGCGGTCTTCGACATGCTGATCAGCCCGGAAGGGCGTGACCTGCGCACGGCGCCGCTCAGCCAGCGGCGCATGGCCCTGGAGGCCTTCGTCGGCGCGCACGGCGACGCGCGGCTGACCTTGACGCCGGGCACCGAAGACCGGGCGCTGGCGCAGTCCTGGCTCGATGCGGGAACCTTGGAAGGCGTCGTCGCCAAGCGCCTCGATGGCGTCTATGCCGAGGGCGAGCGCGTCATGCTGAAGGTCAAGCGGGTGCGCACCGCCGATTGCGTGGTCGGCGGCTTTCGCTATGGCCAGGGCGGCAAGCTGGTCGGTTCGCTGCTGCTTGGCCTCTACAACGACCAGGGCCTGCTCGATCACGTCGGCTTCACCTCGGGGTTCGCCAATCTTGACAAGGCCGATCTGACCCGGCGGCTGGAGACCCTGCGCGGTGGCCCCGGCTTCACCGGCGACGCGCCCGGCGGCCCCAGCCGCTGGTCGACCGAGCGCTCCAGCCAATGGGAGCGGCTGCGGCCCGAACTGGTGGTCGAGGTCTCCTTCGACCACGTCTCCGCGGGCCGCTTCCGGCACGGCACGCGCCTCATCCGCCTGCGGCCGGACAAGGCGCCGGACCAGTGCCGGATGCAGCAGATCGCGTGAGCTTGGCTATTGGAACGTCGCTCAACCGGGTGAGTTAGGCGAGTCCATGCCAGAGGAGGGCAGAAACCATGGCCACGGCCACCACCAAATCATCCGCCGCGAAAACCACGACCCGTCGCACTCGCCGCACCGGACGGCGCGACCCGCTGGCCGTCACATTGCTGAAGAAGGACCACCGCGAGGTCGAGGGCTGGTTCGACGAATATGAGCAGCTGGAGGCCGACGCCGAAAAGCTCGCCCTTTTCAACCAGATCGCCCTGGCGCTAAAGGTTCACACCCGGATCGAGGAGGAGATCTTCTATCCCGAGGAGCGCGGCGATGTCGAAGATGACCTGCTCGACGAGGCCTATGTCGAGCACGACGGCGCCAAGAAGCTGATCGCCGAGATCGAGGCGATGAAGCCCGACGAAGAGTTCTACGACGCCAAGGTCAAGGTGCTTGGCGAGTACATCAAGCACCACGTCAAGGAAGAGGAACAGCCCGGCGGCGTCTTCGCCCAGGCCAAGAAGGGCGACGAGGACCTCGACGCCATGGGCGAGCGGCTGAAGGCGCGCAAGCAAGAGCTGATGGCCGAACTGGCCCCAGCCAAGAAGAACTAGCGACGACGCAAAAGCGGCGCGCCCGCGACGGGACTGGCGCGCCGCGACGCGAGCCTCAGCGCGCCACCAGCGGCGCGAAGTTCAGGTGGCTGCCGGCGTCGACCAGCAGGGTCTCGCCGGTGATGTGGCGCGCCGCCGGGGAGGCCAGGAAGACGGCGGCGCCGGCGATGTCGTCAGCGTTCGAGGCGGCCTTCAGCGGTGTCGAGGCCGCCGCCCGGTCGCGCACCGCGGCTTGCGCCGCCGCGCCGACGCCCTTGCCGAACCAGGGGGTGTCGATGAAGCCAGGGCAGATGGCGTTGACCCGGATCTTCGGAGCCAGCGCGCGGGCCAGACTGATGGTCATGGTGTTCAGCGCGCCCTTGGACGCCGCATAGGGGATCGACGAGCCGATGCCCGCCACCCCAGCGATCGACGAGGTGTTGACCACGGCGCTGGCCCGCTCGGTCGCCTCGAGTAGCGCGCGCGCGGCGCGCACCATCTGGAAGCCGCCGACCACGTTGATGCGATAGATGCGCAGGAAGTCCTCGTCCGTGACCAGGTCCATGTCGCCATGGGCGGCGAACTTGGTGGTTCCGGCATTGTTGAACAGGGCGTCGATGCGCCCGAAGGCTTGCGCCTTGGCGGCAATGGCGCGGCAGGCGGCGTCGTCGCCGACGTCGCCCTGCACTGAAATAGCCTCGGCCCCGTGGGCGCGGACCAGGTCGCAGGTCTCCTCGGCCTCCCTGGCGGATGAGGCGTAGTCGACCACCACCGCCTTGGCGCCGCGGCTGGCGGTCTCCACCGCGATGGCGCGGCCGAGGCCCGTCGAGGCGCCCGTCACCACGATGATCGCCCTGTCGAAATCCCTGCTCATCTCGCGCCGCTCCTCAGCTTTTGCGGCGACCATAGTGGGCGCTCGCGGACTTGTCGCGGGGACGGCCATCGTGCGCTAGGCTGGCCGCATGAATGACGAGCACCTGACCCAATTGGGCCGCGCCGCGGCGCTGCCGGCCGGCCCGGACGAGGCGGTGCTGGAGCGGGTGGCCAATCCGCATCCAGACAGCCTCTATCTCGCCCGCTTCGCCGCGCCGGAGTTCAGTTCGCTGTGCCCGGTCACCGGCCAGCCGGACTTCGCCCATCTGGTCATCGACTATGCGCCGGCTGAGTGGCTGATCGAGTCCAAGTCGCTGAAGCTCTACCTGGGATCGTTCCGCAACCACGGCGCCTTCCACGAGGACTGCACGCTGGCCATCGGCAAGCGCATCGCGGAAACGGCCGCGCCCCGCTGGCTGCGCATCGGCGGCTACTGGTACCCCCGGGGCGGCATCCCCATCGACGTCTTCTGGCAGACCGGCCCCGCCCCCGAGGGCCTGTGGCTGCCGGATCAGGGCGTCGCTCCCTATCGCGGACGGGGATAGGGCGCGTGGCTCAGTTGGCTGGCATTGCGTGCATCCTAGGCCTTTGACAGGGGCCGTTTCTCGGTCCCTACGAAGTCCACGATCACACCTTTCTTGACTGATTTTCCCAGTTCCACCGCGTCCCAGTTGGTCAGCCGGACGCAGCCGTGGGACTGGCGCTTGCCGATCAGGGTCGGGTCGGGCGCGCCGTGAATACCGTAGGTGGGGATAGTCAGTGCGATCCAGGTCAGGCCGACCGGGTTGTTCGGACCGGGCGCAATCTTCAACTTTCCCGCAGCGCCCTTCGGCGTGAATGTCAGGCGATCGGGATCGTAGTAATAGGCCGGATGGGGTGCGACCGCGTCGACCGCGAAGACGCCGCTTGGAGCTGGACGCTCGGTTGATCCCACCGAGGCCGGATACGAGGCCAGGATCTCGCCGCCGGCGTCATAGGCGCGGACCTGGTTGTTCGTCTTATCGACCTCGATCCTGGCCACGGCCAGGTCACGGGGTTCGGGGCGCGGAGCGGTCACCAGTATCGTCGCGCCAGCCTGGGTGAAGTCAATGTTGGGGTTGAGCGCCTTGAGCAGGGCCTGATCCATGTGGAACTTCTCGGCCAGTTCCTGCACGGGGTCCGAGTATGAGAGCGCCGGCAGCTTGGCCAGCGCCTGATAGTCCTTCGGCGGTTTGCCGATGAAAGGCCCCGCCTCGTCCGCCTCGGTGATCTGGTAGGTCTGCATGACCGGCGCCGTATCCTGGCCGGTAAGGGCGTTCCACACCCCTTGATCCACCGTCCCGTCCGACGCCAGACCGCGAGCGCCGGCGAACCCGGCCACCGCATGCTGCAGGTTCGTGCCGGTCTTGCCGTCTATGGCGCCGGGCGAGAATCCCGCCCGGTCGAGCAGGACCTCGATGCGGAGAAGTGCGGGATCGTAAGAAAGGCCCGAAGCTGTTTGAGACTTCGCGCTGGGAAAAGCGGCCTGATCGATGGCCTGACCGGCCGGCGATGCGTCGATGACGGCGAGCGCCCCAGGCGGCGGTGCGGTGGACGAGGGCGCCGGTGGACTGTTCTTCATCATCGGCGCCAGCGCCGACGAGGCCGCTACCTTCGCCTTTGGAACGGCCTTATGATGACGGGGGGCGAACTCGGGGTCACAGGCCGCGACGCTTCCAAGAGCCCCTAACACGACCGCAAGGCGGATCAGCGATGAGAATGACGGCATGATCGCGCCCTTAAAGGCCCCCGCACGATGAAAGAAGTCCCGCGCGCGACGCTGGTTCCGCCTGCCGGGCGGGGACGCTGAATGAGCTGGCGGGCGCTCGGCTGGTTTCTGGCCGTCGCTTTGGTCGTGGTGTTCTTCATCAGGTTCGGCGTGCTCGGTGAGCGGCGAAACGCGGCAAGGCCGGCGATCGCCCCCGCCCCGACGTTGCGGCCAGCCCTCTTCGCCGGCCCGTGCGAAGCCTCCCCCGCCTTTGCCGCGGCCGCGGCGCAGAACGCCGCCAGCCTTCCGGCGGCCGAGTGGTCGGTTTTCAGGCGGCCAGAGACCGGCTGGGCCATTTACGCGCCACTGGCCGAGCAGGAGATCGGGACGGCCTGTCCGCCGTCGGCCGAGGGATTCGCCGAGGCGCTCGGCCGTTGGCAAGCCGCTCGCGGCGAAGCGGCCAGCGGCGTTATGGACGAGCCAACCCTGAAGGCGCTTGATGTCGTATGGCTGCGACGGCGCCCATTCGTAGCGGCGACCGCGCATGGAGCGTGTCCCCCGCCGCCGGATCTGCAGAGTCTCTCCCAGGCGCGGCCAGACGAGGGCTATGAGGGCAAAGTGGTTCAACTGCGCACCGGCGCGCTCAATGCCTATCGCCAGATGCTGGCCGCAGCTCGGGCGGAGGCGCCCGCCATCGCAGCCGACCACCGTCTATTGACCATTTTTTCAGGCTATCGCGATCCGGTGGCGGATGCCGAGCGTTGCGCGCACGATCTTGATTGCGGCACCAGCGCCCGGGCGAACTGTTCGGCGCATCGGACCGGGCTGGCGGTGGACCTCTTCCTCGGGGCCGCGCCCGGCTATCCCCCTGAATCGTCCGCCGATCCCAATCGCCTCTACCAGTCACAGTCAGGCGCATACCGCTGGATGGTCGCCAACGCAGCGCGCTTCGGCTTCATAAACTATCCGTTTGAACCGTGGCATTGGGAGTGGACCGGCGAGGCGCCCTAAAGGCTCGGCGCGATTACCAGGTCCACCAGCTGGGCGGTCCAGGTGAGCCTAGGCCGGAGGCTTCCACAACGCCGTGAGCGCGGGAACATCCGGCCTCACCCGTTCCAGCGGCGCTTCTGCGGGGGTTCCGATGTGGATGTAGCCGGCGACCTGTTCGCCGTCGCCCAGACCCAGGAGGGCGGTGGCCTCGGGGGCGTAGGCGTACCAGTCGGTGATCCAGTTGGCGCCGTAGCCGGCGGCTTCCGCGGCGATCAGCAGGGTCATGCAGACGGCGGCGGCGGAGAGGCGCTGTTCCCATTCCGGAATGGTCGCCGCGATGTGCCGCGAGACCACCGCCACGGTGAGCGGCGGGACCCTGATCTTGAACAGGGCGCCCCTGGCCTTTTCCGGGTTGGGCTGGCGCGCGGCGATGGCCTCAAGGGCCGCGGTGAAGTCGGCCTTGGCCTCGCCCTCAAGGATGATGAAGCGCCACGGGACGAGCTTGCCGTGGTCGGGCACGCGGGCGGCCAGGCGGAGCAGTTCGGCCAGCTCGGCCGCGTCGGGCGCGGGCGCCCGCAGCGTGCCGGCCGATGCGGAGCGACGCAACGCCAGGAAGTCGAGCACCTCGCGCCGGCCCTCGCCGATGGGCAGCGGCGCCCCGAAAGTGGGCTCGGTAGGCAGACGGATGTTCAAGCCAGGGCCTCTTGAAATTGGGCGTGCGGGGGTCATCTGGGTTATAAGGCCGAAAAGGCCTGCGACCGATCCCGCATTTTGGGGCCGTGTTAAACAGGCTCTGCGAAGATCGGTGACTGTGGATCAGGGGAGTGCCTGCCAATGCCGCAACGCCTGAAGGTGGTGACCCCGCAATCGACCCCGCCCGTGTGGGCGGCGCTGCGCAATGAGGCGGCGCATGCCGCCCAGACCGAGCCAGGCCTGGCCTCGCTGTTGCACGCCACCATTCTGAAGCACGAAGACCTGGCCGCGGCGCTTTCCTATCAGTTGGCGCGCAAGCTCGGCGACCAGGAGCTGCGCGCCATGAGCGTGCGCGAGCATGCCGAGGAGGCCTTCGCCTCCGATCCCAGCCTGATGGGCGTGATCGAGGCCGACCTGCAGGCGGTTTTCGAGCGCGACCCGGCCTGCAAGGGCTATATGCAGCCCTTCCTGTTCTTCAAAGGTTTCCAGGCCCTGCAGACCCATCGGGTGGCGCACTGGCTCTATCACCAGGGCCGCGAGACCCTGGCCTTCTACCTGCAAAGCCGCATGTCGGAAGTCTTCCAGGTCGATATCAACCCGGCCACCCGCATCGGCAAGGGCGTGTTCATCGACCACGGCACCGGCATCGTCGTCGGCGAGACGGCGGTGATCGGCGACGACGTCTCGATGCTGCAGGGCGTCACCCTGGGCGGCACCGGCGCCGAGCGCGGCGACCGGCATCCGAAGATCGGCAAGGGCGTGCTTTTGGGCGCCGGGGCTACGGTGATCGGCAACATCATCATCGGCGACTACGCCAAGATCGCTTCGGGCGCCGTGGTGCTCAAGCCGGTGCCGCCCGGCTGCACCGCCGTCGGCGTGCCGGCGCGCCTGGTCAACTGCCCGACCGGCTGCGAGCCGGCGCGCTCGATGGACCACACCCTGGCCGAGGACGCCTACGACTATTCGATCTGAGCTTGCCCCGGCGGGGAATGCCGCTAGGTTCGCGGCCCATCCAGACGAACAAGGAACGCGCCCCCGTGGACGAAAAAGACCTGAAGCGCGTCGAGGCGCACCTGAAGCGCACCTTCGGCAATCCGCACGTCGCCGTCCTGGCTCGCAAGCAGAAGGACTCCGCCGAGGTCGAGCTGAAGGGCGAATTCATCGGCGTCGTCTATGAAGACGAGGACGAAGCCGGCTCCTTCCTGTTCGAAATGGCCATCCTGGCAGAGGATCTGGACGTCTAAGGACCTACGTCTTCGCTCGCACCCAGTCCGTCATGGCCCGGCTTGTCCGGGCCACCCATGATCACCGTCGACGATCGGTGTTCATGGGTCCCCCGCATTGGCTGCTACGCGCCTCTGCTTCGCAGTCCGCCGCTGCGCGGCTCCAGCGGGGGATGACGGTGTTGTTTAGGTTGTGCGGTTCTCGTTAAAGCACCGCCAGCA
Organism: Caulobacteraceae bacterium; assembly: GCA_041691315.1. Taxonomy (GTDB): domain Bacteria; phylum Pseudomonadota; class Alphaproteobacteria; order Caulobacterales; family Caulobacteraceae; genus Poindextera. The sequence continues at coordinate 11,930 of JBEPUW010000043.1, read as the reverse complement.
TTTCGCCGACCAGGGGGTGGCGGACGATGTCGCCGTCGCTGAGGCGGACCACGGCGATGGCCGGGACGGCTTCCAGGCGCACGGCCACGTCGCCGAGGCCGGAGACGCCGGGGAGCAGGTCCGACTGCTGCGGGTCGCCGGTGATCACCATGGTCGAGTTCCAGCCCAGCCGGGTCAGCAGCATCTTCAGCTGCACATAGGTGCAGTTCTGCGCCTCGTCGATGACCACGAAGGCGTTGTTCAGCGTGCGCCCGCGCATATAGCCGACCGGCGCGATCTCGATGGCGCCCTCGGCCATCAGCGCCCGCACCCGCTTCATCGACAGCCGGTCGGAGAGCGCGTCGTAGAGCGGCCTTAAGTAGGGCGCGAGCTTGTCCTCCATGTCGCCGGGCAGGAAGCCGATGGATTCGCCAGCCTCGATGGCCGGCCGCGAGAGCACGATGCGTCCCACCTTGCCGGCCTCCAGCGCCTCCACCGCCTTGGCGATGGCGAGATAGGTCTTGCCGGTGCCGGCGGGACCTAGCGCCAGCACCAGGTTGCGCGCGTCGATGGCTTCCATCAGCGCCGCCTGGCCGGGCGACTTGGCCTTGATGGTCTTCAGGTAGCCCTGTTCGCGGTCGTCGTTATGGGCCGGCCCCAGCGGCGACCAGCCGCCGCGGTCGATCGGCAGCCGGCGAATCTTCCCGTCGTCATAGTCCACATCGGTGAACGCGCCTTCGCGCACCATCCGCTTGCACGCACGTTTGGTCATGGAAGCCTCCGTCGGGATAAGAAAAAAGGGCGTGTCCGCAATGGACCGCCCTTGGGGTGAATGGGAGGAGAGGGAAGAAGCGACTGCGGCGCCCGGCGGCTCGGTCTTCGACCTCTGACGGGGCGGTCCGGAGAACCGCCGACCAACCGTACGCGACACCGCTTTCTCCACTTGAAGGAGACCGAGGGGAGGTTTTACGCCCCTCGAATCGCCCGACTAAGCATGATGGTAACCGCCTTTCAAAAGCGTTAAGCAAGCTAATCGTTGCAATAAAGGAGGTGGACGGATGAATGTCTACAACTTGGGCGCCGTCTCCCCAACGTTCCCGCCGGACGATGAATACTGGATAGCCCCCAATGCCGTCGTTCTCGGCAACGTCGTATTGAAGAAGAACGCAAGCATCTGGTTTGGCGCGGTGCTGCGCGGCGACAACGATACCATCACCGTTGGCGAGAACAGCAACGTCCAGGACAACTCCGTTCTTCACACCGACAACGGCTCGCCCCTGACCATTGGCGCCAACGTCACGGTCGGCCACATGGTGATGATGCATGGCTGCACGATCGGCGACGGAAGCTTGGTCGGGATCGGCTCGATCATCCTCAACGGCGCGCGCATCGGTCGCAACTGCCTGATCGGCGCCAACAGTCTGATCACCGAGGGCAAGGAGATTCCCGACAATTCGATGGTCATGGGCTCGCCCGGCAAGGTGGTGCGCGAACTGGCGCCAGAGCAGGCGGCTCGCCTTGCCATGGGCTCATTGGGCTATGTGCAGAACTGGAAACGCTTCAAAGCCGGCTTGGTCTCCGTTTGAGTTGGGGCTTAAATTGGGGACACGTACGCATCCCTGAGCCTAAGCACGGAAACCCCGAGCGCAGGGAGATGCGTACGTGTCCCCATTTAGAAAAGGGAGAGAACGACCATGGCCTATGAGTTCGTCAAAGTGGACCGCGACGGTCCGATCACCACGGTGACGCTGAACCGGCCGGAGGTGATGAACGCGCTGCATTCGCCGTCGCACTTCGAGCTTGAGCAGGTGTTCAACGACTTCGCCGCCGACCCGGCGCAATGGGTGGCCATCGTCACCGGCGCCGGCGAGCGGGCCTTTTCCGCCGGCAACGACCTGAAGGCCCAGGCGGCCGGGCTGCGCCTGGCCAATCCGCCGACCGGTTTCGCCGGCATCACCACGCGCTACGACCTGGCCAAGCCGCTGATCGCGGCGGTCAACGGCGTGGCCATGGGCGGCGGCTTCGAGATCGCCCTGGCCTGCGACCTGATCATCGCCTCTGAGACCGCGGTGTTCGCATTGCCGGAGCCGCGCGTGGGCCTGGCCGCTCTGGCCGGCGGCCTGCACCGGTTGCCGCGCCAGATCGGCCTGAAGCGGGCCATGGGCATGATCCTGACCGGCCGCCGGGTCTCGGCCGCCGAGGGCAAGGAACTCGGCTTCGTCAACGAGGTGGTGGCGCCAGGCGAACTGATGGCCGCGGCGACCCGCTGGGCCAAGACGATCTGCGAGCTCAGCCCGATGTCCATCCGCGCCTCGAAACAGACGGTGATGATGGGCCTGGACGAGCCGTCGCTGCAGGCCGCCCTGGCCGGCCAGAACAAGTATCCGGCCGTCGCCGCCATGTACCGCTCGGCCGACTTCGTCGAGGGCCCGAAGGCGTTTTCGGAGAAGCGCGCCCCGAACTGGACCGGAAGCTAAGGGGCGGGGCGGGCATCCGCGGCGACCTCGGCCGGCGCGCGCCGCATGGAAAAGAAGGTCGTGCGCTGGCGGTCCTCGGCCTGGCGCTTGGCGCGCACCCGCATCAGGTCCTTCCAGCCGATATAACCGACCAGGCGGCCGTCCTCGCGCGACACCACCGGCAGGTGGGCGATGTTCACGGTCGAGAGGCGGTCGGCCAGGCTGTCCAGATATTCGTCCGGATAGGCCAGCACGATCCGGCCGCCGGCCATCAGTTCGCCAAGCGTGGTCTTGCGATGCTTGCCCATGCGCCGCCAGCGCAGCACCGCCGGCGGGTCGATCACCCCGATCACCCGGTTGTCCAGGTCGACCACCGGAAAGCTCGGATGGCCAGCCGCCGGGCTGGTCAGAAAGGCCACCGCGCCGTGCAGGGTCATGGCGGCGGGCACGGTCTGCACGGCGGTGGTCATCACCTCCTGCACCCGCGCCAGGGCGAACGGATCGACGCGGTATTCGCGCACCAGATGGTGGCCGCGCCGCGCTACCTTTTCGGTGAGGATCGAGCGGCGCATCAGGAGCACGGTGACGGCGTGGGCGGTCCCGCATGCGGCGATCAGCGGCAGCAGCACGTGGGTGTTGCCGGTCAGTTCGACCGCGAAGAAGGTAGCGGTCAGCGGCGAGCGCATGGTGCCGCCCATGGTCGCGGCCATGGCCAGGAGCGCCCAGAAACCCGGGCTTCCGCCGGGCAGGTAGCCGGAGAGCGCCGCGCCCATGGCCCCGCCCATGATCAACAGCGGCGCCAGCACCCCGCCCGAGGTTCCCGAGCCGAGCGCCACCGACCAGATGACGGCCTTGACCAGCAGCAGCATCAGCGCCGCCTGCAGCAGCACATGGCCCTGCAGCAGGCCGGCGATGTTGTCGTAGCCGACGCTGAGCGCCTGCGGCTCGATCAGACCGCCGACGCCGACCACCAGGCCGCCGATCAGCGGCCACCACATCCAGTGAATCGGCAGCTTCAGGAAACCGTCCTCGCAGGCATAGACCAGCTGGGTCAGAACCACCGAGAGCAGGCCGCTCAAAACCCCGATCAGGACCCAGCAGCCCAGGCCGATGACCGAGATGTCGACGCTGCCGGCAAAGGGAAACAGCGGACTGGCCATGTGCAGGGCGTTGCGCTCCACCGCCGCGACGACCGCGGCGACGGCGACCGGGATGAAGCTGCGCGGCGTCCATTCGAACAGCAAAAGCTCGACAGCCAGCATGATGGCGGCGATCGGCGTGCCGAACACCGTGGTCATGCCGGCCACCGCGCCGGCCACCAGCAGCGTCTTGCGCTCATTGTCGCTGACCGGAAGCATCTGGGCGATCAGCGAGCCGATCGCGCCGCCGGTCATGATGATCGGGCCTTCGGCGCCGAAGGGTCCGCCGGTGCCGATGACGATGGCCGAAGACAGCGGTTTCAGGATCGCGACCTTCAGGTCCAGCCGCGAACGGCCGAGCAGTATGGCTTCGATAGCCTCGGGAATGCCGTGCCCGCGAATCTTCTCGCTGCCGTAGCGCGCCATCAGCCCGATGATCAGCGAGCCGGCGACGGGGATCAGCACCGTCCACAGGCCGAAGGGCGAATGCTCGATCTTCAGATTGGCGAAGCTGAACTGGCCGAAATAGGCGATGTTGGTGACCAGCTTGATGAGCTTCAGCAGGCCGATGCCGACCAGGACGCCGGCGGTGGAGACGACGACGGCGATTGCGGCGATGATCAGGACGCGGGAATCGGTGGTGAAATCACCAAGGCGGCTATGACTGCTCTTCGCAGATGTCATCGGAGATCTTCTAGACAGGGGTTTGGGCGGGCCGCGGCTCCTGGACCTAAGCCCAGGGGTCCGCCGTGCGCGACTGGGCAATCGTATCGCACTACGATACAACTATTGCAAGTTAGGAACGGTTACGATGGTCAAAAAAGAGCCGGGGGCAGCGTCGCCGCCGCGACGCGCGTCGCGGGCGAGCCAGGTCGACTACGAGACGCTGTCGCAGTTCCGCTATCTGATCCGTTGCTTCCTGGAGTTCAGCCAGAACGCCGCGCACGATGTCGGGCTGACGCCGCGCCAGCATCAGGCCTTGCTGGCGATCAAGGGCTTCCGGGGCAAGGGGCCGGCGAGCGTCGGCGACCTCGCCGAACGGCTCAGGATCCGCCATCACAGCGCCGCCGAGTTGGTCGACCGCTTGGCGGAGGCCGATCTGGTCGTCCGCGCCCACGGCGCCGGCGATCAAAGGCGGGTGCTGCTCCATCTGACGCCACGCGCCGAACAGGATCTGGCCGCTCTGTCGGCGGCGCACCTGGATGAGCTGGAAAAGATGGAGCCGATCCTCAACGACATGCTGTCGCTGATCCGGCGCTGAACCGACGCCTCACAGGCTCAGCTGCAAGGTCGCCAGAAGATGGCGCCGGGTGGCGTCTTCGAATTCGGTCGGCCAGGCCAAGCCGATCTCCGCCGCCAGGCGCTTTGCGCGCGGCAGGAAGATGGCGGCGATGGCGGCGTTGCCCGCGATGATACTTGAGCGCTCCGCTGCGATGACCGGGAGCGCCTGCAGCTCGCCGCGCTGCTCGGCCGTCAGCAGCGGGTTTCGGTGCTGCACGCCGCCACGACGCGCGGGCGAGATGCTGTTTTCCTCCAACATCAGGTCCATGGTCATGCGACGCAGCAGGTCGACCCCGCTCAGGGCCAGCTGGTATTCCTCGCGGCCCATGGCTACGGGGGTCAGGCCGATGACTCGCAGGAACTCGTTGACCAGCTTCAACAGCACGGCGGGCGCGGTGCGATAGGCCGTCTCGGGCTGGGCCGGCGGGCTGCTGTCACCCTTGTTGAATATCGGAGTCAGGGCGTTTGAGTCGTAGCGCTGCAGGTCTTCACGCTGGACCAGGGTGAGGTCGAACCGTTCCCAGTCAGCGGTGACCATGCTGAGCACCCGTCCGCCGTAGAGGCTGTTGACAAGCACCACCGCCAGCGGCGGGACCAGGTCATGTGTCAGCCGGACGGAAACCTCCGCCGCCGCGCCGTCTGCCGCCAGGACCAGCAGGTCGACATCGCTGAACGCGTCGCCTTCGCCCTTGCCGAGGCTACCGGCCAGCCACAGCGCCTCGACGCCGGCGGCCGCGTCAAGCAGCCCGGCGACCCCGTCGATCAGGGCCTGCTGGTCGGGGGTGGTCATATGAGCGTCCGTGCTGGGACTTCCCTAGATCACGATGATTTTGGATTGAAACAATCCAAAATCATAAACGTGATCGATCACCAAGAGTTAGAGCGGGTTGCGGGCGGAAAACCGCTTCGCACTTATCCTCAACCGGCTTGAGGTCGGGCGATCACTCAGGATCGCGCCGCCCAACGCCTTTTGAGACGGCTTGTATGGCGCTGACAATGCTTGCCGCGTCATAGGGTTTGGGAATGAAGGAGCCGGTGGTCGGGATCTCGTTCGGATCGGCCGGCCGCCGGCCCGAGGTGATAACAAGCTGAATTGACGGGCGAAGGCCATGCACGCGCCTGGCGAGTTCCAGACCGTCGAAGCGACCTGGCATGTTGATGTCGGTGAAGAGGACCGATATCTCCGGATGGCGTTCGAGCTGAGCCAGAGCGTCTTCCGAGCCGTTGGCCTCGATCGTGGCAAAGCCGGCGTCCTCGAGCATGGCCGTGGCGTTTATGCGTCACATCGCCTCATCGTCGACCACCAGGACGACGGGCGTATTTTCAGGTGAGGCGGTCATGGCTATTGAACCAGCAGGCCGATGCTTTGTTCCGTGGCGCCCCAATACCTATTGCTGTTCTTCAATAGAAAACATCGGCGCTTCGACGTGCCACACCAGGCCCGTAGCAAGATATTCCACGGAGTTTTGTTGATTAGTTTCGCCGGATAAACTTGCCTGGATCAGTCTCGATCCGAACCCTTTGCGGCTGGGCGGCACGACCGGCGGCCCGCCGCTTTCGCGCCAGGTGAGGTTGAACACGGCCGCGCCAGGCTCACCGCTCGTCGACCATTGGATTTCGACATGTCCCGTCGCGTTGGACAGCGCGCCGTACTTGACGGCATTCGTGCAAAGTTCGTGAAGCGCCATCGACAGGCCAACGGCGGCGCGCGCCGAGACATTGAAGTCTGGACCCGCCGCGGCGATCCGGCTCTGGTCGGCGACGTGGATATTCGTCGCGTTCGCTATGACGGTGCTGATCGGGGCGGCCGCCCAGTTGGACTCGGTCAGAATGTCGTGAGCCCGGCCGAGGGAGACCAGGCGCTCGTCGATCACCTTTCGCGCCTCGGCCGGCGAGGTCATTGTTCGAAGCGATTGGCTGACGATGGCCTGGGCCAGCGAAAGGGTGTTTTTGACCCGATGCTCAAGTTCCCTCACCAGCAGGCGCCGGTCCCTCTCGGCCGCCTCTTCGCTCGCCCGAAGCGCCTCCTGAGCTTGGCGAAATTCGGTGCGATCGCGCAGGATTTTCAGGAAGCCGATCGGCGCGCCGTCGGCGCCCGACAAGGGCATCATCTCGCCGCTGGCCCAAAACCTGGCGCCGTCCTTGCGGATATGCCAACGCTCGTCGGACCCTCGGTCGTGCGTCAGCGCCGCGCCCATCTCACGCTCGGGAACTCCCGCGGCGCGATCCTCCGGCGTGAAGAAATCGTCGCAGCGTCGGCCGCACATCTCCGCTTCTGACCAGCCGAGGATGCGGTGAGCGCCTTCGTTCCAGCTCGTCACCACGCCTTTCAGGTCCATCGAGATTATGGCGTAGTCGAGTGCGCTCTCCAGGATCTGCCGGTGCCGCGCCTCGTTCGCACGCTGGCTGGACAGGGCGCGGCGGAGTTCCATGCGCGACATGACCTGTCGGGCGAGGGCGGCGAGGGCGAATTTCTGGTCGTCGTTCAGTTCACGCGGCTTCGTGTCGAGGACGCACAGGGTTCCCAACGGCAGGCCATCGGTGGTCTCAAGCGGCGCTCCAGCATAGAAGCGCAGATGATTATCGCCTGTGACCAGGGGGTTTTCGGCGAACCGTTCGTCCTTGCTGGCGTCTTCGACGACAAAGACCTCATGCTGTTGAATGGCGTGCGCACAGAAGGCGATCTCCCGCGAGGTCTCCTTGGTTTCGATGCCCAGCGCCGCCTTGAACCACTGGCGCTCATGATCGATCAGGCTGACCAGGGCCATGGGAACACCGCAGACTTGCGCGGCGACGCGAACTAGGTCGTCGAACTCGCCTTCAGCGGGGGTGTCCATGATTTCGTATTGCGCGAGCGCCGCCAGGCGATCGGACTCGTTCCAGTCGGGTCTGGAGGTTTGGACTTCGGTCATGCCCTCAGGGTTTCTTCGGTGATGCGATTACGATGTACGGCGTCTGGCTGAGCCAGCGTTTGGCCTCCGCCTGCACTTCGGCGAGCGTGATGCCGGAATAGTCGGCCTGCCAGCTGTTGGCGGCGTCGATCAGGTCCGGATGCGCCCAGGAGCCATCCAGGACATTGATCCACCAGACCACGTTGATGTTGCGGGTCTGGCCGCCGCTCAGCAGCGGCTGGCGCACGCGCTCCAGCGCCTCGGACGTCACGCCCCCGGCGGCGTATTTGGCGACGATCTTGCGGGTCTCGTCGATCACCGTCTGGGCGTCGCCCGGCGCGGTGGTCAGCTGCACGGCGAGTTGGCCCTGGTCGCCGCCGCGGGTCAGCATGACCCTGACCGAGGGGCTGTAGGTCTTGCCCAGCTGGCGGCGCACGGTCTGGATCATCTCATCCTGCAGGATATCGCCCAGCAGTTCGATGCTGCGCTGCTCGCGCAGCTTGCTGGGGTCCCAGACGAACAGCGGCCAGGACAGCAGCACCGAGGCCTTGTCGGCCGGACCCTCGTGGGTCACGTGGATCGGCGGTGGGGCGTCAGCGGCGAAGCGGACGTGCGGGGCGTCGGGCAGGACGGAGTCGCGGCGTACGCGCGGCGGGATGGCGCCCAGGGTCTTGGCCAGGGCGGCGGTGACCGTCGGCTCGTCGATGTCGCCGACGACGGTGACCTCCAACGCGTCGGTCTTCAGCGCCGGGCCGAGCAGCCGCGCGAACTCCGCGGACTTCATCCTGGCCGCCTCGGCCTGGGTCGGAAGCGTGTTCGGGTTCGGCCTGGGCAGAGCGTCCTGCAGCGCCTGGGTGGCGACCGCGTCCGGATCGACCTTGAGCTGGCGGAAGGCGTAGCTGGTCACCGTCGGCAGCTGGGCGTCGATCTCGGGCCGGAAGCCGGGATCGGTCAGATAGGCGGTCATCAGCTGCAGCTGCGTATCCAGGTCCCGCACCCGGGTCTGGCCGTCCATGACGAAGCTGTCGCGGCCGAGGCCGAGGTTGAGGCTGCAAACATGGGTCTGGCACAGCTCGACCGTGTCCTGGAAATCGTTCTTGCCCAGGCCGCCCGAGCGCAGCAGCAGCGAGCCGACGCTGGCGGTGAAGCTCTTCGACGCGGGGATCTCCTCCTGGCCGGCGCCGAAGCGGATGCGGATGAAGACCTTGTCCTGCATGTTGTCGATCGACTTGAAGTTCACCCGCACGCCGTTGGCGAACTCGATGCGGCTGGCGCCGATGTCGTCGACAGGCTGGCGGTGCGCCACCGCGCCCGGCGGACCGAAATCGGTATAGGCCCAGGGATGGTTGGCCGCCGCGGCCGGCGCGGCGGGCTTCGGCCCGGCCTCGGCCTCCAGCCAGGTCTTGCGCACCAGGTCGGGCGGCACGGCCTGGCCGGCGACCTGCACGATCAGCGGCCCGTTCGATTGCGACCAGACCCGGTGGAACTCGGCGAAGACCCGTTCGGGCGTTATCCGGCTGAGCGCGGTCGAGACGACCCGATAGTCCTCCTCGACGGAGTCTATGGTGCCGTCGTGGATGAAGTTGTCCAGCATCAGGTCGGCGCGGGCCTTCTGGGCCATCTTGTCGCCGCCGGCGAGGCCGGCGTCGAGACTGGCGTGTAGGGCGGCCCGGACGGTGTCCATCTCGCCCGGTGTGACCCCGTAGAGCTCCATGCGCCGGGTCTCCTGCGCCGCGGCCTTGACCGCCGAGCGCCAGTCGTCGCCGCGCACGCCCAGCGAGACGCACGACAAGGCGGCGCGGTCGAACAGTTGGTCGCGCCCGACCTCGGCGGCGATGAACGGCGGATCGGCGGTCTCGGAGAGCCGGGTCAGGCGCTGGCGCAGCACCTGGCTCCAGATGGTGTTTTCCAGGTCCCGCATGTGGAAGGCGACGCCCTCGACCTGCGGCGGGTCCTTTTCCATGGCGCGGCAGACCTGCAACTGGCTGGCGACGTTCGGGTCGGTCTGGGTTGTCACGTCCAGGCCGCGGCTGGCGTTGACGTCGCCGAGGTCAGGCTTGACCGGCGTCGGCGTGGCGTCCTTCCAGGAGCCGAAGGTGGTTTCGATCTTGGCGATCATGGTCTCGATCGGCTCGTCGCTGACCACGACCAATATGGAATCCTCGGGCCGGTACCATTTCTCCCAGAAGCTGCGGATCGAGGCGGCGCTGGCGGAATTGATCGTCGCCAGCGTCCCAATCGGCAGCCGCCGCGAGCCGAGCAGCTCCGGCAGCATGAAGAGGCCGGTCTGTCTGGCCAGCGTCGTGCCAGGATTGAGGCTCTCGCGATACTCCGAAAGGATGGTGCCGCGTTCGCGGTCGACCTCGGCCGGCGCGATGGTCAAGCCGTCGGCGACGTCGTGCAGCCAGCTGAAGGCCAGGTCGACCTTGGCCTCGGTGGAGGAGGGCAGCACCAGGCTGTAGGTGGTCCCGGAAAAGCCGGTCTGGGCGTTCTGGTCGCGGCCGAGGCCGACCCCGATGTCCTCGAACCGCGGCAGCACGGTGCCGGCGGGAAAGTTGCGCGATCCGGAAAAGGCCATGTGCTCGAGAAAGTGGGCCGTGCCCTGCTGGGCGTCGGTCTCGTCCATGCTGCCGGCGCCGACATAGAAGTCGATGGCGGTCTCAGGCGGGCCGGCGGTCTGGCTGACCGCATAGCGCAGGCCGTTGGGCAGCTTGCCCAGATAGACGTGCGGGTCCGGTTGGACCAGGTCCCGCGGCGGCTCGGCGGTCACGCCCGGTCCGGCGGTGCGATCGCGCGGGGTCATCGATGGCGTGGCCTGGGCGGCGAAGGCGACGGCCGCGACGATGGCCATGACTGCGACCGATATGACCCGTTTCATCCGCGCTCCAGGATTGCCGCCGCCGCCCGCGGAAAGCTCTAGGCGGCTAGCCCTGACCGCTCAAGGGAAAGCCTGCGCGCGGACTGTCGCACACGGCGCCGGCGGCCTATGATCTGGGCCAGCAAGGCGATCGGGTCGACGAACAGAGGAAGATGATCATGGAAATGCGCACGCTGGGCCGCTCGGGCCTCGAGATCGCGCCGCTGGTGCTTGGCGGCAACGTGTTCGGCTGGACCGCCGATGAGCCCACCTCGTTCGCCATCCTCGACGCCTTCGTCGGCGCCGGCTTCAACTGTATCGACTCCGCCGACGTCTATTCGCGCTGGGTTCCCGGCCACACCGGCGGCGAGTCCGAGACGGTGATCGGCGCCTGGATGAAGGCGCGCGGCGCCCGCGACAAGGTGGTTGTCGCCACCAAGTTCGGCGCGCCGATGGCCGACGACAAGAAGGGCCTGCGCCGGGCCTATATGGTGGAGGCGGTGGAAGCCTCGCTGAGGCGGCTGCAGACCGACTATATCGACCTCTACCAGTCGCATTTCGACGATGCCGAGGCGCCGCAGGATGAAGTGGCGGAAGGCTTCGCCACCCTGGTCAAACAGGGTAAGGCGCGGGTGATCGGCGCCTCCAACTTCACCGCCGAGCGGCTGAGTTCGGCGCTCGACGCCGCGGCATCGGCGTGCGTTCCGCGCTATGAGAGCCTGCAGCCGCAATACAATCTGTCGGACCGCGACAAGTTCGAAGGGCCGCTGCAGGACCTGTGCGTCAAGCAAGATGTCGGGGTCATCCCCTATTACGGCCTGGCCAGCGGCTTTCTGACCGGCAAGTACCGCTCGGAAGCCGACCTCGGCAAGAGCCCGCGCGGCCGCGGCGTGAAACGCTATCTCGACGATCGCGGCCTGCGCATCCTGAAAGCCCTGGACGAGGTTTCGGCGGCGGTTGGCGGCACGCCGGCCCAGGTCTCCCTGGCCTGGATCCTGGCCCAGCCCGGCCTCACCGCCCCGATCGCCAGCGCCACCAGCGTCGCCCAGATGGAAGAACTCGCCGGCGCGGTGCATCTGCGCCTGGAGGCCGACCAACTGAACGCCCTGAACGCCGCCAGCGCCTATGAGGCGGTCGCGGCCTGAGGCCTTGAGGGAGCCGACCCCTAAGGGCCGGCTCCGCCAGGATTAGAAGTTGATCGAGATGGTCGAGCGGCGGTTCAAGGGCTCCTTGACGCCGTCGGGGGTCTGGACGGCGAGGTCGGTCTTGCCTTTCCAGTCGACCTTCAGGACGCCCTGGCTGACGCCTTGGTTGACCAGCGCGTCGG
>JBEPUW010000042.1:0-35459 GCA_041691315.1 Caulobacteraceae bacterium | reverse complement strand
CGGCCCTGACCAAGGGCGTCGAGTTCCTGTTCAAGAAGAACAAGGTCGACTGGATCAAGGGCGCGGGCGCGATCGCTGGCGCAGGCAAGGTGGTGGTCAGGGCCGAGGACGGCTTGGAAACCACACTGGACGTGACCAAGGCCATCGTCATCGCCACCGGCTCGGAGCCGGCCTCACTGCCCGGGGTCACGGTCGACCAGATGTGGATCGTCGATTCCACCGGGGCGCTAGCCCTGCCGGAGGTTCCCAAGACCCTGGCCGTCATCGGCGCTGGCATCATCGGGCTGGAGCTGGGCTCGGTCTGGCGCCGGCTGGGCGCCGAGGTGACGGTGATCGAGTTCCTCGACCGCATCACGCCCGGCATGGATGAGGAGACCGCCAAGACCTTCCAGCGCGCATTGGCCAAGCAGGGCGTGGTGTTCAAGCTTGGGACCAAGGTCACGGCGGCCAAGGCCGGCGACAAGGGCGTCGCGCTCACGGTCGAGCCGGTGGCCGGTGGGGAGGCTGAAACACTTAAGGCCGACTACCTGCTGGTCTGCGTCGGCCGGCGTCCGTTCACCGAAGGGCTCGGCCTGGAGAGCGTCGGAATCAAGCCGGACAAGCGCGGCTTCATCGAGACCGATCACGGCCGCACCTCGGCGCCCGGCGTCTGGGCGATCGGCGACGTGACGCTGGGCCCGATGCTGGCGCACAAGGCCGAGGACGAGGCCATCGCGGTGATCGAGCTGATCGCCGGCAAGGCTGGACACGTGAACTACGACGTCATTCCAAGCGTGGTCTACACCTTCCCGGAAGTGGCCTGGGTCGGCAAGACCGAGGAGGAGCTGAAGGCCGCCGGCGTCGCCTACAAGGTCGGCAAGTTCCCCTTCACCGCCAATGCCCGGGCCAAGGTCAACGACGAGGCGGTCGGGTTCGTGAAGGTGCTGGCCGACGCCAGGACCGACCGTATCCTGGGCGCGCACATGGTCGGCCCCGACGTCGGCGAGATGGTCGCCGAGTGGTGCGTGGCCATGGAATTCCAAGCGGCTTCCGAGGACGTCGCCCGCACCTCGCACCCGCACCCGACCCGCTCGGAAGCGCTGCGGCAGGCGGCGATGAACGTCGAAGGCTGGACCATGCAGGCCTGATATTACCCTTGCCGCGAAATTGGGGACACGTACGCATCCCACGACACTTGGAGTTACGCCCGCAACATTAGCGATGCGTACGTGTCCCCAATTTCCTACGCCGCGTGCGGATGGGCGCTGGCATAGGCTGACAGCAGGCCCGCCGCATCGACGTCGGCATAGCGCTGGGTGGTCGATAGCGAGGCGTGGCCCAGCAGTTCCTGGATCACCCGCAGATCCGCCCCGGCGCCGAGCAGGTGGGTGGCGAAGGAGTGGCGCAGTGCGTGCGGCGTGGCGCTGGCCGGCAGGCCGAGGCGGCCCCGCAGCTTCTGCATCAAGGCCTGGGCATGGCGGGGGCTCAAGGGCCCGCCACGGATGGCCCGGAACAGCGGCTCGGCGGGCGCGAGGGCGCGCGGCAGCTCGGCCAGATAGGCGTCGATCGCCTCGGCCACCGCCGGCAACACCGGCACCAGCCGGGTCTTGCCACCCTTGCCGGTGACGCGGAGGCTGTCGCCAAAGGGCACATCGGCGCGGGTCAGGCTCAGCGCCTCGGAGATGCGCAGGCCGCAACCCCAGAGCAGGGTGAGCAGGGCCGCATCGCGTGCGCCCTGCCAGTCGTCGCGATCGAGATCGAAGCTCGCCTCCTCGATCAGGCCGCGGGCCTGGTCCTCGGAGACCGGCCGCGGCACGCCGGCGGGCAGGCGCGGACCGCGCACCAGGACGATCGAGGCATTGGGCGTGTCCAGCCGCCGGTCGAGGAAGCGGTGGAAGGTGCGGATGGCCGATAGCGCCTGCGACACCGAGCGCGGCGACAGCGGCCGCTCGCCCGAGCGGCGATGCGCCAGATAGGCGCGGATGTCGGCGGCGGAAACGTCGCTCATCGCCGGGAGCGTCAGGGTCTCCCCGCGATGGTGCTCCAGAAAGGCCAGATAGGCGGCGACGCCGTCGCCATAGGCCCGCACCGTGCGCAGCGAGGCGCGTCGCTCATTGGCCAGGTGCTCCAGCCAGGCAACCAGCGCCTCGTGCGCGGTGGTCAAAGCACCGGCCATCGCTCGGCGGTTCGCTCGACCACCCGGGCCAGGAAATCGACCAGTTCGGAGCCCATCTCCTCGGTGAAGCCGTTGGGCTCGGCCGAGCCGAAGGCCAGTACGCCTTGGCGGGCCGGCGTCCAGATGGCCATGCGGGCCATGGCGACGCTGCCCACCTGTTCGCCCAGCTCGCCGAACAGGGCCTGGGCCGTGCGCGGCTCGCCCATACGCGCCAGCTGCGTGTGGCCGAGCAGGCCATCGGAGCCGTCAGCGGGCAGGCCGCGCCAGCCGGCGGGCACACCGCCCGGCCGCTCGATGGCGATGACGCCGGCGACCAGGCCGAAGCGCAGCCGTGCGGTCTCGTCGATGCGGCGGGCGAGGTCGGCGTGGTTGCGGGCTTCCAGAAGGTCGACCACCGCGGCGTGGGTCTGGGCCTGAGCGGCGAAATTGGCCCGGGCGGTGGCTTCCAGTTCGCGGCGAGCGGCGTTTTCGCGGGTCTTGGCGGCGGAGAGCCGCGCCAGCGCCGCCGGCCCGAACTCGACGATGTTGTCGGCCTTGATCCTGAGGCCGATGTCGGCCAGCAGATCGGCGTCTTCGCGGATCGTATGCGGATGGTCGCGCAGATAGGCGCGCACCTCGCTCCAGCCCTTTGGATGCGGTTTCGCGCGCGGTTTTTCCGCCGGACTCTTGGACGCTTCACTCATGCCGATGCCCCATCGACCGCCCCCGCGGTTTTGCGCGGGCTGTTCCCGGTGATTGAACACCCAGGCTCGTTAAGGACGGCTTGATGGGACGTGTTAGAGGGAGCGGTCATGACGAGAATCGCCAGCGTCATCCTGCCGCTGCCCCTTCCAGAAGCCTTCGACTATGCCGAGCCCGACGGCATGGGCCTGGAAGTCGGCGACCTGGTGATCGCCCCGCTTGGGCCGCAGCGGCTGTTGGGCGTGGTCAGCGCGCTGAAAGACGCCGCCGGCCACAACCGGCCGCTGAAACCCATACTGGAGCTGCGCGCCGCGCCGCGCCTGCCACCCAACACCTTGGCCTTCCTGCAATGGGCGGCGCGCTACGCCGTCGATGCGCCGGGCCAGCCTCTGGCCATCAGCCTGCGCGGCGCCCGGGCGCCGCGAGCGCGACCCGAACGGCTGATCGCCACGACCGGGACGAGCGTCGCGCGCATGACGCCGGCGCGCGAGCGGGTGCTGGCGGCCGCGGCCGAGCCCTTGGCGGCTGGCGCACTTGCGATGGCGGCGGACGTCTCCAGCGGCGTCATCCGGGCGCTGGTCGAGCTGGGCGCGCTGGAGATCCGGCTGGTCGAACCCAGCACCGAATTCGAGACGCCTGACCCAGAGCGTCCCGGCCGCCCGCTCAACGCCAGCCAGGCCGCCGCCGCCGCGGTTCTGTCGGAGATGGCTGGCCAGGGCGGGTTCCAGGCCGCGCTGCTCGACGGCGTCACCGGCTCGGGCAAGACCGAGGTCTATCTGGAAGCCGTGGCGGCGACGCTCAAGGCCGACCCGACCGCCCAGATCCTGGTGCTGCTGCCGGAGATCGCGCTGACCCAGGCGGTGATCGACCGGTTTGAAGATCGCTTCGGCGCCGCGCCCGCCGAGTGGCACTCGGCGATCCAGCCGCCGGCTCGGCGCAGGGTCTGGGAGGCGGTGGCGGAAGGCCGCTGCCGCATCGTTGTCGGCGCCCGCTCGGCGCTTTTTTTGCCGTTCGCCAATCTGAAGCTGATCGTGGTCGATGAGGAGCACGACGGCTCGTTCAAGCAGGAGGATGGCTTCGTCTACCAGGCCCGCGACCTGGCGGTGGCGCGCGCCAAGATCGAGGAGGCTATGGTGGTGCTGGCCTCGGCGACGCCGTCGCTGGAGAGCCTTTGGAACGCTGAGACCGGCCGCTATCGCTGGCTGAAGCTGGCCACGCGGCACGGCATGGCGCGTCTGCCCAGCGTCGAGCTGATCGACCTGCGCGAATATCCGCCGGAGCCGGGGGCTTGGCTGTCGCCGCCGCTGGTCAAGGCGATGGCCGAGACCTGGGCGCGGGGCGAACAGAGCCTGCTCTTCCTCAATCGCCGCGGCTACGCGCCGCTGGTGCT
Source organism: Caulobacteraceae bacterium (assembly GCA_041691315.1). GTDB lineage: Bacteria > Pseudomonadota > Alphaproteobacteria > Caulobacterales > Caulobacteraceae > Poindextera. The sequence goes on along the minus strand of JBEPUW010000042.1, from coordinate 31,233 downwards.
GTGCCGATCCTGCGGCGAGCGGATGACCGCGCCGGAGACCGATTCCTGGCTGGTCGAGCATCGCTACACCGGTAGGCTGGTCTGCCACCTGACTGGCTTTTCCATGCCCAAGCCGGACCGTTGCCCGCATTGTGGCGCGGCCGATAGCCTGGCCTCGATCGGCCCGGGGGTGGAGCGGGTCGAGGAGGAGGTGCGGTCGCGCTTTCCCGAGGCGCGGGTGGCGGTGTTTTCCTCCGACACGGTGTTCGACGCCGCCGGCGCCCGGGCCATGGTCCAGGCCATGACCGAGGGCGAGATCGACGTCATGGTCGCCACCCAGGCGGCGGCCAAGGGGCATGACTTCCCCAACCTGACCCTGGTCGGCGTGGTTGACGCCGATCTCGGCCTGCGCGGCGGCGACCTGCGCGCCGCCGAGCGCACCTATCAGCTGCTGACCCAGGCGGGCGGGCGCGCCGGACGGCGCGAACGGCCGGGCCGGGCGCTGATCCAGACCTATGCGCCGGACCAGGCGGTGATGCAGGCGCTGATGGCCCAGGACCGTGACGCCTTCGTCGCCGCCGAGATGGCCGCGCGCGAGGCGTCCGGCCTGCCGCCGTTCGGCCGGCTGGCGGCGCTGATCGTGGTCGGGCGCGACCTGCCGACGCTTGAGGGCTTCGTGCGCGCCATGGCCGCCGCCGCACCCAACGCTCAGGGCGTCGAGGTCTATGGCCCGGCCGATGCGCCACAGAGCCTAGTGCGCGGTCGCCGGCGCAAGCGCTTCCTGGTCCGCGCCGACCGCAATGTCGACCTGCAGGGCTTCCTGGCCGCCTGGCGCGCGCGGATCAAGCCGCCGGCCTCGGTGCGGGTGACCATCGACGTCGATCCGTACAGCTTCCTTTGAGGCGGTTTACCCGATCACGACCTGTTAGGCCCAAGTAAACCCGTCTGGCTTACCTATGAACCAACAATGTCGGGCGGCTGCGATTGAGGGCCAAGGATGTCTGTACCTGAGATGGAGGGCGATGCGCGAGCGTCTGCGCCCACGACACTTGCACTTCCGAAGTTTCCGCCGCGTGTCCGTGTGCTGATCGTTGATGATCTTCCCGAGAATCGCCTGATGCTGGGCGTGTGCTGTGACCAATTCGGCCTGCTCCACGAGTGCGTGGAGAATGGCCGCGAGGCGGTGGAAGCCGTGCAATCGGGTCGGTTTGACGTCATCCTGATGGACATCTTCATGCCTCGAATGGACGGGATGGCCGCCACGCGCGCTATCCGCGCCCTGCCGGCGCCGATCTCCGCCGTTCCAATAATCGCCGTCACTCCGGCCGCGGCGCCCGGTGAGGTCTTGCGCTATCTCGACAGCGGCATGACCGACGTCGTGCCTAAGCCGATCAATCCCTCTCGCCTGGCGGAGGCCTTATCCGCCGCCTTCGCCGGACGCGACACGGAGCCAGATCGGGTCTCCGCGCGGCGCTCAAGGCAGCCAGCCGCCAGACGGTGAAGCGATGTTCAACCGACGGATGCTGTGAGCGCAGCTTCATGAGGGCTAGCCGATGGCCGCAGCCAATTGCCAGGCTAGCCATGGTGCGGTCGAGAACTTGCCGGTGTCGATGGATAGATAGGCGCCTCGCCGCACAACCCTGAAGTCCGACCGCCGATGGAGCGTGGCGCGCGGGTCCGAGAGCGCTCCCTGGCCGGCCGCGAAGACCCATCCCCCCTTCAGCGCCACGTGCTCGACGCTGGCGCGCAAACGCGCCACCTCGGGGGCGATTCCCTCGAGTCGATCCAGAATGGACGTGCACAGGCTGGCGGCGTGCGAGGCGTCCAGTGGCGGCGGATCTGGCGGGGAAAGCGCGGCGCTCTCGACCCTGAGTCCGTCCGGGTACCACGAGAGGTAGAAGTCGCGGCCATTGTAGTTCTTGATATCGCCGAACGGGCCGGTCGCCACCACCAGGCTCGGCAGGTCCACCGGCGTCGAGGTGCGCAGGAACAGGGCGAGGCGGTAGCGGTGCGTCCAGATGCCCGCCGCCGGCAGCCCCGCGGTGGCGTCGATGGCGAGCCGACCCTCCCAGAGGGCGTTGACGACAGTATCGAAGGTTTCGCTGATCCCGCCTTCGGTCTCCACCCGCCATCGCCCTTCAAGGTCGTCCGGCTGTTCGGGACCCACGGCGAGAACACGCGCGGCCATGCGCAGGTCGATACGAGGCTCGGCCGAAACGGCGTCCACAAAGCCGTCAGCGAGCCAATTGGTTGATACGGAGCGTTCCGGCACGCGGAAGCCGGCGACGATGTCGGGGGAGCCGCTGACGCGTGAGAGTTCCGACTCGGTCAGGCGATGGATAGGGCAGGCGGACACATCGACCAGATAGTCCCTGGCGTCCGGGTGCCCGCGCACCACTTCGGCCACGCTCTCAAAGTAGTTCGCCATCGCATCGGGCGGGACAATGGAGCGCTGGTGGCAGAGGTACAGATCCTCCCCCTGGGCGCCAGGCAGGTCGATGCCGCGGCCAATCAGACCCTCCACCAGGGGTTTGAACCGCAGGCCACCCGGCAGGACGTGCTTGGCTGTGCCCATGGAGGCATCGCCGCTGTAGAGGAATCCGAGATGAATCTTGCCCTCGTTCCATCGGCTGGCGGCGCCGAACGGCGCCGAGGCCTTGTCGATCAGGGTGACCGCACAGCCCTTTCGCGCCAGGAACAGCGCCACCGAGCAACCCATAATGCCGGCGCCAAGCACGGCGATCCGACGCGGGCCGCCGCTCATTGGGCGGTTGGATGGTCGAGGTAGGAGGTTGGATCGAAGGGCTCGCTTGACAGGGACAGCAGCACGCTGGATTCGGTCACATAGGTCTGGGCGGACCAGATTCCCGGGCCGATCAGCAGGGCGGGCGCGCCGGGCTCAAGCACCAGCCATTCAGCCTGGCCAGGCGCGCGCAGCTCGACGTCGATGCGGCCTTGCAGGCAAACAAGCAATTGCTGGCCGGACCGGTGCGCATGGCCGCCGCGCACCGCGCCGATTGGCGCGTCCGTCACGGCGAAGACCCTGGCCGGGACGAAGGGCAGGTCGGCGAAGTCAAAGGGCGACAGACGGCCGCGGGGATCGACGATCGTCGGGCAAGCCACCTGTCGGGCGCGGCCGCCGAAGAACACACCCGGATCGGTTTCGGCCGAAGCTTCGGTGTTGGCCACCTCCAAGCGCCCGTTCCCATGTCGCGCGCTGACAGGAGTGCGTTTCAGCATCAGCCGACCTTTCCCGAGGTTGAATTTGCCTTCGGTCGCCGGCGGTGCATTTCGATCATGGAATTGGTGAACCGCGCCGCCAGCACCAGCTTCTCATCGCTTTCAAGATCGGAGTTCCACAGCTCGCGCATGGCCGACGCGGCGGCCTCAAACCACTGGTCCGGAGAAAATTCCCAACTGCGCGAAATGCTGCCCGGTTTGTAGAACTTGAAGCACAGTGTCTCGGGCGCCCGGACGAATTCCCCCAGCAGGCTGAGCCGGAAAAGCCAGGGCCAGTCAACCGAGAACTCGCCCGCCCGATGAGGTTTGATTCCGCCGATCGTCGCGGCCGGCCCCCGGCGGAAAAGGCCGCGGTTGGGGGCCCACCAATGGCCAGCCCGCATCAATATCCGGTGGCCGCGATCCAGCGGAGATTCAAGGCCGTCCAGTTCGACGTATGCGATGTGCGAGGTCCGCCCGTCAGCTTGTGTGACATCGAGATCGGAAAAGCTCAACACGGCCTGGGGCCTGGCGTCGAGCGCGGCGGCGAGCGTCTCAACGTAGGTGGGCGCCAGAATATCGTCGTGGAAAGCGAACATCACGTAGTCGGCGCGCGAGCGCTCCAGCAAAAAATTGCAGTTGCCGGAGTATCCCAGTCGCTCGGTCTGGCGAACCACGCGGAATCTTGGGTCACGCTCGGCGTGCTGCTTGCAGATGTCGAATGTCGCGTCGTCGCATTGGTCGACGGAAACCAAGACCGTGAGGTTCCGGTAGGTCTGGGCCGAGAGGCAATCCAGGGTCGGCCGGATGAAGTCGGCCGCTTGCCAGGCCGGGAGGAGGGCTTCCACCGTGGCCTGGGCTGTTTGAAATGGCTCTGACTCGACGACCATGGCCCCCGCCACCCTGGGTGGCCGACCGGTCGGCCACACTTCGCACGCCCATTTATCACGTGGTCAACGTCTGGATAAGGCACGGACGGATTGGAGGGACCGCCGCCGAAGGGGCCGCGGCAGCCCGGCCCAGCCCTGGTCAGGCCGCTATTCCGCCGCCTGAGCCGCCGCGGCTTCGGCCTCCGCTATGCGCTCGGCGCGTGGGCGCATGGGGACGGCGGGGATGAAGAGCATGATCACCATGGCCAGGCCCAGCACGCCGAGGCTGACCTCGAACAGGTCGACGATGGCGACGGCGAAGCTCTCGCGGGTCGCCTTCAGCATGGCCGGCGGCACTGGCGGCGACTTGGCGCGGACCTCGGGCGGCGCGGCCTGGGACAGCGCCATGGCCTGCAGCTTGCCCATGTCGATGGTCTGGTGCACGCCGTGCAGGTCGGGTGGCGCGCGCCTGGCCAGCTCAGTGCTGATGTTGTGGGTCAGGAGGGCCCCGAACACGGCCACCCCGATGGTCTGGCCGATCTGGCGGAAGAACTGGTTGCCGCTGGTGGCCACGCCGAGCTGGTGCGGCGGCACCGCGTTCTGCACCGCCAGGCTGAACAGGCTCTGCGAGGGCCCGAGGCCGACGCCGACGATCAGGAGGCGCCAGCCGATACCGACCAGCGAGGTCTCCGGATGGATGGTTGTGAGCAGGATCACGCCCAGGATCAGGATCGCGCCGCCGCCCAGCATGAACGGCTTGTAGAGGCCGGTCCTGGACACCAGAAAGCCGGTGATCGTCGAGGCCAGGATCAGGCCGAACATCATCGGCAACAAGGCCAGGCCGCTGGCGGTGGCCGCGACGCCCTGGCCCACCTGCATGAACAGCGGCAGGAAGGTGACCACCCCCATGAAGGCCATGTTGACGATGAAGCCGGCGGCGTTGCAGGTCGCGAACACCCGGTTGGCGACGAGCTCCAGCGGCACGATCGGCTCGCGCACCCTGCTCTCCATATAGATGAGCGTGGCCAGGGCGATGGCTGCGAAGACCAGGAGGCCAATGATCTGCGGCGAGCCCCAGGGATAGGTCTCACCGCCCCAACTCATGGCCAGCAAGAGCGGCACGAAGGCCAGCACGATCAGCGCCGCGCCGATATAGTCGATCGGCCCACCGCCGCGATGCTGCAGCTTGGGCATCTTGACGATGATCATGAACATCGAGAGCAGCGACAGCGGCAGGTTCAGATAGAAGATGAAGCGCCAGCCCTCGATGACGTGGCCGAACGGATGCACCGTCGCGTGGTCGGTGAAGAAGCCGCCGACCACTGGTCCGATGACGCTGGCCAGGCCGAAGGTGGCCCCGAACAGGCCGGAGAACTTGCCCCGTTCGCGCGGCTCGAACAGGTCGGCGATGATGGCGAAGGAGGTGGTGAACAGCGCCCCCCCGCCGATCCCCTGGATGGCGCGAAAGACGATCAGCTGGCTCATGCCGCCGCCCAGCAGCGGCAGGGGGCCGAACTCGCCGGACAGGCCCGACAGCCATGAGCCGGCCAGGAAGATGCCGATGCCGGCGAGCAGCACGGGCTTGCGGCCGTGCAGGTCGGACAACTTGCCCCAGATCGGCACCATGACCGTCGATGTCAGCAGATAGCCGGTGGTCACCCAGGCATAAAGGTTCAGCCCCTTCAGCTGCGCCACGATGCGTGGCATGGCGGTCGAGACGATGGTCTGGTCCAGCGCGCCGAGCAGAAAGACGATCATCAGCGCCGTCAGGGTCAGCCGGCGCTCGTCGTTGGTGAAGGTCTGGATCTGGTGGGGGGCGGTCACGTCTGGCGTCTCTCGGGGCGGCGTCTGATAGCGCGGTTTGGCGCCCAGCGCATCCGGCGCGCGGCGCTTGCGTGGTTCCCCGGCGCAGACAGTCCGATGCTTTCCTAAGCCAAGGCGCGGTCATTCGGGTGATGGTCGCTGACGCAGCCCCGCGCGGCCGTTCAACGCCGCGCGCCTCGACGGCAGGCTCACCGCCACAACGGAGCGATCCCGCTGCCAACCTGCGGGTCCTGGGCGCGGCTACCCTATCGCCGAGCGCAATCCGAGATGCTCAACAAACGGATCGAAGTCACGGTCGCTGTAAAGCAGCGGATAGCCGCTCTCGATACAACGTGTGGCGATTAGCGTGTCGATGGTCTTGCGCACGGTAACGCCTAGCGCCCGCAACGCACGGAAGTTTCGCGCCGCCTGCACCGCGACGTCCCGTCCGCCAATGTTGATCACCGATAGGGGAGTCAGAAGGCGCAAGGCGCTGCTGAACTGGCGCTCACCGACAAATCCTTGCAGCACTTCCGTCAACATCAGGTCGCCAATCGCCAGAGGCTCGGCGCCCAGCAACGCGTCCAGCCTTTCAGTTTGTCGCGACGCGGTTCCGCGGAAATAGTCGATCCAGACGCTGGAATCGACCAGGATCATCCATCCAGCCGCATGGTTTCAAGGTCGCCCTTCCAGGCGAGCTTCCCGCGAAAGCTGCGAATTTCCGCTTGCTGGCCCAATCGCACCAAGGTGCGCAGACCGAGTTCCACAGCCTCGCGCTTGGTCTTCAGGCCAGTTGTCTTCAGAGCTTCATCCATCAGGGCGTCTTCAATGACGATGTTCGTGCGCATTGTGTGTATCCGTACCTTAGATCGTACACATAAGGCTTTGAAGCCTGGGCAGCAAGGGCCTCGGCCAAATGTGATGCGCGGATCACTGGCCGGCCTCGGTTGCGACGCAAAACAGCGCGTGCTATCAGGCGCGCGGCTTAGGGCCAGGGGCGTTTGCCGCTCCGCCGGCTCGCGTGCTTTTCCAAGCGCTATCAAGCCTTTCTAGGTCGCTCGCGGGTGTTCGCCGGGCGGCTCGGCGGACTTAAATTTGGCGGATTGAAGAGTGGCCAACGATTCCAAGGCTGGCGAGGTGGGCGCGCGCTATGCATCGGCGCTGTTCGATCTCGCGAAAGAGGCGGGTTCGATCGGCACGGTCAGCGCCGACCTGAAGTCGCTGAAGACCATGATCGCCGAGAGCGCCGACCTGCGCACCTTGCTGGGCTCGCCGGTGTTCGACGCCGAGGCCAAGGCCAAGGGCCTGGCCGCCATCGCCGAACGCGCCGGGTTTTCCGCCCTGACCAAGAAGTTCCTCGGCCTTTTGGCGGCCCAACGCCGCGCGTCGTCGCTGCGCGACGTGATCACCGCCTTTGACGCCCTGGCCGCCGCCTGGCGCGGCGTCGTCGCCGCCGAAGTGACCACCGCCATCGCGCTCAGCCCGGCCCAGACCAGCGGCCTCGCCGCCGCCCTGCGCCAGGCCTTGGGCGCCGACCCCGAAATCGAGACCCGCGTCGATCCCGCCATCCTTGGCGGCATCAAGGTGCGCGTGGGCTCGCGCCTCTACGATGCTTCGCTGAAGTCGAAGCTCGACTCCCTCAAATTCGCCCTGAAGAGAGCGTAGCCAATGGACATCCGCGCCGCCGAAGTATCGGCCATCCTGAAATCCCAGATCGCCAATTTCGGCGAAGAGGCTGACGTCTCCGACGTCGGCCAGGTGCTGTCGGTCGGCGACGGCATCGCCCGGGTGTTCGGCCTGGACAAGGTCGAGTCCGGCGAAATGGTCGAGTTCACCAAGGCCGGCGTCAAGGGCATGGCCCTGAACCTGGAACGCGACAACGTCGGCATCGTCATCTTCGGCGAAGACCGCGCGATCAGCGAAGGCGACGAGGTCCGCCGCCTGAACGAAATCGTCGATGTGCCGGTGGGCAAGGGCCTGCTGGGTCGCGTGGTCGATCCGCTCGGCAACCCGATCGACGGCAAGGGCCCGATCACCAATGTCGCCGAGCGCCGCCGCGTCGACGTCAAGGCGCCCGGCATCATCCCGCGCAAGTCGGTCTCCGAGCCGATGTACACCGGCCTGAAGGTGATCGACTCGCTCACCGCCATCGGCCGCGGCCAGCGCGAACTGATCATCGGCGACCGCCAGACCGGCAAGACCGCCGTGGCGATCGACACCATCCTGAACCAGAAGTCGATCAACGCCTCGGATAACGAGAGCGAGAAGCTCTACTGTATCTATGTCGCCATCGGCCAGAAGCGCTCGACCGTGGCCCAGATCGTCAAGACGCTCGAGGAGCGCGGCGCGCTGGACTACACCATCGTCGTCGCCGCCACCGCCTCGGAGCCGGCCCCGCTGCAGTTTCTCTCGGCCTTCTCCGGCTGCGCCATGGGCGAGTGGTTCCGCGACAACGGCATGCATGCCCTGATCATCTATGACGACCTGTCCAAGCAGGCCGTCGCCTATCGGCAGATGTCGCTCCTGCTGCGCCGCCCACCGGGCCGCGAAGCCTATCCGGGCGACGTCTTCTATCTGCACTCGCGGCTGCTTGAGCGCGCGGCCAAGCTCAGCGACGAGTTCGGCGGCGGCTCGCTGACGGCGCTGCCGATCATCGAAACCCAGGCCAACGACGTCTCGGCCTATATCCCGACCAACGTGATCTCGATCACCGACGGCCAGATCTTCCTGGAAAGCGACCTGTTCTACCAGGGCGTCCGGCCGGCCATGAACATCGGCATCTCGGTCAGCCGGGTGGGCGGCAACGCCCAGATCCGCGCCATGAAACAGGCCGCCGGACCGCTGAAGAGCGAGCTGGCCCAGTATCGGGAAATGGCCGCGTTCGCCAAGTTCGGCTCCGACCTCGACGTCGCCACCCAGCGCCAGCTGGCCCGCGGCGAGCGCCTGACCGAACTCCTGAAGCAGCCGCAATACGCCCCGCAGTCGGTCGAGGAGCAGGTCTGTTCGCTCTACGCCGGCACGCGCGGCTATCTGGACGCCCTGCCGGTCTCGGCCATCAGCCGCTATCAGACGGAACTGCTGGCCCGGCTGCACGCCGACCACCAGGATCTGCTCGACGCCATTCGCACCAAGAAGGCGCTCGATGAGGCCCTCGAAGGTCAGCTGAAGGCCGTGCTCGACGCCTTCGCCACCACCTTCGCCTGATCGGACGCTTAAGCCTTGGCCAGCCTTAAGGAGCTTCGCAACCGGATCGCCAGCGTCAAGGCGACCCAGAAGATCACCAAAGCCATGCAGATGGTGGCGGCGGCGAAGCTGCGCCTGGCGCAGGACCAGGCGCAGAACGCCAGGCCCTACGCCCAGCGCATGGCCGCGGTGATCGCCAACCTGGCCGCCGGCGTCTCTGGCGCGGGCGCGCCGCGGCTGCTGGTCGGCACGGGTGCGGACCAGAACCAGCTGGTGGTGGTGGCCACTTCCGACCGCGGCCTGGCCGGCGGCTTCAACTCCTCCATCGTCCGCGCCGCACGCGAGCACATCAACCGGCTGATCGCCGACGGCAAGACCGTGAAGCTGCTGGTGGTCGGCAAGAAGGCCCGCGATCAGCTGCGCCGCACCTATAGCGACCGTATCGTCGCCTTCCATGAAGCCGGGGCCAAGCCGTCGCTGGAAGCCGCCCAGCCGGTGGCCAACGAGATCCTCAGCCTGTTCGAGGCCGGCGAGGTCGACGTCGTCACCCTGTTCTACAGCCGCTTCAAATCCGTCGTCACCCAGACCCCGACCAGCATCCGGCTGATCCCGGCCGAGGTGCAGGCGGGCGCCGCCCAGGTCGACCTGAAGGGCGCGGCCTATGAGTATGAGCCAGACGAGGAGACCATCCTCGCGACGCTTTTGCCGCGCAATATCGTCGTGCAGGTGTTGGCCGCCATGCTGGAAAACCAGGCCGGCTTCTTCGCCGCCCAGATGTCGGCGATGGACAACGCCACCCGCAATGCCGGCGACATGATCGCCGGCCTCACCTTGATCTATAACCGTACCCGCCAGGCGCAGATCACCAAGGAGCTGATCGAGATCATCTCCGGCGCCGAAGCGCTGTAAAGGAAAGCAGACCGATGGCCGACACTCCCGCCAAAAAGCCCGCCGCGCCGCGTAAAGCGCCGCCGGCCGCCGCCGCTGCGCCCGCCGCTCCGGCGATCAGCGCCGTTGCCGCCAAGGGCCGCATCACCCAGGTCATCGGCGCCGTCATCGACGTCGAATTCGACGGCCACCTACCGGCGATCCTGAACGCGCTGGAGACCACCAACGTCGACCAGCGGACGGGCGACACCTTCCGCCTGGTGCTCGAGGTGGCTCAGCACCTGGGTGAGAACACCGTGCGCACCATCGCCATGGACACCGCCGAGGGCCTGCGCCGCGGCCAGGAGGTCATCGACACCGGCGCGCCGATCACCGTGCCGGTCGGCCCGGCGACGCTCGGGCGGATCATGAACGTCATCGGCGAGCCGGTGGACGAGGCCGGCCCGATCGTCTCCAACTATCACTCCAGCATCCACCGCGACGCGCCGCCCTTCGCCGACCAGACCACCTCGACCGAGATTTTGGTCACCGGCCTGAAGGTGATCGACCTGCTCTGCCCCTACACCAAGGGCGGCAAGATCGGCCTGATCGGCGGCGCCGGTGTGGGCAAGACGGTGACCATGCAGGAGCTGATCAACAACGTGGCGCTGAACTACGGCGGCTATTCGGTGCTCGCGGGCGTCGGCGAGCGCAGCCGCGAAGGCAACGACATGTACTACGAGATGATCGATTCCAAGGTGAACGTGAACCCGCGCGAGAACAACGGCTCCACGGAAGGCTCGCGCTGCGCCCTGGTCTACGGCCAGATGAACGAGCCCCCGGGCGCCCGCGCCCGCGTCGCCCTGACCGGTCTGGCCCAGGCGGAGTACTTCCGCGACCAGGAGGGCAAGGACTGCCTGCTGTTCATCGACAACATCTTCCGCTTTACGCAGGCCGGCTCGGAAATCTCCGCGCTGCTGGGCCGCATCCCGTCGGCCGTGGGCTATCAGCCGACCCTGGCCACCGAGATGGGCAATCTGCAGGAGCGCATCACCTCGACCAACAAGGGCTCGATCACCTCGGTGCAGGCCATCTTCGTGCCCGCCGACGACTTGACCGACCCGGCGCCGGCCACGGCCTATTCCCACCTGGACGCGACCACCATCCTGTCGCGGGACGTGTTCGCCAAGGCCATCTTCCCGGCCATCGACCCGCTGGACTCCACCTCGCGCATCCTCGACCCGCTTGTGGTCGGCGAGGAGCACTACCGCGTCGCCCGCCGCACCCAAGAAATCCTGCAGCAATACAAGGCGCTGAAGGACATTATCGCCATTCTGGGCATGGACGAGCTGTCGGAAGACGACAAGCTGGTCGTCGCCCGGGCGCGCAAGATCGAGAAGTTCCTGTCGCAGCCGATGCACGTGGCCGAGGCCTTCACCAATCTGCCGGGCATCTTCGTGTCGCTGGAAGACACCATCCGCTCGTTCAAGGCGGTCTGCGAAGGCGAGTACGACCATCTGCCGGAACAGGCCTTCTACAACGTCGGCACCATCGACGACGCGGTGGCCAAGGCCGAGAAGATGGCGGCGGAGGCTTAACCCTTGCCGCAGAAGCTGCACTTCTCCCTGGTCTCGCCGGAACGCGAACTGTTCAACGGCGAGGTCGACCAGGTCGACGCGTCGGGCACCGAGGGCGACTTCGGCGTCTTCCCCGACCACGCGCCGTTCATGACCGCGCTGAAGGAAGGCTTCGTCACCGTCCATGACGAGGGCCAGCTGATCCGCTTTGAAGTCCAGGGCGGCTTTGCTGACGTCACCCCGCAAGGCTTCACCATCCTGGCCGAACACGCCTGCGAAGTGGTGATCGCACCGCCTTAAGCTTAGCCGAGTTAAGCGCCCCTTCTCCCCTCGCGGGAGAAGGTGGCCGGTCGAATGACCGGTCGGATGAGGGGCCGCGCTGACTTTCCACGACCGCCCGACCGCCTTCTACTCGATTGGCCGGCGCGGCCCCTCATCCGTCTGCTTCGCAGCCACCTTCTCCCGCGAGGGGAGAAGGGACTCACAGGTTGGCCTCACTTTTCGAGGCCGCCCTGTTCCGTCAGCCAGTCGAGGCACACCGCCGCCACAGCGTCCCAGCCGGGTTCGGCGACCAGCCAGTGGCTCATGTCATTCATGAGGTGGAACTCGCCGCGCAGGCGTTCGGCCACCTGGGTCACCGTGGCGGGCGGATGGATGTGGTCGCGTTCGCCTGAGAGCGCCAGCACTGGGGCTGTGATGGCCGAGGGCGGGACCGAGGTGGTGGTCATCGGGTCCAGCCACCAGTTCAGGGTCTCCCACAGAGCGCGGCCGCTCTCGGGAACCATGCGCTCGAAGATGGCGTGCCGCTCGGGGCTCGACAGCCGGTCAAGGCTATAGCCCTTGGCGGAGCCGTAGTCGGGATCGATCGCCTGCAGCCAGAAGGCGCCAAGCGCGTAGAGGCTCATGGCCGAGATCGCTTCGCCCAGACTGCCGCCGGGCACGCCCCAGGGCGCGGACGGCGCCAGCAGCACCAGGGCCCGCACGGGCGCCCTGGCCGCCGCCATCTGCGCCACCAGCCCGCCAAGCGAATGGCCGATCAGAATGGGCGGCTCGGCCTGTCCGGCGATCAGAGCGGCCAGGTCGCCGGCATAGTCGCTCATCGACAGGCCGGCCGTCGCGCCGTGCGCTTCGCCCGCCGCATGGCCACGCATGTCGGGGGCGAGGCAGGCGCAGCCGCGCGCCTCGAACGGCTGGCGGAAGCGCTCGAACGCCCAGCCGCCGCAAAAGGCGCCGTGCGCGAAAATGACCGTGGGCTGGACCACTGGGCTCAGCTGAACTTTGTGAAGGCGCGCACCACGTGTTCATAGGCGCTGCGCTTGAACGGAACCACCAGTTCCGGCGCCTCGGCCAGTCCGCCCCAGCGCCAGGCGTCGAATTCGGCACCGCCGTGACCGTCGAGGTCGATTTCGCTCTCCTGGCCGTCAAAGCGCAGCGCGAACCAGATCTGCTTCTGACCTTTCCAGCCCTTCCTGTTCGGCTCGGATTCGGCTGGGAAGTCGTAGGCCACCCATTCCTCGGTGCGGCCGAGCAGGCTGGCTGAGCGGACACCCGTCTCCTCGTGCAGCTCGCGCCGGGCGGCGTCGAACAGATCCTCGCCCGCGTCGACGCCGCCCTGCGGGAATTGCCAGTTGTGCGGCGGGACAGCGCCGGCGCGGCGGCCGTACCAGACGCGGCCATCCGGATGAAAGAGGACGATGCCGACATTGGGACGATGGAGAGAGAGGTCCGGCAGCGGCGCTACCTGCGGGCCATGACCGCCGAGGCCGGCGCGAGCTGGTAGCCGCGGGCGCTCAGGCCCGCCGCCCAGCGGTCGACCTCGTCCAGGGTGATCGGATAGGCGAAGCCGGAACCGAGCGACTGGCCATGCTGCAAGGCCGCGGCTTCGAGCGCCGCCAGTTGCTTGTCGATGGCGTCGCCGGCCAGCTGGTCGTCGACCACCAGATCGGCCGAGGCGCGCGGGAGGCCGCCGCCGCGCCGGGCGGCCGAGCCGTCGTCGACAAAGGCCAGGCCGCGCTGGCGCAGATCGCCGGAGAAGGTGGCCATGGCTGGATCGGAGGTCACGAACTTGGAGCCCAGATAGTTGGTCACGCCGAAATAGCCGGTGGCGCGCGACAACAGCCAGTCCAGATGCTGGACGGTTTCAGCCGGCTTCGAGGTGGTCAGCAGCGTGTAGGGGCCGGGATCGTTGTTCGGATAGTCCGCCGGCTCCATCGGCGCTTCCAAGAGCACCTCGTGGCCGTTGGCGCGGGCCAGGTCGATCCAGGCCTGCAGGCCGTCGGCATAGGGCACGAAGGACAGCGTCACCTCGGGCGGCAGCTGTTCGATGGCCTGGCGGGTGGACTTGGCGTTCAGGCCCAGGCCGCCGATGACCAGGGCCACCTTGGGTTTGCCGTTCGACTGGAAGGGCCGCGCGTAGGCCTGGTAGGGGCTGCGGCCGTCGCTCGAGATGATCGGCAGATAGCTGCCGCCAGGACCCGGCGCGGTAAGGCCGGCGAGCGGGGCGGGGGGCAGCGGCGGATGGTCGCTGGCGCCGCCAGGGCCGCTGGCATCGGCCGGGCCGCCGGGAAAGCTGATGATCGCCTGGCCCTGCATCGGCGGCTGATCGGGGTCGGCGGGCGCGTTGGCGTAGAGCTGCAGGCTGTCGGTGGTGACGGGCGCCGGGCCGCCCTGGTCGGGCGCCAGGGCCTCGCGCCAGCCGGGCGGCGGCGGGGCCGCGCCGGGCGCTGACAGTGCGATGCGGACGGAGGGGGCGCCGGCGTGCGGATCGGCCGCGGCCAGAAGCGCGGTCGCCGCCGCCAGGGTGAAGATCGCCGCCGCGCCGCCGACGCTGATCATCGGATTGCGCAGCACCGCGCCGGTAATGGCGTTGAGGCTGAAGGCGCCTTTCGCGGCCGGGTGAACGGCGGGGGATGGGGGTCTCTTCGCGAACATGAACCTTGAAGCCCGAGCGCGGGCGCGCGCGGAGAAACCCGCCCGACACCCAGCCTGCAAGTTCGATGGGTATGGTTAAGAAACCGAGAATACCGGCCGGTTTTACGGGTGTGTGGCGCCGGCCCGGGGCGTGGCGTCGTCGCTCGGCGGGTCGCTGGGCTTGACGCCGTCGGGCGGGATGACGCCGGCGGGGCCGTGCGGCGGCAAGAGCGCGGCCAGCTTGGGCTTGGGCGCCGGCAGCTTGGGCGTGGCGGCGACCGAACCGTATTTCAGCACGTCCAGCCCGCGTTGCAGCTGGAAGTCCTTCTTGGCGTCGTAATTTGCCGGCGGAGCCTCGGCCGGCGAGTGCGCCAGGCGCCGCACCTTGCCTTCGTCGGCATTCAGCGCGTTCGAGAAACTGGCCTCGGAGAATTCGAAGGCGTCGTTGGCCACCTGCTGAGCCTGTTCGGCGGTGGCCGCGACCTCGAGGTCAGGCTCGATGCCGGTCTTCTGGATCGAGCGGCCGGACGGCGTGTAGTAGCGCGCCGTGGTCAGTTTCAGCGCCCCGTCCTGGCCGTTGTGCAGCGGGATGACGGTCTGCACCGAACCCTTGCCGAAGCTGGTCAGGCCGACGATGGCGGCGCGATGCCGGTCCTGCAACGCGCCGGAGACGATCTCGGCGGCCGAGGCGGTGCCGGAATTGATCAGCACCACCATGGGCGCGCCGTGCAGCATGTCGCCGTCGGAGCGGGCATTGTAGCGCTCGATGTCCTTGGGATTGCGGCCGCGCTGGGAGACCACCTCGCCGCCGTCGAGGAACAGGCTGGAGATCGAGACCGCCTGGTCGAGCAGGCCGCCCGGATTGTTGCGCAGGTCGAGCACCCAGCCCTTGATGTGCGGGTTCTTGGCCTGCAGCTCCTTGATGGTGGCCACGGCCTGGTCGGTGGTGGTCTCGTCGAAGCCCGAGACGCGCAGATAGCCGTAGTCGCCTTCCATGTGGCCCTTGGCCGACTTCACGTCGATCACTTCACGCACCAGCTTGACCTCGAACGGGTCCTTGCCCAGGCGCACGATGGTGAGCGTGATCGGCTCGCCGGCCTTGCCGCGCATCCTCTTGACCGCGTCGTTCAGCGGCAGGCCGATCAGGCTCTTGCCGTCGATCGAGGTGATGTAGTCGCCGGCCTGCAGGCCGGCGCGGGCGGCCGGGGTGTCGTCGATCGGCGAGATGATCTTGACCGCGCCCTCGTCGCTGGTCACCTCCAGGCCCAGGCCGCCATAGGCGCCGCGGGTCTGGTCCTGCATGTCGGTATAGTCGTCGGGGTTCAGATAGCCGGAATGCGGGTCGAGCGAGGTGACCATGCCGTCGATGGCCGCTTCGATCAGCTTCTTGTTGTCCACCGGGGTGACGTACTGGGCGTCGATGTCGGTGAGCACGTCGCCGAACAGCTCCAGCATCTTGAAGGTTTCGGCATGGCCGGTTGGCGCGGTGGCGTGAGCCGGGTGATCGACGAGGCCGACCGTGGCCGCGCCCAGCACAAAGAATGAAACGCCGATAAGCAGAGACTTGCGCATGGTCGAGGCCCTAGGGCTCCATTACGTCATTTCCAAGGTCTTCAAATAGGCGCAGCCAGCCTCTTTACAAAGCCCTAAGGCGTCGGCCGGAGCGCGCCTTTCAGCCAGACGGCCGGATCGACCGGCGCGCCGTTCTTGCGCACCTCGAAATAGAGCTCGGTGGACTCGCCGGCCGGACCCATGCGGCCGACCGGCTCGCCGGTCTTGACGATCCGCCCCGGCTGCACGTCGATCTGGTCTATGCCGGCCAGCACCACGTGATAGGCGCCGCCCAGGCGCAGGACCACGACCGAGCCCCAGCCTTTCAGCGGCCCGGCATATTCGACCAGGCCCTCGGCCGGCGCCATGACCGCGACCCCGGGCCGGGCCTGCCAGGTCCAGCCCTGCGAGCGCGAGCCGGTCGGCTCCTGCGCGCCAAACAGGCGGATCGGCGTTCCGGCCACCGGTGGGGCGAAGATCTCGGCGTGGCCGAACAGGCCGGCGTGTTCGGGGTCGGGCGGCTCGGGCCCGCGGGCCGGCGCCGGCTTGGCGACCACGCCGCGCGCCAGGTCGCGCAGCGCCTTGGCCCGGGCGGTGAGGGCCACGACATCGGCTTCCGCCTGTTTGGCCCTGGCCTCGGCGCGTTGTTCGAGCAGGGTCTTCTTGTCGATCAGGTTCTGGATCTGGGCGCGGCTCTGGGCGACGTTGCTCTCGGTGGTGAACAGGTCCTCGCTGGCCATGGTGGCGCGCCGCCGCGTCTGGCGCAGCGCCTCGGTCTGGGCCTTCAGCGCCTGCGCCTTGGCCTCCAGCTGCGGGGTGATGGCGCGAATGAGAATAGCCGCCCGCACGGCGTCCATCACCTCGTGCGGATTGGCGAACAGGGCCGGCGGCGGCTCGCGGCGGAAGAGTTCGAGCGCGGCCAACAGGCGCGCGGTCTCGGCGCGCTGGGCGCCCAGCCGCTCCTTCAGCTCGTTCTCCTCGGCGTTGAGGGCGGCCAGCCTGAGGCGCTTGCCGCTCACCGCCTGCTCGCCGCCGGCGACGGCGCGGTCCAGCTCGGCCAGTTGGGCGTTCAGGCCGGCGATCTCGCCGCGCGCGGCCTCGGCGTCAGCCAGGGCCCCGGCGCGGTCGCGCTCGCGATCGATCGCCTCGGCCTCGATGGCGCGGGCGGCCGGCGGCGCCGGCGCGGCCGAAACGATGGCGCCGGACAGCGTGGTCAGCAGAAACGCGATTGCGCCGATTCGCACCGTCATGGACGGCAAGCTAACGGATATTGCGCCCGGATTGGGACCGTCACTCCCGATGGTAGGGCTGGCCGGCAAGGATGGTCGTGGCGCGATAGACCTGTTCGGCCAGCATCAGGCGCACCAGGGCGTGCGGCCAGGTCTGCGGCCCGAAGGCCAGGCGTTCGCGGGCGTGGCGGATGATGCTGGAGTCCAGCCCGTCGGCGCCGCCGATCACAAAGACGGTGTGGCGATTGCCCTGGTCACGCAGCTGCGCCAGCCGGTTGGCCAGTTCGCGCGAGGTCAGGCCCTTGCCGTGCTCGTCGCAGGCGATCAGGTGGGCGTCGGCGAAATGCGGCGAGAGCGCTTCGGCCTCGGCCTGCTTGCCGGGTTTGCGGGCCTCGACCTCGACCACCTCGATCGGTCCGAGACCCAGGGCGCGGCCGACGCCGGTGGCGCGTTCGGCGTAAGCGGTGGCCAGGGCCTGTTCAGCGGTGCGGCCGAGCTTGCCGACCGCGAGGAGGGTGATCTTCACATGCTCTAGTTGGCGGCGGCGCGCTTGGGCGGCTCGACCGACCAGATTTTTTCGAGATTGTAGAAGGCGCGAACCTCGGGGCGGAAGAGGTGCACGATCACGTCGCCAGCGTCGATCAGCACCCAGTCGCAGTGCGGCAGGCCCTCGACGCGGGCGCGGCCGTGGCCGGCATCCTTCAGCGCGCGCAGCAGGTGGTCGGCGATGGCGCCGACATGACGGTGCGAGCGGCCGGATGCGACGATCATCGCGTCCGCCACCGAACTCTTGTCTTTGAGATCGATCAGGATGACGTCCTGGGCCTGGTCGTCGTCGAGCCGGGCCAGGATGAGGTCGCTCAAAATCCCCTGTACCTCGGGGCTTAACGGGTAGTCGGTGGAAGACTCGACCGCCGGGGCCGGGTCTTCAGGCGCGCCAGGCGCCGTCGCGCTATTCAGCGGGGGTGCTCCTCTGTAGCCACTCGCAGAGGCAAGCCATACCACGGCCAGGGCTTTCGGTCAGGGGGAAATCGGGCCGGCCCTTGTCACGCTTGCTTGTCCAGCATCAGGTCTTCGTAAAAGGCGCTGATCGGCAGGGTCGGGTGGCGGATCTGAATCTCCAGAACCCAGAGGCCGGACGACGGCGAATAGGGCGCCTGGGCCAGCGGTCCCTTGTGGATCGCCGAGTGCGGAAAGTCCGAAAGACGGTGCCCCGGCATGGCCAGATTGAGCACCCAGCCCATGGCCTTGGCCTCCTCAGCGGCAAAGGCGTAGAGGGCAGCCCCGGTCAGGCGTTCTGCGCGCCAGCGGTCGTGCACGCGGTCGAACAGCACGCGTACGTCGCGCTTGATGGCGTGCATCACCGGATCGTCACCGAAGACGAAGGTGTCGCCGCCGTCGCCCTCCCATTTCTCCCAGACCGGGCCGATATCGATGAAGAAGATGTCGTTTTCGCCCAGCACCAGCCCCGGGTCCGACGGTTGGCCGTAGTTGGCCAGGGTGTTGGCGCCGAAGCGGACGTAGACGCCGTGCCAGCCCCGCTGCATCCCGGCCTGGGCGAGCAGGCCGCGGGCGAGCTCGACGCCCTCGGCCTCGGTCATGCCCGGCCTGACCTGTCCGGCAATCTCGCCGATCACCCGCCAGGTGCGCTCGCGCACCTGCATCAGCATGGCCGCGTCGTAGTTCGCGCCGACGGCTTCCTGCTCGGCTTGGGTCGTATCGGTCATCGCGCCCGTCCGTCAGCGGGCGATGTTGATCACCTGCAGCTGGGTGAATTCGGCCAGGCCTTCCTCGCCCATCTCGACGCCGATGCCCGACTGCTTGGCGCCGCCGAAGGGGATGTGCGGGGCCAGGTCGATGTGCTTGTTCACCCAGACCGTGCCGGCGTCCATGCGTTCGGCGAAGTCCAGCGCCCGGTCCATGTTCGACGACCAGATCGAACCGCCAAGGCCATAGGGCGAGGCGTTGGCGCGCACCAGGGCGTCTTCCGGATCGGAATATTTGATCACCGGCAGGACCGGCCCGAACTGCTCCTCGTCGACCAGCCGCGTGCCGTCGGTGATGTCGCGCACGATGGTCGGACGGATGAAGAAGCCCTTTTCCGGGCCCGCGCCGCCGGCCATCACCGTGCCGTGCTTGCGGGCGTCCTCGATGATCTCCTTGACCTTGTCGAACTGCATGCGGTTCTGCAGCGGCCCGATCTGCGTGCCCTGCTCCAGGCCGTCGCCGACCACCGAGGCGGTGGCCAGCGCCGCCAGCTCGTCGCACATCTCGTCATAGATCGACTCATGCACATAGAGCCGCTTCATGGCGATGCAGACCTGGCCGCTGTTCTGGAAGGCGCCGTCGAAGATCCCTTGCGCGGCGGTCTTCGGATTGACGTCGTCGAGAACTATGCCGGCGTCGTTGCCGCCTAGTTCGAGCGTGATCCGCTTCAGGGTCTCGGCCGCGCCGGCCATCACCTTCTTGCCGGTCGCCGATGAGCCGGTGAACGAGATCTTGCGCACGTCCGGATGGGCGGTCATCGCCGCGCCCAGGTCGTTGGCGTCGGTGATGACGTTCAGCACCCCGTGCGGCAGCACGTCCTTGATCAGTTCGGCCAGGCGCAGCGTCGCCAGCGGCGTGGTCGGGGCGGGCTTGAGCACCACGGTGTTGCCGGCCAGCAGGGCGGCGGGAAGCTTCAGCCCGATCAGGATCAGCGGGAAGTTCCAAGGCACGATGGCGCCGATGACGCCGAGCGCTCTGCGCAGGGTCTCGACCTTGCGGCCCTCGCTGTCCTCCAGGACCTTGCGGGGAAGGTCCATCGAGGTGAAGTAGCGGAAGAAGGCGGCCAGGCCGTAGACCTCGCCGATGGCGTCCTTCAGCGGCTTGCCCTGTTCCTGGGTGAGCAGCCGGCCGAGCTCGGCGGCATTGGCCTCGGCGATATCGGCGATGGCGTTCATCGCTTTCTTGCGTTCCGCCGGCGCGGTGCGGCTCCAGGCCGGGAAGGCGGCCTTGGCGGCGGCGACGGCCTTGTCCAGCTGGGATTTCGACGCCCGCGGACACTGGGCCAGCACCTCTTCGGTGGCCGGATTGATCACGTCCATGACGGCGTCGCCATCGACCATCTGGCCGTCGATCAGGAGCTTGAACTGGGTCATTTGGGGTGTCCTCTTGAGCCTTGCTTGCCGCCATATAGGCATGAACGGCGGGGTGGGGCGATCCTGTCGTTGGGTCAGGGCGGACCTCTGTCCCTCCACATGCCAATACGGCATGCTGCTGGACCTTGGACCCCCGAGATCGGCAAGGATGAGCGACGCCCGCAGCCAGAAGCTCTTCTCCTACGGCACCCTGCGCCAGGCCCAGGTGCAGATGGCCTCCTTCGGCCGGCTGCTGCAGGGTCGCGAGGACGTGCTGCCCGGCTACCGGCTCGGCCAACTGGAGATCACCGACCTGGACGTGCTGGCCAAGAGCCAGGCGCGCTTCCACCCGATCGCGGAAGAGAGTTCCGGCGGCCAGGTGGCCGGCACGGTGTTCGAGATCACCGAGGCCGAACTGGCCGCCGCCGACGCCTACGAGGTCGCCGACTACAAGCGCGTCAGCGTCCGCCTGAAGTCAGGGGTTGAGGCCTGGGTCTATGCGCGGGCGTAGCCCGCACCCCCCGTCATGGCCCGACTTGTTCGGGCCACCCATGAACACGGGCTGATCGGGGTTCGCGAGGGATGCTTGACCGCCCTTGATCACCACCAACGCATGCGTTCATGGGTCCCCCGCATTCCGCCGCTGCGCGGATCCAGCGGGCGATGACGGGTTTTATTGAGCGTCCGCTGTTTCCGCCCGGATCGCCGTCGAGGATTGGTCGTTCAGCGGCGCGGGCAGGTAGATCCATGCGGGCGGCCGCATCCCAGGCAGGCGGCGCGCTTCCCTGGCCGGGCGCCGCGCCCAGGCGAAGCGGCGGGCGGCGGGGCTGAGGCGGCCCTGCAGGCCCCAGCCCGGCCGCGCCACCACGCAGACCGGGACCAGGCGCATGATCTCGTCCCAGCCGCGCCAGCGGTGGAAGCCGGCCAGATTGTCGGCCCCCATCAGCCAGACGAAGCGCACGGTCGGATAGCGGGCGCGCAGGGTGCGGATCAGGTCCAGCGTGTAGCGCGTGCCCAGCATGGCCTCGAGATCGGAGACGATCATGCCTGGGCCGCTGGCCTGGCTCCGCGCGCTCTGCATCCGCGCCTCGAGGCTGGCCGTGCCCTCGGCGCTCTTCAGCGGGTTCTGCGGCGAGACCAGCCAGATCACCTTGTCCAGGCCCAGCCGCTTCAGCGCCGTACGCGCAATATGGGCGTGGCCCTCATGGGCCGGATTGAACGATCCGCCGAGCAGGCCGACCCGCATCCCGGGCTTGAGGTCGAAACCTGGCCTGAGCGCGCGCCGTCCCCCGGCTTCACGCGCGGGTCTGGCCGGCCCCGTGGACCACATATTTGAAGATCGTGAGTTGTTCGGCGCCGACCGGGCCGCGGGCATGCAGCTTGTCGGTGGCAACGCCGATCTCGGCGCCGAAACCGAATTCGCCGCCGTCGGAGAACTGTGGCGAGGCGTTGACCACCACCACCGCGGAGTCGACCCCGGCGGTGAAGGCGTCCAGAGCGGCCTTGGACTCCGCGACGATGGCGTCGGTGTGGCCGGAGCCGTACGTGCGGATGTGCGCGATGGCCCCCTCGACCCCGTCGACCACGGCGACGGAGAGGATCGGCGCGAGATATTCGGTGATCCAGTCGTCCTCGCTCGCCGGCGTCATCGCAGGGACCAGGGCGCGGGCGTCGTCGTCGCCGCGGAGTTCACAGCCGGCGGCGATCAGGTCGGCGGCGATCGGCGGCAACAGCGTCCCGGCGGCGGCGCGGTCGATCAGCAGCGTCTCGGTGGTCTGGCAGACGGTGACCCGGCGCATCTTGCCGTTCAGCACGATGGCGCGCGCCTGGCCTAAGTCGGCCGAGGCGTCGACATAGACGTGGCAGAGGCCTTCCAGGTGGCCGAGCACGGGGGCCTTGGCTTCGGCCTTGACGCGGGCGACCAGGCTCTTGCCGCCGCGCGGGATGATCAGGTTGATGGCGCCGTCCAACCCGCCCAGGATCAGCCCCACCGCGGCCCGGTCGGCCACCGGCACGATCTGCACGCAATTGGCCGGCAGGCCAGCCCGGGCCAGCCCCTGTTCCAGGGCGGCGTGGATGGCCAGGGCCGAGCGCAGGCATTCGGAGCCCGAGCGCAGGATCGCCGCATTGCCTGAGCGCACGCAGAGCGCCGCGGCGTCGGCGGTGACGTTCGGCCGGCTCTCATAGATCATGGCGATGACGCCGATGGGCGTGCGCACACGGGCGATGTCGAGCCCGTTCGGCCGCGTCCACTGAGCGATCACCGCACCGACCGGATCGGCTATCGCCGCGACCTCGTCGAGGCTGCGAGCGATGCCTTCGAGGCGGGTGGCGTCGAGGGTCAGCCGGTCCTGCATGGCGCCGCTTAAGGACGCTGCGCGCCCGGCCGCCTGGTCCTCGGCATTGGCGGCCAGGATCTGCGGCGCCTGCTCCCGGATAGCGCGCGCCATGCCGGCGATGGCGGCGGTGCGCATCTGCGGCGTCGCCAGGCGTAAGGCTTCAGCCCCCCGACGGGCGCCGCGGCCCATGGCGTTCATCAAGGCATCGAGATTGAGGCCTGCATCGTCCACCGCTGCGGTTTCGCGGCGATTGAAGGATTTTGCAAGTTTTCTCGGTTCAATTCACGGGCGAGACCGTGATGCGTCGGCCATCGGACCGCCTCCGCGCGGAAAAGCAAAGCTTCCATCGACGGGATTTATTTCATACGCGTTGAACATGAAGCTGCGCTCGCTCTTGCTCTCTCTTGTTGTATTGCCTGGCGCGGTGTTCGGCGGCCCGGCCCTGGCCGATTGCAAACTCAGCAAGCTTCCCGACCTTCAAATGACCATGCGTGGCTCCCGGGCCCTGGTGCACGCCACGGTCGAAGGCGTGGACGGACTCTTCATGGTCGACACCGGCGCCTTTTTCAGTTCGGCGACCGCCGCGGCCGTGGCCAGGTTCAACCTCACAGAGGAACCGGCGCCCTTCGGCATGTATGTCACCGGCATCGGGCATGGCGAGACCCAGATGTCCGTGGCCACGGCGAAGAGCTTCATTTTCAATACCCTGCCCTTCCATCGTATCGACTTCATCGTGCTCGACCGGCGCCAGGGAGAGGATCTGGACGGGAGCATCGGCGAGAACATCCTTAGCGCCCCCGACGTCGAATACGACCTCGGCAACGGCGCCATTCGCCTGTTCCAGCCGTCGGGATGCCGCAGTGCCGATCTCGCCTATTGGGTCACCACCCAAGCCTATTCGATTGTCGACAACCAGGCCGAGGGAAAGCTCGAGCCGCCCAAGGCTTTCGCCACCATCAACGGCGTGCGTATCCGCGTGGTGTTCGACACCGGCGCGCCACGATCGCTACTTTCGACCTCGGCGGCCGCGAGGGCGGGTGTCAAGCCGTCGGACCCCGGTGTGGTCTTGAGCGGCTATACCGCCGGCGTGGCGGCGCACAGCCAGCTGAGCGTCTGGCGGGGGAAGTTCGCCAGCTTCAAGCTCGGCGACGAGGAAATAAAGAATACCCCTATGCAGTTCGGCGATATCGCCCTCTCGGGCGCCGAGATGGTGCTGGGCGCGGATTTCTTCCTGTCCCATCGCGTCTTCGTGGCCAACAGCCAGCACAAGATCTATTTCACCTATAACGGGGGACGGGTGTTCAACCTGGACGCCGCTCCGGACGTGATGCCGGACGCCATCCCGGAAGCCCCCAAACCGCCGTCCGCGTCCGCTCTGGCCGCCTCGGCGCCGTCTTCCACGCCGGCGGCAGCCGCGGCGCCGGCCGCCGTCGATGCGAACGCGCCGCAGGATGCGTCCGGCTATGCGCGCCGCGGCCAGGCCTACGCCGCTCGCCACGACTATCCGAACGCCATAGCCGACCTGACCCACGCCATCTCGCTTGCGCCGGACAACGCGGAATACGTCTTCCAGCGCGGCCGGGTCGAGCTCGAGAACCGCCAGCCGTTGCTGGCTAAGACGGATCTTGATCAGGCCATCAAGCTGAAGCCAGACAACGTCCCGGCCCTGGTCATGCGCGCGATGATGTATGCCGCCATGCGGCAGCCGGCGGAGGCGCGCGCCGACCTGGAGGCCGCCAGTCGGATCGCCGACAAGGAACCGTCTACGCGGCTGGAGGTGGCCTCGGCCTTCTCCGGCATGCGCATGTTCAAGGAGGCCGTGACCCAGCTCGATCGGTGGATCGCCGAAAACCCGCATGATGAACGTCTGGCCGGGGGATTGAACGAACGCTGCTGGGCGCGCGGCCAGCTTGGCGCCGATCTCGACAAGGCGCTGGCGGACTGCAACGCCGCGCTGCGTCTGAACCCGGGCGATCCGGCGACCCTCGACAGCCGCGGGCTGGTCGAACTGCGGATGGGCGCCTTCGACAAGTCGATCGCCGACTATGACGACGCGCTGAAGCTGCGCCCGAACCTGGCCTGGTCGCTCTACGGCCGCGGCCTGGACGAACTGGGCAAGGGTCAGACGGTCCCGGGTCAGACTGACATCAAAGCGGCCGAGGCGATCAGTCCCCGCCTGGCCGACGAGGCCAAGGTTGTCGGGTTGGCGGCTCCGGCAAGTCCCTAACCGCTCAGCGCCAGGTCGTCCGCGTGGATCAGGGTGGCGCCGGCGGTGTAGCCGAGCAGGGCTTCGATGTCGGACGAGCGGGCGCCGGCGATCTTTTCGGCGTCGGCGGCGTCGTAGCGGCTGAGGCCCCGGGCGATTTCGCCGCCCTGTTCGTCGCGCACCACCACCGCATCGCCCTTTTCGAAGCGGCCCTCGACGACGCGGACGCCGGCGGGCAGCAGCGACTTGCCGGCCTTCAACGCCGTCGCCGCGCCGGCGTCGACGATGAAGGCGCCTTGCGGAGCCAGGCTGCCGCCGATCCAGGCCTTGTAGGCGGCGGACGGCGTCGTGCGCGCCTCGATCAGGGTCGAACGGCCCCCGGCCTCGACGGCCTTCAGCGGCGAGGCCTGGGCGCCCAGCGCGATCAGGGTGGCGCAGCCGGCGCTGGCGGCGATGCGGGCGGCGGCCAGCTTGGTCGCCATGCCGCCGGAGCCCACCCCGGCCTCGGCGTTGACGCCGCCGGCCATGGCGTCGATCTCGGGAGAGAGCTCCCTGACCAGAGGGATGTGCTGCGCCTGGGCGTCCCTGCGCGGATCGGCCGTATAGAGACCGTCGATGTCAGACAGCAGCACCAGTAGGTCCGCCCCGACCATCTGGGCGACGCGCGCGGCCAGCCGGTCGTTGTCGCCATAGCGGATCTCGTCGGTGGCGACGGTGTCGTTCTCGTTGATCACCGGGGTGACGCCGAGCGCGATCAGCCGCTCCAGGGTGGCGCGCGCGTTCAGCCAGCGCCGGCGGGTCTCGGTGTCGTCGGGGCTGAGCAGGATCTGAGCGGCGATCATGCCGTGCGGTTTGAACGCTTCTTCCCAGGCATGCATCAAGAGCGACTGGCCGGTGGCGGCCGCCGCCTGTTTGGCCGGCAGGTCGAGGCGCTTGCGAGCCAGGCCCAGCCGGCGGCGGCCAAGCGCGATCGCGCCCGAGGAGACCACCAGCAGCTCCTGGCCGCGCGCCCGGACGCGGGCGGCGTCTTCGGCGAATGAAGACAGCCAGGCATGATCGACCGTGCCGCGCGCCTCGTCGACCAGCAGCGACGAGCCGACCTTGACCACCAGCCGTTTGGCGTCGGCCAGGCCGGTCAAGGCCGCCAGTCCACGTGTTCGACGCTGGCGGCGGCCTCGGCCCGGCCGCGCCGCACCTCGGCGAAGGCCGCGCGCAAGAGCTCTGTGACACCTTCGCCGGAAACGCCGGAGACCAGGAAGGGCTTCTGGCCGGTCGCGGCCTCGAGCGCCGCGGCGCGCTCGGCGCGGGTCTCGGCGTCCAGGGCGTCGATCTTGTTCAGCGTGACGAACTCGGTCTTGTCGCTCAGGCCCTCGCCATAGGCCTCCAACTCGTCGCGCACGGTGCGCCAGGCCTGGGCCACGTCGGATTCGGTGCCGTCAATCATGTGGATCAACACCGTGGTGCGCTCGACGTGACCCAGGAAACGCACGCCAAGGCCTGCGCCTTCCGACGCGCCTTCGATCAGGCCGGGTATGTCGGCCATGATGAAGCGCTCGTTCGACGACAGGTCGACCATGCCGAGATTGGGGGTCAGGGTCGTGAACGGATAGTTGGCGATCTTCGGCCGCGCCGCCGAGGCCGCAGCCAACAGGGTCGATTTGCCGGCGTTGGGCAGGCCGACTAGGCCGACATCGGCGATCAGCTTCAGCCTGAGCCACAGCGTATGTTCCTCGCCGTCCAGGCCGGGGTTGGCCCGGCGCGGCGCCTGGTTCCTCGGTCCCTTGAAGCGGGTATTGCCGAAACCGCCATTGCCGCCCTTGGCCAGTCGCACGCGCAGGCCCAGCTCATCGAGGTCGGCCAGCAGGGTCTCGCCGTCCTCGTCGAACACCTGGGTGCCGGCCGGCACCCTCAGCACGACGTCGGCCCCGTTGGCGCCATGGCGGTCGCGGCCCATGCCGTGATTGCCGATGGCGGCTTTGAAGTGCTGCTGGTAGCGGAAGTCGATCAGGGTGTTCAGCCCCTCGACGGTCTCGATCCAGACGTCGCCGCCACGGCCGCCGTCGCCACCGTCCGGGCCGCCGTATTCGACGAACTTCTCCCGCCGAAACGACACCGCGCCCGCCCCGCCGTCGCCGGAGCGGATATAGATCTTGCACTGGTCGAGAAATTTCATGGCAGGCGAGGTTCAGTTCGTTGGCAGAGCGGGGGGCGGCTAGGCCCTATACTACCCGTCATGGCCCGGCTTGTCCGGGCCACCCATGATCACCGTCTAGGATCAGTGTTCGTGGGTCCCCCGCATTCCGCCACTTCGTGGCTCCAGCGGGGGATGACGATTGTATTAGGTCAGCCCGTCACGCCAGCCACACCATCATGCGGGTGGCCGCCGGCTCGCCGCGGGCCTTGGAGTGGCGGGGCTGGACGACGCCGGTGTAGAGGAAGCCGGCCTTTTCCAGGACGCGCCCGGAGGCGGGGTTGTCGGCGAAGTGGCCGGAGACCACCAGCCGCCGGCCCCAGTCGGCGCCAGCCCAGCCCAGGGCGGCCTTCGCCGCCTCGGTGGCGTAGCCCCGGCCCCAATAGGGCCGGCCGATCCAGTAGCCGACCTCCGGACCCGCGGGCGCCTTGGGGTGGAAACCCAGCACCCCGACCAGGCCGACCTTCGCATGCTCGATGGCGAACACCGCCTGGCGGGCCCGGTCGCGGGTCTCCATGCGACGCAGGAAGTCTTCCGCGTCGCCCAGGCTGTAGGGGTGCGGGATCTCGGTGGTCATCCGCGCCACGTCGAAGTCGTTGGCCAGTTCGGCGAGGCGCGCGGCGTCGTCCAGCCGCGGCGCGCGCAGCACCAGCCGGTCCGTAGCGATGGTTTCAGGTTGGTCGACCATGTCCGCCTCCCTTCGAGTCTGTCGTTATTTCGCAGGCTCTTCCGACAAAAAAGCGGGGAGCCCGGCGTCCGGACTCCCCGCGATATCTGGGTCCGGATCGCTGCTTTTCAATGCGGCGCGATCCGGAGAAATTTCTCTGAAACGGCCTTATTTTGCTGGGGCGTCCCCAGCCGGCACGACGGCGATGTAGGTGCGGTCCAAGCGCTTGGTTACGAACTTCACCGCGCCGGCGGCGGTGGCGAAGAGCGTGTGGTCCTTGCCGAGACCGACGTTTTCACCCGGCCAGAATTTGGTGCCGCGTTGACGGACCAGGATGTTGCCGGCCAGCACCTGCTCGCCGCCGAACTTCTTGACGCCGAGGCGTTGGCCGGCGGAGTCGCGCCCGTTGCGCGAGGAGCCGCCTGATTTCTTGTGCGCCATCTCTCGGGTCTCCTTAGGCCTTGGGTTTCGCCGGCTTGGCCGCCGGCTTCTTCGCCGTCGGAGCCTTGGCTTCGGACTTGGCCGCGGCCGCCTTTGCAGGGGCGGCGGCCTTCGGCTTGGCTTCGGCCTTGGCCGCCGTCTTCGGCTCAACCTTGGGCTTCGGTTCAGCCTTGGCTTTTGCCTTGGCGGCTGGCTTTTCAGCGACCGGTTTGGCGGCCGCCTTCGGTGCGGCCTTGGCTTGCGCCTTAGCGGCCGGCTTTTCGGCGACCGGCTTGGCGGCGGCCTTCGGCGCGGCTTCAGCTTCGGGCGCTTTCGGCGCGGCCTTCGGCTTGGCGGCGACCTTGGCCGGCTTGGCTTCGGCGGCCAGGGCGGTCTTGTCGCCGCGGGCGCGAGCGTTCAGGACCGAACGCGGGGTCAGGTTGACTTCGCCGGACCAGGTGTCGGTGCTGCCGCCGCCGGTGACGGAGGTGACGCGCAGAACGCTTTCCCACTGGCGATGGCCGCCGGTGCGGCGATAGCCCTGGCGGCGGATCTTCTTGAAGATCTTGATCTTGTCGCCCTTGCGGGTCTCGATCAACGCCGCCTCGACGACCGCGCCGGCCACGGTGGGCGCGCCGACGCTCACCGTCGCGCCGTCGCCCAGCATGAGCACCCGGTCGAAGGCGACCTTTGCGCCGACATCGCCACCGAGCTTGTCGACGACGAGCAGATCGCCCGCCTTCACCCGGTATTGCTTGCCGCCGGTTTCAATGACCGCGTACATCGCGTTGTTCCTGGTCGAAATGAAAGCCGCCCGCGAGCGAGCCCACGGGCGAGAGGCGGTGCTTATAACGAGAGGGGGCCGGCCAAGTCAATGTGGCGCTCGACTGTTATATTATAACGGTCTACAGAGCCGGGATGGGGCCAAGACACCTTAGCCTGTTGCAGATGAGCGCCGCCAGACGGCTGGCGCTGGCGCTGATCGGCTGCGCCATCGTCTGGATCGCCACAGCCCTGGCCTTGGCGTGACGCCGGTGGCCTCGGTTGTGCTGGAAAACCTGAGCCTGGGCTATGCCGGACGCCCCGTCGTGCGGCGGCTGGATGGCGTGTTCGCGCCCGGCAAGACCACCGCCATTGTCGGGCCGAATGGGGCCGGCAAGTCGACGCTACTGAAGGCGCTGGCCGGGCTCCTCCCGGCGATTAGCGGGCGTCTGCGGCTGGAGGGCGCGAGCCGGGGCGACGTCGCCTATCTGGCGCAGGACTCAGGGGTAGACCGAAGCTTTCCGATTACCCTCGACGATCTGGTGGCGCTCGGCCTGCAGGCCAGGCTTGGCCTCTATCGAGGCGTCGGCCCGACCGAGCGGCAGGCGCTCGAGGCGGCGATCGCGGCGGTAGGTCTGAGCGGGCTGGAGGCGCGGCCGATCGCGGCGCTGTCCGGCGGCCAGTTCCAGCGGGCGCTTTTCGCGCGGGTCATGGCGCAGGACTCCAAACTGATCCTGCTCGATGAGCCCTTCGCCGCCCAGGACGCCCGCACCGTCGACCATCTGGCCGACGTGGTCCGCCGCTGGTCGGCGGAAGGCCGCACGCTCATTCTGGTGTTGCACGACCTGGAGCTTGCGCGCGCGCTCTGCGCCGAGACCCTGGTCCTGGCCGGCGAGGTGGTCGCCTGGGGCCCCACCAGCATGACGCTAACCCCGCAGATCCTCGACCGCGCCCACGCCTTGGCCGCTCAGGCGGTGGAGGCATGAGCGCAAACCTTTTCCGTCATCCCCCGCTGGAGCGGCGAAGCCGCGAAATGCGGGGAACCCATGAACACTCACATCGATCGGTGCTCATGGGTAGCCCGGACAAGCCGGGCCATGACGGTAAGTGTGTGTCATGAGCGCCGGCCTGGTCATCGGCGACCTCGCCTTGCGCAGCGCCGCGGCGGGCGGGCTGGCGCTGGCGTTCGGGGGCGCGCCGCTGGGGGTGCTGTTGATCGCGCGGCGGATGAGCCTGTCCGGCGACGCCCTGTCGCACGGCATCTTGCCCGGCGCGGCCGTCGCCTATCTGCTCGCCGGGCCCAATCCGCTGGCGCTGACCCTCGGCGCGCTGATCGCCGCCCTGGTGGTGGTCAGCCTGTCCAGCCTGCTTGCCCGCACCCAGCGACTGCCCGAGGACGCCGCCTTCGCCGTCGTCTATCTGAGCGCGCTGGCGCTGGGCGTGCTGCTGCTTGCCCGCACTGCAGGACCGGAAGCGCTGGAGGCGCTGCTGTTCGGCGCGACCACGGCGCTCGATAGAAACGGGCTGCTGCTGGCGGCCTCGGCGGCGACCGCCACCTTGATCGCGCTCGCACTGTTCATCCGCGGCTTCGTCGCCGAGAGCGTCGATCCGCAGTTCGTCCGCGCCCAGGGCGGCCGCGCCGGCGGCGCCCTACACATCCTGCTGATGATGCTGGTGGCGCTGAACCTGGTGGCCGGCTTCCGCGCCTTCGGCGCCCTGATGACGGTCGGTCTGATGATGATCCCGGCCGCCGCCGCGCGCTTCTGGGCCAAGGGCTTCGCCGGCCAGGCTTGCGTCGCCATCGCGCTCTCGGCGACGGCGAGCGTGCTCGGCCTGCTGATCGCCGCCCGCCTCGGCGTCGAGCCCGGCGCGGTGATGACCCTGGCGGCGGCGGGCCTGTTCGCGATTTCCGGCCTGGTCGGCATCAATGGCGGCCTGGTGCGCGCGGGCAAAGGCTCACCTCGACTTTAAGCCGACCGGCCTTGCGCCTAAGTAGGGCGCATGACCGATACCCAAAGAACCCCCGTCACCGTGCTCACCGGCTACCTCGGCGCCGGCAAGACCACCCTGCTCAACCGCATCCTCACCGAGGACCACGGCAAGCGCTACGCCGTCATCGTCAACGAGTTCGGAGAGATCGGCATCGACAACGACCTGATCGTCGGCGCCGACGAAGAGGTGTTCGAGATGAGCAACGGCTGCGTCTGCTGCACCGTGCGCGGCGACCTGATCCGGGTGCTGCAGGGTCTGGCCAAAAGGAAGGGCGGCTTCGACGCCATCGTCATCGAGACCACCGGCCTGGCCGATCCCGGCCCGGTGGCCCAGACCTTCTTCGTCGACGA
>JBEPUW010000041.1:0-35905 GCA_041691315.1 Caulobacteraceae bacterium | reverse complement strand
TCGGCGATCTGCTCGAAGGTCAGCGAGGTGTTGTCGACCAGCCAGACGGCGGTCGCCTTGGGCATGAGGATATCGGTCATGGTTTTTTGGGGCTCGAATATGACGGCGCCCGGCCTTTCGGCCGGGCGGTTGATGCCCCTGATATAGAGGGGATCGCGGACAAATGGAATGTCATTCGTCGCGCGTTGTCGCCGCAGAGCGCTGGATCGGGCGCGATAGCCAGCTAGACTGGGGCGATGATGATCAACCCGACTCATGCCGGCGCGTCGGCGCTGGCCGCCTTCCTGGCCTCGACGGTGGAGTTCGTCGAGGCCCTGACCGTGGTGCTGGCGGTGGGCGGCGTGCGCGGCTGGCGCGCCACCCTGTTCGGCGCGGCGGCGGCGGCGGTGGTGCTGGCGGTGCTGACCGCGATCCTGGGGCCGGCGCTCAGCCTCGTGCCGTTGCGTACCTTGCAGGTGGTGGTGGGCGCGCTGCTGATCCTTTTCGGCCTGCGCTGGCTGCGCAAGGCGATCCTGCGCTCGGCCGGCGTGCTGGCGCTGCACGACGAGGAGCAGGCGTTTCAGAAGAACCGCGAGGCCATGCTGAAGCTGGGCGCGGCGGGCGCCGGCTTCGACGCCATCGCCTTTGGCGCGGCCTTTCAGATCTGCATGCTGGAGGGGACCGAGGTGGTGTTCATCGTCATCGCGGTGGCGGCCGGCGGCGCGGGCCTGATCGTCCCGGCCAGCCTGGGCGCACTAGCGGCCTTCGTCATGGTGGTCGCTCTTGGCCTTGTCCTGCACAGGCCGATGTCGCGAGTGCCGGAGAACACCTTGAAGTTCATCGTCGGGGTGCTGCTCAGCGGCTTCGGGGCCTTCTGGGTCGGCGAAGGCATCGGGGTGGCCTGGCCGGGGAATGACCTGTCGATCCTGGGCCTGGTGGTCGGGTTCGGCATCCTCGGCGTGGCCGGCGTGCCGCTCTGTCGCGCCCGGGCGCGCAAGGCCGTGGGAGCCAGCGTCTGATGGGCTGGCTCGCGACCATCGCCAAGGAGATCTGGGGCCTGTTCGTCGACGATATCGGCCTGGCCATAGCCAGCCTAGTCTGGATCGTCCTGGTCTGGCTTGGCGCCGCCTGGCTCGGACCCGCGGCCGGGCCGGCCCTGTTCGCCGGGCTGGCCGTGATCCTGCTCTCGAGCGCACTGCGCCGCGCGGGGCAGTAAAGCAGACGGCGATGCCGCGCCGGCCAGACCTCTCCCGAAGAGAGGTGTTCAGACCTGCGCTGGCCTGCGCCTTAGCCGCGCCAGGCGGCGGAGCCTGCGCCAGAAGCGGGTCTTTTCCGGTTCGGGATAGGGCTGCAGGTTGCGGACGAATTCGTCGGCCGAGGCGCGCCAGGAGAAGCGCTCGGCATAGGCGCGGACATTGGCGCGGTCGATGGTCAGGCAGTCGAGGCAGGCCTGCTGCAGACCCTCGGTCATGGTCTCGGCCACCCGGCCGGCGCCGGAATTGGGGATGATGTCCACCGGCCCGGGCGCCGGGAAGGCGGCCACCGGCGTGCCCGAGGCCATGGCTTCCAGGATCACCATGCCGAAGGTGTCGGTCAGCGAAGGAAAGACGAAGACGTCGGCGCCGGCATAGTAGGCGGAGAGCTCCTCGCCCGACTTGGCGCCCGGGAAGACCGCCTTGGGGTAGCGGGCCTCAAGCTCCTTGCGCTGCGGCCCGTCGCCGACCAGCACCTTGGTGCCGGGCAGGTCGAGCGCCAGGAAGGTCTCGATGTTCTTCTCGACCGCGATCCGCCCGACATTCAGCCAGATCGGCCGCTGCAACCCCGCGTAGACGTCCAGATCGCCGGCCTTTAGCGGGTGGAACACGTCAGTGTCGACGCCGCGCGACCAGGGCGAGATGTTGTGGAAGCCGTGCTGCGCCAGCTCGTCGCGCATGGTCGGCGTCGCCACCATCAACCGGCCGGACGGCTTGTGGAACCAGCGCATATAGGCGTAGCCGGCGGAGACCGGCAGCGGCAGGCGGGCGGCGACATATTCCGGAAACTTGGTGTGGTAGCTGGTCGTGAACGGCAGCTTCCAGTCCAGGCAGATGCGCCGGGCCGCAAACCCGATCGGCCCCTCGGTGGCGATATGGATGGCCTCGGGCTCGAACGACTTGAACCGCTCCTGCAGCGGCTCATAGGCGCCGACGGCGAGCTTGATCTCGGGATAGGTCGGCAGCGGGAAGGTCTTGAACTGGTCGGGCGAGATCACCTCGACCTCGTGACCCATGGCGCGGCACTCGGCCACGGTGCGGGTCAGGGTGCGGACGACGCCGTTGACCTGCGGCTCCCAGGCGTCCGTGGCCAGAAGGATGCGCATCAGGCGAAGGCGGCTTCGGATTCGATCGCAGCGCGCTTGACCATCGACCAGGAGCGAAGCTTCGCCCATTCGAGGATCTCCAGGCGCCCGTCGTGGTGTTCGACCAGGGCGGTGCAGCTTTCCACCCAGTCGCCGTCGTTCACGTAAGACACGCCGCCGATATCGCGCATTTCCGCCTTGTGGATGTGGCCACAGATGACGCCGTCGACGCCGCGTCGCCGGGCTTCGTCCGCCACGGCCGCTTCGAAATTCTCGATGAACTGCAGCGCGTTCTTCACCTTGACCTTCAAATAGGCCGAAAAACTCCAATAACCGAAGCCGAACCTGCGGCGGAGCTTGTTGAAAATGGTGTTGAGCCCCAGGACGGTTCTATAGGCCCAATCGCCGGCGAAGGCGAGCCAACGGGCGTTGCGGGTCACGCCGTCGAACTCGTCGCCGTGCAACACCAGAAAGCGGCGCCCGTCCGCCGTCTGGTGGATCGCGTCGCGCACCACCATCACCCCGCCGAAATGGGCGCCGCAATAGTCGCGCGCCACCTCGTCGTGATTGCCGGGCACATAGGTGATCTCGGTCCCCTTGCGCGCCAGGCGCAGGATCTTCTGCACCACGTCGTTGTGCGCCTGCGGCCAATACCAGCCGCTCTTCAGCTTCCAGCCGTCGAAGATGTCGCCGACCAGATAGAGCCGGTCGCACTCGATATGGCGGATGAAGTCGAGCAGCAGTTCGGCCTGGCAGCCGCGCGTGCCCAGATGGATGTCGGAGATGAAGACGGCCCGGTAGCGGCGAACGGCGATCTCGGCGCTCATCGGCGTCGGGGCTTTCCATTGCGTAGTCGCCGGTTAGGCTGATTGCATGTCGCTTTTGTGAAGCGAGGAGCCCTGTCATGTCCGCCTCCATCGACCCCAGCCGCGCTCAGTTCGACGCCTTCAAGGCACTGCCGCGCGACCAGCCGATCCACATGCTGAACCTGATCCGTCTGAAACCGGTGGCCGAATACCCGGCCGACCACCCCAACCACGGCAAGGGCCTCAGCGGTCTCGACGCCTATCGGCTCTATGGCGAGACCTCGGCGGAAGTCTTCGCCCGGGTCGGCGGCCGGCAGGTCTGGGTCGGCCGCCCGGACGGGGTGGTGACGGGACCGGACGACGAGCACTGGGACCTGGCCTTCATCGCCGAATATCCCGGCGCAGGCGCCTTTCTGGCCATGGTCACCGACCCGGACTACCGCGAGCACGTCAAACATCGTAGCGCCGGCGTCGCCGACTCCCGCCTGATCCGCATGGCGCCGATCGCGCCCGGCGCGGGATTTGGGGAGTAGGTTTCCGCGCGGTGAAGTGGTCTATGCCTTGGCAAACCTCAGGGAGAGACAGTGATGGCGATCGATTTCGAAATCCCCGCGGAAGCCAAGGCCATGCGCAAGCGCGTGCGCGATTGGGTGCACGACGAATGCATCCCGGCCGAGAAGCGGCTGACCGACGGCGGCGACTACAAGACCATCCTGAACGAGCTGCGCACCAAGGCTCGCGCGCAAGGGCTGTGGCTGCCCTTCATCCCGGTCGCGGACGGCGGCATGGGGCTCGGGCCGCTCGCCAACGCCCTGGTGCAGATGGAATTGGGCGAAAGCTTCCTGGGCGCGCTGTCGATGAACAGCCAAGGCCCGGACGACGCGACCATCCTGACCCTGCTGGCCCACGGCACCCCGTATCAGAAGGAAAAGTTCCTCAAACCGCTGCTGAACGGCGAAAAGCGCGTTTGCTATTCGATGACCGAAAAGGCCTCCGGCGCCGACGCCACCGGCATGCAGACCCGCGCGGTCAAGGACGGCAACGAGAACTACATCCTGAACGGCGAAAAGTGGTTCTCGTCGGCCGCCAGCGCCGCGGACCTAGCCCTGGTCATGGCCATGACCGACCCCGACGCCCCGCGTCACCAGCGCTATTCCACCTTCATCGTCGAGCTGCCCAATCCCGGCTACCGCATCAAGCGCGATATCAAGACCATGGGGATGGAGAGCCCGCTTTCGCACATCATGGGCGGCGGCCATGCCGAGATCGACATCGTCGACCTGAAGGTGCCGGCCGAGAACCTA
This sequence comes from Caulobacteraceae bacterium, assembly GCA_041691315.1. Lineage (GTDB taxonomy): Bacteria > Pseudomonadota > Alphaproteobacteria > Caulobacterales > Caulobacteraceae > Poindextera. Next base: position 31,478 of record JBEPUW010000041.1, on the reverse strand, counting down.
GTCGGCGGCGAGGGCCAGGGCTTCAACATGGGCCAGCATCGCCTGGCCTACGGCCGCCTGCGCCACGGCATGCACAATGTGGCCATGGCCCAGCGGGCCCTGGACATGGCGGCCGAACGCATCACCAACCGCTCGACCTTCGGCCAGCTGCTGTCCTCGCGCCAGGCGGTGCAGTTCATGATGGCCGAGTGCGCCACCCAGCTCTACATCTCGCGGCTGATGCTGCTGCACATCGCCTACAAGGCCGAGCACGGCATGGACCTGCGCCAGGAGAACTCCATGGCCAAGGTCTATCTGGCGCACATGGTGCACAAGGTGGTCGACACCGCCATCCAGCTGCACGGCGCCCTGGGCTACAGCCGCGATACCCCGCTGGCCGGCTGGTACACCGGCATCCGTTCCCAGCGCCTGGTCGACGGACCGGACGAGGTGCACCAGTGGACCGTCGGCCGCAACGTCATCAAGGCCTACCAGGAACACGGCACCACCGCCTCGATGGCCGGCGGGGACTTGCTCTGAGAGTCCCTTCTCCCCTTGCGGGAGAAGGTGTCAGCGAAGCTGACGGATGAGGGGTCGCGCGGCGCAAGCCGGCTGGCATTCGAAGGCCGGCGGATAGGGGGGAGCAAAACCCCTCATCCGACCTCCTTCGGAGGCCACCTTCTCCCGCAAGGGGAGAAGGATCGCGGGTGTGGGGGAGACAGTGTTCCCGGCCGCGAACTAGGCTAAAAATACGCAACGCGCCGCCGGGCGCGCTCTTGAGGTCGGGGAGGCCGTGAGGACATCGTGACTGCCCTAGCCGCCGCGCCCGTCGCCGAGCCCGCGCCCAATCGGACCATGGTGCTGATCTCGATCATGCTGGCCATGATCATGACGGTGCTCGACCAGACCATCGCCAATGTGGCCCTGCCGCACATGGCCGGATCGGTCTCGGCCTCGGGCGACCAGATCACCTGGGTGCTGACCTCCTACATCATCGCCGCGGCGATCATGACCCCGACCACCGGCTGGCTGGCCGGCCGGTTCGGCCGCAAGCAGGTCTTCCTGGTCTCCATCGTCGGCTTCACCATCGCCTCGGCCATGTGCGGGGCGGCGCAGAACCTGCAGGAAATCGTCGTCTTCCGCATCCTGCAGGGCGCGTTCGGCGCGGCCATGGCGCCCCTGTCGCAGGCGGTGATGCTGGACGCCTATCCGCTCGAGGAACGCGGCCCGATCATGGCCATCTGGAGCATGGGAATCATGGTGGCGCCGATCCTGGGGCCGGTGCTTGGCGGCTGGCTCACCGACAATTTCAGCTGGCGCTGGGTCTTCTACATCAACCTGCCGGTGGGCGTGCTGTGCTTCCTGGGCGTCTCCACCTTCCTGCACGAGCACAAGCACGGTCAGAAGCTCAGGTTCGACGCCATGGGCTTCGCGCTGCTGTCCATGGGGCTGGCGTCGTTCCAACTTTTCCTTGACCGCGGCCAGAACAACGACTGGTTCCACTCCAGCGAGATTCTGATCGAGGCCGCCGTCGCCGGCCTGGCGCTGGTCCTGTTCATCATTCACAGCCTCACCGTCGATCGGCCGTTCATCCCGCTGGAACTGTTCAAGGACCGCAACTTCGCCACCGCCACCGGTCTGGGCTTGGCCGTTGGGCTGGTGGTCTTTTCGGTCATGGCGCTCCTGCCCGGCATGACCCAAACCCTGCTCGGCTACCCGGTCATGACGGCCGGACTGATCCAGGCGCCGCGAGGCGTCGGGAGCCTGGTCTCGATGTTCTTCGCCGGCCGACTGGTTGGACGGATCGATACCCGGTTCCTTATCATCGCCGGTCTCGTGCTTTTCGCCACCTCCTTCTTCGGCATGAGCCATTTCGATCTGCAGATGGGCTATTTCTCGATGATCTGGACCGGGGTCGTGCAAGGTCTGGGGATGGGGCTTATCTTCCTGCCCATGACCACCCTGGCCTTCGCCACCCTGCCGCCCCATCTGCGCGGCGACGGCACCGGGGTCTTCACCCTGATCCGCAACCTGGGCAACGCCGCCGGCATCTCGATCATGCAGGCGGTGTTCGTGCAGAACGTCTCCGTCGTTCACGCCCGGCTGACCGAGACCCTGACACCGGACAACCCGATCGCCGCGCCGATGCTGAACGGCCAGGCCAACATGGAGGCACTGAACGGCGAGGTCACCCGCCAGGCCTCCATGGTCGCCTATACCGACGTCTTCCACGCCATGTTCCTGGCCACCCTGGCGGCCATCCCGCTGGTGCTGCTGCTGCGCAAACCCGCCGACCAGATCGCACCGTCGGCGGAGCCGATGGCGGCGGACTGACCGCAAGCGCCCTAAACTTCGAGCGTCGCCGCGCTTTGCTGTCGCGCTCGCTCGCGCCGCGCCCTTACCGCTCCGGCCAAGTCGTCCAGCACGCCCACCGAGGTCTCCCAGTCGATGCAGGCGTCGGTGATCGACTGGCCGTAGGTCAGGTCGCGACCGGCGACCATATCCTGGCGGCCGGCGCGCAGGTGGCTTTCGACCATCACCCCCATGATGCGGCCCTCGCCGCCCGCCAACTGCGCGCAGAGGGCGGCGATCACTGCCGGCTGATTCTCGTGCCGCTTGCCGGAGTTGGCGTGGCTGGCGTCGACCATCAGCCGCCGCGGCAGTCCGGCCTTGGCCAGCTCGGCGGTCGCGGCGCAGATCGAGGCGGCATCGTAGTTGGGGGTCAGGCCGCCGCGCAGCACGATATGGCTGTCCTCGTTGCCCATGGTGGTGACGATGGCCGCGCGGCCCTCCTTGTTCACCGACAGGAAGTGGTGCGGATTCAGCGCCGCCAGCACCGCATCGACGGCGATCTTCACGTCGCCGTTGGTGCCGTTCTTGAAGCCGACCGGACAGGACAGGCCCGACGCCATCTCGCGGTGGATCTGGCTCTCGGTGGTGCGCGCCCCGATCGCGCCCCAGGCGACCAGGTCGGCGATGTATTGCGGCGTGGTGACGTCGAGGAATTCGCAGGCCGCCGGCAGGCCGAGCGCCGCAATGTCCAGCAACACGCGCCGCGCCAGCCGCAGGCCGTCATTGATGCGGAAGCCGCCGTCCAGGCCCGGATCGTTGATCAGCCCCTTCCAGCCCACCGTGGTGCGCGGCTTTTCGAAATAGACCCGCATCAGGATCTCCAGCGCGCCCGCGTGCCGCCGCCGCGCCGCCGCCAGCCGCTCCGCATACTCCAGCGCCGCCTTGGGATCGTGGATCGAACAGGGGCCGATGATGACCACCAGCCGGTCGTCGTCGCCGTGCAGGATGTTGTGCACCGCCGCCCGCGCGCCCTCGACCATCTCGTCGATCATGAAGCTGGAGGGCGCCTCGCCGATCACCTGCGAGGGCGGGCTGAGCATATCCAGGCGGGCGATGCGAAGGTCGTCGGTGGAGGGGGACATTGGGGCTGGCTCCGAGGGTGTTGAGGGAGCTGGCGGCAACAAAAAGCCGCCAGGACCTGGCGGCTGACGGGAAGTTCGGCTTGGATTTGGTTTAAGCCAAGCGATCCTCCGCCGGCGCCAGGGGCGTCGGATAGCCGAAATACCAAAAGTAAAATTGGCTGGCGGCGAGGATCATGGGACCGGCCGTATACAGCGCCGTTGCACGGTTGTCACGTGCGCCAAGCCTTCTCCCAGAGGGAGAAGGAGGGCTCCCGCGCGCCTCGCGCGTGGGAGGATGAGGGGTTACGGCGATTCAGGCTAATCCGAGAGGCCGTAACCCCTCACCGTCCCACCAGCTTCGCTGGCGGGTCCCTGCCTCTCCCTCTGGGAGAAGTTAATCAGCGGCGACCGGCGCGGCTTTGCCGCCCCGGACCAGGCGGCCGGGCAGGGCGTCGGTGGCCGCGCCGTCGCGATAGGTGATCTGGCCGTTCCCGACCGTGGCCATGTAGCCGCTGGCGCGCTGGATCAGGCGGCGGCCGCCCGCCGGCAGGTCGTAGGCCACCTGCGGTGCGTGCAGGGTGAGCTTGTCGTAGTCGATGACATTCAGGTCGGCGCGGTAACCGGGGGCCAGCACGCCGCGATCGTAGAGGCCGACGGCGCGGGCGGTCTCGCGGGTCTGCAACCGGATCACCTGTTCCAGCGGGATCTTCGGGCCGCGGGTGCGGTCGCGGGTCCAGTGGGTGATCATGGTGGTCGGGAAGCTGCCGTCGCAGATCATGCCGACATGGGCGCCGCCATCGGACAGACCCGGGATGGCGTCCTTGTGATTGATCATGGCGTAGGCCGGATCGAGCGAGCCTTCGGCATAGTTGAGGAAGGGCACGTAGAGCATGCCGCGCCCGCCCTTGCTCAGCATGTGATCGAGGGCGACGGCCTGCGGATCGGCCCCGGTCTCGACGGCGATATGCGCCACCGTGGTCGCGTCGGTGGGCTCGTAGTCCGGCTGGTCGCTCATCAGGTGCATGCGCACGAAGCCGCCGCCGGCGCCGCGGACGCCGTCTTCCGGGCGGCTGGCGAACAGCCGGGCGCGGTAATCGGGGTCCCGCAGCGCCTTGACGCGCTCGTCGAGCGAGAGCTTGGCGATCTCCTTGTAGACCGGGTAGTGGGTGAAGGGGTTCACCGTCAGTTCCAGCCCGAGCAACACGCCCACCGGCCGGGCCGCCACCTGCGCCTTGATCGACAGGCCGGCGGCGTTGGCGTTCTCCACGGCATGCAGCAGGCTCTTGTAGGACTGCGGCCGCATCGGGTTCTGGATCAGCGAAAACGACATCGGCCGGCCGGAGGCCGCCACCACCCGGCGCAGCATGGCGAACTCTTCCTCCTCGTCGCCGAAGTCGGAGACGAATTGCAGCACGCCCTTGCCGGCGGCGCTCAGGCCCATGGCGATGCCGGTCAGCTCGTCCTCGCCGGCGGTCAGGGTCGGCGTCGGCTGGCCGTCGCTGGTGCGGTGGTTCAGCGTGCGCGATGTGGTGAAGCCCAGCGCCCCGGCCTCAGCCGCGCCCTGGGCGATCCTGGCCATGGCGGCGATATCGGCCTCGGTGGCGGCCTCGCGATTGGCCCCGCGCTCGCCCATGACGAAGACGCGCACCGCCGCGTGCGGCAGCTGGCTGCCGATATCGACATCGAAGCGCCGCTTTTCCAGGCTGGCCAGATAGTCGGGATAGCTCTCCCAGTTCCACGGCAGGCCCTGGCTCAGCACTGGGAAGGGGATGTCCTCGACGCCTTCCATCAGCCGCACCAGGCGGTCGTGGTCCTGCGGCCGGCAGGGCGCGAAGCCGACGCCGCAATTGCCCATCACCACGGTGGTCACGCCGTGCCAGGACGAGGGCTGCATCCGCTCGTCCCAGGTGGCCTGGCCGTCGTAGTGGGTGTGGATGTCGACAAAGCCGGGCGTCACCACCTGGCCCTGTGCGTCGATCTCCTCGGTTCCGCGACCGGCGACCTGGCCGACGGCGGCGATCAGGCCGTCCTTGACCGCGACGTCCGCCTGGCGCGGGGCGCCGCCCTGGCCGTCGTGGACAAGGCCGCCGCGCACGACGAGATCGTATGGCTGGTCCATGGTCGTTTCCTCGAATTCCTTGCCGGTATTTGGCGCGCCGGGCGGGGGGCGGGTCAAGCCTGGACGGGACCGCTTTGGGCCGATGGCGTCGCGGGCGGCTCGGGCCGCCATCGCCGCGGCTGAACGGCGGCCGACGATTTCTGGGCGGACAAGGCTCGGCGCCGGCGCTTAGAGTGGTCGCCAAAGGCCAACACCGCGAAAGACCCGCCGCCATGACCACCACCGCCGCCAAAGCCTATGACGCATCGCGCTTCAAGCGCGCCGGGCGTGGAAAGATCTACGACTCCATCATCGACACCATCGGCGACACCCCGCTGATCCGGCTGCCGCGGCTGAGCGCCGAGCTGAAGCCGAAGGGCGAGGTGCTGGCCAAGCTGGAATTCTTCAATCCACTCGGCAGCGTCAAGGACCGCATCGGCGCCTCGATGATCGAGGCGCTCGAGGTCGAGGGCGTGCTCAAGCCCGGCTCGACCATCATCGAGCCGACCAGCGGCAATACCGGCATCGCGCTGGCCTTCGTGGCCGCCGCCAAGGGCTATCCGATCATCCTGGTGATGCCCGAGAGCATGTCGATGGAGCGGCGCAAGATGCTGGTGCTGCTGGGCGCGCGGCTGGAGCTGACGGCGGCGGAGAAGGGCATGCGCGGCGCGGTCGCCCGCGCCCAGGAACTGCTGGCCGAAATCCCCGGCTCGGTCATGCCGCAACAGTTCGAGAATCTGGCCAATCCCTTGGTGCACCAGGTCTCGACCGGCGAGGAGATCTGGAACGACACCGCAGGCAAGGTCGATGCGGTGGTCTCCGGCGTCGGCACCGCCGGCACCATCACCGGCGTCGGCCATGCGCTGAAGGCCAGGAAGCCCTCGGTGCAGATGATCGCGCTTGAGCCGGAGGGCTCGGCGGTGCTGTCCGGCGGCCCGGCCGGACCGCACCCGATCCAGGGCATAGGCGCGGGCTTCGTGCCCGGCGTGCTCGATCGCGGCGTCATGGACCGGGTGATGACGGTCTCCAACGACGAGGCCTTCGCGATGGCGCGGAAGGCGGGCCGCGTCGAGGGCCTGCCCGGCGGCATCTCCTCGGGCGCGGCGCTGTCCGCCGCCTTCCGGCTGGCCTCGGAAGACGCCTATGCCGGAAAGCTGATCGTCGCCATCATCCCGAGCTTCGCCGAGCGCTACCTGTCGACGGCCCTGTTCGACGGGCTCTGATGACCGACGTCTTCACCGCCGCAAAGCGTTCGGCGGTGATGGCCCGGGTCAAGGCGCGCGACACCGGGCCGGAGCTGGTCGTTCGCCGGCTGCTGTGGCGGCTGGGCGCGCGCTACCGGCTCGACCGGAAGGATCTGCCCGGACGCCCGGACATCGTCATGACCGGCCGCAAGCTCGCCATCTTCGTCCACGGATGCTTCTGGCACGGCCACGACTGCACCCGCGGCGCCCGCGTCCCGAAAGCCAACCGCGCCTACTGGATGGCGAAGATCGGGCGCAACCGCGCCCGCGACATCGATGCGCGCGCGAAGCTGGAAGCCCTGGGTTGGCGGGTCGAGGCGGTATGGGAATGCGACCTGAAGGACGCTGCGGCCCTGGAACAGCGGATGGCGGATTTGCTCGCGACCGCCCCCACCGTCATGCGGTAATTGGGGACACGTACGACTTTCCACGGCGGCGCAAGCACGACCACGGGTTTTGGAAGTCGTACGTGTCCCCAATTACCGGAGCGGGGGATGACGGATAAGGAGCGGCCAGCCCCTAAAACGCCTCCGCCTTCAGCGCCATCATGCTCTTCGCGCCCGCCTTCAGCTTGGCCAGGTGGCCAGCGCTGTCGGGGAGGATGCGGTCGAGGAAGTAGCGGCCGGTGGTCAGTTTGTCAGCGTAGAAGGGGTCGGGGTCGGCGGCCTTGGGCAGGGCCGCCTTGGCCATCAGCGCCCACATGTAGGCCAGCGCGGTCAGGCCGAAGATCTGCAGGTAGTCGGTGGACGCGGCCGCGGCCTCTTCCGGATTCTGCAGGCCGTTCTGCATCAGCCAGGTGGTGGCTTCCTGCAGCTGCGCCTTAGCCCCGGCCAAGCCCTCGACGAAGGGCGCCAGGCCCTCATCGCCCGCATTGGCGGCGGCGAAGGCGTCGATCTCGCCGAAGAAGCCGAACACCGCGCGGCCGCCGTTGGCGGCCAGCTTGCGGCCGACCAGGTCCAGCGCCTGGATGCCGTTCGTGCCCTCGTAGATCATGCTGATGCGCACATCGCGCAGGTACTGGCTGGCCGGGAAGTGCTCGGTGAAGCCGGAGCCGCCGTGCACCTGCATGGCGTCGGAACAGATCTTGAATCCCTTGTCGGTCAGGAAGCCCTTGGTCACCGGGGTCATCAGGCCCATGTAGTCGGCCGCCCGCTGGCGCACCGCCTCGTCCGGGCTCTCGTGCATCAGGTCGCCCTGCAGGCTGGTCCACAGGAGGAAGGCGCGGCCGCCCTCGAGAATGGCGCGTGAGTCCATCAGCATGCGGCGGATGTCCGGATGCACGATGATCGGGTCGGCCGGTCCGTCGGGGTTCTTCGGACCGGACAGCGAGCGGCCCTGCAGCCGCTCGCGGGCGAAGTCGCAGGCCGCCTGATAGGCTGCCTCGCCCTGGGCCAGGCCCTGCAGGCCGACGCCCAGCCGGGCCTCGTTCATCATCACGAACATCAGCCGCAGGCCGGCATTCTCCTCGCCGATCAGCCAGCCGGTGGCGTTCTCATAGGACATGAAGCAGGTGGCGTTGCCGTGGATGCCCATCTTCTCTTCCAGGCCGACGCACCTGACGCCCTCGTTGCGCGGCCCGACGCCGCCATCGGCCGAGGGCAGGAACTTAGGCGTGATGAACAGCGAGATGCCGCGCGTGCCGGCCGGCGCGCCCTCGATGCGGGCCAGCACCAGATGCACGATGTTTTCCGCCAGGTCGTGCTCGCCGCCGGAGATCCAGATCTTCTCGCCGGTGATGCGGTACGAGCCGTCGGCCTGCGGCACGGCCTTGGTGCGCAGCAGGCCTAGGTCAGTGCCGCACTGGGGCTCGGTCAGGTTCATGGTCCCGCCCCATTGGCCGCTGGCCAGCTTCGGCAGGTAGGTGGCCTTCTGCTCGCTCGTGCCGCCCTCGACGATGGCCGAATAGGCCCCGTGGGTCAGGCCCGGATACATGGAAAAGGCCATGTTGGCCGCCGAGGACATCTCCGACCAGGCCAGGTTGACCACCCGCGGCAGACCCTGGCCGCCGAACTCGGCCGCCGAGCCCAGAGCTGGCCATCCGGCCTTGACCATCGCCCGATAGGCGTCCTTGAAGCCCTTGGGCGTGGTGACGCTGAAGTCGTTGGTCCAGTGGCAGCCCTCGGTGTCGCCGACCTTGTTGAGCGGGGCCAACACCTCTTCGCAGAAGCGCGCCGCCTCGGTCAGGATCTGTTCGACCGTATCCAGCGAGGCGTCGGCGAAGCCCGGCAGGTTGCTATAGCGGTCGAGCTCCAGCACCTCCCTGAGCACGAACATCTGGTCGCGAACGGGGGCGCGGTAGCTCATGGTCGGTCAACCGTCTGGCTTGAGAGTTCAAACCAGGACTATTTGGCGAATTCGTGCACCGCGTCCAGCCGTGCGCGCGGGGCCTGACCGGCCTCGGCTTCCGCAGACAGGAGATCCGGCCGGGTTTTGGCCAGCCGCGCCTCCATCGCCGCGCAACCCTCGCGCAAGGCTTCCAGCGCGTGCTCGATATCCTCGCGCTTGGCCTCCAGCGCCACGATCTGGTCGCGGAACTTGCGCAGCGACTTGGCGGATTGAGCCGCGTTGCCGTCGTCCGGCGAATAGAGCTCGAGGATTTCTCGGATGTCGGACAGGCTCAGGCCCACCCGCTTGCCCTGCAGGATCAGGGTCAGGCGGGCGCGATCGCGATAATTGTAGACCCGGTTCAGCCCTTCGCGCGCCGGCGAGAGCAGACCCTTGTCCTCATAGAATCGCAACGCCCGCGGCGTCACTTTGAACTCGATACACAACTGGCGGATGGTGTAGGTGCGCTCTGGGCGTCTCAGGTCGGGCATGGTTTCGCCTCCGTTGCCCGATCATTGCTAGGTCACGCTTACGTTAACGTCAAGCTCAACTGATCGCCGCTCAGTTAGCTTCGGCCATGTTCTCTCCGGCCAGCGCCCGTTCGATCAGGCCGATGGTCCGCTCCAGGCCGAAGATGGCGGCGAAGGAGCCGAAGCGGGGTCCCTGGCTCTGGCCAAGCAGCACCTCGTAGAGCGCGGAGAACCAGTCGCGCAGCGGCTCGTACTGCGCCGCCTTGCCGGCCGCATAGACCTCGTTCTGGATGATCTCGCTGGACTCGCAGTCGGGCGGCAGCGCCTTCAGCCGGGCCATAAGGTCGGTGAAGGCCGCCCGCTCACGGTCGGTGGGCGGCCGGAAGGTCTTCGCCGGGCGGACGAAGTCCTCGTAATAGTGGATGGCGTAGCCGCAGAGCCGGTCGAGCAACGGCTCGGTCACCGGCGAGGCGCCCGGCAGGTGGCGGCTGAGGAACCCCCAGAGGATCGCCTTGTCCGAGGCGTTGGCCGCCTCGACCAGGGTCAGCAGCAGGCTGAACGACACCGGCGAGCCATGCTCGGGCGGCTGGCCGCGGTGGACGAACCAGGCCGGGTTGTCGAGCGGGTTGGTCGCATTGGCGCGCCGATTATAGGCATCGAGCTGCTGCAGATATTCATCCGTGGCGCGCGGAATGACATCGAAATAGAGTCGCTTGGCTGAGCGCGGCGACTGGAACACGTAATAGGCCAGGCTCTCGGGCGTGCCGTAGCGCAGCCAGTCTTCCATGGTCAGGCCGTTGCCCTTGGACTTGGAGATGCGCTGGCCGTTCTCGTCCAGGAAGTGCTCGAAATTGAACCCATCCGGCGGCACGCCGCCGAGCACGCGACAGATCTTGTTGGAGACCTTGACCGAGTCGATCAGGTCCTTGCCGGACATCTCGAAATCGACCTCCAGCGCCGTCCAGCGCAGCGCCCAGTCGGGACGCCAATTCATTTTCACGGCCCCGCCGGTGACCGGGACTTCGGTCAGCTGCCCATCCTCGTCGGCGAAGACGATCGTGCCGCGATCAACGTGGCGCGCCAGGGTCGGAACCTCCAGCACGCGGCCGGTCGTCGGGCTGATCGGGAAAAAGGGAGAATAGTTGGCGCGACGCTCAGGCCCGAGCGTCGGCAGCATGATCGCCTGGATATCGTCGAAGCGGGCGAGCGCGGTCAGCAGCGTCGCGTCATAGCGGCCCGAACGATAGGCCTCGCTGGCCGAGACGAAGTCGTACTCGAAACCGGCCTCGTCCAGGAAGGCGCGCAGGCGGGCGTTGTTGTGGGCGCCGAAGCTCTCGTGCTCGCCGAACGGATCGCGCACTACCGTCAGCGGCTTGCCGAGGTCTTCATGCAGCATCGCCTGGTTGGGCAGGTTCGGCGCGATGCGGCGCAGACCGTCCATGTCGTCGGACACGCAGATCAGCCGGCTGGGGATGGCGTCGTCGGTGAGCGCGCGGAACGCCTGGCGGACCATGGCGGGCCGCGCCACCTCGGCGAAGGTGCCCAGGTGCGGCGGGCCTGAGGGTCCGTAACCGCATTCGAACACCACCGGCTTGCGCAAGGCCGCGAAGGTCACGGCCGCCTCGTCGGCCCTGCCGGCCTCGATCAGGCTCGCGGCCAGGTCCCGCTCGGCCTCGGTCAGGCGCAGGCGCAGGATCCGGGCGATCAGCAGGCGGCCCTGCTCGAACGGCCAGGATTTCGCCTCGCGCGCCAGGGTATAAAGTCCTTGAACCATGCCGGCCTTAAAGGCCGGGCGGCGGCGGGATGCAAGCCTTCGCCTTGAAGCGGCCACGCCCACCGCCCACTATTCATACATGAAACGCATCATCGCTCTCGCCGCCGCCTTCGCGCTCGCCCTGGCCGCGCCAGCCTTCGCCGCCCAACCCCAGACCGCCATTTTCGCCGGCGGCTGCTTCTGGTCCATGCAGCACGACATGGAGCACATCCCTGGCGTGATCTCGACCGAGGCGGGCTATACCGGCGGCCACACCGCCCGCCCGACCTACGAGGACGTCTCCACCGAAACCACCGGCCATCTGGAGTCGATCAAGACCACCTTCGATCCGGCGAAGATCAGCTATGCCGCCCTGGTGCAGCGCTACTGGCACACCATCGACCCGACCGACGCCGGCGGCGCCTTCTGCGACCGCGGCGCCTCCTATCACAGCGCCGTCTTCGTCAATTCGCCCGAGCAGAAACGCATCGCCGAGGCCTCCAAGGCGGCGCTCGAACAGGGGCCGCTGAAGGGCAAGATCGTCACCCCGATCCGCGACGCCGTGGTCTTCTGGCCGGCGGAGGACTATCACCAGCACTATTCCGACAAGAACGTCATGGCCTACGCCGCCTACCGCACCGGCTGCGGTAAGGACGGCGTCCTGAAGCGCATCTGGGGTCCGCTAGCTCTTCACTAGGCCGCGGCCCTTTTCATGCCGGCGGCTTGGTCTATTAGGCGTCAGCATGATCACGCCCGTTCCCGCAGAATGGTCGCCGCATCGGGCGATGTGGCTAGGCTTTCCGAGCCATGCGGAGCTGTGGGAGGACAACCTCGCCCCAGCCCAGGCCGAGACCGCCGCCCTGGCGCGCGCCCTGGCCGGGCCGGGCAAGGAGCGGGTGCGGCTGATGGTGCGCGGCGACGTTGCGGAACGGGCCGCCCGCGCCCTGCTTGAGGACACCGCCGGCGTCGAGTTCGTCCGCGGCCTGTTCGGCGATGTGTGGCTGCGCGACACCGGGCCGATCTTCCACGACCGCGACGGCCTACCCACCGCCCAGGCTTTCCGTTTCAACGGCTGGGGCGGCAAGTACGTGCTCGAGGGCGACAACATCGTCGCCGAGCAGATCGCCGCCGCCGCCGGCGCGCCGCTGAGCACAGCGCCCTGCGTGATCGAGGGCGGCGCGCTGGACCACGATGGCTTCGGCACCGTGCTGACCACCCGCCAATGCCTGCTCAATCCCAACCGCAACGACGACTGGAGCGAGGTCGAGGCGGAAGCGGCGCTGACCGCCGCCCTCGGCGCGCGCACCGTGCTGTGGCTGGGCGACGGCCTGGCCAACGACCACACCGACGGCCATGTCGACAATCTGGCCCGCTTCGTGGCGCCCGGTGTGGTGGCCTGCCCGGTGGCCTGGGGCCGCAACGACCCGAACGCCGAGGTCTATGACGACGCCGCGCGGCGGCTGGCGACCATGCGCGGCGCGCGCGGCTCGGCCCTGACCGTGGCCCGCATCGCCTCGCCCGGTCGCATCGAGGACGAGGATGGGACGGTTTTGCCGGCCTCGCACATGAACTTCATCATCGCCAACGGCGCGGTGATCGCCCCGGTCTATGAGGCGAGAGCCGCCGCCTTCGCGCTGGACACCCTGCAGAGCCTGTTTCCCGAGCGCACGGTGATCGGCCTGCCGTCCCGCGCCCTGCTCAGCGGCGGCGGCTCCTTCCACTGCATCAGCCGCGAGGAGCCGGCATGACCCGGACCCTGAGCCTGGGGGTGCTGCAGAGCGCCTATGGCGACGACCTGGCCGGCAATATCGCCCGCACGGCGGAGCTGATCCGCGCGGCGGCCGCCGCCGGCGCCCAGGTCATCCTGCCGCCGGAACTGTTCCAGGGTCCCTACTTCTGCGTGCGGCAGGAGGAGCGCTGGTTCGCCCACGCCCATCCCTGGCGCACCCATCCGTGCGTCACCGCGCTGGCGCCGCTGGCGGCGGAGCTGGGCGTGGTGATCCCGGTTTCGATCTTCGAGCGCGAGGGGCCGCACTATTTCAACAGCCTGGTGATGATGGACGCCGACGGCGCGCTGCTCGGCCTCTATCGCAAGAGCCATATTCCCGACGGGCCGGGCTATCAGGAAAAGTACTATTTCCGCCCCGGCGACACCGGCTTCAAGGTCTGGGACACGCGCCATGGCCGCCTGGGCGTCGGCATCTGCTGGGACCAGTGGTATCCGGAAGCCGCCCGCGCCATGACCCTGATGGGCGCCGAGGCGCTGCTCTATCCGACCGCCATCGGATCGGAGCCGCACGATCCTAGCCTCGACACCGCCCTGCCCTGGCGGCGCGCCATGCAGGGCCACGCCGTCTCCAACATCATCCCGGTCGCCGGGGCCAACCGCACCGGCTTCGAGCCCTGGGACGACTATCCCGGCGGCGGCCAGCGCTTCTATGGCTCCAGCTTCATCTGCGACCACCGCGGCGACCTGGTCGCCGACATGAGCCCGGACGACGAGGGTTTCGCCGTGGCCAGCTTCGATCTCGACTTCATGGCCCGCCACCGCGCCGCCTGGGGCTTCTTCCGCGACCGCCGTCCCGACCTCTATGGCGCCCTGACCCAGCCAAGGCCGGCATGATCGAGACCGAACGGCTGATATTGCGGTCCTGGCGCGACGGCGACCGCGACGCCTTCGTCGCAATGGTCTGCGATCCGGAAGTCGGCGCCTGGCTGGGCGGCGCCCGCACTAACGCTCAAGCCTTGGACGACTTCGTCCGCACGCGCGCCTTCTGGGACACTCACGGCAGCGGCTGGCTGGCGATCAGCCGCAAGCCCGATGGCGCGGTCGTCGGCCGCGTGGTCTGCCGCCGCCAGCCGCCGGAATGGAAGCATCCGATGGCTGACGAGGTGGAGATCGGCTGGGGTCTGGCGCGTGACGCCTGGGGCCACGGCTATGCAACCGAGGCCGCCGCCGCGATGATGCCCTGGGGTTTCGAGACCCTGGCCACGCCGACCATCTATAGCTGGACCTCAGCCCCCAACCACCGCTCCGAAGCGATCATGCGCCGCATAGGCATGATCCGCGCGCCGGAGCGCGACTTCGTCCATCCCGACCTCGCCGAAGACGATCCACTCCGATCACACGTCGTCTATGTGGCAAAGCGGCCAGCCCACCCCTAACCGTCATCCCCCGCTGGAACCGCGAAGCGGTGGAATGCCGGGGATCCATGAACACTCACATCGCACGGTGTTCATGGATGGCCCGGACAAGCCGGGCCATGACGGGAGATTTCAATACGGCGGATGGTTCTCCGCGTCGGCGATGGCGGCGCAGCCTGTGGGGGCGGGGTGCGGGGCGGCGCGGGCGGCGGCGACTTCGGCGCGGGCCTTGGCCAGGTCGGACTGGAATTCGGGATTGGCGTGCAGGGCGGCGACCAGGATCGAGCCGTTGGTGCGGCCCTCCTCGACATCGCTCAGATAGTGGACGCCGCAGACGATGCGGCTGTCGCCAATCTCGTGCGCGCGCCGCAGGACGTCGGTTGCCCGATCGGGGGCGATCTCGGCCAGGATCAGGCCCCAAGACCAGGCCACCGTCGAATGGCCTGACGGATAGGAGGCGCTGTTGGCCAGGCTCTCGGTCTTCGGCACGCAGATCGGCGGATCGCCGACGGCGCCGACATAGGGGCGCCGGCGATTGAAGCGGTCCTTCGGCGGGTCGACCACCGCGCGCGCGTCCGGGGCCATGTGATGCAGCATCGCATCGAGCCTTGGCGCGTTGGTCGCATCAAGCTTGACGCCGAGCGCGCAGGCGAACATGCCGGCGCGCGGGGTGAGATCGGCGTCGGTGGTCGCCAGCGCCCAGCGTCCGCCACCGGCCAGGGCGCGGGTCCTGGCGAAGACGGCCCTGTCGTCCGCGTCCCGGCCCGAGCCGGGCGCCGGCGGCGGCGGCAGGATGCGCAGGGTCTGCGGGGTCGTGTCAGAGTCCAGATAACCCTTTTCGACCGGGGTCTGGGCGGGGGCGAAGGACGCCAGCATAAGGCCCGCCGCAATGAACGGCGACAGGAAGCGGCGGACCATGCGGTTCGACTCCGAAAGCGACACTATTACGCACGACCCGAAGACAGCTTCGTGACGCGCGATCAGCCCAGCACCGTCTTGCCGTTCTTGATGCAGGTGACGTTGCGCGCCTGGATGCGCGCTTCGAACGAGATCACCGGGCCGTCCTGCCACAGGTCGACCGTGATGGTCTCACCGGGGAAGACCGGCGAGGAGAAGCGCGCCGCGTGGCTCCGAAACGCCGCCGCATCGTAGTCGGCATAGGTCTGCAGCACCGCCCGGCAGGTGATGCCGTAGGTGCAGAGCCCGTGCAGGATCGGCCGCGGGAAGCCGGCGCGGCGGGCGAAGTCCGGGTCAGCGTGCAGCGGGTTGAAGTCGCCGGAGAGCCGGTAGATCAACGCCTGGTCCGGGCGGGTCACGATATCGATCGAGCGGTCGGGCGCGCGGGTCGGCACCGCATGCGGCTCCGGCTGGCCCTCGGACGGGCCCCCGAACCCGCCGTCGCCGCGGGCAAACAGGGAGGCGTGGATGGTGGCGATGGGATCGCCGGCCTCGTCGGTGATGATCGTCTCATTGACGACGACGGCGCCCCGGTCCTTGCCCTTGTCGAAGACGCCGAGCACGCGGCCCTTGCTCTTCACCTTGGCGGCGGCGGGGATCGGCTTGTGGAAGGTGATGTTGCGTTCGCCATCGACGATCAGCACGGGATTCAGCTGCATGCGCGCCTCCGGACCCGTCGAGCTGGTCGGCCGCGCGCGGATGACCGAGGCGAAGGTCGGCAGCGCCTTCAGGTCCTTCTCGAAAACGAAGGCCAGTTCCTTCTCGTCCATCGGGTCCGCGCCCATGCCGACGCCGAGCGCGTAGAGCATGGTCTCCTGATTGGTCCAGGCGCCTTCGCCTTCGGTTCGGCGCTCGAGCACTTGCGGATAGTCGATGGTCATCGGGGCGTCCTTCCTGGATTTTCGCCCATGAAGGCGAAGGAAGCGGCCTCGCGCAAGCCGGCATTCACGCCGCATTGCCCGGTGCAATCCGATCCGCTAGAAGCCGCCGACCTTGGGCCCCGCGCCCGGACGCCAGACATTCGGTGCTGCATGGCCGCTAACGACACCCAACCCAATCCCGTCACCGGCAATGTGCTGCTGTACGAGCGGCCCGAGCCGCTGGACGCCAAGCGCCACGCCAATCTCGGCCTGGTCAAGTCGGACAGGCCGTTCGGCTTCGTCGCCAAGCAGCATTTCGTGCCGCTGCATGTGGGCGAGTTCGGCCCCGCCTCGGTCAACTATCCGATCATCTTCGCCGGCGAGGCGCATGCACCGCTGGCCGTGGTCGGCATCAGCGCCGGCGAGAACCTGTTCGTCGCCGAAGACGGCGCCTATCGCCCTGGCGCCTATATCCCGGCCTTCATCCGCCGCTATCCCTTCGTCGGCGCGCTCGACGAGGCGGCGCAGAAGATGGTGGTCTGCATCGACCGCGCCTCTTCCCTTTGGGTCGAAGGCGGCGGCGACGTGCCGCTGTTCGACAAAGGTCAGCCCACCGAATTCACCAAGAGTTGCATAGACTTCTGCGGCCAGTTCGACGCCGACCGGCGCCAGACCGACCTGTTCGTCAAGATGCTCGTCGAGCTGGACCTGTTCGAGACCCGCCAGACCACCTTCACACCGCGCACCGAGACCGGCGAGGCCGGCGAGCCGCAGCTGGTGGCGGAATTCTTCGGCGTCGCGGAAGAGCGGCTGAAGGCGCTGCCGACCGACAAGCTGGTCGAGCTGCGCGACAATGGCGCCTTGGGGCAGATCTACGCTCACCTGATCTCGCTGTTCGGCTGGGACAAGCTGGTCGCCGAATCGCTCGCCCGCCGCGGCGAGGCGATGGCCTAGAGTCCTGGAGTTAGGGCGGGTTGCGGGCTGAAAACCGCTTCGCACTTTTCCGCAGGCCCGCCTTGGTCTTCAGGCCTCGCGGCAGGCGAATAGGCTGCGGGTAAGGCAGGAGAAGACCAGCCGGCCGGCCTGGTCGAGCAGATCGTGCTGGGCGAAGACGATGCCCTTGCCCGCGCCGACCGGGTCCTTGCCCATCACCGTCATCCGTCCGCGCAGGGTGTCGCCGGTCGGCGGAATCCGTCCCCAACGCAGCGCGTCGACCGCCAGCCGCTTGGTCTGCGGCCAATTGGCCGAGGCGGCGGCGTCCAGGCTGGACCAGACGGTGTAGATCAAGGCCTCGCAGGCGCCTTCGCTCAGATCGCGGCCGCGCGCGAAGGTGGCGTTAAAGCTCTCCATCATAGTCTCGCCGAGCGGCATGGAGCCCAGCGCGACCACCTGGCCGACCTCGATATCTTCGAAATGGGCGGGCAATGGGTGTTCCCTGCGGCTTGTCGGCTCCGAACTAGCCCTATAGCGCTAGCCTTGTGAACGGAACCCCGATGTCGATCTTCGTACGGGCGCTTGCCCTTTGTCTGGTGCTGGCCGCGCCTTCCCTGGCGCGGGCCGCGCCGGTGCGGGCCGGCCACCTCACCGCCGAGATCGTCGCCGACCATGCGGCGATCGCGCCCGGCGGGACCATCCATGTGGCGCTGCGCCAGGAAATCGACGCCAGCTGGCACACCTATTGGCGCAACCCCGGCGATTCCGGTCAGGCGACCACGCTGGACTGGACGCTGCCAGCCGGCTGGAAGACCGGAGAGATCGTCTGGCCGGCCCCGCGGCAGCTGAAGATCGGGCCGCTGATGGACTATGGCTACACCGGGGCGGTGCTGTTGCCGGTGACGCTGACCGCGCCGGCCGACGCCAAGCCTGGCCAGACCGTGACCCTGAAGGCGCATGCGGCCTTCCTGGTCTGCCAGGACGTCTGCGTTCCGGAAGACGCGCAGCTCAGCCTCGACCTGCCGGTGGTCGCCGCCGACCCGCCGGTCGAGCCGCACTGGGGTCCAAAGATCGCCGCGACCCTGGCCGCCGCGCCGCAAGCCTCGCCGGCGCTGAAGGCGGCGATGACGCCAGCGGCGAGCGTGGTGAAGCTGAGCGTCGCCGGGGCGCCGCTGAGGGGGGCGGATTTCTCGGGCGCCTATTTCTATCCCTATGACGGCGAGGCTATCGACGCCGCGCAGCCGCAGCTCATCGAGCGCGGCCCCGACGGCCTGACCCTGTCGCTCGCGCCGGGCTCGGCCTTCAAGACCGGCAAGCCGCCGGCGACCCTGACCGGCGTTCTGACCCTCGGGTCCCGCGTCTTCGAGGTGACCGCGCCGCCGGGGCCGCCCTTGCCGGGCGCCTCGGGGCTCGGACCGCCGCCCGCGCCGATGGGCGCGCCCGCCAGCCTGGGCCAGCTGGTCGTCGCCATGGGCTTGGCCTTCATCGGCGGGTTGATCCTCAACCTGATGCCTTGCGTCTTTCCCGTCCTGGCCATGAAGGCGGCCTCGCTGGCGCGTCATGCCCACGAACCCAACGCCGCCCGCATCCAGGGCCTGGCCTATCTCGGCGGCGTCGTGGCCACCTTCCTGGCGCTGGCCGGCGCGCTCATCGCGGCCCGCGCCGCCGGCGAGGCGGTGGGCTGGGGCTTTCAGCTGCAGTCGCCCGTCATCCTGGCCGGCCTGACCCTGGTCATGCTGCTGGTGGCGCTGAACCTGTCGGGCGTGTTCGATGCGGGAACGTCCCTGCAAGCCGCCGCCGGCCAGGCCGATGCTGCCGATCGCGGCGGCGCGCTCGGCGCGGCCTTTACCGGCGTGCTGGCCGTGGCGGTCGCCGCGCCCTGCACCGCGCCCTTCATGGGCGCGGCGGTCGGCCTTGCCCTGACCCAAGGACCCGCCATCGCGCTCGGCGTCTTTTTGGCGTTGGCGCTGGGCATGGCCGCGCCCTTCGTGGTCCTGGCCTTCGCGCCGGCCCTGCTCAGCCGCATGCCACGGCCCGGGGCCTGGATGGAGGGGCTGAAGAAGGCGCTGGCCTTTCCGATGTACGCCACCGCCGCCTGGCTGGCCTGGGTCTACGCCCAGAGCGCCGGTTCTACGCGGCTGGCCAGCCTGTTCGCCGCCGCCGTGCTCACCGGCCTGGCCGCCTGGCTCTACGGCGCCGGCCAACGCGCCCGCATCAGCGGCGCGCGTTCGGCGCCGGCGCTGGCCGCGTCCGGCCTGGCCATCGCGCTCGCCCTGGCCGCCGCCTTCTGGCCCACAGCGCCCACCCGGGCGGCGCTCGTCTCACAGCCCTTCTCGCCAGACCGGCTAGCGAGCTTGCGCGCCGAGCACCGGCCGGTCTTCGTCAACTTCACCGCCGCCTGGTGCGTCACCTGCCAGGTCAACGACCGGGTGGCGCTGTCGGGGGCCAGGGCTGCCGACGCCTTCGCCAAGGCCGGCGTCGTCTACCTGGTCGGCGACTGGACGGACCGCAACGCCATGATCGAGCAGGCCCTGGCCGCCCAGGGCCGGGCCGGGGTGCCGCTCTATCTGATGTATCCGGCCAATGGCGGCGAGCCGCAGGTGCTGCCGCAGATCCTCACCGAAGGCCTGGTGGTCGACGCAGCCAGGAAGGCGGCCGCCTCTTAAGCCGCCGGCTGCGGCGGGGCGGTGATCACCTCGACATTGTCGTTCAGCAGGTAGGACATGTCGCGCAGCGCCAGGTCCTGGTCATGGCCGGTCTTGGCGGCGACCACTGCAGCCAGCTTGGCCGTCAGGTCCTGGGAAATGCCGTGCAGGATGCATTTCAGGTCGTCCTTCGAGCCCCGCGCCACCAGCACCTCGTGGCCCTTCTGGTCGAGCAGCGAAAGCTCGGTGACCGATTGGCTGAACTGGCCGAACTGCGGCAGCGTGATGGCCTCGGACGCGCCGGCCACGGTCTTGCGATAGGCGTCGACCTCGCTCTTCAGCGAGCCGGCGCGCCCGACGATGTCCTTGAACAGCGGCTCGCCGGCCACCGAGACCGGCGCGGCATCGGCGACCGCGACCATCGGCGGCGGCGCGGCGGCGGCCGGGCCGGCTTGGGCGAAGACCAGAAAGGCGGCGAGCGCGACATCGCATGACATGAGCGTGGTCCCTTGGATCGGACGGAAATCGACTATGCCAAGCCTTATCAAGTTAGGGTAAACGAGCCGCTACCGCGCCTAGTGTGCTGGATTTGAAGTTCGCCTGTTTTTGGGTCGATCTCTGCGCGAACTTCAAATCCAAGAAGCACACTAGAAATCAACCGTTTCTGGTGTGGCAATAGATTCAGAAATTCGCTCCGAGCCCCCCACAAAGCATTGGCGAATTTCTGAATCGCCACACCAGCGCGAGCGCGGCCGTTCCTTGCCCGCCCGGCCGCGATCCTTTATGCGCCGCCCATGACCGAGGCCTTCCGTCCCCAAGCCCGCGCTCCCAAGGGCTTCGCCGACAAGCGCGCCGACGACCTCGCCGCCGAGCGACGCATCGTCGACGCCGTCTCGGCCGTCTATGAGCGCTACGGCTTCGAGCCGCTGGCCACCGGCGGTTTCGAATATGCCGACGCGCTGGGTAAGTTCCTGCCCGATGCCGACCGCCCGAACGAGGGCGTGTTCGCCCTGCAGGACGACGACGAGCAGTGGATGGCGCTGCGCTACGACCTGACCGCGCCGTTGGCCCGCTTCGTCGCCGAACATTGGGAGACCCTGCCCAAACCCTTCCGCCGCTATGCGGTGGGCTCGGTCTGGCGCAACGAGAAGCCGGGACCCGGCCGCTATCGCGAATTCGTCCAGTGCGACGCCGACACGGTGGGTTCGGCCCGCCCCGAGGCCGACGCCGAGATGATCGCCATGATGGTCGAGGGCCTGGAAGCCACGGGCCTGCAGCGCGGCCAGGCGGTGATCAAGATCAACAACCGCAAGCTGCTCAATGGCCTGCTGACCTCGGCCGGCGCGGTGGACGCCCGGCAGAAGCTGGTCGTACTGCGCGCCGTGGACAAGCTCGACCGTCTGGGGCCGGAGGGCGTGGCCCTTTTGCTCGGGCCCGGCCGCAAGGACGAGTCCGGCGATTTCACCAAGGGCGCTGGCCTGAGCGCCGCGGCCGCTGAGCGCGTGCTGGCCTTCGTGGCGGCGGGCTCCGGCGAGCGGCCGGAGACGCTGGATCGGCTGGCCAACGTCATCGGCGGTTCGGCCGAGGGCGACGAGGGCCTGGCTGAGCTGGCGAAAATTCATCAGGCTCTGGTCAGCCTTGGCGTCGACGCGACGCGGGCGGCCTTCGATCCCTCGATCGTGCGTGGGCTGGAATACTATACCGGCACGGTGTTCGAGGCCGATCTGCTGCTGGAGACAACCGACGAGCGCGGCAGGCCGATGCGCTTCGGCTCTCTCGGCGGCGGCGGCCGTTATGACGATCTGGTCGCCCGCTTCACCGGCGAGCCCGTGCCGGCGACCGGCTGCTCCTTTGGGGTCTCGCGGCTGGCCGCGGCGCTGAAGGCCGCCGGACGCGCCGAGGCGTTTCGGGCGCGCGGGCCGGTGGTGATCGTCGCCTTCGACGCCGAGGGTATGGCCGACTATTTCGCCATGGCCGCCGAACTGCGCGCCGCCGGCGTCGCCGCCGAGGTCTATCTCGGCCAGTCGGGCATGAAGGCGCAGATGCGCTATGCCGACCGCCGGTTTTCCCCCGCCGCCGTCATCGTCGGCGGCGACGAGCGGGCGGCGGGCCAAGTGACCATCAAGGACCTCGATCTCGGCCGCGTCCTGGCGGCCGGCGTCAGCGACAATCAAAGCTGGCGCGGCGAGCGCCCGGGCCAGGTCACGGTGCGCCGCGACGAGCTGGTGGCGACCCTTCAGCGCATCCTCGAGGCCGCCCAATGAGGCTGGAACCCCCCGTTCCGGCCCAGGTGCTGGCCGCGATCCGCGCACCCTTCGCCCTGCTCGGCGCGCCCTTTGTCGACGCGCCGGTGATGCTGCCGCTCGGCCTGATGCTCGACCTGGCCGGCGAGACCATGCGCGGGCGGCTCTTCCTGGTGCAGGGCGACGGCGAGGACGCCTGCCTCAGGCCCGACTTCACCATCCCGATCGCCCGCGCCCACATCGCCGAGGGCCGCGCCGACGGCCGCTATCTCTACGAGGGCAAGGCCTTCCGGGTGGCGCCGCGCGGCTCCGACCGCGCCGAGGAATTCCTGCAGATCGGGCTTGAGGTGTTCGGCGGCGACAACGGCCCGGAGGCCGACGCCGAGGTCGCGGGCCTGGCCTGGCGCGCGGCCGCCGCCGGTGGACGCGCCGACCTGGTCATGATCCTGGGCGACGTGGCGCTGTTTTCGGCCCTCATCGACGCCATCGGCCTGGCTCCCGCCCTGGCCGCGCGGTTGAAGCGCGCCTTCGTCCGGCCGGGCGCGCTGGCCGACGAACTGACCCGCGCCCAGGCCGCCGAGCCCGCCGCCCGCCAGGGCGATCGCATCGCCGAACTGCTCGCGGGCCTGCCGGAAGCCGAGGCCACGGCGGTGCTGCAGGATCTGTGGTCGATCGCCGGCATCCAGCCGGTGGGCGGCCGCTCGGCCGGCGAAATCGCTCATCGTCTGGTGCAGCGCGGCGAGGCCGCCCGCGCGCCCCGGCTCAGCCCCGCCGAAGCCAGGCTGATCCGTGATTTCATCGATCTGTCAGGCCCGCCCCGGCCCATGCTCAAGGCGGTCGCCGGACTGGCGCGTGCCGGACAGCTGGACTTGGAGGCGGCGCTGGAAGCCTGGGACCGGCGGCTCGACGCCATCGTCGGCCACGGCGCGCCGGAGGACCGGCTGGTCTTCCACGCCAGTTTTGGCCGCGCCTTCAGCTATTATGACGGCTTCCTGTTCGAGGTGCGCAGCCCGGCGCTGAGCGACGAGGCGCCGGTGGCCGGCGGCGGCCGCTACGATTCGCTGCCGGCGCATCTGGGCGGCGCGGCGCGCGGCGCGGTCGGCTGCGCGGTGCGGCCGGCCCGGGCCTGGGCGCAGGCCGGGAGGCCGTCATGAGCGATGCGCCCCTGACCTTCGGCCTCTTCTCCAAGGGCCGGCTGAAAGAGCAGGCCGAGGACTGGCTGGCCGACTGCGGCCTGACCCTCGAAACCGAGGGCGGCGAGCGCGGCTATGTGGCGACCATCAACGGTCTGCCGGACGTGCGCGTGCTGCTGTTGTCCGCCAGCGACATGGCCGCCGGCCTGGACACCGGCGAACTGCACATCGGCGTCAGCGGCGAGGACCTGTTGCGCGAACGCGGAGATACGCTCGACGGACACGTGCTGCTCTTGCGCGCGCTGGGCTTCGGACGCGCCGACCTGGTGGTGGCGACGCCGGCCAGCTGGGTCGATGTCGAGACCATGGCCGACCTGGAGGAGGTGGCCGCCGCCTTCCTGGCCCGCACCGGCCGGCGCATGCGGGTGGCGACCAAGTACATGGTGCAGACCCGCGCCTTCTTCGCCAGTCACGGCGTCGTCGACTATCGCATCGTCGAATCCAGCGGCGCCACCGAGGGCGCCCCAGCCGCCGGCCAGGCCGAACTGATCGTCGACATCACCTCCAGCGGCGCGACCCTGAAGGCCAACGGGCTGAAGGTGCTGGAGGACGGTCTGATCCTGCGCAGCCAGGCGCAGCTCTGCGCCAGCCTGATCGCGCGCTGGACGCCGAAGCAGCTGGCCTCGGCGCGGCGGCTGATGAGCATTGTCGAGGCGCGCGCGCGAGCCCGGCGCACGGCGCTGATCTCCTGGCCCGCCGAGCAGGACAAGGCCGCCGGTGAGGCCGTTCAGCCCTTCCTGGCCCGCGGCGCCACACGCCGCGCCCAGGGCATGCTGGCGGACATCGACAGCCTGTTCGAGGTCACGGCCGCGCTGGCCCACGCCAAGGTTGGACCGGTCTCGGTGGTGCGGCCCGACTTCGCTTTCGAACCGCAGTCCGCCGCCGGCGATCGGCTGGCCACGCGCCTCGGCGAGCGGAGTTGAACGCACGCCTGGGTGATTTGATCGGATTTGCCGATACGGGCTGCGCTTGTTGCGCGTTTGAAACGCGATTCCGTGCAAAGGATTGACAAGATTGTAGAAACGCCGTTCCCTTCCCTAGCGAGAGACGACGCGAGCCATCAGAGCCCGTGCGACTCGGCGTTTCGGGGAGGAAACGCCCGCTACCTTCCAGAGGCTAAGGGCCCGCTGCGGTGATTCTTCCGCGGCGGGCCTTGCTTTTTCGCCTCACCAGATCCTGACCCGCTGATCCGGCGCGACGTACATCGGGTCGCCTGGCTTGACGTCGAAGGCGGCGTACCAGGCATCGGCATTGCGCAGGGTTCCGACCACCCGGTCGTGCGACGGCGAATGCGGGTCGGAAACCAGGCTCTGGCGCAGGGCGTCGTCGCGCATCTTCTCCCGCCAGATCTGCGCGAAGCCCAGGAAGAAGCGCTGGTCGCCGGTCAGGCCGTCGATCACCGGCGCCGGCTGGCCGTGCAGCGACGCGTGATAGGCGTCGAGCGCCACCAGAACCCCGCCGAGGTCGGCGATGTTCTCGCCCATGGTCCGGGCGCCGTTGATGTGGGCGCCCGGCGCCGGCTCGAAGCTGGAATACTGCGTCCCCAGCCGGTCGGCGCGGACCTGGAACTTGGGTCCGTCGCCGGTGGTCCACCAATCGGCCAGCCGTCCGTCGCCGTCGAATTTGCGGCCCTGGTCGTCGAAGCCGTGGGTCATTTCGTGGCCGATGACCGCGCCGATGCCGCCATAGTTGACCGCCGGATCGGCATCCGGATCGAAGAAGGGCGGCGACAGGATGGCGGCGGGGAAAACCACCTCGTTATTGCTGGCCCGGTAATAGGCGTTGACCGTCTGCGGGGTCATGCCCCACTCCAGCTTGTCGACCGGCCCGTTCAAACGCTTGACCCGCCGCTCCCGGTCGAACGCCGCGGCCCTTTCGGCGTCGCCGTAGAGGTCGTCCGGCCGCATCGTCAGCGCCGAATAATCCCGCCATTTCGCCGGATAGCCGATCTTGACGGTGAGCTTGGAGAGCTTTTCCGCCGCCCTGGCGCGGGTCTCCGGGCTCATCCAATCCGCCCGCTCCAGGCGTGCGTTCAGCGCCTCGCGCAGATGCCCAACCAGGGCGTCCATCTTGGCCTTGGCGGCCGGCGTGAAATATTGCGCCACATAGAGGCGGCCAACCGCCTCGCCCAAAGTGCGGTTGACGAAGCCGACGCCGCGTTTCCAGCGCGGCTGGATCTCCGGCTGACCCGCCAGGTCGTGGTTGCGGAAGGCGAAGCGGGCCTGGACGAAGCGGTCCGACAGATAGGGCGCGGTATTATCGACCAGGTGGAAGGCCTGCCAGGCCTTCAGGGTCTCGACCGGCGTCGCGGCATAGATGGCGGTGAACTTGGGGAAGGCCGTGTTGGCGTTGAGCACGATCCGGTCGAGCGAACCCAGGTCGGCGCTGGCCAGGAAGGCCTTGAAGTCGAATCCCGGCGCGTAAGCCCCCAGGTCGGCGACCGCCATCGGATTATAGGTCTTGATCGGGTCGCGCTCGTCCTCCCTTGACCAGCTCGACTGGGCCAGCCTGGTCTCGAAGTCGACGATGGCTTGCGCGGCCGCATCCGGATCGGTCCAGCCGACCTGCTTGAGCATGGCGGCGACATAGGCCTGGTAGTCCTTCTTCTTCCCGGCGAATTCGGGCTTCAGGTAGTAGTCGCGGTCCGGCAGGCCGAGGCCGCCGACGTCGATATTGACCGAATAGCGAAGCGGGTCCTTGGCGTCGGCGTCGATCGACAGGTCGAAGATGCCCCTCTGGAAGCCGATCCGGCCCATCACCGCGGCGATGTCCTCGCGGCTGCGCTCGGCGCGGATGGCGTCGAGTTCGGGGGCGAGCGGCTGGGCGCCCAGCCGTTCGACGCGCGCCTCATCCATGAAGGCCTTGTAGGCGTCGGCCACGCGCAAGGCGTCGGTGTCGGTAAGCTGGCCGGCGGCGGCCTGCTCGATGATCAGCCGGGTGCGGCTCTCCGACAGCACCACCAGCTTGTCGAAATTGCCGAACCGGGTGCGATCGGACGGGATCACCTCATGGTCGTACCAGGCGCCGTTGGCGTAGCGGAAGAAGTCGGCGCCCGGACTGGCTGCGAGATCGCGACCGCTCTCGTCATAGCCCCAGGCGCCGTATCTGGGCGCGGTGACGTCGACGGATACAGGAGCGGACGCCAGCGCGGCGACGCTCGGCTTGGCGGCCGCCGGTGGCCCGGGCCAAGCCAGCGCGCCGGCAGCGACCAAGGCCAGCCAGAGAGAGGATGTGTTCATGAGGATTCCGTGATCGGGTGCGCAGGGGCGTCGCCATTTGGCCCCTCTGTTAAGGTCGGCTTCCGGCCAAATCATGGCCGGCGCGCGCACTTGAAAGGACCATCATGACCGCAGCCCCGATCCTGGTGGTCATGGGCGTCTCCGGGGCCGGCAAGACCACGGTGGGCGAGCTGATCGCCAAACGGCTGGGCTGGCTCTTCGTCGACGGCGACGACCTGCATCCACAGGCCAACATCGACAAGATGCGCAGCGGCGTTCCGCTGACCGACGTCGACCGCGCGCCCTGGCTGGCCGCCATCGGCGCCTGGATCGACGCCCGCGCCGAGGCGAGCGAGCCCGGCGTCGTCGCCTGCTCGGCGCTGAAGCGGGCCTATCGCGACGCCCTGCGGGCCGGCCGGCCGCAGGTGCGCGTCGTCTATCTGCGCGGCTCGCAAACCGAGATCGCCGCACGCCTCGCCCACCGTAGCGGCCATTTCTGGCCCGCCAAGCTGCTGGCGAGCCAGTTCGCCGACCTCGAGGAGCCGTCGGTGGACGAGGACGCCATCGTGGTCGACATCGCCAAGACACCCGTGGCGGTGGCTAAGGCGGTCATCGACCAGCTATCCTGACCGGCCACACCGGAGAAACGACGTGCAGACGGGCAAGATCATCCTGATCCATGGGCCGTCCAGCAGCGGCAAGTCCTCGATCGCCGGCGAACTGCAGGCCAGGATCGAGGCGCCGTTCTGGCACATCTCCATCGACCATCTGCGCGACGCCGGCATTCTGCCGATGGCCCGCATCCGCAGCCGCGAGTTTCCATGGACCGGCCTGCGAGGGCCGTTCTTCGACGGGTTTCATCGCGCGCTGGCCGCCTATGCCGGATCGGGAAACAACCTGATTGTCGAGCATATCGTCGAAACCCAGGCGTGGATGGGAGACCTCGTTCGGCTTCTCGCCGGTTTCGACGTCTTCTTCGTTCGCATCCACTGCGACGTCGAGGAGATGGAGCGGCGTGAGACCGCAAGGGGCGATCGCCGCGCCGGCGACGCGCGCCGCGATTTCGAGATGCTGCCGGTCTTCCCATGCGATCTCGAACTCGATTCCACCGCGATCAAGGCCGGCGAAAACGTCGACAGGCTGCTTTCGGCCTGGCGGGCGAGGCGCCAACCCTCGGCCTTCGAGCGCATGGCTCAGGACGCCTCAATGAGCGGTTGAGAGCGCGATGGCGCCGCCGGCGATCATCAGGGCGGCGGTGACCCGTGGGGGGGTCAGCTTCTCCTTCAGGAACACCGCGCCGATCACCGCGGCGAACAGGATGGAAGTCTCGCGCAGGGCCGAGACCCGGCCCATGGGCGCGAGCGTCAGCGCCCAAATGACGACGCCGTAAGACAACAGCCCGAAGACGCCGCCGGCCAGCGCCTTCCAGGTTTCCGCCTCGCGCAGCGGCAGGACCAGCCGGCCGCGCAAGGCGACATAGACGACGGGCATGGCCGCGCCCTGCACCAGGTAGAGCCAGGCGGTATAGGATTGCGCGTTGCCCGAGAGCCGCGCACCAACCCCGTCGGTCAGGGTATAGGCGGCGACGAACATCCCGGTGGCGATGGCGGCCAGGGTCGATCGCGGGCTCGGCCGCGCCTTCTCGAACGCCAGGGCCATGATGCCCAGCGAGACCAGCGCCACGCCGGCCAGAGCCGCCGGGGTCAGCCGCTCGCCGGCGACGAAGACCGCGCCAAGGGTCACCAGCAGCGGCGAGGTGCCGCGCGCGATCGGATAGACCTGGGCCAGCGCGCCCTCGCGATAGGCGCGGACCAGGAACAGGCAGTAGCTGACCTGCAGGGCGGCCGAGAGCCCGATGCACGGCCAGCTCGCGCGGGCTGGCGCGGCGAGGATGAACACGAACGGCAAGGCGACGATCGCCGAGACCGAGCACATGATGGTGATCGACCACAGCCGGTCGGCCCCGCCGCGCAGGATGGCGTTCCAGGTGGCGTGCAGGAGCGCTGCGCTGAGGATTAATCCGATGACGAGCGGGGACATGGCTCGCTGTTAAGCTGGGTCGCTATTGCGGTAAACGCGGACGGTCAGCGGGAGACGCCAAACATGCCGGAAACCCATTCCCGCACCGTGCCGGGCGGCCGCGCCTTCTGGTTCACCGAAAAGCTCTGGCGCGCCGCCGAGGGGTTGCCGGTCATCCGGGTTGCGCTCAGCGCCATCGCCGAGTTCGACCAGGACTGCTGGTTCGGCGAACGCCACGCACCGACCTGCCGGGCCGTCGCCGAACACGCCCAGCGCATCCAGGACGCCGACCTCACCTACCCCATCATCTTGTCCGCTGACGGACGGCTGATGGATGGCGGCCACCGCTTGGCCAAGGCCTGGTTGCGCGGCGATACCGACATCGCCGCGGTGCGCTTCGAGGTGGATCCCACGCCGGAAAGGATCCTCAGCGCCGATGAGGGACCGCCCCCGTCGTCTGGGCGAGGGTCTTCGGCAGGTCGGCCAGGGTGAGATAGCCCAGACCTTTCTTGTCCAGGCGGTCGAAGCGCCGGTTGGTCACGGTCATGAGCTCGGCCAGGGTGATGTGCCCGTCCAGCGCCAGGTCGGCGGCGGCCAGCGGCTCGGGGTCACGGATCAGCTCGAAGGGCGCGGCGCCGCTTGCCACGCTGTCTGCATCCGGATCGTCCGGCGGCCGGCGACCCATTCCGAACAGGCCGCGCCGGGCGCCGCCGCCAGGACGGTTTCGCAAAGCCGGGTCCTCGCCCACGGATCCCTCGCCGCCCTCGGGCACGCGGAAGGCTCCGAGGATTTCGGGAACCACCTGGTTCTCGTAGGCCTGCATCTCGAAGGGATCGATCACCCCATCGTGGTTCGTATCGAGGATGCGGAAAAAGGCCTCGGCGTCGGCGCGAAATTCGGCCCGGTCGATACGGCCGTCGCCGTTCTTGTCGGCCTGGGCGAACCAGACCGCGACCGGATAGGGTTGGCCGGCGACCGCCCGGAACGGCTGGCCGCTGGGGCTG
The DNA here is from genome assembly GCA_041691315.1 of Caulobacteraceae bacterium. Classification (GTDB taxonomy): domain Bacteria; phylum Pseudomonadota; class Alphaproteobacteria; order Caulobacterales; family Caulobacteraceae; genus Poindextera. The sequence goes on along the minus strand of JBEPUW010000041.1, from coordinate 1,980 downwards.
ATGAACAGGCTAGGCCCCTTCATCAAGTCGGGCCCAACGACGGGCTGGGCGGCGACCTCGAAGGCGGCGAACGCCGCCAGCAGCGTCATCGCCATCCCGCCGCTCGTTCGTACGTATCGCATCGGACCTCACGTCTCATGCCCGTCTCGCCGGCGATTTGATCGGCGAAACGCGGCCTTGTGAGGGCCGGACCGCCGACTTAAGGAAACGGGCAAGGAAAAGCCAGGGAGGACGCCATGAGCGACGCCGCAGCGACCCGCGAAGCGATTCTGGAGCCGTCGCTCCCGATCGTCGACCCGCACCATCACCTGTGGGACCGCACGCCGTTCCTGCCCGCGCCGAGTGAGCGGCCGCCGGTGCGACACGGGTTCGAGAACGTGATGCGGCTTGCGCCCCGCTACCTGGTCGACGAGCTGGTGGCCGACATGCAGCGCGGCCACAACGTGGTCGCCACCGTCTTCGTTCAGTGCGGCTCGATGTACCGGCTGGACGGACCCGAGCACCTCAAGGTCATCGGCGAGACCGAATTCGTCAACGGCGCGGCGGCGATGAGCGCCAGCGGCCTTTATGGTCCGATCCGCGCCTGTGCTGGCATCGTCAGCCACGTCGATCTGACGCAGAACCCGAAGCTGATCGACGACGCGCTTCGGGCGCACATGGCGGTGGGCGGCGGGCGCTTTCGCGGCATCCGCCACTCGGCCTCCTACGACGCCGACCCGATCGTGCTGGGACCGCTGTCGCGGCAGACGCCGGGGCTCTATCCGTCCGCGGACTTCCGGCGCGGCTTTCAGGAATTTGCCAGGCATGGCCTGTCGTTCGACGCCTGGCTGCTCGAACCGCAGCTCGGCGAGTTCCTCGACCTCGTCCGCGCCTTCCCGGACACCCAGTTCATCCTCGACCATGTCGGCACGCCGCTGGGCATCGGCGCCTATGCCGGCAAGCGCGAGGAACGGTTCGCCAGCTGGGCCGCAAAGATTCGCGAGATCGGCGCGTGCGAGAACGTCGCGGTGAAGCTGGGGGGCCTCGCCATGCCGTTCGCCGGTTTCGACAGCTTCATGCAGGGCCGAAGTTCGAGCGTGCTGGCTGAGGAGTGGCGCCCCTATATCGAGACCTGCATCGAAGCCTTCGGCCCGAACCGCGGCATGTTCGAGAGCAACTTCCCGGTCGACCTGACCAGTTGCACCTACGACGTGCTGTGGAACGCCTTCAAGATCATCACCGCCGGCGCGTCTGGCGACGAAAAGGCCGCCCTCTACAGCGGCACGGCGACGAGGGTTTATCGCCTGGCGATTTGATCTGACCGTTGCCGCAACGAAAAGCCCCCGGTCTTGCGACCGGGGGCTCTCTTTTCAACTGACGTCTGGCCGTCTGGACTAGAAGTCCATGTCGCCCATGCCGCCCATGCCGCCGCCCGGCATACCGCCGGCGCCGCCGCCCTTTTTCGGGGCTTCGACGATGGCCGCCTGGGTGGTGATCATCAGGCCGGCGACCGAGGAGGCGTCCTGCAGGGCGGTGCGAACCACCTTGGCCGGGTCGATGATGCCGGCCGCGATCAGGTCGACATATTCTTCGGTCTGGGCGTTGAAGCCGAAGGTGGCCGACTTGTTCTCGAGCACCTTGCCGACCACGATCGAGCCTTCGACGCCGGCGTTCTCGGAGATCTGCCGGATCGGGGACTGCAGGGCGCGCCGCACGATGGCGATGCCCGCGTTCTGGTCGTCATTGTCGCCCTTGAAGCCTTCCAGAACCAGGGAGGCCTTGAGCAGGGCGACGCCGCCGCCGGGGACGATGCCTTCCTCGACCGCCGCGCGGGTGGCGTTGAGGGCGTCGTCGACGCGGTCCTTCTTTTCCTTCACTTCGACTTCGGTCGAGCCGCCGACGCGGACCACCGCAACACCGCCGGCCAGCTTGGCCAGACGTTCCTGCAGCTTTTCCTTGTCGTAGTCGGAGGTGGTGTCTTCGATCTGGGTCTTGATCTGA
>JBEPUW010000040.1:0-41145 GCA_041691315.1 Caulobacteraceae bacterium | reverse complement strand
CGACCGCCGTCTGGCTGGTCGACAACACCTCGCTGACCTTCGAGCAGATCGCCGACTTCGCCGGCCTGCACCACCTGGAGGTCAAAGGCATCGCCGACGGCGAAGTGGCGCGCGACATCCGCGGCGCCGACCCGATCGCCAACGGCCAGCTGTCGCGTGAAGAGCTGGACGCCGCCGGTGCCGACCCGAAATACCGCATGAAGGCCCAGAAGAGCCGCCATGCCGAGTTCCTGAAACCCACCAAGAAGTCGCCGCGCTACACCCCGGTGTCGCGCCGCCAGGACCGCCCGGACGCCATCGCCTGGTTCCTGCGCAACCACCCGGAGATCGCCGACAGCCAGATCGTCAAGATCCTCGGCACCACCAAGTCGACCATCGACCAGGTGCGCAACCGCACCCACTGGAACGCCGCCAACATCAAGCCGGTGGACCCGGTGACCCTGGGCCTGGTCGGCCAGCTGGAACTCGACGCCATCGTCAAGAAGGCGGCCGAAAAGAAGGCCAAGGACGACGCCAAGAAAGGCATCGTCGACGACGGCCCCGCCCTGCAACCGGCGGCGGAATCGGTGGAATTCGAAACGCAAGATACGGACGATTAACGAGGCGAGCGGGTTTTCATAAACCGCTCATCCCCGCGAAAGCGGGGACCCAGGCGTTTTTGCTGGAAACGCCGCGCTGTAGGATAAAAAACCTGGGTCCCCGCTTTCGCGGGGATGAGCGGAGTGTGGGGTGCGCCATGTCGGACGCGGACACCTTTGACGTCATCATCGCCGGCGCGGGCATGGCGGGGGCCAGCCTGGCGCTTGAGTTGGCGCATGGGGGGCTGCGCACCGCGCTGATCGATCCGCAGCCGTTCGCGGCCCAGGTGGCGCCCACCTTCGACGGGCGCGCCTCGGCCATCGCCTATTCGTCGTTCCGCGCCTGGGATGTGGTCGGCGTTGGCGCGGGCCTCGCCCCGCAAGCGCAGCGGATCGAACAGATCCTGGTCACCGACGGCCGCTCACCGGGCGCCGCCTCGTCGAAGCCGGCGCCGGTCTTCCTGCGTTTCGACTCCGCCGAGATCGCCGACGCGGCGGACGGCGAGCCGCTCGGCTACATGCTGGAGAACCGGCTGATCCGCGCCGCCCTGGCCGAAGCGGTAACCAGGGCTGACATCGCCCTGATGGCGCCGGCCCGCGTCGCCGCTGTCGAGGCCTTACCCGCGTACAGCCGCGTGACGCTGGAGGACGGCCAGGTGCTGACCGCCGCCCTGGTGGTCGGGGCCGAGGGGCGCGGCTCCATCGTCCGCCGTGCCGCTGGCATCGGGACCATCGGCTGGGACTATCCGCAGAAGGGCGTCGTCGCCACGGTCCGCCTCGGGCGGCCGCACAACGGCGTGGCCTACGAGCACTTCCTGCCCGCCGGGCCGTTCGCCATCCTGCCGCTCACGGACGATCGCGCCAGCCTGGTCTGGACCGAGCGGCTGGCCACGGCCGACGCTTTGCGCGACGCCCGGCCAGAGGTGTTCCGCTCGCTGTTGCAACGCCGCTTCGGCGAGTTCGTCGGGCGGGTCGAGGTCGAGGGGCCGACCTTCGTCTATCCCTTGGCCCTGCAGCTCGCCGAGCGGCTGACCGCGGCCCGGACCGCCCTGGTCGGCGACTCCGCGCACGGCATCCACCCCATCGCCGGCCAGGGGCTGAACCTGGGCCTGAAGGATGCGGCCGCCCTGGCCCAGGTGCTGGTCGAGGCCGCGCGCCTGGGCGAAGACCTGGGCTCGACGGCGGTGCTGCAGCGCTACGCCGCCTGGCGCCGTTTCGACAATGTGACGCTGGCCGCGGCCACCGACCTGTTCAACCGCCTGTTCTCCAACGACCACCCGGCTCTGCGTCTGGCCCGCGGCGCCGGCATGGCGGTGGTCAACCGCATCGGCCCCGCCCGCCGCTTCTTCATGCAGGAAGCCGGCGGCGCCGTGGGTGATTTGCCGCGGTTGCTGAAGGGCGAGGCGCTCTAGCGAACGGGTCTCTCTTCTTTTTATCCGTCATGGCCCGACTTGTTCGGGCCACCCATGAACGCCGTCGAACGTGAGTGTTCATGGATCCCCCGCATTCCGCTTCGCTACAGCGGGGGATGACGATATTTTTTTGGTCTCACGCATCCCGCGACAGCCCTTCGTGCTTCAGTCGCCGTTCATAGTCCGCCCACAGACGGGGTTGGTCGCGGCCGAGGCGGTAGAGTTCGTCCCAGCTGTAGAGGCCGGTGTCGTGACCGTCGTCGAACACCAGCCGCGTCGCATAGCGGCCGATCGCCTGGGCGTCGGTTATGCCGATCTTGCGCTTGCCGTTCACCGTGCGCCCCGGCCCGGCGCCGTGGCCGCGATCGATGGCGCTGGGGGTCATGACGCGCAGATATTCCGCCGGCAGGCTGAAATGCGCGCCGTCGTCGAAGCTGATCTCCAGCACCCGCGCGGTGCGGCGGACCTTCAGCTCGAGCGGCCACGGCCTGGTCTCGCTCATTCGTTTTCGCCCAAGGGCCGCGCCTCTTCCGGCAGCATCACCGGCACGCCGTCGCGGATCGGATAGGCCAGCTTGGCCTCCTTGCTGATCAGCTCCTGGGCGGCGCGGTCATAGACCAGCGGCGCCTTGGTGACAGGACAGACCAGCACCTCGAGCAGGCGCGGATCGACTTCGGGCGAGAGCGGAGTTTGGGGCACGGGCCGCATCCTAGTTGAAAATCGGCGGCTCGTCCTCGCGCGGATCGACGGCTGAGTCGATCTCCATCAGCGCGATCAGCGCCTCGCGTCGCTCCGACAGGCTGGGCGCCTCCAGGAGGGCCTGTTTCTCGCCCGGGCTGAACGGCAGCACCATGGCCAGGCCGTTGACCAGGCTCTCGGCCGCCGCCGACTTGGGCGATTCCCAGTCCTCCATGGCCAGGCCGCGGCGGTCCAGATAGGCCTTCAGCGCCGCCAGGAAGCGTAAGCGGTCGAAGCCGTCGTCGTCGGCCATCGGCCTTAAGTCGGCGCCGAAATCGGCATAGTCGGCGCGCACCTGGCGATAGGGGGTCTGCACCGTCAGCTCCTCGGCGACGGTGAAGCGGCAAAGCCCGGTCAGCGTGATCAGATAGCGCTCGTCGACGGTCTCGGAGAAGCTGGTCAGCCGGCCGAGGCAGCCGACGCGGGCCAGATTGCGCCCGAAAGGACCGCCGCCCGCCCGGGTCTGCACCATGCCGACCAGCCGCTCGCCGGCCAGGGCGTCGTCGATCATGTTCATGTAGCGCGGCTCGAAGATGTTAAGCGGCAGCTCGCCGTGCGGCAGCAGCATGGCGTCCAGCGGAAAGATCGGGATGATCGCCGGCAGGTCGGTGACCTTGCGATGCGAGCCGCGGACCATGGGCGAAGGCTCCCGCGCTGGCGCTTAGGCGAACAGGATCGACGACAGCCGGCGGCGGCCGGCCTTGGCGATGTCGGACATCTGGCCCGCCGCCTCGAACACCGTCAGCAGCTGCTTGCGCGCCGCCTCGTCGTTCCAGGCGCGGTCGCGGGCGATGAGGTCGAGCAGCTGGTCGGCGGCCTCATCCAACTTGCCGTTGGCGGCCAGCGCCTTGGCCAGGTCGAAGCGCGCCTGATGGTCGTTCGGATCGGCGTCGACCTTGGCTCGCAGGGCGGTGGTCTCGGTCTCGTCCGGGGCCTCTGCGGCCAGCGCCAGGGCGGCGCGGACGCTGGCCAGCTCGGCGTCCTTGGCGTCGGCCGGGGCCATGGCGGCCACCTCGCCGGCGCGCTCCAGGTCGCCGCCGATCAGGTAGCAGCGCGCCAGGCCGGCGATCGCCTTTACATTGTCTGGCTCGGCCTGCAGCGCCTCGGCATAGGCTTGCGCCGCGCCGCCCATGTCGCCGGCGTCGAGATCGGCCTTCGCCGCCTCCAGCAGCATGTCGATGTCCGACGGGCCGACCGGGCCGGCCAGCTTGTCGATGAAGGCGGCGATCTGGCTTTCCGGCACCGCGCCCATGAAACCGTCCACCGGCTTGCCGTCCTTGAACGCATAGACGGTGGGGATCGATTGCACGCGCAGCTGGCCGGCATAGGCCGGGTTCTTGTCGACGTCGATCTTGACCAGCTTGACCGCGCCCTTGGCCGCCGTGACCGCCTTTTCCAGCGACGGCGTCAGCTGCTTACAGGGCCCGCACCAGGTCGCCCAGAAGTCGACGATCACCGGCTGGACCTTCGACGCCTCGATGACGTCGGCCAGGAAGCTGTCGTCGGTGCCGTCCTTGATCAGGTCGGCCTTGACGGGGGTCTCTCCAAGCATGGGCGGGTCTCGGTCGTGGATTGGACGCCTAATGTGGTCGCCCAGGCGCGCGGCTGCAACGGGGGTTTGCCCCGCGCCAACCTTTAACCGTCATCCCCCGCTGGAGCCGCGCAGCGGTGGAATGCGGGGGATCCATGAACGTCGATGCTGCTGGTGATCACGAGCGGTTGAACCGCGCCGCGAACCCACCTTCGCCCGTGTTCATGGGTGGCCCGGATAAACCGGGCCATGACGGGAAAATAAGGAGCGCTACGCAGCAACCTTGACGCTGCCTGCGTCGGCGAAGCCTTGGCGGATGCCGCCGCCGGCTCGGGCGACCAGGGAGGCCGGGTCGAACAGCATGTCGTAGGCATTGAGCGCGTGCTTGCCGCAGCGGTCGCGGCAGATGGCGGCCAGCAGGGCGTCGTCGCCGCCGGCTTCCGACTCGTGCACGAAGGCCTCGAGGATGTGGGTCGAGGTGCGCAGCCTGGCGGCCATGACGCCCAGGCTGGCCTCGTGGGCGCAGACCTGGTCGACAGCCTCCGCGCCCGGCATGCCCATGACCAGCACGATGGCGCAGCCGTGGCTCTGGATCAGCAGCTGCGCCTCCACGGCGAGGTCCTTGAAGCCCGGCACCGTGCGCCGGACCACGTCGAACCGCTGGCCGCGGTCCGGCTTGGCGGCCAGCGCCGCAAGGGCGATTTCGCCCATGTTCACCCGGGCGAACATGGTGTCGACGACGCCGATCCATTTCATGGCCTGATCTCCTTCGCACAAACGCTGTTTCGTTTAGATTGTTTATTTCGTTTGTTTCGTTTATGCCCAAGCCATGCCGCGATCAACCCCGCTTGCAAACCTCACCGACGCCGACCAGGCCGACCGGCTGCTGACCGCGCTCCGCGACGGCTCCAGCAAGGTCTCCGTCCGCACCGACGGCGCGCCGGCGCCCTTGCCGGACGCCGCCTTCGGCATCCTGCTCGAGGCGCTGAGCCAGATGGCGCGCGGCAACGTGGTCGCCGTCACCGCGATCGAGGCCGAACTGACCACCCAGCAGGCGGCGGAGCTGCTCGGCGTCTCGCGCCCGCACCTGGTCAAGCTGCTGGAGAGCGGCGCCATCGCCCACCGCAAGGTCGGCGCGCACCGGCGCGTCAGCGTCTCCGACCTCGCCCGTTACCGCAAATCGCAGAGCGGCGGCCCGGCCGCCGCTAAGGAGACCATCATGCAGCTGGATACGATCGACGAGGCGATCCGCGCCTTCGCCAATGGCGACATGGTCATCGTGGTCGACGACGACGACCGCGAGAACGAGGGCGACCTGATCATGGCCGCCTGCAAGGCGACGCCCGCCCAGGTCGCCTTCATGATCCGCCACACCAGCGGCATCCTCTGCGCGCCGCTGACCGCCGAGCGCGCCCGGGCGCTGCAGCTGGACCCGATGGTGCGCGACAACGACGCGCCGCTGCGCACCGCCTTCACCGTCTCGGTCGACGTCCGCGAGGGCATGACCACCGGCATCGCCGCCGAGGAGCGCGCCAACACCGTCCGCGCGCTGGCCAACGGCAACGTCATCGCCAGCGACTTCGTGCGTCCCGGCCACGTTTTCCCGCTGATCGCCCGCGACGGCGGCGTCCTGGTCCGCACCGGCCATACCGAGGCGGCCACCGACCTTGCCAAGCTCGCCGACCTGCCCGAGGTCGGCCTGCTGGGCGAGTTGGTCAACGACGACGGCACCGTCAAGCGGCTGCCGCAGCTGGTCGCCTTCGCCAAGGACCACGACCTGAAGATCGTCTCGATCGCCGACCTGATCGCCTATCGCCGCACCCGCGAGCGGCTGGTCGAGCGCACCGCCGAGTTCGTGGTCGAGACCGAGATCGGCCCGGCCAAGGCGGTCAGCTACGCCACCCCGTTCGACACGGTGCAGCACCTGGCCCTGGTGTTCGGCGACGTGCACAAGGCCAGGTCGCCGCCGGTGCGCATCCACCGCCAGGAGGTGCTGGCCGACGTCTTCGGCCGCGGCGGCGACGCCAACCTGATCTCCAAGGCGCTGGCCAAGATCAAGGCCGAGGGTTGCGGCGTCATCGTCTATCTGCGCGAGGGCGCCGCCGGCGTCGAAACCCCCAGCCTGAAGCTGCAGACCGAACGCGGCGACGAGCCCCCCACCGGCAGCGAAAAGAAACGCGAGGCCCACTGGCGCGAAGTCGGCGTCGGAGCCCAGATCCTGAAGGACCTCGGCCTGAGCTCCATCACCCTGCTCACCACCCACCAACTCGACTACGTCGGCCTCGCCGGCTTCGACATCCGCATCGGGGCGCGCGAGAACCTGGGCGGCTAGGAGCCAGAGACCCGGTATTCAATCCGCTCATCCCCGCGCAAGCGGGGACCCAGGTTTTTTACCGCCAAGTACGCCAAGGACGCCAAGGATCAACGCTGACCTATTCTTCTTGGCGTCCTGGCGGTGAATCTGCTGGCTACGCTGGAGCCCACGCCGCCAGCCGAATTTTGACACCAAGCACACCAAGCACACCAAGAAGAGTAAGGGTCGGTGCTGACTCTTGGTGTGCTTGGTGGTGAAAACCTGAGGCCCCGCTTGCGCGGGGCAAGGGGATCAAGCCGCCTCGAATTCCACCACCCGCGGCTCGATCCCCAGCACCATGAGGAACGCCAGAAATCCCTCCTTCGACACCTGGGTCGTGGCCGTGTTGGTCAGGGGGTGGAAGTTCAGGGGGTCGGCGCGGAGGAGGGCGGCGTCGAGGATCAGGGTGACGCGGCGGTCCGTATCGTTGATCAGGGCGAAGGGGGTCACCGAGCCGGGCTCGACGCCCAGCGTCTCGTCCAGCAGGGCGGGCGAGCCGAAAGACAGCTTGGCCGAGCCGATCCGGGGCGGCAGGCCCTTCAGGTCGATCTTCGTCTCGCCAAGCGCCGTGATCAGCCAGAGCCGGCCCTTGGCGTCCTTCAGGAACAGGTTCTTGGTGTGGCCGCCGGCGAGCTGGGCCTTGATCTCGGCGCCCTCGCCGACGTGGAACACCGGCGGGTGCTCCAGCGTGGTGTGGGCGATGCCGGCGGCGTCCAGGACATCGAACAGAGCTTGGGCTTTGGCGTTCGGCATGCTCCAGGCTTAAGCCATGCGAGGCTGGACGGCTCAAGGCCGCTATGGCTAGGACTGAACGCCAGACTCCCGTTCACGCCCAAGGCCGCGATCCCATGCAGCAGCTCGAATGTTTCGCCACCACCAGCCGGCCGCCCGACATCGTGCCCGGCCGGCCGCAGCGGGCCTGGATGGACGCCTTCGACGACAAGCACGCCTATCGCTGCCTGCCGCTGACCATGGCCAATTCGACCGGCTGGGAAATCCTCTGCCCGATGACCTTCTCGGCCGAGTGGAACGGCGGCATCCACCAGGACGACATCGTCCTGACCACGCCGACGCCGCACTCGGACTTCCACGACTTCGCCAAGTCGCACTTCAGCCACGGGGTGATCACCTTTCACACCGGCTATTTGTTCCGCACCCCGCCCGGCTGGTCGATGTGGTGCATGGGGCCGCCCAACCACGTCAAGGACGGCATCCAGCCCCTGGCCGGCCTGATCGAGACCGACTGGCTGCCCTTCCCCTTCACGATGAACTGGATCTTCACCCGCCCCGGCAAGGTGACCTTCCAGCGCGGCGAGCCCTTCTGTTTCATCACGCTCGCCCAGGACAAGCTGCTCGAAGAGGTCGAGGTGATCATGCGGCCGCTGGAATCCGACCAGCAGATGCGCGAGCGCTACCAGACCTGGGCCAGGCAACGCGCCGATTTCAACATCAAGCTGTTCAAGGGCGAGCCCGAGACGGTCAAGGCCGCCTGGCAGCGCTACTATTTCCGCGGCGAGGCCCCCGGCGAGCCCGACTTCAAGCCCACCGAGCACGTCAACAAGCGCAAACTCGCCGCCCCCCGCCACCGCCGCTGATACGCTTGCAAACCCGAGGGGCCTCTGCGATAAGCCGCCCTCTTCGAGGCCTGGGCGACCAGGCCGGAGCGCGGGCGTAGCTCAGGGGTAGAGCACAACCTTGCCAAGGTTGGGGTCGAGAGTTCGAATCTCTTCGCCCGCTCCAATAAAATCAATGACTTAGCGCGTTACCTGGACGGCCACCCCGAGGCACCAGGTAACGCATAGGTAACATCCTTCCGCACGCTTGCTCCGATCGGGCCCAGACTGGGGCGCATGGCACCAGGGATGGCGACCCCTTGCCTGGCACATGGGCTCGACCGAACTCAAAAGTACGTGTCAGCGATGTTTCAAGTCCGTCCCTCCCGACTTGGGCTTCGCGGTGGTAAGATGGATTTTGACTCTTAGCGGACGTTCGGGAGGTCTGCTTAGGGGATTAGCCAGGTCTCCGCTCAGGGCGCGCACTTTGTCGCCGGTCCAGCTACGCCTCGATTGTGGTCTGAGCACAGGCCCAGGAATTTGAGGCGGCCGAGATCGAGGTCTTGTTTGTCAGTTCGCCGCGCGGTGGCGAGGGCGCACTCACAATAAGCGGCGGCGTCAGATGAACCTGTCGTAGTTCGCCCTCCCAGATCACGATCAGTTTCATTTCCTTCCCGTCCCCATTGCCTCGGGCATGGCCTCAAGCAGGGCTTGGGTGCGGGCTTCAATGCCGGCGTACATCGCGCGGTCGGTATGGATGTAGAGGCGGTTGTTGATAACGGCGTCGAGGACCATCTCGCCGACCGCATCGGGCGGCACGCCGTTGGCCAGCCAGTTCGTCATCCGGCTTGATTGCGCAGCAGCGGCGCCGCGCTCCTCGGCGGCCAAGCGATTGTCGAGGCGGGGCTGCAGCTGTCTGGTGCGAGCGATGATGTCGGTAGCCACGGGACCAGGGCAGAGCACGCTTGCGCCGATGTTCATGGGCGCAAGCTCAAGGCGTAACGCCTCTGTCATGCCCACCACGCCAAATTTCGCGGTGTTGTAGAGAACGCCGCTACCCGATGCGACGAGACCTGCACCCGACGCGGTGTTGACGATCTGGCCGCCTAGGCCACTCTCGACCATGCGCGGCAGGAAAGTCTGTATCCCATTGATCACGCCGATCAGATTGATGCCGATGCCCCAGTCCCAAAGCTGGTAGGTCAGCTTGTGCGCCGGCGCGCCGCCGGCCACGCCAGCATTATTGAAAAGCAGGGAGACGGGTCCGAGCGCGGCCTCGACTTCGTCGGCGACCCTGGCGTAGGCCTCTCGATCACGGACATCGAGCACATGTGTCTCGACCGGAGTGACGGCCGACAGTTCCTCCTTGGCTCGGCCAAGCGCGTCCGGTTCGATGTCTACAAGCGCGAGCTTGGCGCCGGCGCTGGCGAACGCTCTGGCGATGCCGAGTCCAATGCCGTTCGCTCCGCCGGTGATGAAAGCCGTCCTGCCCGCAACGTCGGTCATTGTTGTCTCCTCTTTCCTGCATCTCCACGCACAGGGCGGCCCAGAGCAAATTCATTGAGGGGGCGGAACATTCCCGGTAGTCATGGCGGATGATCGATCCTCGCCTCAAGCACGTGGTGGCGGCCGCCAGGCGCGGGACATTTACGGCAGCGGCGCAGTCCATCGGCGTGACGCAGTCGGCTGTAACTAAGAGCATCGGCGAGCTGGAGCGGCAGATTGGATACTCGATCTTCCACCGCACTTCGCGCGGCGCCGTGCTGACCGAGCAGGGTCGCGATTTCGTCGAGCGGGCGACGAGACTGCTGGACGACGCCCGCGACCTGTTGCGAGAGCCTGGCTCCGGGGATGACATCTATGCAGGGGTGCTGCGAATTGGCGTCTGTCCCGCGTCACTGGAATGGCAACTGGTTGAACCGATCACGGCGTTGATCAACCGGCACCCGTCTATTCGTTTCGACATCAGCGGCGCCAGTTTCGAGCGGATGGCGCGGCAACTGCGTGGCGGCGCGGTCGACGTCGCGGTGGGGTTCGAGGACGCCTTCAGCGACCATCCGGACTTCGAACGCCAGCCCCTGGCGCCGCTTAAGACCACCATCTTTGTCCGCCGCGGCCACCCGTTGCTCAATGTCCTGTCGCCGACGGCCGAGGATTTAGCCCAGTATGACTACGTGACACCTTCGGATTCGCGGCCCTACGGAGCCCGGATCCGCGACATCTACGAGAGCCAGGGCATCGACTCGCGCACACGGATCCACGTGGTCGACTACTTCCCGCTGGTGAAGCGGATCGTCGCCAACTCCGACGCCATCGGCGTGGTCGCCATCCAGTACACGCAGACCGCGGCCTTCCAGAGACGCTTCGCGGCAGTGGACGTGATCAGCCGGTTTCCGCTCGCGCCGCTATGCTGCGCGATTAGGGCCAAGTGGGAGCCTAAGCCGGCTGTGCGCGCGTTCATCAGCGCCTGCCGGGTTAGTCTGGCGCCCGACACTCTCCTCAGCGCCTAGGTTCGCCCGCGCCATTCCCTGCAATCATCGCTTGGGCCTCCTATTCATTTGACGGCGCCGCGTTCGCCATAGCCCTCTCCAGGCCGTCACTTGCACGGAGCGGACAGGATGGCGCGCAGCGTCCGGACGATCGTCGAAGGCCTTTCGTTCGCCGAAGGCCCGCGCTGGCATGGCGGCACCCTCTACATGGCCGACATGCACGGCAACCGGGTGCTGCGCATCGGTGAGCGGGGCGGCTATGAGGTCGTCGCGTCCCTGGAAGGACCAGTGTCAGGCATTGGCTGGCTGCCCGATGGTCGGATGTTGATCGTATCGATGAACGACCGCCTGCTGATGCGCCAGGAGCCCGACGGGCGGATCGTGGTGCACGGCGACCTGAACAGCGTCGCTCATTGGCACGCTAACGACATGGCCGTCGCGGCCAACGGCACGGCCTATGTCGGCAACTTCGGCTTCTCGTTGCACCCCCCCGGTGACTTCCGCAGCACGTCCCTGGCTAGAGTCGCGGCCGACGGGACTGTGACCGCGGCGGCGGACGATTTGTGGTTTCCAAACGGGATCGCCATTACCCCGGACGGGCGCACGCTGATCGTCGCCGAGAGCGGCGCGTTCCGCCTTACGGCCTTCAACGTCGCAGGCGATGGGACCCTGTTTAACCGGCGCGTGTGGGCGCAACTCGAAGGGGGACAGTCGCCGGACGGCATCTGTCTGGACTCCGAAGGCGCGGCCTGGGTCGCCCTGCCGACCCAGAAAGCGTTCATCCGGATTCGCGAGGGCGGCGAGGTGGTCGAGACAATCGCGGCGGCGCAGATCGCCCTGGCCTGCGTCCTCGGTGGCCCTGCGCGCAGGACACTCTTCATGATGAGCGCCGGGCACACCGATCCAGCAGATTGCCGGGCCGATCTCACCGGGACCGTCACCGCGACCGAGGTCGAGAATGCGGGCGCCGGATTTCCATGACCGGCGACGGTTTGAAGAGCCCAAAGGATTTCAGGAGCGAGTCGCAGACATGAATTTCGACTTTTCGGACGATCAGAAAACCCTGAAGAGCGAGGTGCGCCGGTTCCTGGACGCGCGCTGTCCGCCGTCGGCGTCAAGAGCCGTGCTTGAGGACCAAGCCACAAGCTACGACGCCGCGCTGTGGACCGCCGTCGCCGATATGGGATGGATCGGGGCCGTCATCCCCGAAGTTTATGGCGGCGCCGGCCTGGGCTACATCGAGCTGTGCGCCATCGCGGAGGAGCTGGGTCGGGCCATGGCGCCGATCCCGTTCGCCTCGACGGTCTACAGCTTTGCCGAGGCGCTGCTGATGGCCGGCAGCGATGCCCAGAAATCGGCTCTGGCGCCGGGCCTGGTGTCTGGAGCCGTAATCGGCTGTCTGGCGACCGCCGAGAGCCCTGGGGCGTTGGCGGCCGAAAACCTGCGCGCCCGCGTGGATGACGGACGCCTCACTGGCGCCAAGCAGCCGGTCACCGACGGCGACATCGCAACGCACGCGGTCGTCCTGGCGAGAGACCAGCACGGTCCGGGCTTGTTTCTCGTCGATCTGAACGCGCCGGGAGCGGTGAGGGAGACCCTGAGGACCCTCGATCCAAGCCGCAGCGCGGCCAGGATCATGTTCCACCAGGCGCCCTGCGAGCGACTGGGCGCTGCCGGCGACGGATTGCATCTGCTGTCCGCCGTCCTTGACCGCGCCGCCGTGCTCATCGCATTCGAGCAGGTCGGAGCCGCCGACCGATGCCTGGAAATGGCCAAGGAATACGCCCTGGGCCGTTACGCTTTTGGGCGCCTCGTCGCCAGCTACCAGGCGATCAAGCACAAACTCGCCGACGTGTACGTGAAGAACGAGCTAGCTCGCTCGCACGCGTATTTCGGCGCCTGGGCGTTGTCCGCCAACGCTGCCGAAATGCCGGCTGCGGCCGCGGCGGCACGCCTGTCGGCGTCTTCGGCATACGATTTCGCGGCAAAAGAGAACGTACAGGTCCACGGCGGCATGGGTTTCACCTGGGAAGCCGATTGCCACCTGCACCTGCGGCGCTCGCGCCAGCTCGGCTTGGTGCTCGGCGGGCCGCCCGTCTGGCGCGACCGGCTGGCGCGTATCCTCGACCAAAGCAACGCCGCCTGAGCCTGACAAAGGAGCCGACCCGTGGACTTCAACGACAACGCTAGCGAAGCTGCCTTCCGCACTGAGGTCAAGGCCTGGCTCGACACCAATGCTCCCAGGCGCATACGAGGCTCCGGCCAACAGCAGGCCATGAAGATGACCGAAGCCAAGGCTTGGCAGGCGAAGAAGGCGGACGCCGGCTATGCCTGTCTCACCTGGCCACGCGAGTGGGGCGGCGGTGGCCGCACGTCGATCGAGCAGGTCATCTTCGGACGCGAAGAGGCCGAGCTGGGGCTCGACTACGCCTACTTCACCATCGGCTTGGGGATGTGCGTCCCCACGGTGATCGCCTTCGCCGACGACGCCACCAAGACCCGCTTCGTCCGGCCCGCAGTTCGCGGCGAGGAGGTCTGGTGCCAGCTGTTCAGCGAGCCCGGCGCCGGATCCGACGTGGCCGCCAGCAGCACCCGCGCGGTGCGTGATGGCGACGAGTGGGTCCTGAACGGCCAGAAGGTCTGGACCTCCGGCGCCCACTATTCCGACTTCGGCATTGTCCTGGTCCGCACCGATCCGGAGGCGCCCAAGCACAAGGGCCTGACGATGTTCTGGGTGGACATGAAGTCACCCGGCATCGACGTGCGGCCCATCCGACAGGCGACTGGCGAGAGCGATTTCAACGAGGTCTATTTCGCCGACGTGCGGGTGAATGATAGCCAGCGCCTTGGAGACGTCGGGCGGGGCTGGAACGTCGCGCTGGTCACGCTGATGAACGAGCGATCTGCCGTCGGCGGCGGATCCGGGCCGGGTTGGCCGGAACTGCTCGCCCTGGCGCGCGAGCTGCCTGGGCCGACCGGTCGTGGGCGGGCGATGGACGACGGCGGCTGCAGGGATCGGCTGGTGGAATGGTACCTGCAGGCCGAGGGCCTCAGGCTGACCCGCCTGCGTTCCTTGACGGCCCTGAGCCGCGGCCAGACGCCCGGTCCCGAAGCTTCGATCGGGAAGATCGTCTCCGCGCGCCTGTCTCAGGAGGTGGCGTCCGAGGCGCTGGACCGCCTGGATCAGGCCGGCATCGTGGCGGACTCGGCCTGTTCGCAGATCACAACCGCGTTTCAGCGCGGCTGGTTCTGGGGCGGCGCGATGCGCATCGCCGGCGGGACGGACGAGATCCTCAGGAACATCGTCGCCGAGCGGGTGCTGGGCCTTCCCGGCGACATTCGGGCCGACCGCGACATCGCCTTCAAGGACTTGCCCAAGGGCCTCTGAGCGGGTTGACGCGCCGATCCGGGATAACCGCCAGGAATGTCCGGACCCGAGAAGGAATTGGACGCGGCGCCCACCTGACCGGCCAATGCAGAAGACCCATGGAATATGCAAACCTCCATCTCGATTACGACGGCCCGCTGGCCATCCTGACGTTGAACCGTCCCGACCGACTCAATGCCCTGGACTGGCCCCTGGCGCGGGAGCTGCTGCACGCGATGCAGGCGGTGATGGCCGACGAGCGCGTTCGGGCTGTGCTGCTGACTGGCGCCGGCCGTGGGTTCTGCTCCGGCGCCGACCTCAAGGATGTCCACGCCGCCAACGCGGCCGGCCAGCGCTTCGACGCCGCCGCGCTGTTGCGCGAGGCGATCAACCCAACGCTCACAGCCATGGTCGAAGGGCCCAAGCCGGTGGTCTGCGCCGTCAACGGCTCGGCCGCCGGGGCCGGCTGCGGCCTGGCGCTGGCCGCCGACATCGTGCTGGCGGGGCGCGGCGCAAGCTTCCTGCAGGCCTTCGTCCGCATCGGCGTCGTTCCTGACGCCGGCAGCTCCTGGCTGTTGCCGCGGCTGGTGGGACGCGGCCGTGCGATGTCGATGATGATGCTGGGCGAGAAGATCCCCGCCGACACCGCCGTCGAATGGGGCTTGGTCCACGCGGTTTATGACGACAACGCCCTGATACCGGCGGCGCGAGCCCTGGCGCTGAAGTTGGCGACCGGCCCGACACTCGCCTACGCCGCGATCAAGCGCATGGCTCAGGCCAGCGTCGGCAGCGACTTGGCGCAACAGCTCGGCCTTGAGGCCAGCCTGCAAGCCGCGGCCTTCGGCACTACGGACTTCGCCGAGGGTGTCGCCGCCTTCGCTGAAGGCCGCCCACCCATCTTCGCCGGCAACTGACCGGTCACTGGAGACCACAATGGAAAATCCCCAATTCGCCCAGATCCGTTACGACCGGCCCGGCGTCGGCGTGGCTCGCATCACCCTGGCGCGTGCCGACATCGCCAACGCCCAGGACCGGGCGATGCTCTACGAGATCAACGCGGCCCTCGATTTCGCCATGCACGATGACGAGGTCAACGTCGTGATCATGGCGGCCGATGGCCGGCACTACTCGTCCGGCCACCACCTCACCGATCAGTCGAAGATCGGTGATCACGGGGCGCCGGTGCTGGGTGTCGGCGGCTACGAGCTGCCGGGCGCCGAGGGCTACATGGCCCAGGAACTCGAAATCTACCTCGGGTTCTGCTGGCGCTGGCGTAACCTGCCCAAGCCAACCATCGCCCAGGTGCAGGGCAAGGTAATTGCCGGTGGGCTGATGCTCGTCTGGCCGTTCGACCTGATCATCGCCGCCGACAACACCGAGTTCTCCGATCCGGTGGTGGCCTTCGGGGTCAACGGGCACGAGTTCTTCGTGCACGCCTACGAGCTGGGTCACCGCAAGGCCAAGGAACTGTTGTTCACCGGCGACAGTATTGGCGCGGCCGAGGCCAAGACGCTGGGAATGGTCAACCAAGTGGTGCCGCTCGGGGAGCTTGAGAGCTTCACCCTGGCCATGGCCGAAAAGATCGCAAAGCGGCCGAGCATGGGCCTCAAACTGGCGAAGATGTCAGTGAACCAATCGCTGGACGCCCAGGGCATGTGGACGGCGGTGCAATCGGCCTTCGGCCTGCACCATCTAGGCCACACCAACAGCCTGGTGAAGCACGGCATCCGGGTCGAGCCGACCGGCGCGCGGATGATCCGCGAGGGCGCGCGCTCAGCGAAGGCGGCGGCCGAATGATCCCCATCGGACAGCTCCTCGCCCACCACGCCGCCATCGATCCGAACCGGCCAGCGGTCACGTACGGCGACGAGGTGGTCAGCCGCACGGAGCTGGACGTGCGGTCCACCCGCCGGGCGCGAATGCTGCGCCAAGTCGGCATCGGCCATGGCGACATGGTCACAGTCGCCTTGCCCAACAGCATGGAGTTCTACGAGACCACCTTCGCTCTGTGGAAGTTGGGCGCGATCCCCAACATCGTGTCTGCCAAGCTGCCCGACGCCGAGCTGGGGGCCATCGTCCAGCTGGCCGATCCGAAGCTCGTCATCGGCGTCGAGCCGTCGAGGCTACCGGGCCGCCAGGTGCGTCCCGCTGGCCTTGCAGTCGATGCTTCGCTCTCTGCCGAGACGCTCGAGCCGGCCGTGTCGCCACACTGGAAGGCCATGACCAGCGGCGGCTCCACGGGGCGGCCCAAGATCATCGTCGACCACATGCCAGGAGTGTACAGTCCGGAGGCAGCGGCGCTGCTGCAGCAGCCCGGCGACGTGCTGCTTAACCCAGGCCCGCTCTACCACAACGCCCCCTTCGCCTCGATGCTCACCGGGCTCTTCACCGGCGCGCACGTGGTGGAGATGGGACGGTTCGAAGCCTCCGAGGCGCTCAGGCTGATCGGTCGGCATCGGGTACAGTGGGTGAACTTCGTGCCCACCATGATGAACCGCATCTGGAAGCTGCCGGACGAGGAGCGGCTGGCGGCCGACATGTCCAGCCTGCGGATTGTCTTCCACATGGCTTCGGCCTGCCCTGAGTGGCTCAAGGCCGGTTGGATCGACTGGCTCGGCGCAGATCGGATCTTTGAGCTATACGGCGGGACAGAACGACAGGGCATGACCATTATTTCCGGCCGCGAATGGCTCGAGCGAAAAGGTTCGGTCGGACGCGTGGCGGCCGGCTCGCGGATGCGGGTGATCAACACCGATGGCCAGGACTGCGCGCCCGGCGAGATCGGTGAGATCTACTTCCTGCCCGAGGCCGGGCGGAATGCGACCTACCACTACATCGGGGCCGACGCGAAGCTATCGGGCGAGTGGGAGAGCCTGGGCGACCTCGGTCGCATGGACGCGGACGGCTACCTGTACCTGGTCGACCGGCGCACGGACCTGATCCTGTCCGGCGGCGCCAACGTCTACCCGGCGGAGGTCGAGGCGGCGCTCGACGGCCATGACGAGGTGCTGTCATCCGCCGTCGTCGGCTTGCCGGACGACGACCTTGGCCAGCGTGTCCACGCCATCGTCCAGCGCAGGGAAGGCTCGACCCTCTCGATAGCGGAGCTGCTCGCCCACGTGGGCCAGAACCTGGCCCGCTACAAAGTCCCGCGCTCCGTCGAGTTCGTCACAACGCCGCTACGCGATGACGCCGGCAAGGTCCGCCGTTCCGCCCTGCGCGACGAGCGCGTGGCGACGGCCGCAGCAAGCTGATGGTGCAAGCCGGAACGCTGCATCTGGTCGACCCGGATCTGCTAGGCGTCATCGAGAGCCGCGGGAGCATCGCCCTCACGGCGAAACTGCTGCCCCTCGCTAGGGAGGGCTTCGGGCTGCCCAACGTCGCCACGCCGGATGCGATCCGCGGCGTCGATATGACCGTGCATTCAGCGCCCGGCTGGAACGGTGATCCCGATGTGAGCGTTCGCCTGTACCGGCCCAAGCTGAGGGATGCCGAGCTTCCGTGCGTCCTGCACATGCACGGCGGCGGTTTCGTCGTCGGCAACACCGCAGCGCACGAGGCCGCCCACCGCATGCTGTCCCTGGACCTGCAGTGTGCGGTCGTTTCGGTCGAATACCGGCTGGCGCCGGAGACGCCGTTCCCCGGCCCGGTCGATGACGGCTATGCGGCTCTGACTTGGCTGTGGGCGCAGGCCCCTGCGCTCGGCATCGATCGCGCCCGCATAGGCGTCTCGGGGGAGAGCGCCGGCGGCGGCTTGGCAGCCGGGCTAGCCTTGCTTGCGCGCGACCGCGGCGAGTTCCCTCTTCTGTTCCAGCACCTCACCTACCCGATGATCGACGATCGCACGTGCACGCGGCAGGACCAGAACGCGTTCACCGGTGAGTTCATCTGGACGCGTGACAGCAACCACTTCGGCTGGGCCAGCTTCCTGGGCGCGCTGCCTGGAAGCGACGGGATCTCGCCGTACGCCGCAGCTGCGAGGGCGACCGACCTTGCCGGTCTGCCGCCGACCTTCATCGCCACCGGGGCCCTCGATCTCTTCGTCGACGAGAACGTTGTTTACGCCACACGCCTGATGCGAGCCGGGGTGCCCACAGAGCTGCACGTCTATTCGGGCGCCTATCACGGTTTCAGTTTCGCGCCGCAGGCAGCCGTCACCCTCAAGGCGCAGCGGGACAGCCGCGAAGCTTTGAGCCGGTGGTTTGCGGGTTCTGGCGCTACCTAGCTCTTCTCCATTCGCCCCTTCTATGAGGACAAATTCTCGATGTCGAAAAATGTGGTGGTCGCCGGCGTGGGGATGATCCCCTTCACCAAGCCGGGCCAGAGCGAGACCTACAACGTCATGGGACAGAAGGCTGCAGCAGCTGCCTTCAATGATGCCGGTCTGCCGTACTCGGCCGCGCAGCAGGTCTACGTCGGCTACGTCTACGGTGACTCCACCGCCGGCCAAGCGGCCGTCTACGAGCTGGGGCTGTCCGGCGTGCCGATCTTCAACGTCAACAACAACTGCGCCACCGGCTCGTCGGCGCTCTACCTGGCGCGACAAGCCGTTGAGGCGGGCATTGTCGAATGCGCGCTCGCGCTTGGCTTCGAGGAGATGCGACCAGGCGCGCTGGGCGCAACGTTCAGCGATCGACCGTCGCCGATGGCGCGTTCGTTCAAGGAAATGACCAGCCTGCAGGATTTCGATCCGAAGGCGCCGGGCGCGGCGCAGTTCTTCGGCGGCGCTGGCCGCGAATATGCCGACCAGTATGGCACGCGGCGCGAGACCTTCGCCAAGATAGCCTCCAAAGCCCGTACGCACGCGCAGCACAATCCGTACGCCATTTTCAAGGACCAGCTGTCGGTCGAGGAAGTGCTGGGCTCGCCGCAGGTCTACGGCCCGCTCACGCGCTACCAGTGCTGCCCGCCCACCTGCGGAGCAGCCGCGGCGATCGTGTGCACCGAGGATTTCGCCAGGAAGCATGGCCTGCCCGGCGACGTGGTGATCAAGGCCCAGGCGATGACCACCGACGGGCCCAGCACCTTCGACAACAAGTCGATGATCAAGCTGATCGGCTACGACATGACCAAGGCGGCTGCCGACGCGGTCTACGAGGCGGCCGGCGTCGGACCCGGCGATGTACAGGTGGTCGAGCTGCACGACTGCTTCACCGCCAACGAACTGTTGACCTACGAGGCGCTCGGCCTGACGCCTCAAGGCACAGCCGAGAAGTTCATCTGGGATGGCGACAACACCTACGGTGGCAAGTTCGTTACCAATCCCTCCGGCGGTCTGTTGTCGAAGGGCCATCCACTCGGCGCTACCGGGCTTGCTCAGTGCGCCGAACTGGTCTGGCAACTGCGCGGCCAGGCGGACAAGCGCCAGGTCGAGGGCGTCTCCCACGCCTTGCAGCATAATCTAGGCCTCGGCGGCGCTTGCGTCGTCACGCTCTACGGCCGCGCGTGAGACCCGCTGGGAAGCCGCAGAGATCCAGCTCAGTCGCTGATTGGAAATGGCACCCCCCGGTTGGACGCGAGCCGACCATGCGATAAGGCAAGCGAAGGTCGGCTTTCCGGCCTGGTCCCGAGGTCCGCTCCTGGCGCATCTCGGACGCCGCCATAGTCTGGTTGAAGTCGGCCTGCGGCAGTGTGTGATAATGTCCTCTATCACATATCGTCGGACGCCGCCGCCGCCGGAACGACGGTGCCCATGTCCGCCTTCCCGTCCGAAAATCAATTTGTCCGGAAACTCAAGTCGCGCCCCACCGATCCGGAGAAGTCCACCGCGTCCGCGTAACCATCGAGAGCGGACATGGGCGTCTCGCCGGAAAGCAGACATTTGAGCGACCAAATCAACGGGGCGGCTGAATGTCTATTGCCCGCCCGGCGGAGCGCGCTGGACAGGAGGATCACGGCCAGGCCGGCGAACAGCGCCGGGCCGGCGGCGGGGCCGGGCCAGGCGGCGCCCAGCCAGACCAGGATGATCCAAATCAGGCTGGCGATGGCGAGCGCGATGTCGTCAACGAACAGGCCCCAGATTTCCGCGGCGATCGTGCGCAACCAGCCCATCAGACGCTCGCCTCCACGGCCTTACGTGGCGGCCGGGCGCGGCAGAGCGGCACGCCGACCAAGCCGAGCACCCCGAACCCGACCACCAGGCCCAGGATCGACAGGTCGTCGCCCGGCCAGGCGACGCCGATGCCCTCGCCGACCCAGAAGGCCCCGAAGCCGCTGAGCAGCACGCCGACGATGAACTTCAAGGTGTTCTCCGGCACACGCGACATCGGTTTGTGAAGGACAAGGCCCAGTCCGACCACCATGACGAAGGCCGCCAGCGCGCCGAGGCTGGCCGGGACGATGAGGCCCGCGCCTCCGGCGGCCACGGCGATGACGATGAACACCACCTCGGTCCCTCCAGCATGCAGATCTGAAAGGCCGCGCCAAAGGCGATGGCGTCGAAACCGCCGCCGGCCGCGCCAAGCTTCAGCATGGCGTCGCGGTTCTTCTGAAAGGCCTGGTCCTCGTCGTGCAGGGCCAGCACGCCGGCCGAGCGCAGGATCGCCTTGCGCAACCAGCGCAGGCCGAACAGGATCAGCAGCGCGCCGACCACCACCTGCAGGGCGCGCAAGGGCGCCAGGCTGAGCGCCGGCCCGAGGATCGCGGTCAACAGCGCCAGCACCCCGGCCGCCGCCGCCGCGCCGAACAGGGTGTCGCGCCAGCCGCGCACGCCCAGGAAGGCAGCGAGCGCGCTCGCGCCCGCATGGGTCGGGTTGATCATCATAGGCCCTGGTCCAGAAGCTCGAGGTCGAGCATCGGCACGTATTGCTGGCCGCCATGCATGTCGCGCTCGACCGCGCCGCCTTGCGGCCGAAGGCGCGGAAAGGAGAGCTTGACCACGTGCAGGCTGTCGACCTCGAACCGCCGGACATATTGGCCCTCGATACCGTACAGGGCGGCGATGGCGGACGCACCGATGGCCGGGTCGTTGCGGTAGCGCTCATACGCCTCCGGCCCGTCGAAGAAGAGGTCGACAGTTATCCAGAACGGGCCGGCATTCTTGGAGCGGATGGCCCGGCAAACGTCTTTCAGCTTCGGCAACGGTCTAAGCCTCCTCATGCGCGACATTCACCCAGCGAGTCCGGACAAGCTCGAGCGGAGAGCTGGTCTGGACCACGTGGTTGAGGTGGAATTCGAAAACCTGGCCCCGCTCGATCTCGGCTGGGGAGAAGGGGAATGCATAGCTGGGAAGCTCGCGGCCCTCACCGGCCGGGAAGTGAAAGAAATACGGATTGCAGATTTTCGCGGTCTCGTCGCCATCGCCTGAGTGGGTGCGGTGGCGACGAAAAGCAGGCCTATCTCGCGCGGCGCCGCAACGCCAACACTCGGCATGCGGCCGGAGACGGCATTCCAGCCGTAGGGCCTGAGTGAGATGTCGATCCCGTCCGCCTCAGCGCCTAGTGTCCGCCGCACCCGTTGGTTCAGCGCATAGGCCATCCGTGCCAGGAAGCCACCCCGCTACCCTCTTTCCATCTCTTCGCCTGGATATAAACCCGATCAAGACCAAGTGGATCCTGGTGGATCACTCCATCCATTCCGCCGTCCCCGGAGCCGCCGAGGGCAGCATCAGTGTCTGATAGTCCGGAACCGACATATTTGAACCCATTCCACCAGCACCTGCGGCACCAAGAACCGAAGGTTTTCGCACATTTCGTTCGGGTCGCCGAAATAGCCCCCGCGCGTGCTCAGGTAATCGGCAGGCTAGCGGGATGCGCGCGCCAGCGCCTTGGTTCAGCCCGGCGCGCTGAACCCACACCTCGCTCCAGGGGATATCGGCGTTCCCGGGAAAAAGAACAGGGGACACAAACCAATTTCCAGGCATCAATCGAACTGGCGTTTTCGCCATGGTCGCTTCGACGAGAGAGTGGTCGTATCGGGACTTACCGGATCGGGATGTTTCACCCGATAGCCGCCAGGCCCTTCTTCTGAATGATCGTCAGAAGACGCAGCGCAGGGCCGCCCGGCCGCTTCACGCCACGCTCCCAGTCCGAGACCAGGTTTTTCGACACGTTCAGATGGCGCGCGAAAACCGGTTGGGACACATGCTCACGCTCACGGAGCGCCCGAATCTGTTCCGGGTTCAGCGCCGCTGTTGGCGTCAGGCAAAGTTCATCGAACTTACGCATCGTCCGCTTGTCGACGAGACCGATGTCACGGAAGCCCTCGACCGTTTCGTGGACCGCGGCGCCGATTTCGCTCTCGTAGGCCTTCAGCGCTTTCGATCTAGCCATCGAATATGACCTCCATCAATTTGCCAGCTTCGACCAGCTTGGTGATTTCCAGTTCCGAGAAGCCCAGGGTCAGCTCAGCCAACGCCTTCAGACGGGCCTCGTCCCTCGTCGATATTGTCCATGCCGCTCTTGGCGAACCCGAACGCAAACACAGCCCTCTCTCCGCTGCGGTATAGGATCAGTGTCCGATAGCCGCCGGACTTTCCAGAGCCCAGCCGAGCCACCCGCTGCTTGAGGACCCCGCCGCCGAGATCGGCGTCGATCAGGCCCTTCTCGGCCCTGGCGACAGCTTCACAAAGGGCGGAGTCTGAAATCTTCTCCTTGCGAGCAAAGCGCGCGAACCAAGGGTTTTTCAGCACTCGCACCCGGAAACTCCGCAATCTATCTATAACACTATGTATGATACTTCAAGATAGCCGACGCCACTGGCAGTTCGGTCATTCGCGCCCGAACGGGGCACCGCGCCGCCCTAGGTCGCTTCTGCAGCCCCCAACGCCGCGTCCACCGCGTCGTCCACCCGCTCCAGCCACACGAACTCCAGCTTGTCGCGCACCTCTTGCGGGATCTCGTCGTAGTCGCGGCGGTTGCGGGCCGGGAGCATGACGCGGGTGATGCCGGCGGCTGAGGCGGCGATGACTTTTTCGCGGATGCCGCCGACGGGCAGGACCAGGCCGCGCAGGCTGATCTCGCCGGTCATGGCGGTGTCGCTGCGCACCGTGCGGTTGGTCAGCAGCGAGGTCAGGGCGGTGAACATGGCGACGCCGGCGCTGGGGCCGTCCTTGGGGGTGGCGCCGGCGGGCACGTGAACGTGGATGTCGCTTTTTTCGAAGCTGGCCTCGTCTATCCCTAAGCTGGCGGCCTTGGTCTTGACCAGGCTGAGCGCCGCCTGAACGCTCTCGCGCATCACTTCGCCGAGCTGGCCGGTCAGGATCAGCTTGCCGCTGCCGGGCGTCTTCGCCGCCTCGATAAACAGGATGTCGCCGCCGACCGGCGTCCAGGCCAGGCCGGTGGCGACGCCGGGCACGGTGGTGCGCATCGCCGCTTCGTTCTCGAACCGGGGCTGGCCCAGGATCGGCTCCAGGTCGGCCTCGGTGATGGTGATCTTGCTTGCCGTGCCCTCGGCGATGCGCATGGCGGTCGAGCGCATGACGTGGCCGATCTCGCGTTCCAGCCAGCGCACCCCGGCCTCGCGCGTATAGGCCTGGATGATGCGGACCAGGGCTGCGTCCTCGACCGTGACCTGGTCGGGCTTCAGGCCATTGGCCTCAAGCTGGCGGCGGACCAGGTAGCGCTTGGCGATCTCGAGCTTTTCGCCGGCGGTGTAGGCCGAGAGCTGGATGATCTCCATGCGGTCGCGCAAGGGCCCGGGGATGGTGTCGAGCGAATTGGCGGTGGTGATGAAGGTCACCCGCGACAGGTCGAACGGCACGCTCAGATAGTTGTCGCGGAAGGTGGCGTTCTGTTCGGGGTCGAGCACCTCCAGCATGGCCGCCGAGGGGTCGCCCTGGATGCCGGAACCCATCTTGTCGATCTCGTCCAGCATCATGACGCAGTCGCGCGCGCCGGCCTTGCGGATAGCCTGGATGATGTTGCCGGGAAGGGCGCCGACATAGGTGCGCCGGTGGCCGCGGATCTCGGCCTCGTCGTGGGTCCCGCCCAGGCTGACGCGGACGAACGGCCGGTCGATGGCCCTGGCGATCGAGCGGCCGAGCGAGGTCTTGCCGACGCCGGGCGGGCCGACGAAGCACAGGATCGGCGCCTTGCCCTCGGGCGCGAGCTTGCGCACCGCCAGGTATTCCAGGATGCGGGTCTTGATCTTTTCGAGGCCATAGTGGTCCTCGTCGAGGATCTTCCGCGCCGCGGCGATGTCGATGCTGGCCGGGGCGGGCGTCGCCCAGGGCAGTTCGATCAGCCAGTCGAGATAGGCGCGGATCATGCCGTATTCGCCCGAGGCCTCGGGCGTGCGTTGCAGCCGGCGCAGCTCCTTGCGCGCCTGGCCCGCGACCTCTTCTGGCATGTCGGCCTTGTCGATGGCGGCGCTCAGCTCGGCGATTTCGGCGCCGCCGGCCTCGTCCTCGCCCAGCTCGCGCTGGATGGTGGCCAGCTGCTCGCGCAGCACCGCCTGGCGCTGGCGTTCGGAGAAGGTGGCCTGGGTCTGGGCGCCGATCTCGTGCGACAGGCGCAGCACCTGCAGGCGGTGCGCGGTCAGCGTGATGATCTTGTCCAGGCGCGGGACCAGCGGGATAGTCTCCAGAATGTCCTGCTTTTCCGCCGGCCCGGCGTCGAGATAGGCGGCCGACATGTCGGCCAGCACGCCCGGCAGGCTGATGCCGGCGATGGTGGCCTTCAACTCGGCCGGGGCCTGCGGGACCAGGTCGAGGATCTCCAGCGCCTGCTGGCGCAGGTTGACGAACCGGGCCTCGACCTCGGGCCCGGTGTCGGTGGGCTCAGGTACGTGCAGGCCGCGGGCGAGCAGGAAGGGGAAGCCGTCGACCAGCTCAGCGATGCGGAAGCGCTGCACGCCCTGGCAGATCAGGTGATGCTCGGTGTCGGAGGCGGCGATGTAGCGCAGCACATTGGCCACCACGCCGATCTCATGCAGCTCGCTGGCCTTGGCCGGGTCGGCGTTCTCGGGATCGCGCTGCAGCACGACGACGATCTGGCGTTGTTCACGGGCGGCCTGCTGGGCGGCGGCGATCGAGATCGGCCGGTTGATGGTGATCGGCATCACCACCTCGGGGAAGAGCACGGCGGTGCGCACCGGCACGACGATGAAGGCGTCGGTCGGGACCGGCTTGGCGGCTGCCTTGGCGGCGATCGGTTCGGCGACGGGGGCGTCGTCCATATCGGCTCCTGGACTTTAAGCGAGCTTGCGCAGGCTGACGACGAGAAGGCCGTCCTGGGCGCGATGAATGATCTGGTCGTAGCGGCCGGCGGGCAGCGGCACGCGGCGTTCGAAATAGCCCTGCGGCAGCTCCAGCCGGTGGATGATGGCGGTGCGCAACTCGTCCGGCAGGGTGCGCTCGCCAGCGATCACCAGGTGGCCGCCCTCGATGGCGAGCTTCAGCGAGGCTTCGGCGACGCCGGGCAGGGCGGCGATGATCACCACCGCGCCCGGGGTCTCGAGCACGTCGACCGGCGGCTCCCAGCTCGGCCGGCGCGCACTCGTCGAGGCCGGCTGGAAGAGCTGGCGATGCATGCGCTCGGCGCGCGCCAGCATGTCCAGCGCCTCGCCCCACATCCACTGACGCGGATCCTCGTTCGCCATCGCCGGTCCCTTCCCTTCGTCGCAGCGTCCCGTCAGGCCAAGCCTAGCATGGCATGTTGGGACCGCATGGAGATTTGGCTAGGGTCGGAACCACAGGCTGTTGACATGACGGTTCAGCGGAAAAGAGGAGTGCCGACACCGATAAGGGCGGTGGCCCTGGGCCGTCGCTGGTTAGGTCTTGGATTTGCGGAAGTTGGTCCAGACGATCAGGAAGAAGCCGATCGCCAGGAGCACGGCGCCCCAACCGACCCATTGGACGTGGCCGGCCATGGCGCCGGCGTGCAGGACGTTCATGCCCTGCAGGATCCAGACGCAGCCCATCAGGATGGCGATGGCGGCGACGAGATTGTAGATGATCTTCATGGGTTGCCCCCCGTGCGACGGATGCGTCGCCGCGAGAGCCACCCTGGCGCGATTTGCGTATTCAGGTCGTTAAAATCCCTTGAGGAGCCGCCGTCATGGCCGTGCAGGCCCGCGCCATCATATCAGACGGCCAGGGCGGCTTCGCCGATGCGGCGCTGGAGCTGGGCGCGCCGGGGCCGGGCGAAGTGCTGGTCGAGATCCGGGCCAGCGGCGTCTGCCACACCGATTTCGATTCGCTGAGCTGGCGCAGGCCGCTGATCCTGGGCCACGAAGGCGCCGGCATGGTGGCCGCGGTTGGCGAGGGCGTGGATCACGTCGCGGCCGGCGACCCGGTGCTGCTCAACTGGGCCATACCCTGCGGTCAATGCGTCCAGTGCCGGCGCGGGGCCGAGAGCCTGTGCGAGGCCAAGCCGCAGGTGGCCAACGAGCGCTTTCGCTGGGCCGGCGGCCGGGTGTGGCCGAGCTTCGGACTGGGGACGATGGCCACCCACGCCCTGGTGGCGCGCCAGGCGGTGGTGAAGATCGAGGTGGAGATCCCGTTCCCGTCGGCCGCCATTCTCGGTTGCGGGGTGATGACCGGCTTCGGCTCGGTGACCAATGCGGCCAAGGTGGCCGCCGGGTCGAGCGTGGTGGTGCTGGGCTGCGGCGGGGTGGGGCTGAGCTGCATCCAGGGCGCGGTGCACGCCGGCGCGCGGATGATCGTCGTCGTCGACATCAATCCGGCCCGGCTGGAGATGGCGACGGGCTTTGGCGCCACCCACACCATCCTGGCCAGCCGCGACGACGCCGGGCTGATCGAGGCCTCGAAGACGGTGAAGGCGCTGATCGGCCGCGGCGCCGACTACGCCTTCGAATGCACCGCGGTTCCTGAACTGGGCGCCGCGCCGCTGGCCATGGTGGCCAATGGAGGGACCGCCATCGCGGTCAGCGGCATCGAGCAGGTGGTGGCCATCGACATGCAGCTGTTCGAGTTCGACAAGCTCTACATCAACCCTCTCTACGGCCAGTGCCGGCCGTTCACCGACTTTCCCATGCTGCTGTCGCTCTATGCCGAGAAGCGGCTGAAGCTGGACGAGATGGTGACCCGAACCTACCCGCTTGTCGCCGCCGGCTTGGCCCAGGCCTTCGCCGACATGAAGGCCGGGCTGAACGCCAAAGGGGTGCTGATTCCGGCACGGTAACGCTTACGCCATTGACGCGGGCGCGCAGCGTCCAGAAACTCGCCCAAGATCGGAGCCCCGGAATGGCGGAGCAGGAGCAGGCGGCCGTAACCACGACGGCGCGAAACGCCCTGGTGGTGATCGCCGTGGTGGTCACCGGCGCCGCCGTCTTTTGGCTGAGCGCCATACTGACGCCGCTGGCGCTGGCGCTCTTCCTGATGATCATGATCGATTCCTTCGCGCGGGTGCTGCGGCGGCGGCTGCACTTTCCGGCCATCGCCGCCATGCCGCTGGCCATCCTCATTTCGGTGGTGCTGTTCTGCGCGGCCGCCTTCGTGGTGGCGTCGAACGCCGGCGGCTTCCTGGGCGAACTCTACGGCTATGCGCCGAAGCTGGACGAGGTGATCGCCAAGCTGGCCAACGCCTTTGGCGTCGCGGTGCCGCCCACCGTCGCCCAGCTGATCCAGCAGCTCAATCCGGCCATCTATATCGGCCGCGTCGCCCAGGCGGTGGAGGGGTTCGCGGCCTCCGCCTTCCTGGTGATGATCTATCTGGGCTTCATGCTGGCCTCGCGGCAGGGGTTCGAGCGCAAGACCGTCAGCCTGTTCCGCAATCCCGGTGACCGGCACAGCGCCGCGGTGGTCTTCCTGCGCATCCGCAACGGCGTCGAAGGCTATCTCTGGGTGCAGACCGTCGCCTGCGCCATGATCGGCATCGGCTCATGGGTGGTGATGGCGGCGCTGGGGCTCGACAACGCGCTGTTCTGGGCCTTCCTGATCTTCATCATCGGCTATATCCCGATCGTCGGCGGCCTGGTCGGGGTGGCGGCGCCGACCCTGTTCGCGCTGGTGCAGTTCCACGGCTGGTGGCGCACCGTGGTGATGGTCGTGGCCTTGCAGACCATCGGCTTCGTGGTCGGCTCGATCGTCTATCCACGCATGCAGGGCAAGAGCCTGAACATCGACCCGGTTGTGGTGCTGCTGGCGCTGGCCTTCTGGGGGGTGCTCTGGGGCGTGCCGGGGATGATCCTGTCGACGCCGCTGACCGTGGTCGCCATGGTTGTCCTGGCCCAATTCGCCGGTACGCACTGGATCGCGGTGCTGTTGTCCAGCGACGGAGAACCGCTCGGCGCCAATCGCACACCGCCATTGCCAAGGTCGGCGCGTACGAAAATCGCGGCGGTTACGCATTCGTAACAAATTATCATCGCCAGCGCTCTAGCGACGCGAGGTTGAATACCTATCTTCGACCTGTCCGGAGCTTCCCCTCTCTCGGACAGGGGCGTGCGGTCCACCGATCCGCGTTCCTAAAGCGAAGGCCATCTCGTCGTTCCCCCCCGCGACGAGAGCCGCGCCGCCGGATGGAGTTTCCTCCGGCGGCGTTCGCTTTTCCGGGCCGTGGTTGATCGGCGGCAAAGCGCCGTTAAGGTCGCCGGCATGAACGATCGGCCATCGACGGGTCCAAAAGCCACCGCCTCCCCTTACCCACCGCTCGACGCGTCCTTGTCGCGGGCTTTCGCCAAGGCGCTCGGCGCAGGCGCGCCGGACGCCGTCCAGGCCTCCTTCATCGGCCAGATGGCCGAAGACTATGTGGCCGATGAGCTGCCCGAGCTGGACGCCGCCGCCCTCGGCGCCAGCCTGGCCGACCTCTGGGCGTTCGCGGCGCGGGAGACGGATGCGCCGGCCATCCGCATCGTCCGCGCCGGGCGCAGCGACCGGCTGGACGTGGTCCAGGGCGACCGGCCCTTCCTGGTCGACAGCGTCATGGGCGAGATCGCCGAGCGGCGCATTCCGATCCAGGCCATGTTCCACGCGGTGATCGACGTGGCGCGCGACAAGGCCGGCGTCCGGCGAGAGACCGGCAAGACCGCGCGCGAGTCGATGATCCAGGTCTTTCTCGACCCCCTGGGCGAGGACCAGGCGGCCGCCCTGATCGAAGGCCTGAACGCCACCCTGGCCGACGTGCGGCTGGCGGTCGACGACCATGGTCCCATGCTGGCCCTGGCCAAGCGGGCCATCGGCGAGCTGGACGCCCGCGCCAATGACCTGCCGGCGGCTCAGCTGAAGGAATACCAGGACTTTCTGCGCTGGCTGCGCGACGACCACTTCATCTTCCTGGGCGCGCGCATCTACGACTATCCGCTGACCAGGAAGGGCGACTATGCGGCGGAGGAGCCGCTCTATCGGCCCGAGGGCTGTCTGGGCGTGCTGCGCGACCAGACGCGCGGGGTCCTGCGCCGCTCCAGCGAGCCGGCGGTGCTGTCGGCCCAGCTGCGCGAGCAGCTCAGCAGCGACACCCCGCTGATCGTCGGCAAGTCGAATCTGAGGTCGCGCGTCCACCGCCGCGCCTACATGGATTATGTCGGGGTGCGCCGCTACGGACCCGACGTTCGCGCGATCGGCGAGATACGCTTCGTCGGCCTGTTCGCCGCCGAGGCCTATGACGAGCCGGTCCACGACATTCCGCTGCTCAGGCGCAAGGTCGACTATGTGCTGGCCCATTCCGGCCGCGTGGCCGGCGGCCATTCCGACCGGCGGCTGCACCACATCCTGGAGACCTATCCGCGCGACGAGCTTTTCCAGATCGACGAAGACGAACTGCTGCCGATCGCGCTCGGCGTTCTGCACCTGAACGACCGGCCGCGGGTGAAGCTGTTCGCCCGCCGCGACCCGTTCGACCGCTTCATCTCGCTGATCGTCTACCTGCCGCGCGAGGCCTATGAGGCCAGCCTGCCGAACCGCATCGGGGCGCTGTTGGCCAAGGCCTATGGCGGACGGGTGTCGGCGCTTTATCCGACCTTCTCCGACGCCCCGCTGGCCCGCGTCCACTACATCATCGGCGTCGATCCCGGCACCCACCGCAACCCTGACCTCAACAAACTGGAAGAGCGAATCGCCGATGCGGCGCGCAGCTGGGACTCCAAGCTCGAGGCGCTGTTGCGCGAGACGCCGGAGACCCGCGATCGCGCCGGCGCCCTGATGGCCCGCTATGCCGCCGGCTTCCCGCCCGGCTACCGCGATCTCTACGACGCCTCGGAGACCGTGCCCGACATCATTGAGATGGAGGCGGTCGGGCCCGATCGTCCGGTCGCCATCCGCGCCTACCGCTATGCCGCCGATCCGAAGACCGGCTTTCGCTTCGAACTCTATCGCTGGAAGGACTCGGCCGCCCTGGCCGACGTGCTGCCGATCCTCGACAACATGGGCCTGAAGGCCCTGGTCGAAGAGGGCTTCCCCATTCCGCGCGCCGGAAAGGCGGCCGACCAGGTCTGGGCGCACGAGTTCACCCTGGCCGACGCGCGCGGCGAGAGCATCGATTTCGATGCGATCGAGGCGGCTTTCGAGGAGGCCTTCATCGCCATCTGGGAAGGTCGGGCCGAGAACGACGGCTTCAACCTGCTGGTGGTCGAGCTGGGCATTTCGTGGCGCGAGGCGGCGCTGGTGCGGGCCCTGGCGCGCTATCGCCAGCAGTCCGGGCTCGAGCCCAGCGAGGTGGTGCAGCAGGCGGCGCTGAGCGACCATCCCGAGGTCACCCGGCTGATCCTGGCGCTGTTCCATGTCCGCTTCGATCCGGCGCTGAAGACCGCCAAGGCCGAGCGGCAGGCCGCGTCAGACGCCCTCTGCGAAAAGATCGGCGAGGCGCTGCAGGCCGTCGAAAGCCTCGACGCCGATCGGGTGCTGCGGCGCCTGGCCGCCCTGGTGCAGGCCTCGACCCGCACCAACTATTTCCAGGTCGATGAGGCCGGGACGCCTAAGCCCTACATCAGCTTCAAGATCGCCTCGCGTCAGCTCGAAGACCTGCCGCAGCCCAGGCCGTTCCGCGAGATCTTCGTGCTGGCCACCCATGTCGAGGGGGTGCACCTGCGCTTCGGCCCGGTGGCGCGCGGCGGCATCCGCTGGTCGGACCGCCGCGACGACTTCCGCACCGAGGTGCTGGGCTTGGTCAAGGCGCAGAACGTCAAGAACGCGGTGATCGTGCCGGTGGGATCGAAGGGCGGCTTCTATCCCAAGCGCCTGCCGCGCGGCGGCTCGGCCGACGCCATCCGCGCCGAGGCCGTGCGCGCCTATACGACCTTCCTGTCCGGCCTGCTGGACCTGACCGACAACCTGGCCGCCGACGGCCGCGTGATCCATCCCAAGGGCGTCGTCGTACTGGACGATGACGACCCCTATCTGGTGGTCGCCGCCGACAAGGGTACGGCCAGCTTTTCCGATATCGCCAACGGCATCGCCGAGGATTACGGCTTCTGGCTGGGCGACGCCTTCGCTTCCGGCGGCTCGGCCGGCTATGACCACAAGGCCATGGGCATCACCGCCCGCGGCGCCTGGGAGGCGGTCAAGCGTCACTTCCGCGAACTCGGCAAGGACATCCAGGCCGAGCCCTTCACGGTCATCGGGGTCGGCGACATGTCCGGCGACGTGTTCGGCAACGGCATGCTGCTGTCGAAGCAGATCCGGCTGGTCGCCGCCTTCGATCACCGCGACGTCTTCATAGACCCCGATCCGGATGCGGCCAGGTCGTTCGCCGAGCGCAAGCGGCTGTTCGATCTGCCGCGCTCATCCTGGGCCGACTATGACGTCGGGCTGATCTCCACGGGCGGCGGGGTCTTTTCGCGGACGCTGAAGTCGGTAACGCTGACACCTGAGATCAAGGCCCTGCTCGACCTGCACGTCGAGGCCCTGACGCCGGCCGAGCTGATCAACGCCATCCTCAAGGCCAAGGCCGAGCTGCTCTATCTCGGCGGCGTCGGCACCTATGTGAAGGCCAAGGCCGAGAGCCAGCTCGACGTCGGCGACAAGGCCAATGACGCCATCCGCGTCGACGCCGACGGCTTGCGGGTCCAGGTGGTCGGCGAGGGGGCCAATCTGGGCGTCACCCAGGCCGGGCGGATCGCTTTCGCGCGCGCCGGCGGCCGGATCGACACCGACGCCATCGACAATTCCGCCGGCGTCGACACCTCCGACCACGAGGTGAACATCAAGATTCTCACCGGCGTGGCCGAGGCCAGGGGCGAGATCGACCGGCCCGGCCGCGACAAGCTGCTGCAGTCGATGACCGGCGAGGTCGCCGCCCATGTGCTGGCGCACAATATCGACCAGACCCTGGCGCTCAGCCTGATGCAGCGCAGCGCCGTCACCGACCTTGACGCCCATGCCGGCTTCATGGATGCGCTGGAGGGCGAAGAGCGGCTGGACCGCGCGCTCGAAGGCCTGCCCGACGCGGCCGCCGTCGGCGCCCTGCGCCAGGCCGGGCTGGGGCTGACCCGTCCGGAGCTTTCGGTGCTGCTGGCCTATGGCAAGCTCGACCTGTCGGAATCGGCGATCAGCGGCGCGGGGCCTGACGATCCGCATTTCTTCGCGACGCTGGAGGACTATTTCCCCCGGGGGCTCGACATCTTCAAGCGCGAGATGCGCCGCCACCGGCTGCGGCGCGAGATCATCACGATGGTGCTCTCCAACGACATCGTAAACCTGTGCGGTCCGACCTTTCCGCGCCGGCTGATGGCCGCGGCCGGATGCGATACCACAGCCTTGCTGGTCGGGTTCGCCGCCGCCAAGGCGACCCTGCGCTTCGACGCCAGCTGGGCCGCGGTCGCGGCGCTGGATGGCGAGATTTCCGCCGAGGCGCAGACGGCCCTCTATGCCGAGCTGTCGACCATACTGCGCGCCCAGACCTACTGGCTGGCTCGCCGCGCCGGACAGAAGGGCCTGTCCGGTCCGTCCGAGAGCCGGCCCAAGGCCGACATCGCCGGCGCCGGCGTGCCGGTCGACACCCTGATCGAGGCCTATCAGCCGGCCATGGACGCGCTGCGCAGCGCCGGCCCGGCCATACTGTCGCCCTTCGAACAGAAGATCGTCGCGCGCCGGATTCGGGCCTTTCGCCGCGGCGGCGCGCCCAACGACCTCGCCGCCAACCTGGCCGTGCTCAGCCTGCTGACCACGGCCTGCGACCTCGCCGACCTGGCCAAGACGGCGGACTGGCCGATCAAGTCGGCGGCGCTGGTCTATCACCAGGCCGGCGCGCTGTTCGGCTTCGACCGCTTACGCGCCGGGGCCGGCTCGCTGAAGGCGGCGGACGCCTTCGAGCGGCTGGCGGTGCGCCGGCTGATCGAGGACCTGGTGGCCGAGCAGACCGCGCTGACCCACGCCATCATCGCCTTCGCCGCAAGCCCGCAGGCCGCCGAGACCGCTGCCGGCGCCCGCTCGGTGGTGCGCGGCTGGGCGGCCCTGCATGCTTCCGCCACCCGCGCCTGCGAGAAGACCCTGGGAAGCGTCGAGGCGGGCGGCGACGGTTGGAGCTTCGCCAAGCTGACCATCGCCGCGGCCGCCTTGCGCGAACTGGGCGCCGCGGCCCGCTGACCGTCGCCAATTTTCAGCTTCGCGGTAAGCAGCGACGCATGCGAGGTATCGCCCACGGCGGCGCTTAGACCGCCGGCGAGATTGGGAGAAAAACCATGCATTTGCCTGTCGCCCTGGTCACCGTGCTGTCCCTGATGGTCTACCTCTGGCAGGGCCAGCGCGTCGGCGCCGCCCGCGGCCGCCTCGGCGTCGCCGCGCCAGCCGTCACCGGCAATCCCGAGTTCGAGCGGATCTACCGCGTGCAGGCCAATACGCTGGAAGGCCTGATCGTCTACCTGCCATCGCTGTGGCTGTTCGCCATCTACGCCGGCGGCGACTGGTTCGCCGCGGCGCTGGGGGTGATCTGGATCGTCGGGCGGGTGCTGTACACCACGTCCTATTCCAAGGAGGCCGCGTCGCGCAGCATGGGCTTCGGCATCCAGATCCTGGCGACTCTGGTCCTGCTGCTGGGTTCCGGCGGCGGTGTGGTGTGGGCGCTGATCAAGAGCTACACTCACACCAGTTGATACGACCGGGGGCGCCGGTCCGCGCACGCGCAGAAGACGCCCTGGGCTTAGCGCCGAGGAGGCGTCCTGATGAAGAGATGGATTTTGGCCCTGGCCGCGACGGTCGCGCTCGGCGGGGCGCTATCGGCCTGCGAGACCGCCACCCCCTACCAGCCGCTCGCCGCCGCGAACGCCCAGCCCGGCGGCTATAGCGAGATCAAGCTGGAAGACGACCGCTGGCGGGTCAGCTTCAAGGGCAACACCCTGACCTCGCGCGCCACCGTCGAGACCTATCTGGTCCGCCGCGCCGCCGAGCTGACGGTGAACCAGGGTTTCGACTGGTTCGAGACCGCCCAGCGGCAGACAGACAGACGCACCACCAGCTTCAACGCCGATCCGTTCGGGCCTTACGGCTATGGGTTCGGCTTCGGCTGGCGCTATTATCGGCGCGGCCTGGGCTGGGGCGACCCGTTCTGGGGCGGCCCCTGGGGCGGCGGCCCGTGGGGCGGCGACATCGACCTGCAGACCATCGAACAGTTCGAGGCCTCGGCCGAGATCGTCATGCACCACGGCCCGAAGCCCGCCGGCAACCCCCGCGCCTTCGACGCCCACCAGGTGCTGGCCAACCTGGCCAACCGCCCGCCGCCGCCGACTTAGAGACCCCTTCCCCCTCGATGGGGGAAGGGCAGGGTTGGGGGTGTTCACTGGGCGGCGAAGGTCAGGGCTCAAGCGGGCGCTGAGCCTGCTCGCGCTCAGCTTTCAACTCGGCGGCCACACCCCCACCCAACCCTCCCCCATCGAGGGGGAGGGCCTTTTAGCTAGCGCGGCGCCATGCGGATGGCGCCGTCTAGGCGGACGTCTTCGCCGTTGAGATAGCCGTTCTTGATCATCTCCAGCGCCAGCGAAGCGTATTCTTCCGCGACGCCGAGGCGCTTAGGGAAGGGCACCTGGGCCGAGAGCGCGGCGCGGACCGGTTCCGGAGCGCCGGCCAAGAGCGGCGTGTCGAAGATGCCGGGCAGGATGGTGTTGCAGCGGATGTTTTCCTGGCTGAGGTCGCGCGCCACCACCAGGGTCAGGCCGACGACGCCGGCCTTCGACGCGGTATAGGCCGCCTGGCCGATCTGGCCGTCCTCGGCCGCGACCGAGGCGGTGTTGACGATCGCGCCGCGGTCGCCGTCCTCCAACGGGTCCAGGGTCAGCATGCCGGCCGCCGACTTGGAGATGCAGCGGAAGGTGCCGACCAGGTTGATCTGGATGATCATGTTGAAGGCGTCGGTGGCGAAACGTTTGATCTCGCCGGTGTTGCGGTCGCGGCTGACGGTGCGGGCGGCGTTGCCGGTGCCGGCGCAGTTGACCAGGATGCGCTCCTGGCCGTTGGCGGCGCGGGCGGCGTCGAAGGCCGCATCGACCTCTTCTTCCGAGGTGACGTTGGCGGCGCAGAACACCCCGCCGAATTCCTTGGCCAGCGCCTCGCCCTTTTCGCGCTGACGCTCCAGGTCGAGGATGGCGATCTTGACGCCGTGGGCGGCAAGCGCGCGGACGGTGGCGGCGCCGAGGCCGGAGGCGCCCCCGGTGACGACGGCGGCGATGCTGGAATCGAGCTTCATGGACGTGAACCCTCCCGGTGGGCTTAAATGCCGCGACGGTCCGCGGCGTCGGCGAAAGCGTTTAGCCGGGTTGAACGCGGACGCCAACGCTGACCCAAGGGCGCCCGCCAACGTGGCGTCAAGTCAATCGTCCGCGAGGGAGACGCCCAATGAGCTACGAAGCCATCCTTTATGACACCCACGAGCACGTCGCCGTCCTGACGCTGAACCGGCCGGAGCGGCTGAACGCCATCTCCCAGGCGATCCGTGAAGAGGTGCACGCGGCGGTGCAGACCGCCCAGGACGACGACCAGATCCGCGCCCTGATCATCACCGGGGCCGGCGAGCGCGGTTTCTGCTCGGGCGCCGATCTGAGCGGCGGCGTCGAGGCGCGAGCGCGGGCGGCGGCAGCCGAACAGTCGCAGACCCAGCGGTTGGACGAGGTCGGCTGGGTCGGCCGCTGGGCGCGGCGCTTCTTCTATTTCGACAAGCCGCTGATCGCGGCGGTGAACGGCATCGCGGCGGGCGCCGGCATGAGCATGGCAATGGCGGCCGACCTGAGGGTCGGCTCCGAGCACAGCCGCTTCAAGAGCGTCTTCATCGAGCGCAACTTCTCGCCGGACTCCGGCCTGAGCTATTTCCTGCCGCGGGTGGTTGGCTACAGCCGCGCGGCGGACCTGATCTTCACCAGCCGCACCGTGCTGGCCGAGGAAGCCTATCGGCTGGGCCTGCTCGACCGGCTGGTCCCCCACTCGACCCTGGTCGAGGAGGCGGTGAAGCTGGCCGGCGAGATGGCCGGCTGGCCGCCGCTGGCGATGCGCATGAGCAAGCGCGTGCTGCAGCACAACTTCGAGGCCGACTTCGAGGACGCGATAAAATACGAAACCGTCGGCCTGGGCCTGGCGCGCAAGGCGACCAACGACCAGCGCGAATCCCTGTTGGCGTTTACCGAAAAGCGGAAGCCGAAGTACACCGGGGCCTGATCGCCAACACTTGAGTACAGCCGAAATTATACAGTAGTTAGCTTTTAAGATACGGATAACGATTTCGGCGCGATTAGGGTTTACCGCCGTTTACTTTACCAATTAACGACAATGCAAGGGGTCCCCCTGCATAAGCTGAACGATCCCGACACCTTAGTCGAGGGTCAGTTCGGATTTCGGGGGCCTCTATGCGGCTGGGAACGATTGTCAGTATCGGAGCGTCCGCGGTCCTGGGTATCGGCGCGCTGTTGATCGCGCGTCTGTGGATTCCCAGCCATGCGCCGCATCCGATCTCGTCGGCTCAGGCGGCCACAGCGGTTGTCGAGGCGTCGGTGGTGGTCGCCGCCAAGCCGATCCCCTGGGGCGCCAAGCTCGACGGCCAGTTTCTCAAGGTCATCAAGATGCCTGCCGGCGACGTGCCGCAGGGCGCCTATTCCAACGTCGGCCTGATCCTCAATCAGGACGGCGGCCCGCCGATAGCGCTGAGCGCCATGGCCGAGCAGGAGCCGGTTCTGCCGTCGAAGCTGAGCGGCCCCGGCGAACGCCAGACCCTGGCCGCCCTGGTCGACCCCGGCATGCGCGCCTACACCATCGGCGTCACCGCCGTCTCCGCCGGCGGCGGCCACATCCTGCCAGGCGACCGCATCGACGTGGTGCTGACCCGCGACCTGGACCCGGGCGGCCAGCCCAATGCGACCGGCGGCGGACGCAAGATGATCACCTCGGTGGTGATCCAGAACGTCCGCGTCCTCGGCATGGACCTGAACGCCAACCCAACCTCGACAACGCCGGCGGTCGCCTCGACCGCGACGCTGGAGGTCACCATGACCGACGCCGAGAAGCTCGCCCTGGCCAGCCAGAACGGCACCCTTTCCCTGGCCCTTCGCCGGCCGGGCGCTGTCGACATCGCGCCGATCCGTCCGATGCTGGTCAACGACCTCGGCCCCGTCGGCGGGTCCGCGCCCCATCACGACGCCGCCAGCGCACCGCGTCATCCCAAGGCCAGCCATTCCGATGCGCTGCCCCGGATCGATACCGGCGCGTCGGTGACGGTGGTCAACGGCGACACCGCGTCCTCTCTCAAGGTCCCCTTTGAATCTGCGAGCGCCGGCCTGTGATCATGCATCCCCTTCCCGTCTCCCCATTGCTTCGCCGGCCTCTGGCCATGGCGGCCCTGGCCGTCGTCGGCGTGGCCACGCTGTGGCCCGCCGCGGCCTCGGCCGAGCCCGACGACAGCGGCTCGCGCATGATCGTGGTGGCCAAGGACAAGTCGGCGGCCTTCCGCCTCGACTATCCGGTCGGCGAGATCGTCGTCGCTCAGCCGGACATGGTGCAGCTGGTGGCCACCACCGACCACAGCTTCTACATCCGCGGCAAGACGCTGGGCGTCACCAACCTCTTGATCTACGACCAGCGCCACCACCTGGCGCAGGTGATCGACGTGCGCGTCGGCCAGGACGTGGAATCGCTGCAGCAGGACATCGCGGTCGCCCTTCCCGGCGAACACATCACCGCCTCCAACTTCGCCGGCGGCGTGCTGCTGAGCGGCAACGCAACGACCACGGCAGTGGCGGCGCGGGCGGCGGAGATCGCCGAACGCTATGCGCCCAAGGGCGTGTCCTCGACCATCAAGGTGGCGAACAACCAGCAGGTCGAGGTGGAGGTGCGCTTCATCGAGGCCAGCCGCTCGTCGCTGAAGGATATCGGCTTCAATTTCGACGTTTCGACCCCCGGCGGCGGCTTCGGAATCAACTCGGGCTCGGGCCTCGCCGGCAGTCAGCCGGCGCAGGCGACGGTCTCCGGCTCGTGGAAGATCGGCACGGTGTCGTTCGACGCCAGGCTCGAGGCGCTTGAGCAGAAGGGCGTGATCCGCACCCTGGCCAAGCCCAACCTGATGGCCATGTCCGGCGAAGAGGCGAGCTTCCTCGCCGGCGGCGAAATCCCCTATCCGGTGCCCAACGGCCTGACCGGCGTCACCCTCGACTTCCGCCAATACGGCGTGAAGCTGAAGGTCACCCCGACCGTCGAGGACAACGGCCAGATCCGCCTGAAGGTCTCGCCCGAGGTCAGCCAGCTCGACCAGTCGACGGCGGTCTCCATCGGCGGCATCACCGTACCGGGCATCCTGGAGACCAACGCCTCGACCACCGTCGACCTGGGCGACGGCCAAGCCTTCGCCATCGCCGGTCTGTTCCAGCAGGACTATAACGACACCGTTCGCCAAGTCCCGGGCCTGGGCAACGTGCCGGTGCTGGGCAGCCTGTTCCGCTCGGCCAACTGGCAGCACAAGCAGACCGAGCTGATCATCATCGTGACGCCGAGGCTGACGTCGCCGGTCGATCACATCGAGAGCCTGCCCAATCCGCTGCTGGCCACCCAGGAACCCTCCGGCATCGACCTGATCCTGGACGGCCTGACCTACAAGCCGGGGACCAACCCGCCGGTGGCGACGCGGTGAGCTGACAGATGAGTTCCGCAGCCTTCGCCCAACGTCGCATCCTGGTCATCGGCCCACGGCTTGCCGCCATCGCCGAGCAGGCCCTGCCGGGCGCCCAGTTCGAGGTCGCCGGTCCCGACGCCTTCGACAGCCAGGCCCGGCTGGCCGCCCCCGCCGACCTGGTGCTGATCGATGCCGGGGCCGGCGATCCGGCGCGCCTGGCCAGCCTGATCGGCGCGCTGGCCCAAAGCGCGCCGCAGCCGGCGGCCATCCTGGTCGGCTCGCATCTGCCGGTGGTGGTGGCGCGCGCGCTCTTGAAATTGAAGCGCTCCGACGTGCTCGACCAGCCGGTCTTGCTGCCGGATCTGGCCCGCTGCGCCGCGGCGCTGCTGGCCGACGGATCGGGCGTGCTCGAAGCCGTGCATGCCTCGCAATGCTGGAGCGTCCTGTCCGCGGTCGGCGGCGCCGGCGGCACCACCCTGGCCATCGAACTCGCCACCACGCTCGCCGCCCGCACCCTCGGCGACCGGGTGGCGCTGGTCGACCTCAACCTCGCCGATGGCGCCACCAGCGCCTATCTGGGTTCGGCCGCCAACATGCACCTGGCCGACGCCTCGGCGGCGCCGGAGCGCATCGACGCGGCCCTGCTCGACGCCTTTTCCGTGCGCGTCGGCGGCGGCTTCGACCTGTTGGCCTGCCCGCGCGATCCGCTGGCCTTCTCCAAGGTGACCCCGGCCGCGGTCCTGCGCCTCCTGGAAGCCGCCTGCCAGGTCTATGACTTTCTGCTGCTCGACCTGCCGCGCGGCCGCCAGCCCTGGACCGCCGACGTTCTGGCCGGTTCCGACCAGATCCTGGTGGTCTCCGAACTGACCGTGCCGGCGCTGCTGGCCGCGCGCGCCCTCTCGCACGAGATCGAGGCCGAGCTGCCGGATCGGGCGCACCCACGCATCATCCTGAACCGCATGGCCAGCCGCATGTTCGGCCCGGCCCCCTCGCGCGGCGAGGCGGAAAAGGCGCTGGGCCGCAAGGTCGACGGCATCATCACCTCCGACTGGGAAGCCGCCGCCTGCTCGGCCAATCTGGGCGGCCCGATCAGCCAACACCGGCCCCGCTCGAAGATCGTGCGCGACGTGGCCGCCATCGCCGAAGACCTGCTCACCGGCGGCCATGCGCGCGGAACCAAGGCCGCCTGATGAGCCGTTTCGCCGCCAAATCCCTAAGCCCCGTCATCGCCACGGCCCTGGCGACGCCCGCCGAACCCTCCCTGCCGCCGCCGCCGGCGCCCCGGGAGACCCCGGTCGACGCCGCCTTCTTCCGCGATGACGGCCTGCTCGATGCGCGCATCAAGCTGCACGGCCGGCTGATCGACGAGATCGACCTCTCCAAACTCGACAAGCTGGACGAGGGCGAGATGCGCCGCCAGGTGCGCAAGCTGGTCGGCGACTTCGCCCGCGAGGAGCGGTTGCCGCTGAACGGCGCGGAGCTGGAACAGCTGGGCGCCTCGGTGTTCGACGAGATGGTCGGCCTTGGCCCGATCGAGCCGCTGCTGCAGGACGACTCGATCGCCGACATCCTGATCAACGGCCCGTTCAAGGTGTTCATCGAACGCCATGGCGAACTCGAGCTGACGCCTGTCCGCTTCCGCGACAACGACCACCTGCTGCGCATCGTCAACCGCATCGTCGCCACCGTCGGCCGGCGCATCGACGAGAGTTCGCCGATGGTCGACGCGCGCCTGCCCGACGGCAGCCGCGTCAACGCCGCCATCTCGCCGATCACCATTGACGGCGCGGCGGTCTCGATCCGCAAATTCTCCAAAAAACCTTACGACCTGCAGCGGCTGGTGACGGTGGGCGCGATGCCGGCCTGCGTCGCCGAGTTCCTGCACGGCGCGGTGCGATCGCGCGTCTCCACGGTCATTTCCGGGGGTACCGGCTCGGGCAAGACGACGCTGCTCAACGCCCTCTCCGGCGCGATCGATCACAAGGAGCGGCTGATCACCATCGAGGACGCCGCCGAGCTGCAGCTGCAGCAGCCGCACGTGGTGCGCATGGAGACCCGGCCGCCGAATATCGAGGGCAAGGGCGAGATCCGCCAGCGCGAACTGGTCAAGAACGCGCTGCGCATGCGGCCCGACCGGGTGATCCTGGGCGAGGTGCGCGGCGAGGAAGCCTTCGACATGCTGCAGGCCATGAACACCGGCCACGAAGGCT
>JBEPUW010000039.1:0-44652 GCA_041691315.1 Caulobacteraceae bacterium | reverse complement strand
GTCCACATATGGGTCCCCCGCATTCCGCTTCGCTACAGCGGGGGATGACGGTCTATGGGAGCGACTACCCCAGTGCCTTCACAACGGCCTGGACGACGCTGGCCCAGTCGCCGGGCGCGGGTTGGCGGATGACCTTGATGTTCGGGTACCAGTAGCTGTCGGCGCGGCCTGTGCCCCAGCGCCAGTCGGCGTTCCACCACAGCATCAGGATCACCGGCTTGCCCATGGCGGCGGCCAGGTGGGCGACGCCGGTGTCGGCCGAGACCACCAGGTCGAGGCTCTCGATGATGGCGGCGGTGTCGGCCAGATCGGTGATCCAGGGACTGGGATCGACGATGTCGAGCGCCGGGAGATCGGCCAGCAGCGAGGCGGTCTCACGGTCGTGCAGCGCCACCCACTGGGCGCGATTCACCTCGGCCAGCGGCGCGGCCAGGGCGGCCGGCAGGGTCTTGCGGATGGCCTGGGTCTGGCCATCGTCGTTCCAGCGCACCTGACGGGTGCCCAGCACCAGACCGATGCGCCGGGCGCGCGCCGCCTTGGGGGCAAGCGCCTGCAGTCGTTCGGCCCAGACCGCGACATCGGCCGGATCGGCGCGCAGATAGGCGCGCGGCTCGGGCGGGCCGTCCATCATCCGCAGCACGCCCAGGCTGCAGACGGGCGCCTGGATGTCGATGGGGCCGGCCACGGCCAGCCAGCGCTGCTCCGGCTGGCGCACTACGGTTCCGGTGGTGGTGATGCTCGACCACACCCGGGCCTTGGGGAAGTTGAAGGCCATCAGCCGCGCCAATGGCGGAGCCAGGGCCAGGTGCAGATGGGCGCCGTCGTCGATCAGGCCCTGAAACGCGGTGGCGAACATCACCGCGTCGCCCAGGCCCTGTTCACGGTGGATCAGCAGGCGCTTGCCGGAGATCGGCTCGCCGGTCCAGCGCGGCGCGGCATAGGGAAAGATGCCCAGCCCGTTGAAGCCGTAGCAATCCAGCCGCCGCTCATAGCGCGGCCAGCCCGCCGCGAAGTCCTCGCGCACCAGGTCGAGCATGGCGTGCTCCCAGCCGACCGAGGCGTCGCCCGGCGCGTGCTGTTCGGCGCGGTCGAACCAGGCAGAGGCCTCGTCGAAGCGGCGCAGATCCATGGCCAGCTTGGCCATGCGGATCTCCAACCCCGCCATACCGCCGCCGGCCGCCTGGTAGCGGGCCATCAGGTCCCAGCCCTCGGGCGCGCGGCCGCGCCGCCGGTAGAGGTCGCTGAGGTTGTTCAGCGCGCCGGTATGGCCAGGCTCGATGCGCACTGTCTGCTCGTAGTGGCTGATGGCCCGCGGCATCTCCTCGATCGCCTGCAGCGAGACCGCCAGGTTGAAGTGGGCTTGAGCGTCGCCGGGCGCGATCCGCGCCGCGCGCTCAAGCAGCGCCAGCGCGTCGGCGCGATGGCCCTTCGACGCGGTGGCCAGCGCCCAGAGCTGCAGGGCCAGCGGCTGGTCGGCGGCGTCGGAGCCCAGGGCGCGCAGTTGCGCCAGGCAGTCGTCGACCCGGCCCTGGTTCCAGGCCTGCATCGCCGCATCGACGCTCATTGGGCGGCGACCAGGGCTTTGAGCGACCTGGCCGTCTCGGCGATAACACCGTCCCAGTCGCCGGGGGCGGTCTGCCGGATCAGGCGCATGTCGCGGTACCAGTAGCTGCGATCGCCGGTCAGCGACCAGCGGCAGTCGG
Organism: Caulobacteraceae bacterium; assembly: GCA_041691315.1. Taxonomy (GTDB): domain Bacteria; phylum Pseudomonadota; class Alphaproteobacteria; order Caulobacterales; family Caulobacteraceae; genus Poindextera. The sequence continues at coordinate 42,949 of JBEPUW010000039.1, read as the reverse complement.
CGAAGTCGTGCAGCAACAGCCAGACCGGCTTGCCCAGCGCCCCGGCCAGGTGGGCGACGGCGGTATCGACGGTGATCACCAGGTCGAGCTCGCCGATCAGGGCGGCGGTGTCGTCAAGGCTGCGCAGGTCGGTCGAGACGTCCAGCAGCCGGCCGCCTGAAAAGGCCTTGGGCATCGGATCTATCTTCCAGTTCAGTACACTGACGAACTGGACGCCCTCGACAGCGGCCAACGGCGCCATGGTCTCCAGGGCCATGCTCTTCTTGGTGGCGCGGCGGCTCGAATCCATGCGGAACAGCGCCGGATTGCTGGCCCAGCACAGGCCGACGCGCACCCCCTTCGCCGTCGGCAGCTTCCTGGCGACCGTCTTGCTCCAGCGCTGCCGCGCATCCTCCGAAGGGCGCAGATAGACCTGCGGATCGGAAAAGTCCTCCGTACGCGTACGAAGCCGATGCATCAGTCCGCCGATAGGGATTTGGTAATCGACCTGACCCAGTTCGGCCAGCCAGTCCGGTGGCGGATGATCGCCTGCGAACCGCCCGACCCGGGTCGGAAACACCCGCGCGGCCGGGAAGGAGGCCTGGAACAGCGGAACCAGTTCGCCCGACACCACCAGGGTGGTCTTCTCGGCCTGGTCGATCACCGCACGCAAAGCGCTGGCGAACATGATCTGGTCGCCGAGGCCCTGTTCGTTGTGGACCAGGATGTGGCGGCCGGCCAGCGGCTCGCCGGCCCAGAGCGGCTGCATGAAGGGATAGTGGAAGACACCGTTCAGATGGCCGGCGGCGAACCGCTGTTCGAAGGCCTCCCAGGCCTCGGCGAAACGGTCCTGGAACAGATAGAGCGGAAAGAGCTCCCAGCGGATGATCGGCCGGTCCGGATCGAGCGCCAGGGCGCGCTTGAAGGCGATCTCGGCCTCGTCCAGCCGGCGCAGGTGCAGCAGACAGATGGCCCTGTTCAGGTGCGCGGCCCAGCTGGCATGGCCGAGCGCCAGCTGCCGGTCGGCCCATTCGAGCGAATCGGTGAACCGGTCGAAGCGCCTGAGCAGCTCGCAACCGTTGTTCAAGGCGTTGGCGTGCAGCGGGTCGAGCAGAACCGTTCGCCGATAGCCTTCGAGCGCCACATCCAGGCGGCCCCGCTCGGCCTCGAAGACGGCCAGATTGTACCAGGTTTCGGCGTTAAACGGGTCGAGGTGCATGGCCTGCTCGACCATGGCCAGGCACGCGGCCGGTTCGGCCTTGGTGTGCACGACGCTCTTCAGCAGCATGGCGCGCGGATCCATCGGCGCCTGCGCCAGAAGCTCGTCCAACCGCTGCTCGGCCGCGCCCGCCTGGCCGGCCCGATAAGCTTCGAACGCCCGCTGATAGAGGCTATCGAGATCGTCCATGGCGCGGTGTTAGAGCAATGCGGCGGAGTCGGCTACCGGCGGAGAGCGGCTCTGGTCTTGGCGTTGGCGCGGATAGTGTATGATGATGTTATCCGCCGATTGTCGAGGAAGGCCGACCCGTGCGCAGCGAACCGCAATTGGTGTCGCCCCGTCGCGCGCCTTCTCCCCTTGCGGGAGACGGTGGCCCCGAAGGGGTCGGATGAGGGGTCGATCGCCCTATCCGCCGAGGTTCGTGACCTTGCTACGGGGATCACCGTGCGATCCCTCATCCGTCGGCTTTGCCGACACCTTCTCCCGCAAGTGGAGAAGGGGCGCCCGGTTGATTGGCGGCCGGGAAACCTCGTGCCCTTGATCAGCTGCCTGATGGTGACCCTGCCGGTCCCCGAGCGGCTTGAGCGCCTGAAGCAGAGCCTGGCCGGCTATGTCGCCCAGACCCATGCGGCGCGCGAACTGGTCATCGTGGCGAACGGCGGGACGCCGGCGGCGCTGGCGGCGATCAAGGTCCATGTCGCCGGGCTCGGGCGCGACGACATCCGGATCGTCGAACCGCCGGGAACGCTGGTGCTGGGCGCACTGCGCAACATCAGCATGGCCAACGCCCGCGGCGAAGTGGTCTGCCAGTGGGATGACGACGATCTCTACCACCCCGAGCGGCTTGAGCGGCAGCTCGAGGCCCTGGTGCGGTCGGGCGCCGAGGCGGTCTGCCTGCAACAGGTCATGCAGTTCTTCATCGTCGAGCGCCTGCTCTATTGTCTCAACTTCCACACCGCCAGCGAGACGGCCTTTCCCGGTTCGCTGATGTGCTGGACCGCGACGCCGATCGTCTACCCCGAGAGCGGCGAGCGATCGCGGCTGGGCGAGGACACCGACGTCGCCTGTCAGCTGCGCGAGCGCGGCGGTCTGCACGTGCTGGCCGACATGCCGCACCTCTATGTCTATGTCTGCCACGGCGCCAACAGCTGGAGCGATTGGCATCATCGCGGCGTGGCGCGCTATCGCGGCCTGTCGCCGGGGCTGCTCCGACGCCGCGCCGTGAAGCTGCGCCAGGATCTGTCGGTGTTCGATTTCGGGCCTGGGGCGGTGACGGTGCAAGGATCGAACGGCCCTGCCTTCATGCTGGGCGGCGATGATGAGCCGTCGCATTGGGCGCAACCGCTCGCGCCTCTGCCCGGTCGGCCGATGGTCAGTTGTCTGATGGTCACGCTGCCGGTTCCAGAGCGCCTCGCCTATGTGAAGCAGGCCATCGCGGCCTATCTGGTCCAGACCCACGCGCCGCGCGAGTTGGTGATCGTCATCGACGGCCGGACCGCCGAGCCAACCACGCCCGCGATCAAGGCGCATGTGGCCGGCCTCGGACGTGACGACATCCGCATCTTCGCGCCGCCGGCCGGCCTGACGCTGGGCGCGCTCCGAAACCTCAGCAAGGCCAATGCGCGCGGCGACCTGATCTGCATCTGGGACGACGACGATCTGCATCATCCCGAGCGCCTGCAGCGGCAGGTTGCGGCGTTGATCGAGGCGGGGGCCGAGTCCACGGCGATGCAGAGGGTGATGCAGTACTTTCCGAGCGACCGCAGCCTCTATTGTGTCAGTTGGAGCCCCACGTCCGAACAGACCATGCCGGCGACGATGATGTGCCGCACCACCGCGCCGGTCGTCTACCCGGAAGTCGGCGAGCGGGCCATGCGCGGCGAGGATATGGAGGTGATGTGGCAGTTGCAGGGGCGAGGCCGCTACCACGTCATGACCGAGGCGCCGCATCTGTTCGTCTATGTCAGCCACGGGCAAAACACCTATGGCGAGGAGCATCATCGCCGGATCGCGACCGGATTCGGCCTGTCCCGGGAAGTGATCTGGGACCAGGAGGCGGCGCTGCGCGAGGGCCTCGCCGCCTTCGATTTCGGGCCTGGTGAGGTGAGGGTGCTGGCCTCCAACGGCCTGGCCTTCACGCTTGGCTGAGAGGCGCTCCGTTGACGGATGAGCCGCTTATCAGCTGCCTGATGGTCACTCTGCCGAGCCGTGATCGGTTCGCGGGACTGAAGCGGAGCGTCGCGGGCTATCTTGCGCAGACCCATGCCCGGCGAGAACTGGTGGTGGTGCTGGACGGCGGTACGCCAGAGCCCACGACGGCCGCCATCAGGACCCTCCTGGCCACGCTCGGCCGCGACGACATCCGCATCCAAGAAATCCCAGGGACCCGGACGCTGGGCGCACTGCGCAACTTCAGCAAGGCGTGCGCGCGTGGCGAAGTGGTCTGCCAGTGGGACGACGACGATCTGCACCATCCCGAACGCCTTGAGCGGCAACTGGCGGCGCTGGTCCGGTCGGGGGCCGAGGGGGTCTGCCTGCAGGAGGTGATGCAGTTCTTCCCCGCCGAGCACACCCTCTACTGCACCAATTGGCGCGCCACCGAGGCCAGGGCCCATCCGGGCACCCTGATGCGGTGGTCGCGGTCGGCCGCCCTCTACCCGGAGACCGGCGAAAGCGCGCGGCTCGGCGAGGATCTGGATCTGGTGCTGCAACTGCGGCGCAATGGGACCTACGAGGTCCTCGCCGGCGCGCCGCATCTCTATGTCTATGTCAGCCACGGCGGCAATTCGTGGAACGACGGCCATCACCGCATGCTGGCGACCAGCCTGGGCCTGTCGCGAGGCCTGTTGAGCCGCCGGGAAGCCGCGCTGCGCGACGGCCTCGCCCCCTTCGACTTCGGCCCAGGCCCGGTCACCGTCCAAGGCCCCAACGGCCCGGCCTTCGTTCTCGGCGGTGACGGCTAAGGGCTATGCCCTGAGGATGGCGACCCGATCGCGATAAACCAGCGCGCCCGTCAGGCTGTCGTAAAACGCCAGCTCCGAGCCTTGGTCCCGCAGTCTCGACAGCCGGTGGCAGATTGGCGGCAGGCGGAGCGCGCCCGTGCCGTTGAACAGCCTGGGCAGGCATTCTGTCTTCATTCGGTAGTCGAGACGGCCGCGATAATAGTCGCGCCAAGCTGGTTCGCGGCCGCCATTGGCGAAATGCCAGCTCATATAGAGGTCGAGCGGCAGCCAGCCGTGTCCGGCGATCCAGGCCTCGGCCCAATAGTGGTGATACGGCGTCTCGTCATCCAGCACATAGCCGCTGATCAGCCGGGCCGGAATGTCGCGCGCCCGGCAGAGCGCTGCCAGCAGCGCCGCCTCCAGCTGGCAGTCGGTCCAGCCGTTCTCCAGCGTCCAGTCGTTCGGGCGGGCTGGATCGACCTCGTCATAATTGACCACGCCGCCCATCAGCCGATCGAACAGGAAGTCCCAGAACCGCTCGACCTGCGTCCACGGATCGCCGGCGTCGCCGGCGATGTCGTCGGCCAGGCGGCGAATCGTATCGCTGACCGCGATCAAGCCTTCCCGCGGCCGCGTGTAGAGGGCGAACGCGTCGGCGCCCAGAGGCGACGGGTCCGGCTCGTCGCCGCTGGGCCGGGCGGTAAAGGCGGCCTCGAACCCCAGTTCGACCTCTCCGTTCGCCGGAACCTTCAGCCGGGCGTCGAGCCGGGCCTCGGCCCTGGCATAGTCGACCTCGATGCCGGGGGTGGGCAGGATCTCGACAGTAAGGTCGCTGAGCGCCGCATCCTCGATCGGCAGCGGCAGCCGCAGGCGGACCGGCGCGTCGGCGGCCAGGCCGTGCAGATTGAACAGCCGCCTGAAGCGCACCTTGAACCGCCTCGGACCCAGTGCGGTCGGCGGCGGCGCGCAAGGGCCCGCGTCCTCCGCCAGCCCGTGCGCCGCCCAGGCGAACCGCCGGCAGGTGGGCACGCAGCGCTGCGCCCAGTGCGGATCGCCGTGCTCGAGGCTGAGCCAGGCCGCGAAATTGGTCACCTCGGCCGGATCGAAGCGCCGCTCGCCGCCGGCTGAGCGCTGAAACCCGAGGCCGTTGGCGACGAACCGGTCGAGCGTATCGCCCGCCTCGCGCTCGGCCCGCGCCGCCTCGCCGCACCGGACCTCGCCCACCCAGCCCTGGGACAGCAGCAGGGCGATGATCTCGGCTTCGCTGGCGACCCCGCGCCTGGCGCCGCCTTTGACGCCCAGCCGCGCCGGACCAGGCTCGCGGCCGGCCGGGGCCTTGACGCGGCCAGCGGGGCCGTGTGCATGGGTTGAACGGTTCATCCGATCTCCGCGGAGCCCTCGCCTTTGCTGCTGCACCTGATCGTACCGCGCATCAACGACTATATGACCGAGGCCATCGTCGAGTGGGTCTATCCATCGCAAGGTCAGTCGCTCGAGGTCGGCGCCAAGCTGCTCGATATGACCGTGGATCTGAGCGCCGCCGCGCCGCACGACTGTCCGCCGATTTCGCATTACCGCATCGTGCTGCGCGAGCCGGCATGGTTGCGGCGCCTGACCGTTTCGCGGCGTGAAACCGTCGCGGCCGGCGCCCAGGTCGCCCAATTCACCTCCACACCGGACGAGCCCCTCGACGGCCCGCCCGCGCGGGCGGTTCGCATGGCGATCGCGGCCATCATCCATCAACCGGCCTGGGATTGGAGCTGAACCTGGTTCCGCTGCGGCTCGGTCCGATCACGCCGCCGGGCTTCGTCGTCCGGCGCTCCGGCATGCGCTGGCTGCGCGAGGACGGGGCCTTTTGCCGCGCCGGCGAAGCGATCGCCTTTTGCAACATCGGCCTCATTCCGGTGCGCGGCGCGCGCCAGCTCGACAACCCGTTTTCCAGCGAAGGCTCGGATCTGCAGGTGGCGCTCGCGCCGCGACTCTCCGGGCGCATCCGCCGCTCGCCGGTCAGTTCGCGTGGCGGTTTCCTTGATACGCTCGACCTGTTCCAGTTCTGGGAACCCGACTTCGTGCTCGGCCATCTGGAGCGGGTCGAGGACTCTACCGCACCACGGCCCGGACCCGAGGACGAGCTCGAGCTGCTGTTCATGACCGGCCGGCGGCAGTCGCTGATCAGCGAGGGCCGGCAGGGTCTGCTGACCGGCTGGCACAACCGCTCGCGGGCCTGGCGGGCGAGCGCCGACGCGCCACCGGCGGCGGTGCTCGGCCTCGGCATATGCGACATGGCCGGCGTGCTTCGCGGCGAAAGCAGCGCCTTTCTGGAGCTGTTCGAGGCGATCGGCGGGCCGGCCCACGCCATCCTCTCCGATCAGGAGCCGATGATGCCCTGCGCTCGGATCGTCGTCGAACAGACCCTGCGCACCAAGGCGGAGTACGATGAGATCGCCGCCGACATCATCGGCTATTTCGCCGCGATCGGAAGCCAGGTCGACCCTGGTGAATGGATCTTCATCGCCGCCATTCTCCAGGCGCTGGGGGACGCCCCGCTCGCGGACACCTACGATATTCTGAGCCGGACCGACCTTTCCCGTTCCGGCCCGGCCGACGCGGTGGTGCTGTCGGCCTATGCCGAAACCATGCTCATCGTGCGCCATCGCCGGCTGGGCTACAGCCTGCGCATCCCCGGCCACCGGATCGGCGCGGCGACCCCGAACATTGAACCGTGGCTGAGGGCGAACTTCGAGTGGGTCGAGCAGAGCCTCGACGACATCGCGGCCGATTATCGCCAGCTGGTCGACATGGTCCGCGCGGCGCCGGGCCGGCTGCCGCAGCATTTGTTGATCATGAACCGGATGTCGACCACCGGCGACGAGGACCTGCAGAACTATGTCGGGTTCGACCAGCCGATGGCGAGCACGTTGACCAGCATCTTCGTCAAGGACCTCAACCTTATGCTGCACGACCTGGCTCGCGAGCCCGAGATCGACATCGTCGATCTCGACGCCATCACCGCCGAGATCGGCGGCCAGGTGAACATGCCGGACGGCGTCCACACGAGCGGCGCCTTGCAGGCCGAAGTGCGCGGCGAGGTCCTGCACATCCTGGGCGCGCGCGGTGTGCCCGGCTTTGGACCGGCGGCTAGCTGACTTCGAACTCCACCGCCAGCATCTGCAGGCCGTCCGACGAGGCGGGCAGGGGCTCGTCCGGCTGGTCGCTCAGCACCGCCAGCGGCGCGCCGATCGCCTGCCAGTCGCCCTCGGCGCAGACGATCTGGCGCAGGGTTCCACCCTGGCCGGCGCGGACCTCGACCAGGGCCTTGTGGGTCTCCAGCTCGACGATCAGCGAGCCGACGGCGAAGGCGTGACCGACCGCGCCATGCCATTCCAACACCCGCACCTCATCGACATCTTCGATCGGGCCGGGAACGGTCAGTGTATAGATCATGCGAGGACCCCCGCGCCCCCTCTCGCCTTTGCCCGCTCAGGCGTCAAGCACCCGGCGCACCGCGTCCACGACGCGCGCCGCGTCGGGGATGGCGGCGGCTTCCAGGACCGGGTTGGACGACACCGGCGCGGGCAGGGCGCCGACGCGGGCGACGCGCACCGGCCCGACCTGCTCCTGGACGCGAAACGCCACCTCGGCGCCGACCCCGCAGGCGAGCTGGCCTTCCTCGACCGTGACCAGCGCGCCGGTGCGCGCCACCGATCCCGCGACTGTCGCGACATCGAGCGGGGCCAGGGTGCGCAGATCGACGATCTCGCAGGACACCCCGTCACGCGCCAGACGCTCGGCGGCCTCGAGCGCGACGCGCACCATGTAACCATGCGCAGCGATGGTGACGTGCTGGCCAGGACGCACGATCGCCGCCCGGCCGATCGGCGTGCAGGTCTGGGCTGACGGGACCTCGCCGGCGGTCGGGAACAACCGCTTGTGGTCGACGAACACCACCGGGCCATCGTGGCGCAGCGCCGACTTCATCAGGCCATAGGCGTCGGCCGCGTTCGAGGGCGCCACGACCACCAGGCCGGCGACGCCCATCAGCCAGGCCTCCAGGCATTGCGAGTGGGCGACGCCCTGGCCCTTGGCGCCTGCGGTGGTTTTGACCACCACCGGGGCGGTGATCTGGCCGCCGGTCTTGAACCGGGCCTTGGCGGCGTAGTTGACCAGCGGATCCAGTCCCAGCATCAGGAAATCCATGTAGGTGATGCTGACCAGCGGCCGATAACCCGATGCCGCCGCCCCGACGCCCAGGCCGACCATGGCCGCCTCGGCAACCGGGGTGTCGCGCACGCGGGCGGCGCCGAACTGGTCGTAAAGGCCGAGGAATTCCTTGTAGGAGCCGCCGAAGGCGCCGACGTCCTGGCCGAGCACGATGACCCGGGCGTCGGCGACCATCTCCTCGCGCACGGCCCGCGCGATGGCCTCGCGGAAGAAGAGCTTGATGACCGGGGCCTCAGACGACATCGCGGAGCGCCTCGGCCGGGTCGGGATAGGGCGAGGCGTCGGCGAAGGCCATGGCCTCGGCGACCTGGGCCTCGACCTCGGCTTCGATCCGGCTCAGGTCGGTGTCGCTCAGGCCCAGCCGCTCGGCTTGGCGGCGGATGGGGCAGCGCTCCAGAACGCCGCGCATGACCTCGGCCGATCGCGTCTCCCGCGTCCCGGTCGAGTGGCTGAAGAACCGTTCTGAAAGGCATTCCAGAAAGGCCGGGCCGGCGCCGGATCGGGCCTGGGCGGCGAATTCGGCGGCCTTGGCGGCCACGGCATCCACATCCATTCCGTCGACGGTCGCAGCCGGCACGCCGAACGGGGCGGCGAGGTCCGACAGCTTCGCCGGCGCCAGGGCGGCTTCGCGCGGGGTCGAGACCGAGAGCCCGTTGTTGTCGCAGACCAGCAGCAGCGGCAGGCGCCACAGCGCGGCGATGTTCAGGGTCTCGTGCAGGGCGCCGGCTCCGCAGGCGCCGTCGCCGAAGATGCAGGCCACCAGGCCGCCCTTGCCCTCGAGTTGGGCGGCCAGCGCGACGCCGGCGGCGATACTGATATTGCCCGCCACCACCGCGTGGGCGCCGAAGAAGCCCTGGTCCGGCTTGGCAAGGTGGCCGCGGCCGCCCTTGCCGCCGCTGGGTCCGGCCGCCTTGCCGAGCAGTTCGGCCATGACCAGCCGCGGATCGATGCCGCGCGCCAGGGCCGGGCCGATGGCGCGGCCGCTGGACAGCAGCTGGTCGCCGGGCGCGAGCGCCGCGCAGACGCCCACCGCGACAGCCTCCTCGCCGGAGGAATAGAGCTGGAACCCGTGGTCCGGCCGGGAGTCGAGCGCCGCTTCGAAACGGCGGATCAGCAGCATGGCCTTCAGCGCGGCGAGCCGGTCCATGCTCAGCCCGCGGCCAGGCGGCGGCCGACCAGGGTGTTGATCTCGCGCAGGCCGCCCTGGAAGGTCCTGGCCCGATCCTGCACCTCGGCCGAGACCACCTCGTCGAGCGCCAGCGACAGAATGCACAGCACCAGGGCGTGGCCGGCGACCTCGGCCGCCAGCCGACCGTTTAGCCGGTAGTCGGTCTTGAGTACGCGTCCGCCGATGTGGGCGAAGGCGCGGTCGATATCGACGATAGTGGCGCCATGGTCGTGCGACAGGTCCGCGGCCATCCGGTCCAACCGCCGGATGCGCTCGATGCGCTGCTGCCCGCCCGGCGCCCATCGGTCGGCCAGGGCGCGAAAGACCGTGCAGATCAGCGCGGGCGCCGTGCCCTCAGCAAGTAGCGCCAGCCGGGCGCGCCAGCGCGCCTCCGTTTCGGCGAACGGCTCCCGGCGGTCGACGTCTGGCAGCAGCGACAGGACGATGACACTGCCCGGCTCGGATGTGGCCGGCGCAGCGCCCGGGTCCCAGTAGCGCAGCTGGATCGGCCAGTCGGCGCCGGTCGCGGCGTTCAGCGCCTGGGCCAACTGTTGCGCGCCGGCCAGCACGGCGGGATGCTCGCAAGGGTCTACCTCCGCCTCGATCCGGATGGGGGCGGGCGAGGTCATGCCGGTCCTTGCGCCGCTCCGGCGAGGGCGCGCGCCGCCGACAGCGCCGGCAGGCCGAGCCCATGCCGCACCGCGTCGTAGTCGATGGCGTTTGCGCCCCGCGCGGCCGCCTCCAGCTCGGCCAAGGAGCTGATGCGCGCCTCGGGCGGCAGGTTGCGACTGGGGGCCAGGCTGGCCCAGAACACCGCCAGCAGCTTGACCGCCGGGATGGGATGGGCGGCGTAGAAGATCTCCTCCCAACGGGTTTCGGACAGGGGATCGCGCCAGCCGCTGCGGTGCGTGAGGTGGTAGCTGAAAGCCCCGTCGACCGCGGCCATCGTCGCGCCGGCGCTGCACAGTCTGAGCGCCAGCTCGCGGTGCTCGTTGATGTCCAGAGCCTCGTTGAAGCCGCCGAAATCCAGGAAGGCGTCGCGGGCCACCGAGAGGTTGGAGCCGCTGGCCGCAGCCCACAGCACGCCGCAGTCGGGCTGGTCGCGCAGGGCCGTCCTCTCGATCTCGTCCAGGCGACGGGGACCCGCGCCGGGATAGACGCCTGGCTCGGCGCGCCGATGGATGGTTTCGAACTCTCCCAGCACCTGGTCACGCGTGACCCGCATGCGCGCCAGTTCGTCCGCTGATAGCCGTTCGATCCTGGCCTCTTCGCCGCGTCGCGGGGTCCCAGCCTCCGGGTCGGCAAGAAAGCGCGTGCAGCGCAGGTGCATTACCTCACCCCGCCCGATAAGGCTCGCGCCGCCGGCATGGCGCTCGATATGCCGCCGGGCCAGGTCAGGTCCGGCCAGGGTGTCGCCGTCGAGGAACAGCAGGAGCTCGCCTGAGGCCGCCCGCGCGCCGGCGTTGGAGGCGGCCGCGCGGCCCCTGGCCGCGGCATGGCGCACGACGACCAGCGGCAGCTTGGCCTTGGCCTCGTTCAGAACCGCCTGGGTGTGATCGGTCGAGCCGTCGTCGACCATCACCACCTCGACCTCGGCCGTCTGCCGGGTCAGCGAGGCCAGGGTGAGCCGCAGCCGGTCGGCCTCGTCGCGGCTGCGGATGATCACGCTCAGGCTCAACGGCCGTCCTCCGGCGCCTGGAAGAGGCCGAGATCGTCGAGTACCCGCACGACCTCGGCGGCGACCAGCCGGCAGCCTTCCGCGTTGAGATGCAGTGCGTCCAGTTTCAAGCGATCGGCCCCGGCCCGAGCGAGAATGGCGTCGACATCAATGACCGATATGCCTGTCTTTTGCGAGAGTTCGATCAGGCCGAGGTTGAACTGGCGGATGCGAGTGGAAAAGCTGTCCTCCATGCCCAGGTAGGAATGGATCTGGTCGCCGGGCGCCGCCGCCGAGACGTTGTAGATCAGGATCGGCGCGGTGGTGTGGACCCGGATCCGCTCGACGATGCGCGCGAAATTCTCCATCGACTGGTCGACGCCAAGCGCCGGCAGGCTCTCGAAGTCTTCGTGAATCCAGGCTCGGTGCTCGGGCGGCCAGTCGGGCCAGCCGGCCGGCAGCAGCCGGTAGCCGTGGCGGCGGTTGCGCACCAGCGAGATCATCAGGTCGGGCTGGATGGAGAGCACGATGGCGTCGGCGTCGGTCTCGAACAGCGCGGCGCTGAACTGGCTGGCGGCGGGGTGGGAGGACAGCGGCAGGTCGTGCGCGGTCAGGTCCGCTGGCACGGCGCCCGCCGCCTCCAGCAGGGCGTCGGAGCGCGACCAGGTCTCGTGGCGAAAGCGGATCGTCCAGCCGGGGTGGCGCTCGCGCACGATCTCGTTGACGCCGTTCCAGCTCAGCGTCCCGCCCAGCCGGAGCGAATGCAGCGTGTCGCGCAGATCGAGATTGCCCTTGGCGAAGAGGGTCAGACGATTCAAACCACGCGCCTCATTCATAAGCCCCGCCAAACGCCTTGTGAGCGGCTTAACGCCGATCTGTCTGATCGCAAACGCGTTCCAGGCCACGGACGGGCGACCTTGCTCGCGGCCGCGTCAACCCTTGCGTTAAAATCGACGAGATTCTGCTTTGCGGCTTACCGGCTCTTAAGGTCGCTTGGCTAGATTGCCCGCTCAAGTTCGGGACAGGGCATGCAACCAACGGCCGATCGGGCAGCGCCAGCGGCGCTTGGGCTGGACGCGGCGGAATTCACCGCGGCGCGGCCGGTGTTCGCGCGCGCCATCCATATCCTCAAGGCCATGCTCGGGCCGGTGGCCGCCGACGTGGTCATGCTGGTCGACGGCAAGGTCTGGCGCGCCAGCCTGGAGCGGCAGATCGACACCGACCGCGCGCCCGGCGCCGAATGGGTGCGCGACAGCCAGTCGGTGGTCTGGGTCGCCGACGCGCCGACGGAACCGGTGTGGCGCGACAGCCCCCTGGTCTCGGGGCCGCCCTATCTGCGGTTTTTCGCCGGCGCGCCGATCCGCCTGGCCAACGGCACGGCGATCGGCTCGCTGCAGACCGGCGCGGTCGAGCCCCGACCGTTCGATCCGGACATCGCCCAGGCGCTGCAGGATCTCGCCGATCTGGTCGCCGACGAGTGCGGCCAGATACTGACCCGCCGTGATCTGGCGCGCGCCGAGGCTGAGGCGCACTCAGCGCGCACCACCATGGCGGCCTTTGTCGAGGCATCGCCGGCGGCGGTCGTGATGACCGACCGCGACATGCGCATCCTGCATTGGAGCCCAACCTGGCGGAGCGATCTGAAGGTCGAGCATGTCGAACTCAACGGCCAGACGATCGACGACCTCTTTCCCGGGTCCTACGAACGCTGGAAGCAGGTCTGGGCCGACGCGCTTGCCGGCGAGCCCCAGACCCTGGATCGGGTTCGCCTCATCGCCGCCGACGGCTCCAGACTGTGGGTGCAGGCCAAGATTTCACCCTGGCGCGACGCCGACGGCGATGTCGCCGGCCTCACCATCCTCAGCATCAACGTGACCGAGGTCCTGGACAGCCTGGAACAGGCCAGCCGCAGCGAACAGCGGCTGACGCTCGCGGCCTCGCTGTCCGACATGCACGTCTGGGAGATGGACTATCGCACCCGGACCCTGTTCGCGGTCGGCGCCCAGGACAGCTTCTTCGAGTCCCCCATCACCTATGAGGCCCTGTTCCAGGACATCTGGTGCACCATCCATCCCGACGACCGGGCGCATTGCCAGGCCGAATGGGAACGGCATCTTGCGACCGGCCAACCCTACCGCGTCGAACACCGCATCAATCGCGCCGACGACGAGGTGGTCTGGGCCTTCACCACCTCGGAATATTTCGAAGACGATGAGGGGCGGCCGCTTCGCCTGGTCGGCGCCATGCAGAACATCACCGCGCGGCGCAATGCCGAGGCGGAGGTCGAGCACGCCCGCGACGCCGCCGAGGCCGCCAACCGCGCCAAGAGCGAATTCCTCGCCAATATGAGCCACGAGATCCGCACGCCGCTGAACGGCGTCATGGGGGTGGCGGGGGCGCTGGCGCGAACCGCGCTGACGCCGGACCAGCGCGAAATGATCGGGCTGATCGAGAGTTCGGCCCAGACGCTTGAGGGCCTGCTGTCGGATGTGGTCGACCTGGCCCGTATCGAATCCGGTCGGCTCGAGCTGCGCGCCGAGCCGTTCGACCTGGCCGGCTGTCTGCGCCAGACCGCGGCGCTGTTCGCCTCGGCCGCCCAGGCCAAGGGCCTGTGTTTCGAGGTGTGGATCGCGCCTGAGGCGCAGCCGTCGGTCAGCGGCGACATCACCCGCCTGCGCCAGATCGTCTCCAACCTGCTCTCCAACGCCATCAAGTTCACCGCCGCCGGCACGGTCGCACTCAGCGTCGACGCCGAATGCCGCGACGAGACCCTGTGGGTCTCGCTGTCCGTCCGCGACACCGGCATCGGCTTCGACGAAGAGGCTCATGAGCGGCTGTTCCAGCGCTTTGAACAGGCTGACGGCTCCATCACCCGCCGCTATGGCGGCACCGGCCTGGGCCTCGCCATCTCACGCTCGTTGGCCGAAGCCATGGGCGGCGGGCTGGAGGCGACCTCGATACCGGGCGAAGGCGCCGTCTTCACCCTGAAGCTCGCCTTGCCACTGGCCGCCGAACGGGCCTGTTCGGACGCGCTGGAGACGATCGCGCCGGTGATCGGAGGCGCCGGCCGGCGGGTCCTGCTGGCCGAGGACCATCCGACCAATCGGCGCGTGGTGCAGCTGATCCTGGAAGCGATCGACGTCGATCTCACCTGCGTCGAGGACGGCGCCGCGGCGGTCGAAGCGGCGGCGCGGCAGGACTTCGACCTCATCTTGATGGATATGCAGATGCCGGTGATGGACGGCCTGACCGCCGTGCGCGCCATCCGCGAGCGCGAGGCGCGGATCGGCGCAGCCCGGACCCGGATCATCTCGCTCACCGCCAACGCCATGCCCGAGCACGCCGAAGCCTCGCGCCAGGCCGGCACCGATGGCCACCTCACCAAGCCCATCGCCGCCGACAAGCTGATCGCCGCGGTGCTGGCCCGCGGCGAGCAAGCGGACGACAAAGCCGAGGCGCTGCGGCCTAGGCCGACACCGGCTGCGCCAGCGCCGCCTCCAGTTCCGCGCCGAGCTGGGCCACGGTGAAGGGCTTGCTCACCAGGTGGGCGTCCGCGTCCACGACGCCGTTGTGCACGATGGCGTTGCGGGTATAGCCGGTCATGAAAACGACCCGCAGCGTGGGCCAGCGTCGCTTGGCCTGTTCGGCGAGCACCCGGCCGTTGGTTTCCGGCATCACCACGTCGGTCAGCATCAGGGCGATTTCCGGATGCGCCTCAAGCTGCTCAACCGCCGCCTTGGCGCCATCGGCCGCGATCACGTCGTAGCCGAGCTCACTCAGCGCCTCGACGGCGAATTGGCGCACCCCGATCTCGTCCTCGACCACCAGCACGGTCACCTCGCGTCGTGCCGGGGCCTGCGAGCGTGTGGCGGCGGGCGTCGCCTGCTCCACGTCGGCCTGGGAGCGCGGAAGGTAGAGCTTGACGGTCGTGCCGACCCCGACCTCGCTATAGAGGCGCACATGGCCGCCGGACTGCTTGATGAAGCCATGCACCTGGCTCAGGCCAAGGCCCGTGCCCATGCCGGTCGGCTTGGTGGTGAAGAAGGGTTCGAAGACCTGGCCGAGGACGTCGGCGGGGATGCCGGCGCCGGTGTCGGTGATCGCCACCATCACATACTGGCCGGGTTTGACGTCCTCTTCGGCCTGGACGTAGGCGCGGTCGAGGTAGGCGTTGCCGGTCTCGATGGTCAGCTTGCCGCCATCGGGCATGGCGTCGCGCGAATTGATCGCCAGGTTGACGATCGCCGTCTCCAGCTGCGCCAGATCGATATGAGCGCGCCAGAGCCCTCCCGCCGACACGGTTTCGACCGCGACGGTCTCGCCCAGCGTGCGGCGAAGAAGGCTCGTCATGTCGTTGACCGTCTTGGAGATGTCGATGGTGGTCGGCCGCAAGGGCTGCAGCCGCGAGAAGGCCAGCAGCCGCTGGGTGAGGGCGGCCGCGCGCTTGGCGCCTTCCATGGCGTGGTCGGCCAGCCGCACCAGCCTCGGATCGCCCTCGCCGAACCGGCGCAACAAAAGGTCCAGATTGCCCATCACGATGGCAAGCATGTTGTTGAAATCGTGGGCGATGCCGCCGGTCAGCCGGCCGACGGCCTCCATCTTCTGGCTTTGCCGCAGTGCGGCCTCGACCTTCTCGCGCTCGGCGATCTGGGTCTCCAACTCGCGATTGGCCAGTCTCAGCGCTCGGGCGTCCAGGCTCACCACCGCGAACATCAAAGACGCCATCAGCACCAGGAATCCGGGCGCGACATAGCGGCTCAGCCGGCGGCCCAGGGGCTCGGCGCGGTCGCGCAGATAGACCGTCCCCAGCCGGACGCCGCTCTGCGCCACCGGGGCGAAGACGATGATCTGGCCGGGCGCCGTCGCGGGGGTCTTAACCTCGGAGAGGCGATCGGCGATGTGCGAGCGGGTGAAGCTGGCCACGCGCCGCCCGTGGTCGTCGAAGATGCCCACGGCATCCAGGCCGTTATTGGCGCGCAAGGCGTTCACATATTCCTGCAGCGCCTCATGGTCGCCGAAGGACAGGGCGGCGGTGACGGTGTCGGCCAGCACCCGGGCCTGGACGGTGGCGGCCTCGGCGGTCTGCCGCTGGTACTGGTTCTCGTCATAGAGCGCCACCGCGATGCTGGCGGCGACCAGGACGACCGCGCTGGCCAGGACGAAAAACAGCCGCACACGATCGGAGAAGCGGAATGGGTCGCTCATGGGTTGGACCCCAACGTCTTCCTGGACTTCACCGATATGGCGAGGCCGAGGAGCTTGGAACTGATGGTCAGGCCATCCTCGGCGGCGACCTGATCATCGACGCGAAACCGGACGCGCCCCTGGGTGAGTGCGAAGTCGATGACGCCGGTGACAGGCGATCCGTCGGTGACGGTCAGGACCGGCGCGCCGTACAGGGCCGCGAGCTCGTCCTTGACGCTCTGTGCGCGCGAGCCACCGAGAAAGGCGATTTCGCAAGGCGAGTCGTGCGCGGCGGCAGCCAGCCTGCGGATAGCGATTGGCCGGTCGCCGACCTTCTGCCCGGCGACGGCTCGATCGAGCACGGCCCCGAATGGGTCGGCCCCGACGACGCAGACGACGAAGGGCTGGCCAGTGCGGCCGGCCGCCTGCGGCCATCCGACGAAGGGGGCGAACTTGTAGAGGTAGGCCGCCTTGACCGCGGTCTCCAGCGACTCCTGGGCCCGCGCCGTCGCGGCGATGCTCGAAATGGCAAGCGCCACCACGGCCAGCCGAAGCGCGCCGGCCAAGGTCATCGCTGGCGCGCTCTGCGCCACGGTCAGAAACGCAGCCGGACTTCGGCGAGGAAGCTGCGCGGCACGGCGCTGGCCTCCGAGGCCGGGAATTCGAGGTGATAGGCGTGCAGCAGGTTAAAGCCAGACACAGAAAGTTGGACATGGTCGTTGATCGCCCAGCCGATCCGGCTGTTCAGCTCGACATAGGACGGCACAGCCGGGTTTGGCCGGGCGCTGACGTAGCGCAGGTCGGCGTCCCAGGTAACGCGGTGGCCAAGGTCCATCGACGAGCGGATCGAGGCCTGTTGTTCGGGGTCGTCGCCGGCCGCGGCGAGGCCGAGCAGACGGCTCGCGCCCGCCTTGAAGGTCAGATGCTCTTCGAGATCGTCGAACGAGCCCGCCAGCCGCCACCACGGCGCGACGCGATACTCGCCCCAAACCTCCACGCCGTAGGTGGAGCCCTGCATCATGTTGCCCCACCGGAGCGGGATGACGGTCGGCCCTAACTCGATGGTCTTCAGGTCGTCATAGACATTGTAATAGGCCGAGACCGAGAACGACAGGCGCGAGAAGGCCTCGACCCGGGTCCCGACCTCAAGGCGGTCAGCGTCTCGGGCTGGAAGTCGGGGCCGCCGACCAGGAAGACCCGGGGACCGATCTTCTCGATGACGTCGCGGTCGAACGGGGTCGGCGAGCGGATCGCCCGCGACACCCCGCCCCATAGCAACACCTGGTCGGTCGCCTTCCACGACAGACGCACGTCCGGCAGCACCGCCAACCCGGAATAGGGATCGTCCTCCAGCTTCAGGCCGCCGATCAGCTTCAACGTCGGCGTGATCGAGAAGGTGTCCTGGACGAAGGCGTTGGCCAGGTTGAGCGTCCGGCTGGCCGGCTGGAACAGCAGTGTCGCCGTCCCCCTGATGGTGTAGTGCGCCGACCGGATGCCGCCGCCCCAGACCACCTCGTTGCGCTCGCCGATGTCCAGGCTGTCCTGCGCGTCCAGGTCATAGGTGTCGACGGTGAAGCCGGCGCTGGCGCCGGAGGTGCTGCGATCGACCCGGTCTTAATAGGCCTGCACCTGTAGGTCCGAGCCATTGGTGAAGACGTGATTCCAGCGGCCGAGAACATCGCCTCCGGCGATGTCCTGGTTGGGCTGTCCGGGCTGGTTTTCCGCGCCCTTATAACCGTCGCCCTGCAGGGTCACCGTGTCAGCCGTGGTCGGCGTCCAGTCCAGGCGAAAACCGCCCTGCGGCTTGGACCAGGCGTCGCCGGCGCGCCGACCGGTGGCGGTCAGCGTGTCGTAGTCGTTGAAAGTCTTGGCGTAGACCCGATAGGTCAGGTCGTCGCCGATCCGGCCGCCATATTGCACGGTCAGGCTCGAGCCCAGGCTGCCGGCGGCCAGGTCGATGACGCCGCCCTGGGTCTGGCTCGACTTTCGGGTGACGATGTTGATCACGCCGTTGACGGCGTTTGCACCCCAGAGCGTCGCGCCCGGTCCGCTGATCACCTCGATGCGATCAATGTCCTCGACGGTGACATCCTGCATGTCCCAGTAGACCCCGGAAAACAGCGGCGTGTAGACGCTGCGGCCGTCGATCAGCACCAGGAGCTTGTTGGTGAAGTTCTGGTCGGAAATATTGCCGCTGAATCCGCGGGCGGTGATGATGTAGCTGCTGGCGCTGGTCTGCACGACGTCGAGGTTGGGCGCCAGGCGCAGGATTTCCGGAATGCTGATCGAACCGGAGCGGACGATGTCGTCGTGGGTGATGACATAGATCGCCGACGCGGCGTCGCTCAACGCCTCGGGGCTCTTGCTGACCGAAGTGACCTGGACCTGGGACAGCTGGTCGATCGAAAGATCGCGGAGGTCTTCCACCCGGCTGGGTGTGGCGGCTGGCTGTCCTGAAGCCAGTTCCTGGGCCGCCGCGACTCCAGCCATGCACGCTGCAACGGCGGCTATTGCGAATAGCCGCCAAGGGCTGTGTAAGCCCCGACCCCGCCCAAACATCAACCCCTTCGAGCCCCCACTCACGCGTCGCCGGTTTCCGACCGGCGGCAGTTGCAGCGAAGCCCCCCGTCAACTCAATACCACACGATTTCAGCTTGTTTAGCGGAGACTTGGCTGTAGCGCCCTGTCTCCCTCAGGAGACGGACGGCGGCGCCGACGCACTATCCGGCTCAGCCGCCGGTATAGCCACCGATGATCGGCAGGATTTCGCCGGTGATGTAGCTGGAGCACTGCGGGGAGGCCAGGAAGACGTAGGCCGGCGCGATCTCCTCCGGCTGGGCCGGGCGCTTCATCGGCGTCTCCGCGCCGAACTTGGCGACCGCCTGAGCCGGCTTGTCGGCGGGATTGAGCGGCGTCCAGACCGGCCTGGGCGCTACGGCGTTCACCCGGATGCCCTTCTTGACCAGGTGCGTGGCCAGCGAGCGGGTGAAGGCATGAATGCCACCCTTGGTCATCGAATAGTCGAGCAGGTCCTCATTGCCGAGGATGCCGGTGACCGAGCCGGTCATGACGATGGCGGCGCCGGGCTTCATCTTCGCGACCGCCGCCTTGGCCATGTGGAAATAGCCGTAGAGATTGGTCTTCAGGGTGCGGTCGAACTGTTCCTCGGTCAGGTCCTCGAAGTCGTTCACGTGTTCCTGGAAGGCGGCGTTGTTGACCAGCACGTCGAGGCGGCCGAACGCCTTGAGCACGGCCGCGACCGCCGTTTCGGCGAAATCTACCTCGGCGACGTCGCCCGAGATCAGGATGCAGCGGCGGCCTTCCTTTTCCACCGCGCGCCGGGTGGTCTCGGCGTCCTCGTGCTCATCCAGATGGGCGACGGCGACATCGCAGCCTTCGCGCGCGAAGAGCACCGCGACCGCCCGGCCGATGCCGGAATCGGCCCCGGTGATCAGGGCGGCCATCCCCTCCAGCTTGCCCGAGCCCTTGTAGTAGGGCGCGTCGTACATGGGCTGCGGCTCGAGGTCGGACTCGCGCCCCGGCTTGGGCTGGTGCTGCTTGGGAAAGGGCGGCTCAGGATAGATGCGCGCGCCGGCCTGCATCGCCTTTGCGGGCTTGCGGGCGCTCTTGGCCTTGGCCTGCTGGTCCTGCCGATCGCGGCCGGCCTGGATGCGGCGCTCGGCCTTGGCGGCGGCGTCGGCGCTCTTCAGGTGGACATCGCTCATGGATCTGGCCTCTCGCAACAAGGACGATGGGCCAAGAACAACGCGCGGGCGGACCCGTTCCCATCGACGCGCTCAGTCACGGATAAAAGGCGGTCAGCGCCAGTCGAGGGCGGCGTCGACCATCTCGGGCTGGTGCAGGGCGGCGGCCAGCGACTGGCCCTCGATGACGCAGGACCCGCGACCCTGGGCGTCGACGACGCAGGTGGCGTTCTTGCCGAAGGCGGCGGCCATAAGCGCCGGACGCGTGACCTGCAGGTGAGACAGCGGAATCCTGACCCAGGCCGAGGGCGATGTGCCGGTCGCGATGCAGAGACTGGACCCGTCGGGAACGGCCAGCACCGGGCCGTGGATCGCGACGCGGCTGGCCGGCTGCGGTCCCTGGCAAATAGCGGCCGAGCGTGCGGCTCCGGCCAGCGTCGCCGCGGCCATCGCTATCGACAGGGGAAAGATCAGACTTTTACTCACGACCCGCACCTCGAATACATAAACCGGAACCGCGCGCCAAAAGTTCCTGGGCCGCCGAAAAAGCCTATCGCGCCGCCAGGCGGCCGACCATTTCGCTCATTTCGCTGAGCCTATAGGGCTTGCGAATGAAGTGTCCGTGGTCTGGCAGCTCCGCTTCCGGGATGTCGGCCCGTCCCGAGGTGACGATCAGCTGAACGTCGGGCCAACGCGTATGGACGAGGTGAACCAGGTGAATGCCGTCCATCCCGCCCGGCATGTTCACGTCGGTGAACAGCACATCGACGGGAACGCCGGTTTCGAGGATCGCGATCGCCTGTCCCGCGTTAGCGGCTTCTATCACGCGGTAACCGGCGTCCTCGAGTTCGTAGACGCTCAGCTGGCGGACCAGGGCCTCGTCTTCGGCGACAAGAACGACGGGGGGTTTGGTTTCCGGTTTCATCAACAAGAAAAACCGCCTCAAGAGACAAAAGTTCCGTGCTAACACACTTTAAGATTCGTAGACTTGGCGGGCGGTGAGTAACACTTAAGTAAAGCGTGGCCGTTCCAGGCTCTGAATCGGCCACGGCCGAGCCGGCAAGACTCGGGCTGCGGCATTGGGCGGAAAACCGCTTCGCACTTTTCCCCAACCCGCTTTAGGAGGGTAGTTGATGCGCCGTCGCTGGGCGTGTTGGGGGATTGCATGGTCGCGACGATCATCCCGGCAGGGTGGAGCGGGCTGCGCGGAGACCGGCGTCTCCCGGTCGTCGTCGGCTTTGGCCTTCTGGTGCTGGCGGGACTGGCCGCGCTCGCCGCCGTGATGACCGCCTCGCAGGCCGACCAGTGGTCGGCC
This sequence comes from Caulobacteraceae bacterium, assembly GCA_041691315.1. Lineage (GTDB taxonomy): Bacteria > Pseudomonadota > Alphaproteobacteria > Caulobacterales > Caulobacteraceae > Poindextera. The sequence continues at coordinate 21,560 of JBEPUW010000039.1, read as the reverse complement.
CATTCGCTCCTGGTCCGGCAGGCGGAGGTGCGGCTGTTCAGCGCCGTTCAGGACGCCGAGACCGGCCAGCGCGGCTACCTGCTGACCGGAGACCTGGACTATCTGACCCCCTTCACCCAGGCCCAGCTGGACCTGCCGGCCCTGCGCGCACGGCTGCACGACCTGACCCACGACAACCCCGACCAGCAGGCCAGGCTGGACCGGCTGTATCCGCTGATCGACGCCAAAATGGCCGAGCTGGCGAACACCGTCGCCCTGGGCAATGACGGCCATGCCGATCAGGCGATCACCCTGGTGCGCACCAATCAGGGCCGCGACCTGATGCACAGGATACGGGTGGCGACCGATGAGTTCGACGCCGCCGAGGTCAGACTGCTGGACGCCCGCCAGCAACAGGCGCGCCAGCTGGGCGGCACACTCGACGTGACGGTCCCGATCGCCGTCGCCTTGGCGGGCGTCCTGGCCTTTCTGGTGATCGGCGCCGCCGGACGCTACGAGGTCGATCTGGAAAGCCGCAACCAAAGCCTAGCCAGCGAGATGGCCCGGCGTGAGCAGGTTGAGACCCAACTGCGCCAGGCGCAGAAGATGGAATCGCTCGGCCAGCTGACCGGCGGGGTGGCCCATGACTTCAACAACATGCTGGCGATCATCATCGGCAATCTGGACATTCTGCTGCGCCGGCTGTCCCCGGACGAGCCGCGGCTCGTCCGGTCGGCGGAAAACGCCCTCGCCGGCGCCAATCGCGCCGCCGCCCTGACCCAGCGGCTGTTGGCCTTCTCACGGCTGCAGCCGCTCGACCCCAAGTCCACCGACATCAACAAGTGCGTCTCGGACATCTCGGAGATGCTGCGCCGGACCCTTGGCGAGACCGTGGTGGTCGAGACGGTGTTGGCCGGCGGCCTCTGGCGCGCCTTCGTCGATTGCCCGCAGCTGGAGAGCGCGCTGCTCAACCTGGCGGTCAATGCCCGCGACGCCATGTCGGCGGGCGGCAAGTTGACCTTGGAGACCTCCAACGCCGCCCTCGACCAGGCCTATGCCGACAGCCACGTCGAGGTGACGCCCGGTCAATATGTGCTGGTCGCCGTCACCGACACAGGCGGTGGCATGACCCCGGAGGTGGTGGATAAGGCCTTCGATCCCTTCTTCACCACCAAGGGGGTCGGCCAGGGCACCGGGCTTGGCCTGAGCCAGGTGCACGGCTTCCTGAAGCAGTCGAAAGGCCACGTCAAAATCTACAGCGAAGTCGGCGTCGGCACGACGGTGAAGCTCTATCTGCCAAGGGACACGCGCGGCGCGACCGTCGAGGCCAAGGCCAGGGCCCTTTCCGAAGCCCCTATCGACGAGCGCTTCACTGTGCTGGTGGTCGAGGACGACGCCGGCGTGCGCCAGGTCGCCGTCGGCGCGCTTGGCGAGCTGGGCTTCAAGGTGATCGAGGCCGACTGTGGCGCGGTGGCGCTGGAGCGGCTTGGCGAGCATCCGCAGATCTCGGTGCTGCTCACCGACGTGGTGATGCCGGTGATGGACGGCCGGCGGCTGGCCGAGGCGGCGCTAAGGCAGCGGCCCGACCTGCGCGTGCTCTACATGACTGGCTATACCCGCAACGCCATCGTCCACAACGGCGTGCTGGACGCAGGCACGCGCCTGCTGACCAAGCCCTTCACGGTCGGCGAACTCGAGCGCGAACTCCGCGCGATCCTCAGCGACCGCCTCTAACAGGGACGCTTCAGCGCTTGCCGATGCGCTTGCGCGGCTCGGCGTCCGGCTCGGCGTCGGCGGCTTGGCGGGCGCGATGATCCTTGGCGATCTCCAGGACCAGTTTCAGCACCGCCTTGCGCAGGGTGGGCGGCGCGGCGGCGTAGGCGGCCAGCAGGTCCGGCGCGCCGGACTCGCGCAGATGGGCGGTGTCCTGGCGGAACAAGGGGCTCGGGATGCTGGCGTCGTCCAGGTCGCCGATCAGGTCGACCACCCGGCAGTCGAGCGCATGGGCGATATCGACCAGCCGCGAGAAGCTGACGCGGTTGAAACCGCGCTCATACTTCTGGATCTGCTGGAAGGTCAGGCCGATCGCATCGGCGAGCGCCGTCTGCGACACGCTCAGGGCTTTGCGCCGTTGACGAATACGCAGGCCCAGCGCCACGTCGAGGCGGTTGGGCGTGTGAACTTGCTCACCGGGTTTCATCTGTTTAGCGCCTTTTTTCGCGTTCATAGCTAACCGGCGATCACCTTGCGCGCGGTCTCTCAACGGTTGCAGGTTGGTTGCATCGCCGGCCCGGGCGAGTCAAGGGCGGGAACGCGACGCGCGAGGGGCTTACAGAGCCGGCGTGTTCACCGCCGCGTTGCGGCGCAAGCCGGACGCGTCACCGTACAGCGACGCTTTCGATCGATGGGTGTGATTGCGTTTGCGATGACCTATAAGGCGGATCAGTCATCTTGATCTCGCGAGGAGTCGAATGTCGGTCAGCCAAGACAGCATCCTTGATGTCATCGCCGAGGAGTCCCTGGTGGAGCGCTCGGCGCTGACGCCGGACGCGACGCTGGAGTCCTTGGGAATCCAGTCGCTGGACATCATCAGCATCGTCTTCGCGCTCGAGGACAAGTTCGGCATCGTGCTGGAACAGTCCGAGTTCGAAGGGGTCACCACGGTCAAGCAGCTGGTCGACATTATCGAGGTGAAAGCCAATGCGGTGGCCGAATCGGGCCCCGCCGCCGCGGAGCCCGCGGCCAAGACATGAGCGTGCGCGTCGCGGTCACCGGGCTCGGCTGCATTTCGGCGCTCGGCCAGGGCGTTTCGGTCAACTGGTCCAGGCTGAAGGCCGGCGAGATCGGCATCCGCAGGGTCAACCAGCCGCATCCGGACCATCCGCGGCTGATCAAGGATGGGCCCGCCGCCTGGATCGACAGCGTCGACACCGCCAGCGCCGAAGCCTATGCCGGCCGCCGGATCGCGAGCCAACTCGACCGGGTCGCCGTAATGGCCGTGGTGGCCACCCACGAAGCCCTGACCGATGCCGGCCTGATCGATCAGCCTCAGGTCTTGGCGGGCGCCAACATCGTCTATGGCGGCGCCAGCGGCGGCAACGCCACCATGGAAGAGGGCTATGTGCGCATCCTGCTCAAAGGGCAGGCGAGCGTTCACCCGCTGACCATTCCCAAGACCATGAGCAGCGCCCCGGTCAGCCAGCTCTCCATGATCTTCGGCATCAAGGGCGTGGCCTTCGCCATCTCCAGCGCCTGCTCGTCGTCGGCGCACGCCATCGCCGAGGCGAGCTACATGATCCGCGCCGGCCGCACCAAGGTGGCGCTCGCCGGCGGCTGCGACGCCAGCCTCCACTTCGGTTCGTGGTACTCCTGGCTGGCGCTGCAGGCCATGGCCACCGACGCCTGTCGGCCGTTCTCCATCGACCGCAAAGGCATGGTGCTGGGCGAGGGCGCCGCGACGCTGGTGCTGGAGGAGATGGAGCACGCCCGGGCGCGCGGCGCGACCATCTATGCCGAACTCATCGGCATCGGCGGCTCGTCCGACGCCGGCCATCTCACCGCCCCCAGCGCCGAGGGCGCGGGCGCGGCCGTGCGCGGGGCCTATGCCGACGCTGGCCTTGCAGCCGACACGCCGGTCCTGGTCAGCGCCCACGGCACCGGCACGCCGCTGAATGACAAGACCGAGACCGAGGTGATGCGCGGCCTGTGGGGCGGCGCGGTGGAGCGTCATCGGGTGATCGCTACCAAGTCATCGCACGGTCACCTGCTCGGCGCCGGCGGCGCGATCGAGTTTCTGCTCGGAATACTGGCCCTGCGCGAAGGCGTCGCGCCGCCCATTCTTGGGTATCTGGGGCCGGACCCGGAATGCGACCTGCCGCTGGCGCTGGGCGAAACCCAGCCCTTCGAAGCCGAGGCGCTGGTCTCCAACTCCTTCGCCTTCGGCGGCCTCAACTCGGTGCTGATCGCCAGACGCGGCTAGCTCACCACGCGCGCCGGCAAGGGCGCTCGTCGCGCGCCGCGCCGCCTGCTCAGGCGGGAATGCGCACCGGCAGGCCGGTGAAGCCCTTGACGAAGCTGGAGGTGAGCCGGGTGGGTTCGCCCACAACCTCGATCACCGGAAAGCGCCGCAACATCTCCTCCCAGACCACGCGCAGCTGCATTTCGGCCAGCCGCTGGCCGAGGCAGCGGTGGATGCCGAAGCCGAAGGCGGCGTGCTGGCGCGGACGGGCGCGGTCGATGATGAACTCGTTCGGCCGCTCGATGGCGGTCTCGTCGCGGTTGCCCGAGACGTACCACATGGCGATCTTCTCGCCCTTTTTGATGGTCTTGCCGCCGATCTCGACGTCGCTCAGCGCCGTGCGGCGCATGTAGGCCACGGGGCTCTGCCAACGGATGATCTCCGGCACCGCGCTCTCCAGCAAGCCGGGGTTGGCGCGCAGCTTGGCGTACTCGGCCGGGTGCTGGTTCAGGGCCAAGAGGCCGCCGGTAATCGAGTGGCGGGTGGTGTCCGAGCCGGCGACGATGAGCAGGATGATGTTGCTCATGTAGTTTTCGGGGTTGTTGCCCCCGTCGGTGGCCGGATCGTTGGCCAGCAGCGAGATCAGGTCGTTGCGCTGGGCGCCGCCGCGGCGTTCGTTCCAGAGCGGGATGAAACTGGTGAGCGTCGCGAACGCCTCCGCCTGCCGCTGCTGGTTCGCCTCCTCGGTTGCGGCCGGGCCGGAGAGCAGGAGATCGGAGAACCGGGGCAGCAGACGGCGCTGCTCGAACGGGAAGTCGAACAGGGTCGCCAGCATCTGGCTGGTCAGCTCGACGGCGACGCGATCGACGAAGTCGAACTCTTCGCCGATCGGCAGTTCGTCGAGGATCTTACCCGCCCGCTCGCGGATCAGCGGCTCCAGCTCAAGCAGCGAAGGGGTGGAGAAGATCGGCGACACCACCTTGCGCTGGGCGTCGTGGCGGGGCGGGTCGAGCGCGATGAAGTTGGCCCGATCCTCCGAACGTTGCGCCGGATCGCCGCCTTCCGGCGGCTCGAACAGGGTGATGCCGCCATGCTTCTGCGAGGATGACAACCGCGCCACGTCGCTCTCGCAGGCGACGATGTCGGCAAAGCGGGTGATCGACCAATAGGGACCGTATTCGCTCTCCGCCGTATAGTGGACGGGGTCCTCCGCGCGCAGCCGCTCGAACCACGGCCAGAGGGTGTCGGAGGTGAAGTGGTCGATCTCGTGGACCTGGAAGTCTTCGAGTGGCGTGGCGTAGGCCCTGGCCCGCGCCTCTTCGGCCAGCGTTGTTCCGGTGTCGGCCATCAGAGTCTCCCAAGCGCGCCACGCCAGCATGCGCCACGCCAACTCGCGCCGCCAAGCGAATTTGCGGTCAGGCGCTGGCGTTGGACGCAGGGTCAATGCCCTGGAATCGGGCGCCGGACGACCGCGAGCGGCGCAATTGGCGGCCCCGGGCGACTATTCCCGACCTCGTGGATCGACTCTTCGGCTTTCGCGTTGAGCTTCAGAGTGAACTGGACTTGAGGAGGGGCAAGATGCTCGATCCCGTGCTGGCCGTCGGCATCGCCGCGGTTGCTTTGACGGCCGTCAGCCTGGTGCTGGCGCAATTCATCCCCGATCGCTACGACAACACCGAGTTCAGCTGGGTCCGCGCGCGGCGGCGCTGAGCGCCTTTCTGAAACCCCCTTGGGTTTGTCCGACTCTAGCCTGCGGATTCGCCCGCCCGCGAGAAGCGGATGTCTATTCCGCCGAGGGCGCCATAGTCGGCGTGAAAGACATCGCCGGGCCTTGCGAGCCCCGGCCGCGTGGATGAACCACAGAGCAGAATTTCGCTAGGCTGCAGGCTGACGTCGTCGGGAGCGAGCTTGTTGGCGAGCCACGCGATGCCCGTAGCGGGGTAAGGCGCCCCGCAACCAGATGCGGAGAGCACCCGCTCTGGATCGGGCTTCAGCCAGAGCCCCGAGCCCAGATCAGAGCCTCTATGAGGCGCGGCCCACGGCCACGCATAGCGTCCTCGAATTGACCGATGAACTGCTCAAGGGTTTCCGCCCGGCTAGACTCCACTCCGAGATCTCTGCCGAGACCAGCCCAGTCAAGCTCCGGGTTAGATAGGTCGAGCATCGAGAGCGCGGCCGGCCCAGGCTCGCCCGCGCCCACGCGGCCGAGTTCCACGTTGAGGATCCGGTCGGACCGATTGGCGAAAACGACGGTTGTCACATCGAGCCGTTCCCGGGCCATCGTCCACAAGGCCTGCAGCGTGTACATGCCGCTGCCATCGCCGCTCAGGCAGATCACCTTGCGATCCGGGCACGCCACTGAAGCTCCCACCGCGAGCGGCAGGCCTTGGCCGATCGCGCCGCCGGTCAGCGCTAGATGAGTATGGCTGGGCCCACCTACCGTGGCCTGCAGTGTCCCGCCGCTAGAGGTCGCACCATCGTCAGACAGAATCGCATCCTCGGGTAACAGGTGCGCGATCGCCTCGCCGATGGTGAAGGCGTTGAATTTACCGCTCGGTCGTTCAGGGCGCACGAGTAGTTGAAGTCGCGGGGCCTTGCCTGTTGGCCCCAAAGCCTCCGCGAGGCGTGCCAACGCCTCCGGCCCGTCCTCAAAATCCTGGGCTAGGCAGAGGATTTTGCAGTCAGCGGGCAGCACCCAACTCGGCTTATCGGGATAGGCGAAGAAAGCGACGGGCGGCTTGCTGCCGACAAGGATTAATTGTTCCACGTCGCCGAGGAGCTCAACGATCTGCTCTGCGAAATATGGAATTCGCTCAACGGTGACGCGGCCGGCGCCTCGGTCGAGACGGGGCGCAAAGGTGTCGCACAGAAGCCGGCACCCGGTTGACTCAGCGATGCGTCCGGCCGCGTCCAGACCGACAGCCTGCAAGGCTTCGCCCCTGATCAGCAAAGCCGTCCGACGCCCCGACCGAAAGGCTTCCACACCGCGCTTGATGGCGGCCTCCGCAACTGGCGCAGCGATCGCCACGGGAAGAGCGGGCGAGGCTCCCTCGGCCTCGTTCCAAGCGGTATCTGCGGGAAGGATAAGGGTGGCGATCTGGCCGGGCGCGCTCCGCGCCGCCTGCACCGCACGGGCGGCGTCCGCGCCGGTGGATCGGGCGCTTGTGCAGGAGTGAACCCAGCCTGACACGGGCCGTGCGAAGCCCACCACGTCCGATGTCAGGGGCGCGTCGTAGAGGCCATGATAGGTGGCGTGGTCGCCAACGATGTTGACCAAGGGCACACCTGCCCGGCGGGCGTTGTGGAGGTTCGCCAGGCCATTTGCGAGGCCCGGGCCGAGGTGAAGCAAGGTCGCCGCCGGACGACCAGTCATCCTGGCGTAGCCATCTGCTGCACCGGTGGCGACGCCTTCGAACAAGGTGAGCACGGGCCGCATCTCCGGCACCTTGTCCAGGGCAGCCACGAAGTGCATTTCGGAAGTGCCGGGATTGGCGAAACAGACGGTCACGCGCGAGTCTGTCAGCGTCCGAACCAGGCTCTCTGCGCCATTCATGACTAAAGAAGGCCTGGGAACTGGCCGCCGTCCAGGAGCAGGTTCTGGCCGGTGATGAAGCCTGATTGGGCGCTGCATAGAAAAGCGCAAGCGGCGCCGAACTCTGCCGGCTCACCAAACCGCTTGGCCGGTATCTGATTGCGCGCGCCCTCGCGCATCGCTTCGGGGTCTCGGCCGCTGACCTGCGCGAAGCGGGCGTGGTTGGACCGCAGCCGGTCAGTGTCGAACTGGCCGGGCAGCACGTTGTTTATGGTGACGTTGTGCTGGGCCACATCGCGGGAGAGGCCGCCGACGAAGCCGGTCAGGCCCGCCCGGGCCCCGTTCGATAGTCCCAGGATCGCCGCCGGCGCTTTCACCATGTGACTGGTGATGTTCACGATGCGTCCGAAGCGCCGCTCGATCATCCCATCGATCGTGGCTTTGATCAGGAAGATGGGCGAGAGCATGTTGGCGTCGATCGCCTTCAGCCAATCCTCCCGTGACCAGTTGCGGAAGTCCCCGGGCGGCGGCCCGCCGGCGTTGTTCACCAGGATGTCTGGCTGCGGGCAGGCGGAGAGCACGGCTTCTCGGCCCGCGTCCGTGGTGACGTCGGCGACGACCCACGTGACCTTGCCGGGCGCGCTCGCGGCGATCTCCTCAGCCGCCTGTTTCAGCCTGTCCTCCGAGCGGGCGGCGAGGAGGACATTCACGCCATCGGCGGCGAGGGCCTCGGCCACGCCGCGCCCGAGGCCCGCGCTGCCTCCGCAGACGATCGCGGACCGTCCAGCGATCCCAAGGTCCATCGTGGCTCTCCCGAACTAGTGCGCAGCGACGCGCTTGTGGCCCCAGGAACTGGGGGCGTCATGACGTGCTACGCGCCAGGTGGCGTCATCGACGGTCCTCGCGCCGTAGCCGTATTCGACCTCGAAGCCGGACGGCGTGCGGGCGTAGAACGACACCATATGATCATTGGTGTGCCGGCCGAGGGTCGCCGTGATGGTCACGCCGGCCGCCTCTGCCCGTTCAAGCGCAAAGCCGACTTCGTCAAGGGTGTTGACCTGCAGCATGAAGTGATGAAGCCGCTTCGGCGCCGGGACTGGCACCAGCGCCAGAGTGTGGTGGCGCGGATTGCAGTGATAGAATTCCATCTCGATCGCCCGCCCCGGTCCGGCCGACATGCGGATGATGTCGGACAGACGGAAGCCGAGGATGTCCTGGTAGAAGGCTCGGGTCTTGGCGATGTCCGGCGTCGTCATGACAACGTGTCCGACCCCCTCCTCGCCGGTCACGAAGCCGCTGACGCCGGCGGCCGAGGCGAAGGGCGTCTCGTGGCGCTCGGTCGGTCCATAGTAGATCTCGACCCGAAGTCCTTGCGGGTCACGGCAGGACACCAGCCCGGTGACCCCGCGTTCAACGGCGAGTTCCGCATCGTCGTTGCCTGTCACCAGACCCGCGGCTTTCAGGCGCGCCGCCAACTCGTCGAGAGCTTCGCGACCTGAGACCTCGAAGCCGACGAAATCGATATCGTCCTCATCGCCGGGTTCGACGCTGACCCGCCAGCTCTGGGCATCGGTGCGAAAGCGCAGGCTGCCATCCGGGGCGTCAGCGGGCATCAGGCCGAGCACGTCCGATGCGAATGTCGACCAGGCGGGCATGTTCTTGGCCTTGAAGCCCACGTATCCAAGACAACTGACGCTCATGGGTTCTTCTCCGCAGTGAAACGTTCCTTGAGGCCGGCGCCCCCGGACGTGCGACTAAAACCGCGCACGCCGAGACCCCCGTCATAGTTCAGCACCGCGCCGGTGGCGGCCGCGCCGTCATTGCGCGAGGCGAACATCACGTAGGCGCCGGCATATTCTTCCGGCGTCGGAAGCCGCCCGATCGGCACCCATTGATGCGCCGAGGCGCCCATGTTCAGGCTGGCGACCGAGCGCTCGCCCATGTCGAGGGCTTGCAGGCCGCGCAAGTCGGTATGGATGCCGCCGGGCGCCACGCCGTTGACGCGCACAGAGGGGGCGAGTTCGTAGGCCAACTGTCGGACCAGCCCCACCGCCGCATGCTTGGTAGCGGTGTAGAGAGGCCCGCCGCCGCTGGGGTAGAACCCGGCGTTGGAGATCGTGAAGATCAAGGACCCCTCCCTACGGACGAGGGCCGGGGCCGCGGCCTTGGCCAGCAGCAGATAACCCTTCACGTTGACCTGGAAGATCTCGTCGAATGCCGCATCGATGCGATCTTCCGGAAGGTCCACCAGGGCCGTCGAATAGTCCCACAGCCCCGCGTTGCCGACCGCGCAGTCGAGACCGCCAAAGGTGTCGCAGCACCGTTCGACAGCCGCCTTGTTGTCGGCGAGGGAGCGCACGTCCCCCAGGCAGGCGAGGGCGAGACCGGGGTGTTCGGATTCCAACGCCTTGAGCCGCTCTGCTGAGCGATCGAGCACCGCGACCCGCGCGCCTTCGGCGACATACCGGTCGACAATGGCGCGTCCGAGCCCGGAGGCGCCGCCGGTGACCAGGGCGACCTGGCCCTCGAGGCTTCCCGGGCGGGCCATCAGAAGAAGAAGCTGATGTTGTTCGCCTGCAGCATCGCCTGATCCAGGAAGATGTGACGGCTGAATAGCTGAAATCCGGCGGCGCTTTCGACACGACGCAGGCCGTCGATGCGCTCCCCGGCGAACAGGTCGGTCTGATCCTCGGCGCGGTTGCGGTAGACGAGGAAGGCGGAGGTGACTTCAAATTCGTTCGGGGTCGCCAGCGGCTGAATGCGGGTGTTGGTCAGGAAGTGTCGCGTGCGGCTGGGCGGCTCTTCGGCCCAGGCCGAACTGGTCTTCAGCTTGCGAAGGCGCTGCGCCATCGAGACCTTGCTGTCGTCGAAATAGGCGATGTCGTGCGGCCCGGAAAACTCCTTAGCGCGATCGCGCGACCCTCGCGTGGTGCGAAGCGGCATGAAGTAGTGGATGTCGTCGGCCAGCAGGTCGGCCCACTCGTCGTATTGGTGATCGTCGAGGACGGCAGCCTCGTAGAACAGGAACTGCTCGATCTCCTGCTGCAGGTCGCGGCTCACCTGGGCGGTGGCGCGAAGCATATCCAGGGCGGGTCTATTCTGCGGCATGAGCGTAAATCTCCCGGGTGGCGGCGCCATCGGCGTCCAGCATCAGCTTTTGCCAGTGGGCGTAGAAGCCGCGGGCGGCCTCCTCGGAGTAGGCCAGGTCGATCGCGCCGGGATAGTCCGGGTCCGCGTTGGGCTTTCTTCCGCGGCCCATCTGGATATTCAACACGGTCTTGCGGGCTTCCCGGCCACGCAGCACGCGCTGAACCTCGACCCAGTTCTCGCCGTCGTCCTGCTCCCAGGTCCCGGCCGGGCTGAAGGTTCGAAGCGTGGAGATGCGGGCCTGTTCCTTCTCCGCGGCGCTGGCGGCCTTGTCGACCAGCCCAAACGCCCAGACCTCGATTTCTCCCGGCCCCCGTGGGTGCCAGATGCGCGCCGTGTCGACGCCGGCAAACACCGAGAAGTTCGGGAAGATTGTGATGTGTTGAGCCGCCACGTTCGCGCGCGCCCTACCGCTGTGCTGAGTGATCCGGTCCATGGTGGCTTGCGGATCGAACCCCGGGACGATCTCGGCGCTCTGGCTGATCCGGAAATGCCACTGAGTGTCCGAGACGAAGAAGCCGGTGCCATGCCCCCGGTCCGAGCGGAACTGCCGGCCGGGGAGTTGAGCGGGATCGGGCCTTGGTCCATCGCTGGTATGAGAGGCGATCTGGGGCGACGAGTGAGAGAACATGCCGTGATACATGTCGCTGGCGAATTGTTCGGCGGCGAACTTCCAATTGCAGGGGATGCGCCACTTGGCGATGCCGCCGATGGCTTCGGCGCCGCCCTCCGACCGATCGAGCACGGCGTCGAGGTAGAAAGCCGCATCTCCCAGGAACTCCGCCAGAGGTGGCGCATCTTGGTTCCAGGTGGCGAAGACCAGGCCTTTGTAGATTTCCGTCCGCGCCGAGCGCACGCTCCACTGGCTCTTGTCGATGTCCGGGAACGAAATCTCCTGGAGAGGGACGTTCACGAGCGAGCCTGCCGTGTCGTAGGCCCAGCCGTGGTACGAGCAGATAAAGCCGCGAGCCCGCCCCGCGTCGATCCGGCAAAGCTTCATGCCCCGGTGACGGCACTGGTTGAGAAGCACCTTCACCGATCCGTCCTTTTGACGCACGACGATGACCGGGTCTTCGGCCATGTAGCTGGTCATGAAGTCGCCAGGGGCCGGAACCTGGCTCTCGTGCGCGACCACCAGCCAGGAGCGGCCGAAAACACGCTCCAGCTCCATTTCGTAGATTTCGGGGTCGGCATAGATGGCCGGGCTGATCGTCCCGGCGCGCTCGTCGAAGAGAGTGTTCAGGTCGAGGCCTGAAAGGGTTGACTGGCGACCACCCGCTTGCACGGACATGGGATCCTCCCTGGGATCATTGTTTTTCTAGCTTGCCCCAGGCCTACCACGGGGACCAACCGAGCCTTTACCGCTCCGTTCGCATTCATTGATCGATCGTCCAGCTTCAAGTCGACGTGCGAGTCGGGCCGTGGCTGTGCTTGACGCGCCAACGCGCCGGGGTGGTGTCGTAGGCTCTGCGGAAGGCGCGGACAAAGGCTGCCGCCGAGCCGTAGCCGGCCAGCGCGGCGACCTCCTCCAGGTTCGCGGCGCCGGCCGTGAGCGCCTCGGCGGCTGACCGAAGTCTCAATCGCGAGAGCATGTGCAATGGCGTGTCGCCGGTGACGGCGTTAAACTGCTTGGCGAAGGCCGTGCGCGACATACCTGCGATGGCGGCCATTCGGCTGACCGTCCAAACATCGAGGGGCGATCTTGCCGCTGCCGCGAGTGCGCGCATGACCCGCAAATCCGTGAGGGCGTTCAGTGCTGACGCCTGGCTCTGGGTCGATTGTCCAGAGGCCCAGCGAGCGATGTTCATCAGTATGGTCTCGGACAGCCGTCGCACGATCGCAGCCGTGCCGGGCAACGGATTTGGGTCCCTCAACTCGTCTTCGATACCTTCGATCGCACGCGCGATGCGCCGCGCAACGCGTCCGCCGTCAGGAGGGATAATCAGCACGCCGCTAAGCGTGTTGGTCAGGGCGAGCGCTTCCATCGGTGCGTGGCCGACCAGCAGTTCCAGGGTGGGGCGGCCATCGCTCGCCTCGGACAGAGAGCGGATCGCCAGAGTCTTGGCGCCGACCACAGGGGTTTCCGGCGCCGACTTGAACCAGTGGTCGACGAAACCCGACAGGCCGATCACCGATCCATCCGCCAGCTCAAATATCGCCCGGCTGCTGGTATCCACCTCCAGCCAGACTGGGCCGCCTCGGACAACGTAGCAGAGGGAGACAGGCCCGCTGAGGCCTGCAGCGCTGAACGGAGCGGTCATGCTCGCAGACGAGAAGCTCACGCCATCCATCCGGATGTCCGTCAACAGGACCTGCGCTTCTTGATCGGCGGGCGCGTCTTCAGCCATGCGCCAGTGTTAAGCCGGTTGGGACCGGACGCGAAGTGGCGTTGCTCCGCCCAGTGGAGCTAGCGAAGGGGCCAACCGCGTTCCCACAGTGACAAGAGGACTGTGCTGACAAAGGATGACCCCTCGGCGCTGGTGCTGCCGGTCGTCTATCTGAACGGGCGTTAGCTTGTCCGGGCTTGGAGGGACATCGGTGCGGTCGCCGACGGCGCACGCGCTGGCCGCAGCAGCAGCCACAGCGCCAGCAGGTGGGTCCAGAACAGCGCCGGCACATAGAGCATGGGGATGGCGTAGGCCGCCCCGAGCTGCCCGGCCGCCGATGGCAGGTTGGTGCGGATGGCGATCGCCGTGTCCGTGATCAGGTCGGCCAGACCGACCAGATTGAACGCCAGGACCAGCGGCCAGAAGAGCCAGCGCACGCGCACCGTCAGCAGCGCCAGGATGGCCAGCAGGGCGGCGGCGAGGTCGCCGTAGGCGGCCGGCGCGGCGAAGCCCCGCGGCAGGTTCAAACCGACGACGCCGGGCAGCAGGAAGACCAGACCGAAGAAACGGAAACTGTGCAGGGTGGCGATGGCGCGTTGCGCGTCGACGCGATCCATCGCCTTCAGCCGCGGCCAGACATAGACCGCGATGCACAGCCCCCAGGCGAGATAGCCCAGCGGCATGTCGATCAAAAAGATTTCGGTCGCCGTCATGGCTGGTCTCCATAAAGCTGCATATGCAGTCTATAAGCCACGACCTTTCCGTCGTCCAGGGCGATCAGCCGGGCCGGCGCATTTTTTCCCCCGCGAGACCGAGCAGGCCGTTCAGCGCCACCGCGGCCTCGGCGCCGAGTGTTCGGCGCAGCTCTTCGTCGGCCGCGCGCCAAAGCGGCATGGCCTGGGCGAGACGGTCTCGTCCGGACGCCGTCAACTGGATGCACCGTGCGCGACGGTCGTCGGGGTCCGGCGCGGTTGTGACCAGGCCTTGGGCCTCAAGCGGCTTCAGCGTCCGGTTCAGGGTGGTCGGGTCCATGCCGAGGAGGTTCGCCAACGCCTTCATGGTCATCGGCGCGCGCCACAGCGAAGCGCCGTAAAGCTGCGCCATGACGCCGAACTGGCCGACCGTCAGCCTGGCGGGTTGAAGGTGGGCTTCAAAGATCTGTGTCGCCAGCCGGCCGGCGCGACGGAGCTGCAGGCAGGTGCATCCGGCGACATCGCGCACGTCCACCCCACCGATCATCGGCCCGGGCGGCGGCTGATCGGATTCGGTTACGGCCATCTTCATCTCCCTGCATACGCACATATATAGTCATGATTCCGACGGTCCACGACAACGGGTCGCGCCTAGGCGGTGAGGGCGGTCGGGGTGGTGGCGGCGCGGTTGAGCAGCATCGATCTGGCGGCCGCCAGCGCCCGGCCGATCGGCGCGCGCCGGTAATTCCAGATCGGGTCGAGCTCCGGCGGCGTGATGGTCATGGTGGCGTTGGCTTCGAAGACCAGCAGGTCGCCGTCGCGGGAAAGGCCGAAGTCGACGCCGGCATAGTCGAGCCGCAACCGGCCCTGGATGGCTTGCAAGGCGGCCGTGGCTCGGGGTCCGATCGCCTTCGTCATGTCGGCCAGGAAGGCCGCCTCCTCGGCGCGCAGATCGGGGCGCTCGGCCATGGCGGAGGTGAAATAGTGCACCTTCCAGTCGGCGGCGGCGGCCATGTGCAGCGGATAGAGTTCGCCGTCGATCATCATCACCCGGTATTTGCGCGCCAGACCGTCCGCGCCGGCGGCGTTGAGCGGCTGGATCGCCAACAGGCCCTCGCCCGGAAGGCGGCCGACCGCGTCTGACAAGCCCTCGGCGGTCTCGACGCGCACGAAATGCTGGCCGGTGTGAAAGCCGGGCGAGCGTAAGAGCAGCGGAAAGTCCCACCCCGCCGCCGCCAGCCGCGCCGGCGCGTCATCGTCGGCAAGGTCCTGCCGAGATAGCCGTTCGGTTCGCGGCGCGACGACGCCGGGCAGGCCGGCCATGCGGCGCGCATTCGTCTCCCGGGTAGTGGCCAGGACGGCCTCCGGCGGATTGATCAGTGGTGCGGCGGTTCGCGCCAGCACCTCGGCCGCGCCGGCCAGGGCTTCGCCGCACAGTTCGGCATCGCCGATGGCGTTGAAGACCAGGTCGTGAGCGGGCAGGGGACGGGTGTGGTCGTGGAACTCCGCATAGAGGGCGGTGATCGCGAAGACCCGGTCGTCCAGCAGTAAGGCGGTAGGAATATTGCCGCCCAGCCCTGAAACCAGCAGCAGGACGCGCACCGGCGGGCGCTCGCCGCGATAGGGTTTGGCCACCAGCTCGCGGCCGGCGAACCCCTTGCGCCAATGAGCATCGGCCGTTGCCGCCTCGCCGAGGGCGAAGAGGGTGAGCCCCAGGCCCTGGTGGGCTTCGGCGCAGTCCGGGTCGGCGGCCAGCGCGGTCTGGTAGCGCTGGCGGGCCTCGTCGAACCGGCCGTCTTCCAGAAGCAGATTGCCCAGGTTGACCGACGCCGGGGCGCGGTCGGGATAATGGTCCGCCGCCTGGGCGTAGGCGCTCAGCGCCGCCGAGCGATGGCCGCTGGCCAGGGCCAGGCCGCCCAGATTGGTCAGGGCGGCGAAATGGGTGACGTCGCGCTGCAAAACCTCAAGATAGGCCTGCTTGGCCGCATCGTCGCGGCCAAGGGCGGCCAGCAAGGCGCCGCGCTCGAACAGGGCGTCCAGATCGTCGGGATGGTTGGGCAGACCGGCTTCGATATCGCGCAGCGCCGCTTCGAATGCGTGGCGCCGCGCCTCGGTCTCGTCGCGGTAAGACGGCGGCGTCGGCGTCGCCTAGGCGGCGACGGTGGCCGCGTCGAGGGATTCCTGGGGATCGCGCAGCACATAGCCGCGGCCCCAGACGGTCTCGATATGGTGCTTGCCGTGGGTGGCGGCGGCCAGCTTCTTG
This sequence comes from Caulobacteraceae bacterium, assembly GCA_041691315.1. Lineage (GTDB taxonomy): Bacteria > Pseudomonadota > Alphaproteobacteria > Caulobacterales > Caulobacteraceae > Poindextera. Next base: position 5,662 of record JBEPUW010000039.1, on the reverse strand, counting down.
CGCAGTTTGCAGATGAAGACGTCGATGATCTTCAGCTCGGGCTCGTCCATGCCGCCATAGAGGTGGTTGAGGAACATTTCCTTGGTCAGGGTCGTGCCCTTGCGCAGGGAAAGAAGTTCCAACATCTGGTATTCCTTGCCGGTAAGATGCACCCGGGCGCCGTTCACCTCGACCGTCTTGGCGTCGAGATTGACCGTGATGTCGCCGGTCTTGATCACCGACTGGGCGTGGCCCTTGGAGCGCCGCACCACCGCATGGATGCGGGCGACCAGCTCGTCCTTATGGAAGGGCTTGGTCATGTAGTCGTCAGCGCCGCCGGAGAAGGTCTTCACCTTGGTGTCGATCTCGGAGGTGCCCGACAGAATCATCACCGGGGTGTTGATCTTGCCGACTCGCAGGGTCCGCAGAACCTCCAGGCCGCTCATGTCCGGCAGGTTGAGGTCGAGCAGGATCAGGTCGTAATCGTAGATCTTGCCCAGATCGACGCCTTCCTCACCGAGGTCGGTCGTATAGACGTTGAATCCCTCGGACTTGAGCATCAGCTCGATGCTCTGCGCCGTGGCGCTGTCGTCCTCGATCAACAAGACCCGCATCTAAGCCCCTCCCCGCACGAAGGCGGCGATTAATTACGGAAACTCGGTCCCCGCCCCGAAAGTCCACATGCCAATTTAAGTCTTAAGGACCTTTAAACTTGGTTAATCGTGAACCTTTCGAAAACGAATCTAGGGTGATTTGGATTCGCGTCGCAAGCGTTGGCATTAACTATTTTTGTCATTGGATTCCTTGAGAATCCACCAACCCATTCGCGATCTTCACAGCAATTTAAACTCGTTGCGCGACAACAGCGCAAGGACTCCTTTTTGTTGGAGAGTCAACGTTTGCGCAACCTTCTGACCGCCGTCGAACGCATCGATCCGCTCACCGTTTCGGGTCGAGTCGCGGCGGTGAGCGGGCTTCTGATCGAGGCGCGCGGTGGATTGACGCGCCTGGCCGTCGGCGCCCGCGCCATGATCGAACGCCGCGCCAATACGCCGCTGGCGGCCGAGGTGGTCGGCTTCCGTGAGGACCGCGCGTTGCTGATGCCGTTCGGGCCGGTCGAGGGGGTCGCGCCCGGCGCCGAGATCCGCATCGCGCCCGAGGCCGCGACGGTTCGCCCGACGCTGGCCTGGCGCGGCCGGGTGATCGACGCCTTCGGTGAGCCGATCGACGGCAAGGGGCCGCTGCCGCAAGGCCCCGCCGCCTATCCGCTGCGCGCGCCGCCGCCCGCCGCCCACGCGCGCGGCCGGGTCGGCGAGCGGCTGGACCTGCGGGTGCGGGCGATGAACGTCTTCACCACCTGCTGCCGCGGCCAGCGGCTCGGGGTTTTTGCGGGGTCCGGCGTCGGCAAGTCGGTGCTGCTGTCGATGCTCGCGCGCGAGGCCGACTGCGACGCGGTGGTGGTCGGCCTGATCGGCGAGCGGGGCCGCGAGGTGCGCGAGTTCATCGAGGAGACCCTGGGCGAGGAAGGGCTGAAACGCGCCATCGTGGTGGTCGCCACCTCCGACGAACCGGCTCTGAAGCGCCGCCAAGCCGCCTATATGACGCTGGCCGTGGCCGAATACCTGCGCGACCAGGACCAGGAGGTGCTCTGCCTGATGGACTCGGTGACCCGCTTCGCCATGGCCCAGCGCGAGATCGGCCTGGCCGCCGGCGAGCCGCCGACCACCAAGGGCTATACGCCGACGGTGTTCTCGGAACTGCCGAAGCTGCTCGAGCGCGCCGGTCCCGGCCCGATCCGCCCCGACGGCAGCGAGGCCGGCTCGATCACCGGCCTGTTCACCGTGCTGGTCGACGGCGACGACCATAACGAGCCGATCGCCGATGCCGTGCGCGGCATCCTCGACGGCCACATCGTCATGGAGCGCGCCATCGCCGAACGCGGCCGCTTTCCGGCCATCAACGTGCTGAAGTCGATCAGCCGCACCATGCCGGCCTGCCAGCGACCCTATGAGCGCGAGATCGTCACCCGCGCGCGCCAGACGCTGGCGGCCTATTCCGACATGGAGGAGCTGATCCGCATCGGCGCCTATCGAGCCGGCTCGGACGCCAATGTCGACCGCGCCATCCTGCTGAACCCGGCCCTGGAGACCTTCCTGACCCAGGACAAGGAGGAGGCGACCAGTCTCGACGACGGCTTCCAACGCCTCGAGGCCATTCTCGCCGGTGAAGCGGCATGAGTTGGAAAGAGTCGCTGATCCGCATCTCCAGCTATGAGGTGGAGATGCTGCAGCGGCGGCTGGCCGATGTGGCCGCGCGGCGCGCCGACGCCGAGCTGCGTCTGATCATCATGGCGGCCGAGTCCGAGGCCGAGATCGCGCGCGCCGACCAGGACGCCCAGGCCGGCTGGTACAGGGCCGGCTTCCTGCAGGCGATGCGCAACCGGCGCGCCGCCGCACAAGGCGAGATCGCCAACCTGACCGCCGAAGAAGCCGGCGCCCGCGACGGCCTGGCCGAGGCCTTCGAGGCGCTGAAACGGTTCGAGCACATTGCCGAGACCGCGCGTCTGGCTGCGGTCAAGGAAGAGTCCCGGCGCGAAACCGTCGCGCTCGACGAACTCGGCCTGCGGCGGAAGGCGCGATGAGGCCGCGGCGTTTCGCCCGGCGCGGCGTGCTGGCCGGCCTGGCCGCCACGGCGCTCGCCGCCTGCAGCCGGCCGTCGCAGAGCCAGACCCCGACCCCGATCGACGCCCCGCCGCTGAAGTCGGTCGCCCGCTTCCCGGTCGGCTGCGCGGTCTCCAGCGGCAACCTGCCCGATCCGGCCTTCGCCGCCCTGCTGACCCGCAATTTCTCCCAGATCACGCCGGAGTGGGAGATGAAGATGGAGTACATCCTGCGGGACGACGGGACCTTCCGCTTCGACGCGCCGGACACCATCGCGTCCTTCGCCCGCGGCCACGGCATGCGGCTCTTCTGCCATACCCTGGTCTGGTACGCGGAAAACGCCCCGGCCTTCGTGCGCATCGACGGCCAGGGCAAGGTCTTCGCCGACGCCTATCGCAACTACATTCTGACCGTCGCCGGCCGCTACAAGGATCAGGCGGTGGCCTGGGACGTGGTCAACGAGGCGGTGAACGAGGACGGCGAGGGGCTGCGCGACTGCCTGTGGAGCCGCAATCTCGGCGGCCAGATCGACTATATGCGCCGCGCCTACGACATCGCCCACGAGGCCGACCCGAACGCGCTTCTGCTGATCAACGACTACTATCTGGAGCGGCTGCCGAAGAAGCGGGCCACCTATCTGCGCATGGTCGAGACCCTGCTGAAGGCCGGCGCGCCCTTGGGCGGGCTGGGCAACCAGAGTCACCTCTTTGCCGATCTGGCCCCCGGCGCGATCACCGCCGCCATCACCGACCTGGCCAGTCTGGGCCTGCCGATCCACGTCTCCGAACTGGACATCTCGCTGAACTGGGCCAAGGCGCCGTTCGTCTCCCGCGACGACCTGGTCCAGCGCCAGGCCCGGCTCGCCGGCGAGATCGGCGAGGCCTTCGCCAGGCTGAAACCCGCGCAGCGCTTCGCCTTCACCACCTGGGGCCTGCGCGACAAGGACAGCTGGCTGCGCAGCGCCAAGGAAAACCCCAACCCGCCCTGGGACGCCCCGCTGCTGTTCGCCGACGACGGCCGACCGAAGCAAATGCTGGTCGCGCTGGAAAAAGGGTTCGCCAACTAAGACTTCTCCGTCTGGGAGAAGTCTGGAGGCCGCTTCACCCCTTCTCGCACTCCGCCTTCATGTCGTGGAAGTGCTCATTCGCGGCGGCGTCGACGGCTGCGGGGTTGGGCGTGGCCGGCGCGAATTCGCCGGTGACGACGAGGGCGCCGCCTTCGAGGGTGCGGTGCACCGGGCATCTATCGGCGATCTCGAACAGCTTGGCGCGCTGTTCGGCGTCGAGCGGGCCGTCGAGTTCGATCAGGCGGGTGAAGGTGTCTGGCGGCGTCTGGCCGGCGGTCTTTTCGTGGCGGACATGGGCGCGCGTCCGTTCCAGCGGCCAGCCCTTGCGGTCGGCATAGAGGCGGATGGTCATGCAGTTGCAGGCGCCAAGGCCGGCGGCGAGCAGTTCATAGGGGCTGGGTCCCGAGCCAAGACCGCCGACGGCGACCGGCTCGTCGGCGAAGAAGCGCGTGCCGTGCACGGCCACCTGGACCTGATAGGCGCCGGCGCCCGTGTCCTCGACCATCACCGCGCCGTCCGCCGCCTCGTCCGGGGTGTCGGCGGCCATGCCGACATAGCGGCTGGACCAGGCGCAGATGACGTCGGCGGCATAGTCGGCGTCGGCGGGCTTGGTCAGCAGGTGGTCGGCGCGGTCCAGCGAGACGAAGCTCTTGGAATGACGCGCCGGCAGAAAGATCGCCGAGGCGTTGTCGATGCCGACGATCTGGTCGACCGGCGAATGCATGACCAAGAGCGCGCGGCCGAGATGCGGGATGCGCTGGGCCAGCGACTGCATGCGCACGTCCTCGACGAAACCGCGGTCGAGAGTGAACGGGCGGTCGCCGATCTTCACCTCGGCGCGGCCCTCAGCCTCAATGGTCTTCAGGCTTTCGCCCAACAGCATCAGAACGTGCGCCGGGTCGGCCGGCGCGCCGATGGTGACCACCGCCCTGGCCGAAGCGATGTCGGCGGCGGCGGCCAGCACGGCTGTCCCACCAAGGCTGTGGCCGATCAGCAGGCTGGGCGCGCAACCGTGGTCGGCCATATGGCGCGCGGCTGAGAGCAGGTCCTCGACATCGGCGGAAAACCCCCTGCCGAATTCGCCTTCGCTGGCGCCCAGGCCGGTGAAGTCGAAACACAGCACACCGACGCCCAGGTCGGCCAGGGCGCGGCTGATGCGGACCGCGGCCTTGGAGGTCTTGTCGCAGGTGAAGCAGTGGGCGAAGAGCGCAAAGGCGCGGGGCGCGCCGTCCGGCCGGTCGAGGCGGGCGGACAGGGTCTCGCCGCTGGCGTTCTTGAAATCGAAGGGCTCTGAACGCATCGCCGCAGCGAGCGGATGGCTTAAAGCGCGACCGGCGGCTCCCCGCGCGATTCTTCGTATTTGCGCAGCGAACGCAGGTCGTCGCTGATGCGGAAGATGACGACGTAGAATTCACAGGTGCCCCGCCAGATCAGGGTCAGCGCCGTGACGATCAAAAGCCCGCCGACCAGCACCGGGATGGCGAGCAGCAGGCTGAGCACGCTGAGATCGCGGATGGCCAGGCCGATGGCCGCGCCGATCACCGAAAATCCGATCAGGGCGATGATGCCCAGGCCGGCCCAATAGATCAGGTGGACCACCGGGCCGGTCAGCAGCCTTTCAAAGGTCAGGATGTCCCAGATCAGCGAGTGCGCCGGCGAACGGCTGCTGGTGATCGTTGGGCGGCTCATGACCAATTCCACGCTAGGGCGCCGGACGCGGCCCGACCCGGTTCGCTACCAGTGTCTCAGGCTTCCTGCAACGGCGCGCGGTTGTCGCGGGCTCGCGGGAATTGGGCGCGGATTGAATTGGACGGCGGGCCACGCTCCGGGTGATTCCCGGGCCAGCTAACCCTAACCGTCATGGCCCGACTTGTTCGGACCACCCATGATCACCGTCGAACGTCGGTGTTCATGTTGGGGTGGACGGCCCCCGAACGGCATCGATGTGCCAGATTGA
>JBEPUW010000038.1:0-45512 GCA_041691315.1 Caulobacteraceae bacterium | reverse complement strand
CTGCCCTGGCTGCAGGTGCTGCTGTCGGGCGTCGAGCACGCCAACTTCTTCGAGGCCCGCGCCACCGAATATTCCAAGGCCGCCACCACCGGCCGTTGGGACGGCAATGACGGGGTCTGGTCGGAGTTCGACCGGCTGATCGCGCGCCGCGTCGAGACCGGCGTTCCGGCCGCCTGAAGCGGCCAGGGTCCTCGCATTCGTCACATTGGACGGGTAACAGAGGACCATGGAAGCCCGAATCTTCAGCCTCGAAGGCGTCGACAATTTCCGCGACTTCGGCGGCTATGACACTGCCGCCGGCCGCGCCATCCGGCCCGGACAACTTTACCGCTCGGCCCACCACGGTCAGGCGACCGAAGCCGACCTGGCCGTCATCGCCGCCCTCAACATCGCGGTCATCGTCGATCTGCGGCGCGGCGAGGAGCGCCAGCGCACGCCGTCGCGCCGGCATGAGGGGTTCGCCGCCAGATTGATCGAGAACGATGGCAACGAGGCTAGCTCCGACCCGTTCGTCGAGTTCATCCGCAGCTCCGACGTCAGTGAGAGCGCGTTTCGCGACTATATGCTGGGCTATTATCGCGGCGCGCCGTTCGACGAGCGTCACCTGGACCTCTTCTCCCGCTACTTCCAGGCCCTGGCCGTGGACGACGGTGCGGTGCTGATCCACTGCACCGCGGGCAAGGATCGCACCGGTCTTCTGGCTGCGCTCACCCACCATGTGGCCGGCGTGGACCGCGACGACATCTTCGACGACTATCTCTTGACCAACAGCGTCGCCTCGTTCGAGCGCCGCCTGCCGGCGGTGGCGCAGATGATCGTCGACATATCCGGCCGGACTCCCACCGACGCCGCCGTGCGCACCGCCGTCTCGGTCGACGCCGCCTATCTGGAGCGGGCGTTTGAGGTGATCGAGGCGCGCAGCGGCTCGCTCGACGCCTATCTCGAAGATGCGGTCGGGCTCGACACGGCCATGCGCGACAAGGTCCACGCGCGGCTGTTCGGCTGAACCCGAAGTTTCGCCGGTTTTAACGTCTGTCGTTCACCTTCGGCGGCGATGACCCATGTCGCGCCAAGGCCCTGGTCCGCGCCGCTCGTCACCGCGCTGCGTGAAGCGCCGTGGCTGACGCGTGAGCGGGCGCTCGCCTATAGCCGCATCCTGCTGGCGATGAGTCTCGCCGCCGTGGTGATCTGGACGGCGCTGGCCGACGGCGGCCTGGACCGGATGGGCAAGCCGCTCGGCACCGACTACGCCAGCTTCTGGACCGCCTCGCAGCTGGCCCTGGCCGGCCACCCGCTGCAGGTCTACGACGTCGCCGCCCACCATGCCGCGCAGACCCGCCTGTTCGGGCGCGACGTCGGCTATGCCGCCTTCTTCTATCCGCCGATCTATCTGCTGATCTGCCTGCCGCTTGCCTTGCTGCCCTATTTCGCCTCGCTGGCGGTCTGGCTGGGGGTGACCGGCCTGGCCTATTGGCTGGTGGTGCGCGCCTGGCTGGGCGAACGCTTCGGCGCCCTGGCGATCTTCGCCTTTCCAGCCGTGCTGGTGAACATCGGCCACGGCCAGAACGGCTTTCTAACCACGGCCCTGTTCGGCGGCGGCGCGCTGATGTTGGACCGGCGGCCGCTGATCGCCGGGGTGCTGTTCGGCTGCATGGTCTACAAGCCCCAGCTCGGCCTGGTGATTCCGCTGGCTCTGATCGCGGCCGGCCGGTGGAAGACCATCGCAGCGGCAGGGGCCACGGTCGTGGTCCTGGCCGGCCTGTCAGCGGCGCTCTTCGGTCTCGACGCCTGGCGCGGGTTCCTGGCGGTCTCACCGCTCGCCAAGGCGGCGCTGGAGCAGGACCTGGTCGGCTACGCCAAGATGCAGAGCACCTTCGCCGCCGTGCGCCTGTTGCACGGCGGGCCGGGCCTCGCCTACGCGCTGCAGATCGCCGTGGCGCTGGCCGCCTGGGCCAGTCTGGTTCTGCTGCAGAGGCGCGCCTTCCGCGGCGGCGCGGAGGGCCCGGCCATGGTGACCGCGGCCCTGCTGGCCAGCCCGTTCCTGCTCGACTACGACCTCCTGCTGCTGGCCATTCCCCTGGCCTGGATGGCGCGCGAGGGCGTGCGCGCCGGGTTCAAGTCCTGGGAGAAGCTGGTCCTAGGGCTGGCGTTCTTCCTGCCGCTGGCGTCGCGCTCGGTCGCTTCGACCCTCGGCCTGCCGCTCGCGCCGCTGGTGATCGGCGCGCTCTTCGTCCTGGTGCTGCGCCGAGGCTTTGAGACAGCAGAGGCGCCCGCCAAGCCCTCCGCAGGGGTTTTCAGGCTGACAAGCGCCTGAATCCCTCTAGGCTCCGCGAGCTATCGGGCCGCGACGTCAACGACGGCCCCAGGGGGCCAGCGCGTGAGCGAACTGATCAACGAGGCGGACCTGAGGCCGGCGCTGGACGCCGGGCCGCGATCGGGCAAGCTCAGCCTCGGCGGCGCCGCCTGGTCGATCTTCGAGGGCGGGCGCGACCCCTATGTGATCCTGATCACCATCTACATCTTCATGCCCTATTTCGCCGCGGTGGTGGTCGGCGACCCGGTGAAGGGGCAGGAGGCGGTCGCCTCCTACGGCCAGTATTCCGGCTGGATCGTCATGGCCACGGCCCCCTTCCTTGGCGCGGCCATCGACCGGCTGGGCCGGCGCAAGGGCTGGCTAGGCCTGGCCGTCGGGCTGATGGTCCCGCTGATCTGGGCGCTGTGGTTCACCACGCCGGATCACAAGGGGCTGTCGGTCGGGGCGGTGATCGCCATCGCCACCGTGATCGGGGTTTTGTTCTCCTATACCGAGGTGCTGCACAATTCGATGCTGGTGCGCGCCGCCGGCATGGGCGCGGCGCACAAGGCTTCGTCCCTGGCGCTGGCGCTCGGCAACACCTTCGCCCTGGCGGCCCTGACCTTCGTCGCCTGGGCCTTCGCGCTCCCGGGCCACGTGGACTGGGCCTGGGTGCCCAAGACGCCGCTGTTCGGGCTCAGCCCGGCCATGCATGAGACCGACCGCATCGTCGCGCCGTTCGCGGCGGTTCTTTTGGCGCTGGGCTCCATCCCGCTCTTCCTGTTCACGCCGGACGCCGAGCGCACCAAAACCTCGGTTTTCACCGCGCTGTCGACCGGGTTCAAGGACGTGATCGCCATGGTCGCGGCCATGCGCAACTATCGTGACGCCGGCATCTATCTGGTCTCGCGCATGTTTTATGTCGACGGCATGACCGCGGTCTTGCTGTTCACCGGAGTCTACGCCACCGGCGTTATGCACTGGGGCGCGCTGGAGATGCTGTTCTACGGCATCATCCTGACCATATTGGCGGTGTTGGGGGGCTTCGTCGGCGGCTGGCTGGATGCCCGGCTGGGCCCGAAGCGGGCGGTGCAGATCGAGATCGGCATGTCGCTGCTCGGCATCTTCGCCATCCTGGGCATGGCGCCCGACCGCATCCTGTTCTTCTGGCACTACAATGCGACCCTGCACGCGCCACTGTGGAACGGACCCTTCTTCCGCACCCTGCCGGAGTGGATCTTCCTGCTGATCGGCTTCTCCAACGCGGTCTTCATCACCGCCCAGTACGCCTCCAGCCGCACGCTTTTGACTCGCCTGACGCCGCCGGCCCAGACCGGCACCTTCTTCGGCGTCTATGCGCTGTCCGGAACCGCGACCGCGTGGCTGGCGCCGTCCATGGTCAGTTTCGGCACTCACTTTTTCAAAACTCAGCAGGGCGGCTTCGGCATGATCTCCATCCTGCTGGCGATCGGCTTCGCCGGTCTGATGTTCGTGCGGGGCAACGATCGACCGTCGGCGCCCTGATGACGGCGGTCCCGTCCGACGACCGGGGCCTGCTGCTCGGCGACGGCCTGTTCGAGACCCTGCTGGCCCTGTCCGGCCGGCCGCTGTTCCTGGCCGAGCACCTTGCCAGGCTGGCGCGCGGCTGTGGGGTGATCGGTCTTCCGCCGCCGAATGAGCCTGTCGTTCGCCGGGCCATCGATCAGGCCTTGTTCGCCGCCGGCCTGACCGACGGCCGCGCCGCCGTGCGGCTGACCTGGACGGCCGGCTCGGGTGGCCGCGGGCTGGATCGCCCCGCCTCGCTGCAGCCGCGGCTGCTGATGACGGCCGCGCCCGCGCCCTTGCCGCTCGTGCCGGCCGCGCTCGCTGTCGTCTCTATTCGCCGCAACGCCGGCTCGCCGGCCTCCCGACTGAAGACGCGGGCCTATCTCGACAACGTGCTGGCGCGGCGCGAGGCGACGGCCGCCGGCGCGGACGAGGCGGTGATGCTGAACACGACGGGTGAGGTCGCCTGCGCCGCGGCGGCGAACCTGTTCTGGGTGAGCGACGGGCGGCTGCGTACTCCGGCGCTCGAGTGCGGCGTGCTCGACGGGATCGTCCGCGCCCAGGTGTTGGCTCTGTCCGCGGCGATGCGCATCGATGTCGCGGAGGTGCATGCCGGGCCGGAGGTGGTGGAGGCGGCCGCGGCGATCTTCCTCACCAACAGCTTGATCGGGGTGCGCGCGGTTGGCCGGCTGGGCGATCGCGTCCTGGCCCCGCATCCCCTGGTCGCCTCAATTGGCGCCGCCTGGACGAAGCTGGTCGCCTAGCAGCCCGGCGAGGGGATCGGGTCGACAATGCGCGGGCGCAGGTAGAAGGTGAAGGAATAAGGCGCCAGGTTCTTGACGATATAGCTCACAGGCGACGTGTAGGTGTACTGCGCCTCGGCCATGATGACGCTCTGGTTGGCGGCGATCAGGTTGGCCTGAAGAACTTCGGGCGTCGTCACCGGGAGCTTGGTCCAGTTGCTGCTGGCGCAGCTCCAGATGACGGTGGCGGCGGTGCCGGCGGCGTTCTCCTGAACCGCCGAAATGCGCATCTTCAGGGTCGTCGTGTCGCTCGGCGACATGATGGTCTGACCGGCGGCGAAGAAATTGCTGATGTCCGTGGTGGTCGGGGCCGAATACTGCGCGGTGAGGTCGCCGATCGCCGAGGCGACGTGGCTGGTCTTACGCTGGGCCAGCATCGCGCCGCAAAGCTCGGCGACGCCGAAATAGGCCAGGATCAATATTGGCGCGATGAAGGCGAACTCCACGGCGGCGAGGCCGCCGCGGTCGCGGAGAAGCCGGCGAATGCGCTGCAGGGGTCGCATCATGATCCGTAAGGCTCGTTGCGAAACACCGACGTGGAGGTGAGCAGCATCTTGCCGCCGTTCAGCGGGGTGCCGATGCGGTCGAGCGCCGGGGCCAGGACCGTCCACTGATAGAAGGTCTGGACCAGCACGATGTCGCCCGGGCCGCCCATGCTGAAGGCCAGATTGTTCTGATTGATCTGGCCGTTCACGATCGGACTGGGCTGGGTGACGGCCTGGAAGCTCGAAAAGGTCTGCACCTGGACGGTGAGGTTATTGCTGCAATTGCCCCCCAGCCAGGCCAGCTTATTGCAGACCAGGGTCTTGAACCCGGCGGCGGTCTCGGGGATGGCCTGACCTTGCAGCTGGCCGGTACGGATATCGCGCGCGGCGTCGTTGGTGGCCGCCTCGACGGTGGTGGAGACGAAGTAGATCAGCCCGACCTCGACGATACCGAAGAGCAGCGCTAAGAAGGGGATCGACACCAGTGCGAACTCGACCGCGGCCGCGCCGCGCCGCCCATGAGCGAAACGGCCGATAAGCCGGCGAAGGCGTCCTGGGTCTGATGACAGGCTCTTCATGGGCGCGACTTTAGCGCGGCGTCCTTTATCGACGCTTAAGCTCGTAGACGATTTGAGCGCGTCGGGGATTAGGGATGCACCCCACCGGCCTGGGTCACGGTCACCGGGGGTCCGACATTCAGCGGCGGACCTTCGCTGCTGCTGGCTTGGCTGTTGGAGGCGGCGGGGGCGGGGACACTGTTGTTTCCGACGCTGGGCGCGATGGCGCCGCCGCCGCCGTTCATCGTCTCGCAGCGGCTGCTACAGTGATAGTCCTGCGCCGCCTGGCCGCGATAGACCGTGACCCGCCCGGCATCAGAGCCGATCACGGCGACCACGCTGTCCAGCAGAGTGTGGCCGGAATGGTCGGTGACCAGAACCTGGGTCACGCCATAGCCCTTGCCCAGCACGATGACGCTGTGGGCGTCGATCATGGCCACATCGGCCACGGCCGGGTCGGCGACGAAAACGTTGGACGCGGTTCCGTGCAGCATGACCCGCCGGCTCTCGTTGAGATCGACCGTCGTAATCGTCGCGGCGAGGGCCTGGCCGGCGCTTAGCAGCGTCGCGAACGCCAGCGAAAGCGTCCAAATCGATCGGCGCATGAGCGAACTCCTTGCGAAACGCGTCGGCACACAGTTGGGCCGGAATGGTCAACAAATGCTGAAAACCGTCGCTCATGCCCGCGCGCGAGAGTCATAGTGTATGGGAAGCGCTAAAACCGGCCCGTTTCGAGCTATGGTATAGCGCTGTTAATAGTAAAGATCGGTAAACCAAACAAATATATCGACCAATACTCTCCTGTTTACTCGACATTAAGCGCGGTGGTTCAAATTCGCCTTGTTTTCGGGGGCGAGCAGGCCGGACGGCTTGAACCTCCAGCTCAATGCTTGCTGAAACAGGAGATCAAGCAATGTCTAAGTTCGTTACGCGTTTTGCCAAGAATGAATCCGGCGCCACGGCTATCGAATACGGCCTGATCGTCGCTCTGATCGCGGTCTTCATCATCGGCGCCGTCACCAGCGTCGGCACCGCGCTGAGCACCAAGTTCAATGCGGTCGCTACCTCGCTCTAAGACGAGTTAGACCTAGAAGTCGAAGGAGGCCGCGGCGTGCAAAAGCGCCGCGGCCTTCTTCATGTTTGTTGAGTGGTTCAGCGCCATCTTGTCTGCCATGACTACAGTCCTTCGTCGTCCGGTCTGGATCCTGGCCGCCGCGGCTATACTGCTCTTGCCGGCGGCTCTGTGGGGCCGTCCCTTCGTATTCTACGATACGCCCGCCTACTGGGGCTGGGGCCGCGACATCGGCGAGGGCCTGCTGCGCCCGTGGCCCCAGGCCGGTCAGGCCTGGATCGCCGGCCGCCCCCTGCACGGCTGGGAGATCGGCGCCCATGGCGCGACCTCGGGCGACCTGCGCTTCACCCTGACCCTGCTGACGGCGCGATCGGCCTTCTACGCCCTCCCCTTCTATCTGTTGACCCGTGCCGGCGGCCTTTGGCTGGTCGCGGCGGTACAGGCCATCGTGACCGCATGGACGCTTCAGGTCGTTGGCCGCGCCCTGATCCCGCCGATGTCGGGACTGGCCTATCTGGCGCTTGTCGCCGCTCTTGCCGGCCTGACCAGCCTGGGCTTTGAAGCCGCCTACGCCATGCCCGATCTGTTCGGAGGCCTGGCCCTCCTGGCCGCCGGCGCCCTGATCGCCTGTCCCGAGCGGCTTGGTTTTGCCTCCCGCCTGGGCCTCTGCGCCTTGATGACCTATGCGGCCTTGGTGCATACCGCCAACCTGCTCGACCTGGCCGTCGCCGTGGCCTTCAGCCTTGTGATCTACGGCCGCGCCGGCCTTGCAAAGGCGCTTGCCCGGGTCGCGCCGGTGGCGGCGGTCCTTGCGGTCGCCCTCATCGCTTCGGTCGTGAGCCAGATGGCGCTGGCCCAGGCCTTCGGGCGTCCGCTTCTCACCGCCCCTTTCCTGGCCAGCCGGGTCCTGGCCGATGGAACCGGCCAGAGCTATCTGCGGCGGGCCTGCGGCGGGACCAGGCTGGCAGCCTGCGATCTGACCGAGGTCAAGGCCGACTATCCGGAATACTATCTCGGCCTCTATCCGCTGGAGCCACCGCCGCTCATGGATGCGGCGCGGCTCTATGATCAATTGCAGTTCCGCGTCGTCAGCGACGCAGAGGCAGAGCATCGCGAGCGCTTCGTCCACGAGCAGCCGCGGCTGGTGCTGGGGGCCTTCCTTACCGACGGCGGCCGCGAGGCCGGCGCCATGCTGGCCAGCGGTGCGGCGGAGGCGCTCAACTTCAGCGTCAATCGTGACTTCGACAGCCTGCGGGGCCTGATGCGCGAGCATACCCGCCGGCGCGACCAGATCGTCGCCCTGACCCCGGGGGCGGCCGCCTGCGTCCGTGGCGGCGACCGCGCCTGCGGCGATCTCGACCTCGGCGCCCTGGGCGCGGTCCAGGTCCTCGCTGTCTGGCTTTCGCTGGCGCTTCTCGCCATCGGCGCTGTCCGCAAGGCCGCCAAGACCGCGGAGGCCGACGACCTGCGGCCGTTCGCGGTCTGCATGGTCGGCTTCGTCATGGCCAACGCCCTGATCTGCGGCGGCCTTTCCGGCGCCTATGACCGCTACCAGTCGCGGGTCGAATGGCTGATTCCCCTCTGCGCGCTGATCGGGCTGGTTCAGTGGGCTCGGCGGATTAGGACGATCGGCCAGGGCTCGGAGGCAACCATTCCTTCACCGGTCGCAACCATCGTAGCGCCAGCCCCCGCCGCGAGACGATCGTGACCCTGCTGCAAGCCGCCGCCCTGACCCTGTTCCCCGCGCTGGTGATCATCGCGGCGCTGACGGACATCGCCAGCTTCACCATTCCCAACCGGCTGACCCTGCTGTTGGCCGCCTGCTATGTGCCGGTGGCGATCATGCTGGGCCGGCCGCTTGGCGAGATCGGCTTCGGCCTGGCCATCGGCGCGGGCGCTCTGGTGGTCGCGGTCGGCATGTTCGCGGCTGGTTGGATCGGCGGCGGCGACGCCAAGCTGTTCGCCGGCGTGGCGCTCTGGCTGGGTTGGCCGGCCAGCATCGCCTTCCTGATGGTCACCGCGCTCGCCGGAGGCGGCCTGGCCCTGTTGCTGCTCAACGCGCGCGCGACCTGGCTCAAACCCTATCTGGCCGGGGCGCCGCCGTGGCTCGACAAGCTGACCACGAACGGCGAGGCCGTGCCCTATGGCGTCGCGATTGCGCTCGGCGCGCTGGTCGCTTTTCCACAGAGCGCGCTCCTGCACGGCCTTCATCCAAGTTTTTAGCGCTTTTCACGGCGCCGCTTAGCGCGTCGTTAACCATGGCCTGAGCAAGGTCGGTGCACGTCTCGGAGAGTCTGTGCCGATGGGCCGCACCAGAATCATCATCGTTCTCGCCATCGCAGCGATCGGCGCGATCGGGCTTGCCCTGATCGTGGGCGCGATGACAAAGCACAAACCAGCGCCCGCGCAGGTGGTCATCGCCTCCTCGGCGCCGGCACAACCCATGGCCAGGGTGTTGGTCGCCAAGCACGACCTTGGTATCGGAACCCGACTCGGCGCCAACGATCTCGCCTGGCAGGACTGGCCGGCCGATGCGGTCAATCCCGCCTTCATCACCGATGGCCAAGGCGCGCGCCTGCCGGTCGCCGGCGGCGCCGCCGCCGTCATCGCCGACCAGGCCAAACAGACCGCCCATGCCGCGGCCCAGGTGGTCGCGGGCGCCACCGGCCCGATGGAGCAACTCTACGGCTCGATCGTGCGGGAGCCGATCCTGGCCAATGAGCCGATCAGCAACACCAAGCTGGTGCGTGGCGGCGAGGGCGGCTTCATGGCCGTGGTCTTGCGGCCCGGCATGCGCGCCGTGGCCGTTCAGGTGAACACCAACTCCGCCGCCGGCGGCTTCATCCTGCCGGGCGACCGGGTCGATGTGGTGCAGAGCCGCCCGGCCGACGTAGCCGCGAATGGCGGCCGCCCCGGCTTCGTGGCCGACACCCTGCTGCGCAACGTCCGCGTGCTCGCCATCGATCAGAACAGCCAGCCGCCAAAGAACGGGGTGCAATCGCAGGTGGGCTCGACGGCGACGCTCGAGGTCGCCGCCGCCGATACCGTGGTGCTCGCCCGCGCTAAGGCGCAGGGCGAGGTGATTCTCGCCCTGCGGGCCTATGCCGACGCTGGGGGCCCGTCCGGCCGAGGCCAGGCGGGTTCACAGGACTCCGGTTCGGTTCACATCTTCCGCAGCGGCCAAGCCCCCGAAGTGATGGTTCTCCAATGAAACCTCGCCACCGTCTCCTTGGGCTCGTCGCCCTGCTGATCGCCTCGCTGGCCCAGGCGACCGCGCCGGCGCTGGCGCAGACGCAGCCGCTCAGCCCGATGCAGATCAATCTCGCCACCGCCAACGGCGGCGCGCAGAACCTGTCCCTGCCGCGCGGCAAGTCAGCGATCGTCGACCTGCCGGTCGATGCCCGCGACGTCCTGGTGACCAATCCGCAGGTCGCCGACGCGGTGCTGCGCTCACCCCGGCGCATTTATGTGATGGGTCTTGCCCCCGGCGTCACCGACGCGGCCTTCTTCGATGGCTCGGGCCATCGCATCCTGGCGCTCAACATCCGGGTCGATCAGGACTTCAGCGCCGTCGCCCAGACCATCAACCAGTTGATGCCCGACGCTCACGTCCGGGTCGCGGCGGTCAATACCAGCCTGGTGCTGACTGGCGACGTCCGCGACCTCGCCGAAGCCGACAAGGCGGTTCAGATCGCCCAGCAGTTCACCACCAAGCCCGAGCAGGTGCTCAACATGCTGTCGATCGACGGCAAGGATCAGGTGATGCTCAAGGTGCGCATCGTCGAGATGCAGCGCACCGTCATCAAGCAGCTCGGCTTCAACATCAACGCCCTGGTCGGCCAGCTGGGCAGCCCGCAGTTCCTCGTCGGCACCGCGGCCAGTTTCGCCGTCAACGGCGCGATCCTTGGCGGCCTGAACGCCGCCTACCAGCTCAACACCACGCAACAACCCGAAGTCCTGGGCTTTGACCCGGTGACCAAGGCCAACGACCTGCCGATCGTCTGCCGCGGCTGTACCAACGGCGGCCAAGCGCCCATCGCCACCAGCCAGACCACCGTCGGCAGCGCCGGCGTCAACAAGGCCAACGCCGCCATCCAGGCCTTCGAGCAGGTCGGTCTGGTGCGCACCCTGGCCGAGCCCAACCTGACCGCCGTGTCCGGCGAATCGGCCAAGTTCCTGGCCGGGGGCGAGTTCCCGGTCCCCTCCGGCGTCAGCACCAACGGCCAGGTCAGCGTCGAGTTCAAGACCTTCGGCGTCGGTCTGGGCTTCACGCCCATCGTCATGTCGGCCGGCCGCATCTCGTTGAAGATCTCCACCGAGGTCTCCGAACTGACCAACCAGGGCTCGTTCACGATTTCGGCCGGAACCGGCAATCCAGGCCTGACCATCCCGGGCCTGAACGTGCGCCGCGCGGAAACCACCGTCGAGCTGCCGTCGGGCGGATCGATGATGATCGCTGGCCTGCTCAACGAAGAGACCAAGCAGGATCTCGACTCGCTTCCCGGCCTGATGAACCTGCCGGTGCTGGGCGCGCTCTTTCGCTCGCGCGACTATCAGGAGGGCGAGACCGAACTGGTGGTCATGGTCACGCCCTATCTGGTCAGTTCGACCAGCCCGGCCAACCTGCAGACGCCCGCCGATGGGTTCCGGGTCGCCGACGACGCCCAGACCCTGCTGCTCGGCCGCATGAACCGGGCCAACAGGACGCCGCCGGCCGCTATCGCCGGCAGGACTTATCAAGGACCGGTCGGCTATGTCATCGAATAGGCGCGAGCCCATGATCCGTAACCTGATTGTCATCAGCCTAGCCGCCCTGGCCTGCGCCTGTGTGTCGCTCGACGACTCGAAAAAGGTGGCCAAGCACGACGCCCCGATAACGCCGACCGAACAGTTCGCCATCACCGTCTCGTCGGCCCCGGACCAGATCCTGCTGGCTCCGCACGCCAACGGGGTCTCCGACACCCAGGCGGACGCATTGGCCGCGCTGGTCAACCGCTGGCGCGATGCCGGCGCCGAGACCATCACCATCACGGCCCCGGCCGGCGGCCAGGGTCAGGCCTACCATTCGACGGCCGCCATCGAGGCGGCGCTGGAGGAACTTGGCGTCAGCCCCGATCGGATCAGGCTTGGCGGATACGACGCCGGCCAGCGCATCGGCGCGCCGATCGCGGTCGGGTTCAAGAGCTATAAGGCCCAGGGTCCGGAATGCGGCCACCACTGGAGGGACTACACTTCCAGCCGGGACAATGACGTGAACAGCAATTTCGGTTGCGCCACCACCGCCAACATCGCGGCGATGATCGCAAACCCGGCCGACCTCCTGGCGCCGAGGCAGAGCGACCCGGCCGACGCCAACCGGCGCGAGACCGTTCTGGGCAAGTATCGCCAGGGCGCGACCACGTCTTCGGCCAAGGACTCTCAGGCCAATGGCGCGGTCTCCGATGCGGTGCAGCAGTAGGACAATCCGGTGATCAAACCTCAATCCACGCCTGACGGTTCGACCAGCGGCTTCAGCGCCGATGATGAGTTCGCGTCCGCCCCCGATCCGTGGCGCCCCGCCTCCAACGCCGGCGACGCGGAGGAGGAGGACGACCCTTTTCTGACCCCGCAAGAACCGATCGAGGCTTTTGAACCTTCGGACACCGTCGCCGCCGGACCGGCCGCAGCCGTCAATCCGGTCGGCGATCTGATCGCCGGCGCCGAGGCGGTGCTGGGCGAGGCCAGCGTGCCGAGGATCGGGATCCATATCTTCTGGGAACGGACCGATACAGCCGAGGTGGCCGAGACCTGCGCCGCCGACCGTCGCATGAGCCGCGCCTCCACCGAGGTCCGGCCCGGCGGCCTGACCGCGGCCATCGCCCAGTATCAGAACCAGCCGACCCCGGCCCTGGTCATCGTTGAGAGCCTCGACGACGGTGCGACCCTCCTGGCGCAGCTCGATCGCCTGGCCCAGGTCTGCGACGCCGGGGCCAAGGTGGTGGTCATCGGCTCGCACAACGACATCGCGCTTTATCGCGAGCTGATGCGGCGCGGCGTCAGCGAATATCTGGTCCCGCCACTGCAGCCGCTGCAGCTGATCGGCGCGATCACCACCCTCTATGCCGACCCCGCCTCGCCCTTCGTCGGCCGCCAGCTCGCCTTCGTCGGCGCACGCGGCGGCGTCGGCTCTTCGACGGTCGCGCACAACCTCGCCTATCTGCTCAGCGAGACCATGCAGACCAATACGGTGATCGTCGATCTCGACCTGCCGTTCGGCACCGCCGGCCTCGACTTCAACCAGGACCCCCTGCAAGGGGTGGCCGACGCGCTCAGCCAGCCGGACCGGCTCGATCCCGTGCTGCTCGACCGGATGATGGCCCGCTGCAGCGACCGGCTCAGCCTGTTCGCGGCGCCGGCGACCCTGGATGTGGATTACGACATCTCCGCCGACGCCTTCGAGGAGGTGACCAGCAAGATCCGCGCGACGGCGCCCTATGTGGTGCTCGATCTGCCGCACCTGTGGTCGGGCTGGATGCGCCGCACCCTGCTGGGCGCCGATGATGTGGTGATCACCGCCGCACCCGACCTCGCCTCCCTGCGCAACGCCAAGAATATCGTCGACCTGGTCCGCCACGCGCGGCCGAACGATTCGCCGCCGATGCTGGTGCTCAACATGGTCGGCTCGCCCGGCCGCCCGGAGATCCCGACCAAGGACTTCGGCGAGGCGCTCGGACTGGAGACCGGCATCATCCTGCCCTTCGACGCCAAGCTGTTCGGCCAGGCCGCCAACAACGGCCAGATGATCGAGGAGCTCAGTCCCAAGTCCAAGGCCGCCGAGGGCTTCCAGCGGCTGGCCCTTTCGATCACCCGCCGCGACCCGCCGCCGGCGCCCAAGAAGTCGGCGCTCGCCGGCCTGTTCAAGCGGAAATAGGCGGGGTCAGTGTTCGGTAAACGCCCAGCGGACGGCGAATCAGGCAAGCCGACGCAAGCGCCGCCGCCGGCGCCGACGGCTGGCCCGCCGATCGCCACCCGGCCGCAAAGGGTCGAGCCGGCGACGGCCAAACAGGCGCTGGCCCCGGCCAAGGCGCCGCCCGCCGCCAAGCCTTCGAACTCGGCCACCGATCGCCTCGCCGGCGCCCATGCCTCGCAAAAGGCCGCGGCCGCCGGTGGGCCGAAGCTTACCTCCGCCTTCGAACAGCTCAGGGCCGCGCAAGGCTCGCCGACCGCCGAGATCGTCCGCGAGCAGAGCGACTATTATCACGCCACCAAGACCACCATCTTCAACGCCCTGATCAATACCATCGACCTGGCGCAGCTGGCCCAGCTCGACCTGAAGACCGCCGGTGAAGAGATTCGCGACATCGTCGCCGAGCTGGTGGCGATCAAGAACGTCTCCATGTCGGTGGCCGAGCAGGAGCACCTGGTCCAGGACATCATCAACGACGTCCTCGGCTACGGCCCGCTCGAGCCGCTCCTGGCCCGCGACGACATCGCCGACATCATGGTCAACGGCGCCGGCCGGGTGTTCATCGAGGTCGCGGGCAAGGTGCAGCTGACCAATGTCCGCTTCCGCGACAACGCCCAGCTGATGAACATCTGTCAGCGGATCGTCAGCCAGGTCGGCCGCCGCGTCGATGAAAGCTCGCCGATCTGCGACGCGCGCCTGCCGGACGGCAGCCGGGTCAATGTCATCGCGCCGCCGCTGGCGCTGGACGGCCCGACGCTGACCATCCGGAAGTTCAAAAAAGACAAGCTCACCATGCGCAACCTGGTCGAATACGCTTCGATCAGTCCGGAGGGCGCGCGCGTGCTCGGCGTGATCGGCGCCTCGCGATGCAACGTGCTGATCTCCGGCGGCACCGGCTCGGGCAAGACCACGCTGCTCAATACGCTCACCGCCTTCATCGACCCGACCGAGCGGGTCATCACCTGCGAAGACGCCGCCGAACTGCAGCTGCAGCAGCCGCATGTGGTGCGGCTAGAGACCCGGCCGCCCAATCTCGAAGGCACCGGCCAGATCACCATGCGCGACCTGGTCAAGAACTGCCTGCGGATGCGGCCTGAGCGGATCATCGTCGGCGAAGTCCGCGGACCGGAGGCCTTCGACCTGTTGCAGGCGATGAACACCGGCCACGACGGCTCCATGGGCACGTTGCACGCCAACAGCCCGCGCGAGGCGATCAGCCGGATCGAATCGATGATCACCATGGGCGGCTACGGCCTGCCCTCGAAGACCATCCGCGAGATGATCGTAGGGTCGGTCGACGTGATCATCCAGGCCGCCCGCCTGCGCGACGGGTCGCGGCGCATCACCCACGTCACCGAGGTTGTCGGCCTCGAAGGCGAGGTCATCATTACGCAAGACTTATTCGTCTACGAGATAACCGGTGAGGACGATAATGGCGGCGTCATGGGCCGGCACCGTTCGACCGGCATCGCGCGACCGAGGTTCTGGGACCGGGCGCGCTATTACGGCCTCGAACGGGAATTGGCCGAGGCTCTGGACGCGGCGGAGTAGACGCCGATGAATCCTTTGATCATCCTGGTCGCGGTGTTGGGCTTCATCACCCTGGGCGGGCTGGGCTATGTGCTGGCCGGCGCCGGCCAGACCGACCCCCGCATCACCAAACGCGCCAGGGCGATCGCCACCCCCAGACCGCTCGAGAAGACCAGTCGCGCGCGGATGGCCGCGCAGGACGCCGGCAACCGGCGCAAACAGCTGCTGCAGACCCTGAAGGAACAGGAACGGCTGCAGCGCAAGGCCTCGGTCTCGCTGGTCGCCCAGCTGCAGCAGGCGGGCCTGAACGTCAGCGTCACTCAGTTCTGGATCGCCAGCGGCATCCTGGGCACGCTGCTTTTTGGCGGCGCCCTGGTTTTCCGCGCCCCGATCTGGGTGGCCTTTCCGCTCGGCATCGCCGCGGCGCTGGGCGTGCCGCGTTGGACCATCAAGTTTCTCGCCGGCCGGCGGACCAAGAAATTCACCGGCAACTTCTCCGACGCCATCGACATCATCGTGCGCGGCATCAAGTCCGGGCTGCCGGTGCACGAATGCCTGCGCGTGATCGCCCGGGAGAGCCCGGCGCCGCTCGGGCCCGAGTTTCACCGGTTGGTGGAAAACATCTCCATGGGCATGGCCGTCGATCAGGGCCTGGAGAAGATGTACGAGCGCATGCCGACCCCGGAACTGCGCTTCTTCACCATTGTGCTGGCCATCCAGTCCAAGACCGGCGGCAACCTGGCCGAGGCGCTGGCCAACCTCTCGGCCGTGCTGCGCGCCCGCAAGTTGATGCGCGAGAAGATCAAGGCGCTGTCGTCGGAGGCCACCGCCTCAGCCTTCATCATCGGGTCGCTGCCGGTCTGCGTCAGCCTGCTGATCACCGTCACCACGCCGTCCTACATGGCGATCATGTACACCGACAACCGGGGCAAGCTGATGCTGCTTGCCGGTTTTATCGTCGAGGTTTTCGGCATTTGGGTCATGCGCCGCATGATCAATTTCAAGTTCTAGGGCAGGCGCGAGACCATGGACTTCGCTTCGGTTGCCGCCGTCATAACCGACCCCAACAACCTCCTGATGGGGTTCGTCGCGATCCTCTCGTTCGCGACCTTCGTCACCCTGGCCTCGCCGCTGTTTTCGCGTTCGACGCTGGAAGCCCGCCTCAACTCGGTGGCCAATCGCCGCGAGGAGCTCAAGCGCCGCTCGCGCGAGGCCCTGGCCGCCTCGAAGACCCATGGCGGCAGCCTGCGCCACGCCGATGAGGGCGCGGTGAAGACCATCGTCGACCGGCTGCAACTGTCGCGGCTGCTGGAGGACCCCAAGGTCGCCGACAAGCTGGCTCAGGCCGGCTATCGCGGCCCACGACCGATCAGCACCTTTTACTTCTTCCGGCTGATCACCCCGTTCGTCTTCTTCGCGGTGCTGGCCTTCTACCTCTACGTCGTCCACAGCTTCAACCTGCCGGCCATGTCGCGGTTCTGCATCTGCGTGGCCGGGCTGACGCTGGGCTACTACGCGCCCAACGTCTTCATCTCCAATGTCGCCAACAAGCGGCGCGCCTCGATCGTGGCCGGCTTTCCCGACGCGCTCGACCTTTTGCTGATCTGCGTCGAATCCGGGATGTCGATCGAGGCGGCGCTGCAGAAGGTCAGCCAGGAGGTGGGCGCGGCCTCCATCGAACTGGCCGAGGAACTGTCGCTGCTGGTGGCCGAGCTGTCCTACCTGCCCGACCGCCGCATGGCCTATGAGGGCCTGGCCAAGCGCACCAACCACCCGGGGGTCAAATCCGTCGCCATGGCCATGACCCAGGCCGAGCGCTACGGCACGCCGCTCGGCACCGCGCTTCGGGTGATGGCCAAGGAAAACCGCGACCTGCGCCTGGCCGCGGCCGAGAAGAAGGCGGCGGCGCTGCCGGCCAAGCTCACCGTGCCGATGATCGTCTTCTTCCTGCCGGTGCTGTTCATCGTCGTGCTCGGCCCGTCGATCATCCGGGTCCAGGACGTGATGGCCCACAAGGGATAATTCCTTCTCCCGCAAGGGAAGAAGGGCGCCGAACTCAGCCGCCGGCGCCTTTCAGGGAGTCCCATGAGCGTTGCGGCGCGGCCGGTGGCGTCGGTTGCACGCCCCTGGCGGAGGCGGCCTGCAGATAGGCCAGGTCGGTGTCGGCCTGGTCGGGCGGCAGGTCGCGCCGCAGCAGGGTTTCGGCCTCGCCGAGCTTGCCTTCCAGGCCAAGCACCAGCGTCAGGTCCTGGCGCACCGTCAGGTTGGCGCCCGGCTGAGCGACGGCGCGGCGCAGCAGGCCCTCCGCCGAGGCGGTATCGCCCTGGGCGGCCAGCTCCATCGCCATGTTGGTCAGCACCGCCGGATTCTCTGGCGACAGCGCCAAGGCCTGTCGCCAGACACCCTGGGCGTCGTCGGCGCGGCGAACCTGGGCATAGGCGATGCCCAGCAGCGACAGCGGCCGCCAGTCCTTCGGCGCCAGCGCCTCGGCGTGCATGAGCGGGTCGATGGCGTAGAAGCCCTGGCCCTCGGCGACATAGGCGCGCGCGGTCTCCGTCAGGGCGTCCATGTTGTTCGGATCGATCACCAGCACGCGCCCGGCCGACTGGATGGCGGTGTCGTACTGGCCAAGGGCGCGAAGGGCCGAGGCCAGTTGCACGCCGGCGACGACGTCGGTCGGGTCGATCTGCGCCTCGCGGCCCCAGAAGGCGGCGCGCGCCAGCGGGCTGAGCCGGGCGGCGTCGGCGCGCGCCTGCGGCCCCGCCTTGGCAGGCGGCTTGGGCGCGGCGGCCGCCGGTCCGCCTTGAACGGCGGCTGTTGGCTTGTCCGGCGCCGGCGCGGCCGCGGCATGGCCGACGGCGGGCGCCAGCAGGACGAGAGCCAGGGCGGTTGCGGCGAAGGACGAGGCGCGGGACATGAGCGTTGAAGCTCCTATTGCGGCGGGCTAGGGCTTTCGAAGCGGCCCCGGTCCAGCATCGTCGGCGGCCGTCAATGAATCGTTAAGCCTAACGAAATCTTACCTCGCAAGGGTGCGTCCCATGACCGACCTGATCCTGACCGCCGCCGACGGCGAAGTCCGCGCCCTGCATGCCCTGGCCGAGGCCGATCTGGCGGTCTTCCTGTCCAGCCAGCCGCCGGCGCTGACCCGGCTGGCGGCGCTGCAGGATTTCAAAGCCAAGGCCGGCCAGCTGCTGGTCGCGCCCGGCGCCGACGACGCGTCGATCGCGCTCTTTGGCCTTGGCGAAGGGGCGCGCGCCGATGGGATGGGCTTTCGCGCCCTGCCGGCTCGGCTGCCCGCCGGCGACTATCGCCTCGCCACCGCGCCAGCCAACGTCCCGGCCGAGCGGATCGCGCTGGCCTGGGCGCTGGGCGGCTACCGCTTCGAACGCTACCGCAAGAAGCCCAAGGACGGTCTGGCTCGGTTGCTCGCGCCCGAAGGCGTCGACGCAGCCGAGGTGAAGAGCCTGGCCCAAGCCGCGGCGCTGGCCCGCGATCTGATCAACATCCCCGCCAACGACATGGGGCCGGTCGAGCTCGAAATGGCCGCGCGCGAGGTCGCCG
Source organism: Caulobacteraceae bacterium (assembly GCA_041691315.1). Taxonomy (GTDB): domain Bacteria; phylum Pseudomonadota; class Alphaproteobacteria; order Caulobacterales; family Caulobacteraceae; genus Poindextera. Next base: position 26,720 of record JBEPUW010000038.1, on the reverse strand, counting down.
AGGCGTTCGGGGCCGAGATCGCGGTGGTGGTCGGCGACGCGCTGCTCGACGCCGGTTATCCGGCCGTCCACGCCGTCGGCCGCGCCGCGGTTGCCACGCGCGCACCCCGCATGATCGAGATCAGCTGGGGCGACGCCAGCCACCCGCTGGTGGCGCTGGTGGGCAAGGGCGTGGTGTTCGACACCGGCGGCCTCGACCTGAAGCCTTCCGCCGGTATGCGGCTGATGAAGAAGGACATGGGCGGTGCGGCCCATGCTCTGGCGCTCGGGCGCATGGTGATGGCGGCCAGGCTGCCGGTGCGGCTGGTGGTGCTGTTGCCGGTGGTCGAGAACGCCGTCGCCGGCGACGCCATGCGCCCTGGCGACGTGCTCGCCTCGCGCAAGGGCCTGAGCATCGAGGTCGGCAATACCGACGCCGAGGGCCGCCTGATCCTTGCCGACGCCCTGACGCGGGCCGCCGAGCTGGCGCCGGAGCTGACCCTGGATTTCGCCACCCTCACCGGCGCGGCGCGGGCGGCTCTGGGGCCGGAGGTCATTCCCTTCTACACCGATGATGACGCCCTGGCCGGCGAACTGGCGGCCGCTGGCGATGCGCTGGGCGACCCGCTGTGGCGGATGCCGCTCTGGGCCGGCTACGAGCCGTCGCTGGACTCGGACATCGCCGACATCAAGAACGACCCCGACGCCTGGGCCCAGGCGGGTTCGGTGACGGCGGCGCTGTTCCTGAAGCGATTCGCGCCGGTCGGCGCCTGGGCGCACTTCGACATCTTCGGTTGGAATCCGCGCAACCGGCCGGGTCACCCGCTGGGCGCCGAGGCACAGGCGATTCGCGCCGCTTACGCGGTGCTGAAGGCCCGCTACGCCTAGATTATTTGGGCCCCGCCGCCGAGGAGGCCGCTGCGGCCGCTGCCGGCGCGCCAGAAGCCGGGGCGCCTGACGCCGCTGCGGCCGATGCCGCCGGTGCGCCCGAGGCCGGAGCGCCCGACGCCGCGGAGGCGGCCGCCGCCTTCGGGTTTGGCGCGGGGATCGGCAGGGTCGAGCCCAGGGTGTGCAGATAGGCGATCACGTTGATCCGGTCCTGGCGCTGCTTCAGGCCGACGAAGGTCATCTTGGTGCCGTCGAGATAGTTTTGCGGCCCGGTGATGAAATCGTTGATGTGGGCGTAGTCCCAGATCGGATGGCTCTGCCCGAAGGCCTTCATCGCATCGGAATAGGCGAAGCCCGGGTGGGTGCCCGGCTGACGGCCCAGCACGCCCCAGAGGTTCGGGCCGGTATTGTTCGGGCCGCCCTGGTCGAGGTTGTGGCAGGACTGACACTTGGTCGCCACCTCCTTGCCGGCGTTGACGTCGGCCTTGGGCAACTCCGTACCCCAGTCGATCGGCAGCTCCGCCACCGGGCCGCCGGTGTCTTCGGCGGCGATCGCGATCGCGTAGCCTGCCTTCGCCGGCGGCTCGTATTGGAAAATGATGTTGGACAGCTCGCCCAGGCCAAATATGCCCAGACCGGTCGCCAGCACCGCGCCGGCGATCTTGTTGAAGCCTAACTCGTCGCTCATCCCGCTCGTCAGCCCTCTAACGCGTGCGCCCTTCGGCAAGGCCGCGCCCCGCGGCTGTCCTTGCGCTCGCGTCTCTGACACGCTACCGGCCGCCACGCAACCGGCCAAATGGGGCCAGGACGCGCCCCGTTCCGGTTAGGGATCGCATGCATCCGATCGTGCTTATTCCCGCCCGCATGGCGGCGTCCCGCCTGGCGGGCAAACCGCTGGCCGACATCGGCGGGGTGCCTTTGATCGTGCGCGTGCTACGCCAGGCCGAGGCTGCCGGCATCGGCCCGGTCGCGGTCGCCGCCGGCGACGCCGAGATCGCCGCCGCGGTCGAGGCCGCCGGGGGTCGCGCTGTGCTGACCGACCCCGACCTGCCGTCGGGCTCCGACCGCATCCTGGCCGCCCTGGCGGTGCTCGATCCCGATCGCCGCCACGATGCGGTGATCAATCTGCAGGGCGACATCCCCTTCCTGGACCCCGCCCTCGTCAAGGCCTGCGTCGCCCTGCTGGAGCAGGAGCCGAGCTGCGACATCGCCACCCTGATCGCGCCGGAGGGCTCGCCCGCCGAACGCACTGATCCCGATTGCCCAAAGGCGATCGTAGCGTTGGCGCCGGGCGCCAGGTCCGGCCGGGCGCTCTATTTCACCCGCTCGACCCTCTATGGCGATGCGCCGGTCTGGCGGCACATCGGCCTCTACGGCTATCGCCGTGAGGCGCTCGGCCTGTTCGCCGCCGCGCCGCCGTCGCCGCTCGAGCGCCGCGAAAAGCTGGAGCAGCTGCGGGCGCTGGAGCTCGGCCTCTCCATCTGGGCCGCGGTCGCCGACGCCATGCCGATCGAGGTCAACACGCCGGCCGAGCTTGCCATCGCCCGCGCCCACGCCGAGAAGACCCGATGACCGACCGACCGAAAATCGCTTTTCAGGGCGAGATGGGCGCCAACAGCCACGAGGCGTCGCGCGACTACTATCCCGACCATGAACCCATGGCCTGCGCCACCTTCGAAGACGCCTTCGAGGCGGTGAAGAGCGGCGCCGCGGCGCTCGGCATGATCCCGGTGGAAAACTCTACCGCCGGCCGGGTCGCCGATGTGCATCACCTGTTGCCCAACTCCGGCTTGCGCATCGTTGCCGAGCGCTTCAAGCCGATTCGCTTCCACCTGATGGCCAACCCGGGCGTGAAGATCGAGGAGGTGCGCACCGTGGCCTCCATGGCCATCGCGCTCGGCCAGTGTCGCAAGGCGTTGCGACGGCTGGGCGTCACCACCGAATCCGTCGGCGACACCGCCGGCGCCGCCAAGCGCCTGGCCGAACATCCCGATCCGACCCGCGCGGCCATCTCGCCGGAGTTGGCGGCCGAGATCTACGGCCTGACCATCCTGATGCGCGACGTCGAGGACGAGCGACACAACACGACCCGCTTCCTGGTCATGACCGCCGATCCCAATCCGCCGCGCCCGGCCGCCGACGTCGCCTGCGTGACCAGCTTCATCTTCCGGGTCAGGAACTTGCCGGCGGCGCTCTACAAGGCGCTGGGCGGCTTCGCCACCAACGGCGTCAACATGACCAAGCTGGAAAGCTACATGGAGAACGGCGCCTTCACCGCGACCTTCTTCTACGCCGAGGTCGACGGTCAGCCGGAAGACGAGCACCTGGCCCGCGCCTTCGAGGAGCTCGGCTTCTTCTCCGAGCGCTTCGAGATCCTCGGCGTCTATCCGGCCGACCCCTACCGGGAAAAGGTCGGCAAATAGGCGCGAAAACCGCGCGTACAGATTTCTTTGACAAGGCCGGGGGCTGGCCGTCCAAATCGATCGGGTGAGCTGAGGAGACTTCCTTGCAGACCCAGACCGATGAAATCGCCGATGGCGTCTACCGCTTCTCGACCCTGGTCCCTGATGCGGCCGGACCCGGCGGCTTCATGTTCAACCAGTTCCTGATCCTGGCCGAGCAGCCGATGCTTTCCACTGCGGCGGCCGCGGGCTGTTCCCGCTGGTTTCAGCGGCTGTTGCGGCGGTGGTCCCGCTCGAGCGGTTGCGCTGGATCAGTTTCGGCCACGTCGAGTCCGACGAGTGCCGCAGCATGAACCAGTGGCTGGCCGCGGCGCCGGGCGCCCAGGTGGCGCACGGCCAGACCGCCTGCATGGTGTCGCTGAACGATCTGGCGGATCGGCCGCCGCGCGCGCTCGCTGACGGGGAAGTGCTCGACCTCGGCGGCAAGCGCGTCGCCTGGCGCGACACGCCGCACGTGCCGCACGGCTGGGAGGCCGGCCTGATCTTCGAGGAGACCACCGCGACGCTGTTCTGCGGCGACCTGTTCACCCAGGTCGGCGGCGGGCCGGCCATGGTGAAGTCCGACATCCTGGCGCCGGCGATCGCCACCGAGGACATGTTCCATTCGATGTGCCTGGGGCCAAACACCGGGGCGGTGATCCGCGGGCTGGCCGACCTTGCGCCCAATACCTTGGCCCTGATGCACGGATCGGCGTTTTCGGGCGATGCGGCAGGCGCGCTGAGAGGCCTCGCCGCGTACTACGAAGCCCAGGCCAAGGCCGCCTTCGCCGCCGCCTGAGCGCTCAGGTCGGCGCGGTCTTCGCTGGTCCGGCAAAGATTGCGTTGCGTCGTTCCGGTCCCAGGATGGTGACCACCGCGATACCCACCGCCGCGGCCGCCGCCACCACGGCCATGGCCAGGCCGTAGTTGTTGTGATGGGTCTCGGCGATGCGGGCCTGCCAGACGGCGTTGCCGGAGGCGATCAGGTTGCCGACCTGGTAGGCATAGCCGGGAAAGGCTCCCCGGGCGTCGGCCGGGGCCAGTTCGTTCAGGTGCACCGGGATGATCCCCCAGGCGCCCTGGACCATGAACTGCATGGCGAAGGCCCCCAGGCCCAGCAGCACGACGGTGTGCGAGAAGGCCCAGAGCGGGATGGCCAGCAGCGACAGCAGACTGGCCACCACAATGCCCCAGCGGCGTCCCAGCCGCTCCGACCATGCCCCGAACAACAGCCCGCCACCGATCGCGCCGACATTGCCGATCGCGGTCAGCAGCCCCGTGACCTTTGTGTCGAAGCCCAGGCCCTTCTGCATGAAGGTCGGATACAGGTCCTGGGTGCCGTGGCTGAAGAAGTTGAAGGCGGTCATCAGGGCCACGACGTACAGCGCCATCTTCCAATGCCGGCGGAAGAACCACAGGCCGCCGAGCGCCAGCGGCACGTCGATGGCGTAGATCCAGGTCAGGATCGGAACCTTCAGCATCGGCCCGACCACTGCAGGGCCGACCGCGATGGCCAGGGCCAGCAGGCCGAGCCCGAACAGGAAGGCTGGGCTGCGTCCATGCTTGCGGCCGTGCTCGGCCTCGAAAGCCGGCGATTCGCGCACCGAGAACTGGATGAAGACGGCCAGCACCGCCGGAACCGCGCCGACCATGAACATGCCGCGCCAGCCGATGCGGTCGAACAGGAAGAAGAACACCGCCGAGGCCAGCAGGTAGCCGGCGGCATAGCCTTCCTGCAGCAGGCCCGAGACGATGCCGCGCGCCTTGGGCGGAATGGACTCCAGCGCCAGCGACGCGCCGACGCCCCAGACCCCGCCCATGGCGAAGCCGAACAGGGCGCGCAGCACCAAAAGGATGGCCAGCGTCGGCGCAAACGCCGAACTCAACTCCAGCACCGAATAGAGCAGGACATTGCTCATCAACACCGGCCGGCGGCCATAGCGGTCGGCCATCATGCCGAAGACCAGCGCCCCGAACGGCCGCGCCGCCAGGGTCAGCGTGCTGGCCACGACAACCGCCGACAGATCGGCATGGAAGTCCTTGGCGATGGCCTTGAACATGAAGACCATCAGGAAGAAGTCGAAGGCGTCCAGGGTCCAGCCCAGGAAGCTGGCGGCGATGGCGCTCCACTGATGCCGGTCGAGACCGCGCAGCTCCGACAGCGTCGTCATGGTTTAATCCCCCTCACTCAGCGGCTGTTGCTCAGCCTTCTTCGGCCCAGGCCTTGATCAGCTGGAAGGCGATGGCCATGCCGCCGGGCGCGCGCGCGTCGTTGAGTTCGCCAGCGATCAGTTTCCTGGTCTCCTCGCGGGTGAACCAGCGCACCTCTTCGATCTCGATCTGGTCGGCGACCGCCTCGTCGGTCTCGACCTCGCAGATCAGCCCGATCATCAGCGAGGAGGGATATGGCCAGGGCTGGGTCGAGTGATAGCGCACCTTGGTGGTGACCAGGCCGGCCTCCTCGTAGACTTCGCGCGCGCAGGCCTCCTCGATGCTCTCGCCGGGCTCCAGAAACCCGGCCAGCGCGGAATACATGCCCTTGGGCCAGACGGCCTGGCGACCGAGCAGGCAGCGCTCGCCGATGGTCGGCAGCATGATCACCACCGGATCCGTGCGCGGAAAATGTTCGGTGCGGCAGCTTTCGCAGACCCGCTTCCAGCCGCCATCGATGGCCAGGGTCGGCTCGCCACAAGACGGGCAGAAGCCGTGCCGGCGGCGCCATTCGAACACGCTTTTGGCGGTGGCCAGGATCGCCGCGTCGCCACCGGGCAGCCGCGTCGCCGTCGCCCGCAGATCCTCGAACCGGCCCATGCCGGAAAGCGGCCCCTCGGCCGGATCCAGCGCCGCCTCCAGGTCGATGGCGAAGACCGCGGTCTCCTTCCACAGGCCCAGGAACAGCACCCGCTGGTCGCCGCCGGCGACTTCGCGCGCCAGGCCGATCGGCAGATAGGCGATGCGCAGGGCCTGGCCCTCGCCCGGCGCGTCCTCGATCAGCGGCTTGCCGTTCCACAGCGCCACGGCCAGGGTCTCAGGATCGGCCAGCCGGGCGTCGATCCAGTCCGGATCGCTCCGCTTGTAGCTCACCCGGTCGAGCGGGTTGCCGGCGAAGGTGTTGGTGAAAGCGGTCAGGGGCATGGCAAGGCTCATAGCCCGCCGAACGCAGTTCGTCAGCTTTGGCGTTGCGATTGGGCGCGGGCTACCCTTGCGTCCGTCGCCCCGGCCCGCGATATTGGGCGTGGAGGCTGGCGGCGGGCGGAGTCCTCGCCAACCTGGTCAGGTCCGGAAGGAAGCAGCCACAACGAGTTTCGCTCCGGGTCGCCGTTCAGCCTCCACCCTCTGCTCCACCCGGGATTTGAATGGACGATCACCCGCCCGCCGATTTGGTCGAAGCGCCGGAGCCGGACGAGGCGACGGTCGACATGTTCGGCGGCGCGCCTCCCGCGGCCGCTGCTCTGGACGGCGGGGCCGGCTACCAGGTCCTCGCCCGCAAGTATCGGCCGCGTAGCTTCCATGACCTGATCGGTCAGGAAGGCATGGTCCGCACCCTGACCAACGCCTTTTCGAGCGGCCGTATCGCGCATGCCTTCATGCTCACCGGCGTGCGCGGGGTCGGCAAGACCACCACCGCGCGGCTGCTGGCGCGCGCGCTGAACTACGAGGCCGAGGGCATCGACCAGCCGACACTGGACTTAGGCGTCGAAGGCGCCCACTGCCGCGCCATCATCGAGGGCCGGCACATGGACGTGCTGGAGCTCGACGCCGCCAGCCGCTCCAAGGTCGAGGAGATGCGCGAGCTGATCGAAGGGGTGCGCTATGCCCCGGTCGAGGCCCGCTACAAGGTCTACATCATCGACGAAGTGCACATGCTGTCGACCGCCTCGTTCAACGCGCTCTTAAAGACGCTGGAAGAGCCGCCGCCACACGCCAAGTTCATCTTCGCCACCACCGAGATCCGAAAAGTTCCGGTGACTATCCTGTCCCGCTGCCAGCGTTACGACCTGCGCCGGGTCGAGCCGGAGGTGATCGCCAAGAACCTCTCCGACATCGCCGCGGCCGAAGGCGCCAGGATCGAGCCCGAGGGCCTGGCGCTGATCAGCCGCGCCGCCGAAGGCTCGGTGCGCGACGCCCAGTCGCTGCTCGACCAAGCCATCGTCCAGGCCGACGACGGCGAGACGGTCACGGCCGCGGCCATCCGCGACATGCTGGGCCTGGCCGACCGGGCCCAGACCATTGAGCTGTTCGAACTGGCCATGCGCGGCCGCGCCGCCGAGGCCCTGCAGGCGTTCGGGGTCCTCTACGGCCTGGGCGCCGATCCGGCGGTGGTGATGCTCGACCTGCTCGACCACGCCCACGGCGCGGCCCTGGCCAAGGCGCTCGGTCCCGATGTGCTGGGCCTGCCCAAGGACCAGGCGGCGCGGCTGACCGCGGTCGGGACCCAGGCCTCGGCCGGAACCCTGGCCCGGGTCTGGCAGATGCTGCTGCGCGCCCACGACGAGGCCAGGCGCGCGCCGGACCCGAAGGCGGCGGTGGAGATGGCGATCATCCGCCTCTGCTACGCCGCCGACCTGCCGGGGCCGGAAGAGGCGCTGAAGGCGCTTCGTGACGGGGATGTGACCGCGATCGCCGGTCAGCCGACGGGCGGCGGCTCTGCCGCGCCCGGTCGGCCGAGCGGATCGGCCGGCGGGGCGGCGACGGCGCGCATGGTTGCGCCCGCCCCGCAAAATGCGCCGCAGGCTCTGGCCGCGCCGCAATCGTTCGAGGATGTGCAGGCCCTGATCGAGGCCAAGCGCGATGTCAGCCTGAAGCTCGACGTCGACCGCTTCATGCGTCCGATCAGTTTTCGCCCCGGCGCCATCACCTTCGAACCCGCCCCCGGCGCACCCGCCAACCTCGCCGGCCGGCTGGTCGCGCGCCTGAAGGAATGGACCGGCCAACCCTGGCTGGTCGCGGCCGAAGGCGGCGGCGGCGCCGAAAGCGCCTGGGAACGCCAGAAACGCGAAGAAAAGGCCGCCCTCGACGGCGTCGCGGCCGACCCCTTCGTCCAGACCGTGATGCAGGCCTTCCCAGGCGCCGAGATCGTCAGCGTCCGGAAGCTGACGGTCCCGGAGGGGGCTGTTGCGGAAGAAGAGGGGGCGGAGAGCGCCGACGATTAGGCGGGATCAATCGGGCAACCCACCCCCGCGGAATCTTGTGTGACCTGCTGAGTTAATCCTCGGTCATGGCCGCCAGTTTCAACACCGTGTTCCAGTTGCGGCCGGTGCCGCGGACGCCGAGTTTCCGCTCGATCAACGTAATGGTCAGTTTCGAACGGCCGACGCCGTCGGGATAGACCAGGTAAGCGTCGCGCCCGCCGATCTCGACCTGTTCCGGCCCCTTGATGGCTGCGCTCAGCGCCGCCAGCGCGCCGTCGGCGGGCGCGGCCTTCAGCGGCATGGCCAGCAGATGGCCCGGATCGTCGTGGGCGGCCTTCGGGAACGGGTTGGCCGCGATCAGCGCGCGCCATTCGGCGGCCGAGCGGACCATGAAATCGGTCTGGTAGCCGAAGCGCGGTTCGGCCTCGGCCTCCAGCCGCTTCTCCAGGGCCGCGTCGCTCCGCTCGGGGCTATCGAACACCAGATTGCCGCTCTGCAGCAGCGTTCTTGGGTTGTCTAAGCCGAGGTCCCTGGCGAAGGCGACCAGATCGCCCATCTTAAGGCTGCGGCCGCCGACATTGACGGCCCGGAGCAGGGCGATGTGAGTAGCCATCTCGTCCCCCAAGCCCCCGCCGATCTTTCGTTCGCGAGTGGCGGCGGCGGTCGATATGATGGCGGCCGGAATTGCGAAAGGAAAGGCGGCGATGAAGGATCTGGGCGCGCTGATGAAACAGGCGCAGGCCATGCAGCAGAAGCTGACCGAGGCCCAGGCCAAGCTCGCCGAGATGACCGCCGATGGCGTCGCCGGCGCCGGCATGGTCAAGCTGGTGCTGCAAGGCTCCGGCGCCCTGGTCAGCGTCACCATCGACGATGCGCTGCTGACCGCCGGCGAGGGCGAGATTCTCGCCGACCTGCTGGTAGCCGCCCATGCCGACGCCAAGCGCAAGCTGGACGCCGCCCAGGCCGAGGCGATGAAGGCCATCGCCGGGCCGTTCGGCGGCATGCCCGGCTTCCCCGGCCTGTCCTGATTTGGCCGTATCCGCCGGACCCGAGATCGAGCGGCTGATCGCGCTGCTGGCCAAGCTGCCGGGCTTAGGACCCCGCTCGGCCCGGCGTTCGGCGCTGGCCCTGCTCAAGCGCCGCGACCAACTGCTCAGGCCGCTGGCCCAGGCCATGGCCGAGGCGGCGGACAAGGTGAAGTCCTGTTCGACCTGCGGCGCGCTGGATGTCAGCGACCCCTGCGCCGTCTGCGCCGACCAGAGCCGCGACGGCGGCCTGATCTGCGTCATCGAGGAGGTGGGCGCGCTTTGGGCGCTTGAGCGCGGCGGTTCCTACCGCGGCCGCTACCACGTGCTGGGCGCCTTGTTGTCGGCCCTGGACGGGCGCGGCCCCGAGGCCTTGCGGGTGAACGAGCTGGTCGCCCGCGCCCAGGGCGGCGAGGTGCGCGAGATCATCCTGGCCCTGCCGGCCACCGTCGACGGCCAGACCACCGCCCACTACCTCGCCGAGCGGCTGTCGCGCGCCAATGTCGCGGTCACCAGCCTGGCCCGCGGCGTGCCGGTGGGCGGCGAGCTGGACTGGCTGGACGACGGCACCATCGCCCAGGCGCTCCGAGCCCGGCGGCCAACTACGGACTGAACGCTCCGGCTTGGCGTCGCGCGCGACTCCGGCTAAAGCGAACGGACCATGAACGCGACCCTTGTCCTGAGTTTTGTCGTGCTGGTCCTCGTGGCCGGTCTGGGTGCGGCCGCCTGGGCGCTGATACGGGCGCAGGCCGATCTCGCGGTCGCCAACGAACGGATAAGGCTGAACGACGAGAATACCCCGGCCAAGGCCGCCCAGGCCGCGGAACTGGCCACCAGCCAGCTGATCAGCCGCGCGGCGGAGACCTTCAAGCCCGTCACCGACACCCTGGCCAGGTTTCAGGAGCAGGTGGCGGCGGTGGAAAAGGCCCGCGCCGAGGAGACCGGTGGCCTGAAGGCCCAGATCGCCGCCCTGATGCAGGCCTCGGTCGACACCCAGGCCGAGGCGCGCAAGCTGTCGGCGGCGCTGCGCCGTGGCGCGGGCGTCCAGGGCCGCTGGGGCGAACAGACCCTGCGCAACGTGCTGGAAGCCGCGGGCCTGACCAAGCGGTTCGACTTCGAGGAACAGTATTCGGTCGAGGGCGGCGAAGGCCGCCGGCGGCCGGACGTGATCGTGCGCATGCCGGGCGGCGGCATCTTCGTGATCGACGCCAAGTGCTCGTTGAACGCCTTTCTGGACGCCCAGGACGCGCCGGATGACGCGACGCGCGAGGCCTGCCTGGCGCGGCATGCGCAAAGCGTGCGCACCCACATGAGCGGCCTCTCCTCGCGCGCCTATTGGGATCAGTTCCCCAAGGAGGGCTCGCCCGACTTCGTGGCCATGTTCGTCCCCGGCGACCAGTTCCTGGCCGCGGCGCTCGAGGTGCTGCCCGAATTGATGAGCGAGGCGATGGAGAAGCGGGTTCTGCTGGTGACGCCGACCACGCTCTTCGCGCTGTGCAAGGCGATCGCCTATGGCTGGCGGGTCGAGGAGCAGGCGGCCAATGCCGATCAGATCGCCACGCTCGGCCGCGAACTCTACAAGCGGCTCTCGGTGATGGGCGGCCATGTGCAAGGCCTGGGTAAGGCGCTGGATGCCGCCCTCGGCCGCTACAATGCCTTTGTGGGCTCTCTGGAGAGCCAGGTGCTCAGCCAGGCGCGGCGGTTCGAGGACTTGGCGGTGGATCACGAGGGCAAGGAAATGGCGGTGCTGGAGCCGATCGAAACCGGCGTCCGGCAATTGACCAAGCTGGCCCAGGAGGCTTCGGTGGATGCCCCCCCGATCTTGACGGTTCGCACCGGCTAACCTACCTGCAGGCCATGGCAATTCGCGACATACTGGTCGTTCCCGATCCACGCCTGAAGACGATTTCCGCCTCCGTGGCGGTGGTCGACGACAGCCTGCGCGCGCTGATGGACGACATGCTGGAGACCATGTACGCCGCCCCAGGCATCGGACTGGCCGCGATCCAGGTCGGCGAACCCGTGCGGGTGATCGTCATGGACATCGACCACCGCGACGGCGAACGCACCCCGCGCTACTTCGTCAATCCAGAGATCCTCTGGGCGTCGGAAGAGACCCAGCCCTACGAGGAGGGCTGCCTTTCGGTGCCGGACATCTATGACGAGGTCGAGCGCCCTGCCCACGTCAAGCTGCGCTATATGAACTATGCGGGCGAGACCATCGAAGAGGACGCCGAGGGCATTTTCGCCGTCTGCATCCAGCATGAGATGGACCATCTGGACGGGGTCCTGTTCATCGACCACCTCTCGCGCCTGAAACGCGAGCGCGCCGTCTCCAAGGTCAAGAAGGCCACTCGGGAAGCCGACGCCGCTTAGCCGCCCGAGCGGTTGTGGCGCGGGCTATCCGCCGATCGGCGCGCCTCGTCGTCGGCCGCCTGGGCTTCGACTCTGGCCTTGGCGGCGGCGTCCTGGGCCTGATCCTTCACCTCCGCGCCGGTCTTTTTCAGTTCAACGGCGGCGTCGGCCGCGGTTTGGTGCGCATCGGCGCCGGCCTGGTGAACGTCGGGGTCATTGCGGACCTTGTTGGCGGCCGCGGCCAGGTCGTGACCGGTGTCCTTCAGATCGCGCTGGACGCTGGCGTCGTCCGATTTGGAGCAGGCCACGACGAGCAGGGCGGTCGCGACAACGAGCAAAGCCAGACGCATCGCCTGATCCTCCGGCGGGAAAGTCCCGCCTTTGAAAGGCGCCCGGTGGGCATGGTTCCTCTCAGGCGGTGCTTTCGCGGCCGCGCCGGCACGGCTAAACGGCTGCCATGCGTCTTGCTTTCCTTGGCACGCCCGAGTTCGCGGTTCCTTCGCTGGCCGAGCTGATCGCCGCCGGCCACGAGGTGGCGGCGGTCTATTCGCAGCCGCCGGCGCCGCGCGGGCGGGGTCAGGCCTTGCGCCCGTCGCCGGTGCAGGCCTTCGCGCAGACCAGCGGCCTGACCACGCGCACGCCCGTCTCCATGCGCAACCCTGACGAGATCGCGGCCTTCGCCGCGCTCGACCTGGACGCCGCGGTGGTCGTCGCCTTTGGCCAGATCCTGCCGTCCGCCGTGCTGCAGGCGCCCCGGCTGGGCGCGTTCAACCTGCACGCCTCGTTGTTGCCGCGCTGGCGGGGGGCCGCGCCGATCCAGCGGGCGATCATGGCCGGCGACCCGGTCACCGGCGTCCAGGTCATGCGCATGACCGAGGGGCTGGACGAGGGGCCGATCCTGCTGTCGGAGACGGTGCGCATCGACGCGCTGGAGACGGCTGGATCGCTCCACGATCGGCTGGCCCCCATCGGCGCCCACCTCTTGCCCCGCGCCCTGGCCGCGATCGAGCGCGGCGGCATCCGCGAGACGCCGCAAAGCCAGGAGGGGGTCACCTACGCCAGGAAGATCCGGCCCGCCGAAGCGCGCATCGACTGGAGCAAGTCCGCCGGTTGGATCGACCGGCGCATCCGGGGGCTGTCGCCTGCCCCGGGCGCCTGGTTCGAGGCCCGCGCCGACGACAAGCCCCATCGCATCAAGGCGCTGCTCTCGACCGCCGAGGCGGGCGAGGGCGCTCCTGGCGAGGTGCTGGACGACCGGCTGCTGATCGCCTGCGGCAAGGGCGCGGTGCGCATCCTTCGCGCCCAGCGCGAGGGGCGCAGCGCCCAAGGCGTCGATGATTTCCTGCGCGGGTTTCCGATGTCGCCGGGCATCAGGCTGGGCTGATGCCGCGCTACCGCCTTCTGGTCGAGTATGACGGCCGGCCCTATCACGGCTTCCAGGCCCAGGCAGACCAGCCCTCGGTGCAGGGCTCGATCGAACGCGCGATCCTGGGCTTCTGCGGCGAAAGCTTGCGGGTGCACGCCGCCGGCCGCACCGATTCCGGCGTCCACGCTATGGGTCAGGTCATCCATATCGACCTGGAAAAGGCCTGGGATCCCGCGGTGGTGCGCGATGCGCTGAACGCGCACCTGTCGCCTGAACCGATCGCCATCCTGGACGCGGCCATCGCCGAGCCCGACTTTCATGCGCGCTTCTCGGCGCGCGAGCGGCGCTATCTCTACCGCATCCTCAACCGCAAGAGCCCGCCGGCGCTGGAGCGCGGCCGGGTCTGGCCGGTGCGCAACCCGATCGACGCCGAGGCCATGCACCTGGCCGCCCAGGCCCTGGTCGGCCAGCACGACTTCACCACCTTTCGCGACGTGAACTGCCAGGCCAGATCGCCGATCAAGACGCTGGATGAGGCCAGGGTCTGGCGCGAGGGCGATGAGGTGCGGCTGGCCTTCACCGCACGCTCCTTCCTGCACCGGCAGGTGCGCTCGATGACCGGCTCGCTGGCCCAAGTCGGGCTAGGCCGTTGGGCTGGGTCAGAGCTGGTGGCGGCGCTAGAGGCGCGCGACCGCGCCGCCTGCGGTCCCGTCGCGCCGCCGGACGGGCTCTATCTGGTCAGCGTCGCCTATGAGGCGAAGGTGGCGAAATAGGTGTCGATCAGGCGTCGATAGACGCCTGTCAGCGCCTGAATGTCGGCGACCGGCACGCATTCGTCGACGGCGTGCATGGTGGCGCCAACCAGGCCCAGCTCGACCACGGGGCAGAGCGTGCGGATGAAGCGGGCGTCGGAAATGCCCCCTGCCGTGGACAGTTCGGGGTCGCGGCCCAGCGTCGCCTTCACCGCGTCTGCGCAGAGATCGACGAAAACGCCCGGCTCGGTCAGGAAGGCCTCGCCGGTCAATTTGGTGACGAGTTCAATTCGGCCGGAAAAGCCGGCATCTTCGGCGTCGCACTCGATCTGTAGCCAGTCGATCAGACCCTGGCCGCTGTGGGCTGGATTGAAGCGGATGTTCAGCCGCGCCGCCGCGCGGGCCGGGATGACGTTGGTGGCCGGATTGCCGACATCGACGGTGGTGACTTCCAGGTTCGAGGGTGGAGAGCCGGCGTGGCCATCGTCCAGCACCCGCGCTTGCAGCCGGTCCAACAGCCGGATCAAGGGCGAGATCGGATTGGCCGAACGATCGGGATAGGCGACGTGGCCCTGTTTGCCTTCGACGGTGATCCAGGCGTTCAGGCTGCCGCGGCGGCCGATCTTCATCTGGTCGCCGAGCAACGCAGCCGAGGACGGCTCGCCCAACACGCAGTGGTCAATCCGCTCGCCTTCTGCCCGTAGCGCCTCGACCACGCGCCCGGTGCCGTCGACCGCGTCGCCCTCTTCGTCGCCGGTGATCAGCAGGGAGAGCGAGCCAACAGGCTGCGGTGCGTCGGCGGCGGCGATGAAGGCGGCGACGGCGCCCTTCATGTCGGCGGCGCCGCGGCCGAACAGCTGGCCGTCGACCACGCGGCCCTCGAATGGGGGATCGCGCCAAGCGGCGACGTCGCCCGGCGGCACCACGTCGGTGTGGCCGGCGAAGCAGAGGTTCGGACCCGTCGTTCCCCGGCGGGCATAGAGGTTTTCGATCTCGCCGAACTTCATACGGCGGCAGACGAAGCCAAGTTGGCTCAGCGCCGTCTCGACCACGTCCATGGCGCCGGCGTCAGCGGGCGTCACGGACGGGCGGCGGATCAGCGCCTGGGCAAGGGCGATGGGATCGATACTCATGGCTCCGCGCATATAGCGGATGGCCGGGGGCGGCAATCGGACATGGCCTTGCGACTGGCGAAACCGCCTGGGCTGATCTACCTATTTGGCAAGCCCATGACCGCGCACGCCCATACCCACGACCATGGCCACGCCGGTCACAGCCACGGGCACGCCCATCCGCGGGCCGGCGATCCGCGCTACCGGCTGGCGATCGCACTGAACCTGCTGATCGTGCTGATCGAGGCCGGCGGCGGCCTCTATGCCAATTCCACGGCGCTGATCGCCGATGCGGGACACAATTTGTCGGACGTGCTCGGCCTGGTGCTGGCGGGCGGCGCCACTTGGCTGGCCAGCCGGCCAGCCAAGGGCCGGCGCACCTACGGTTTCGGCAAGGCGACCGTATTGGCGGCGGTGGCCAACGGCGTGGTGCTGGTGTTCGTCTCCGGCGCCATCGCCATCGAAGCGGCCAACCGCCTGTTTGCGCCTGAGCCGGTCGGTTCGGTCGTGGTGATGGGGACGGCGGCGGTCGGCGTGGTGGTCAATGGCCTGACGGCGCTGATGTTCATGCGCGGCCGCGGCAGCGACCTGAATGTGCGCGGCGTTTTCCTGCACATGGCCGGCGACGCGGCCATCTCGGTCGGCGTTATCGTGGCGGCGGGGCTCATTCTGCTCACCGGCCTGACCTGGCTCGATCCGCTGGCCAGCCTGTTGGTGGTCGGCGTCATCCTGGCCGGGACCTGGGGCCTGTTGCGCGAGGCGGTCGACCTGGCGATGGACGCCGCTCCGCCAGGCGCCGACCTGCCCAGCATCGAGGCCTTTCTTGCCGGCAGCGCTGGGGTCACCGAGGTGCACGACCTGCACGTCTGGGCCATGAGCACCACCGAGATGGCGCTGACCGCGCACGTGGTGCGCCCCGAGCACGACGGCGACGACGGCTTCCGCGCCGGCCTGGCGCACGCGCTGCAAGACCGGTTCGGCGTCCGCCACGCCACCCTGCAGATCGAGCAGTCGCGCGACGACCACTGCCCCGATTGCTGAGACGGTTAGCGCGTCGCCACCTTGCCCTCGGCCACGCCCGGCGGGACGTTGGCGGTGGCCAGCAGCAGCTGGGCGGCGTCGGCAAAGCGGCCGTAACCCTGTTGGCTAAGCACCAGCCGCATGCGCCGCCAGGCCCGTTCGGCGTCGAGCAGCTGATAGGCGCTGATCCCGCCAACGGCATAGGATCTGCGCATCATCTCCACCCGCGCGTTGGCGGCGTCGAGCGCGCGGGTCTGGTCGGCATAGCTCTGGTTGTCGTTGGCCAGCGCGGTCAGGACGTCGGCGACCTGGGCGAAGGCGCTCAGCACGGTCTGCTCATAGACATCGAGCGCCGCGCGGGCATTGGCCTCGGCCTCCCGCTTCTTGGCGGTCAGTTCGCCGGAGTGGAACAGCGGCGCGGTCAGGCCGGCGCCGAAATTCCAGCCGGTCGAGGCATAGTTGAACAGGCTCCCGGGGGTCAGCGCGCTCTGCTCGATGCTCGCGGTGAGGTTGATGTTCGGATAGAGGTTGGCGGTCGCGACCCCGACATCGGCGGTCGCCGCATGCAGCTTGGCTTCCGCCTCCAGTATGTCGGGGCGGCTGTGCACCAGTTCGGACGGCACCGCCACCGGCAGCACCGCCGGCAGCGAACCTGAATTGGCGTCGAAGTCCGGCGGCGACCACTCCGCCGGCGTCTTGCCGAGCAGGATGGCCATCTGGTGGCGGGCGGCGGCCAGGCGCTGGCGCTGGGCCGGCACGGCCGATTGGTCCTGGGCGAGCGCGCTCTCGGCCTCAGCGACGTCGGCCGCCGATGCGCCGCCAGCGGCGCGGGCCTTGCGGATCATAGCCAGATCGGCCCGGTCGTTGGCGGCGATCTCGGTCAGATCCTGGATCTGGATATTGGCGTCAGCGATGGTCAGGGCCTGGGCCACCACGTGGCCGGTCAGGGTGAGGTAGGCCGCGTCCAACTCGCGCGCCTTCTCCTCCTCGCTGGCGCGCAGCGACTCGGTGCGCCGTTTCAGCCCACCGAACAGGTCGAGATTGTAGGAAACCGTGGCGCCGATCGAATAGAGGTTGAACTCCGGGTTGGTCGGGAAGCTCGGAAAGCCCGGAATCGACTTCGAAAACGAGCCGCCCGAAAAGGCGTTCAGGTTGGCGCGCTCGCGCTGGGCGCCGGCGTTGGCGTCGGCGATCAGGCGGCCGTCCTCGGCCTTGACCGCCTGGCGCGAGGCCTCGAGCCGGGCGCGCGCCTCCGCCAGCGTCGGATTGCCGGCGACGGCCTGGCGGACCAGCTGGTCCAGGGCCGGCGAGTGGAACAGGGTCCACCATTCGGCGACCACCTTGTCGCCGACCGCGGCCTGGGTCGGGCCGATGTTGGCGTTGTCGCCGACCATCGAATAGCTGCTGACCGGCGGGGGCGCGGGCGCGTGGAAGTTAGGCCCGACCACGCAGGCGGCGAGCAGCGCGGAGGCGGCGACCGCGGTTGCTCCGCGGGCGCGCCTAATCGATGGCAAGGCTGGGCTCATGGTTTTGGGTCCGAACGGGGCGTTTCATCAGGAAAAGCAGGGGGCCGAGCAAGACGGCGACGAACAGCATCAGCTTGAAGTCGTCGATATAGGCGACCATGGCCGACTGGCGGGTGGCCTCGGCGTTCAGGGCGGCGATGCCGGCGGAATTGGTCAGGCTGTAGGGCGCCGAAAGCAGGCGCGTATTGGGATTGTCCGGCGTCAAGCCCTCCATCAGCCGCGAATGCACCACGCTGGTATTGGTGCTGAACAGGGCCTGCATGATGGAGATGCCCGAGCTGGAGCCCAGGTTGCGGACCAGGGTGAAGACCCCGGCGCCTTCGGCCCGGTAGGTCGGGTTCAGGGTCGCAAAGGCGAGCGTCGACAGCGGCACGAAGATCAGGCCGATGCCCAGGCCCTGCAGGACGCCGGTCCACATCACCGGCCAGGAATTCATGCCCAGCGAGAAGCTGGTCATGCCGAACAGGGCGTAGATCGACAGCACCAAGCCCGCGCCGATAATCAGCCGCACGTCGACGCGATTGACCAGCTGGCCGACGATGAACATCGAGACCAGACTGCCGACGCCCCGGGGCGCGGTGACCAGGCCGGTGGTCACCACCGGATAGCCCATCAGCGTCTCCAGCATCGGTGGCAAGAGCGCCAGGGTGGCGAACAGCAGCATGCCGACGAAGAAGCCGAAGAAGGTCGCGGTGGCGAAGTTTCGGTCCTTGATCAGCGCGCGCGGCAGGAAGGGCCTGGGCGCGGCTACGGTGTGAACGATGAACAGGAAGAAGGCGAGGGCGGCGACCGTCGCCTCGATCCAGATCTCGGTCGATTCGAACCAAGCCTTGTCCTGGCCGCGGTCGAGGAAGAGCTGGAAGGCGCCGATGGCGACGCTGAGGAAACCGAAGCCCATGAAGTCGAACGGCACTTTGAAGTCATGGCGCTTGTCGTGGATGAAGCTCATCACCCCGGCGAAGGCCAGCATTCCGAACGGCAGGTTGATGTAGAAGACCCAGCGCCAGCTGAAGTTCTCGGTCAGCCAGCCGCCCAGCGCCGGCCCGATGATCGGGCCCAGCACCGCGCCCATGCCCCAGATGGCCATGGCCGGCCCCTGTTCCTCGGGCGTGTAGATGTCGAGCAGCACCGCCTGGGACAGCGGAATCAGCGAGGCTCCGAACAGGCCCTGCAACAGGCGAAAGCCGACGATCTGCGGCAGGCTCTGGGCCGCGCCGCACAGGGCCGAGGCGATGGTGAAGCCGGCGATCGAGACCAGGAAGACCTGCTTGCGGCCAAACCGGCCGGCCAGCCAGCCGCTCAGCGGCGTCATGATGGCGGCGGCGACGATGTAGGAGGTCAGAACCCAGGTGATCTCGTCGGCCGAGGCCGAGACCGAGCCCATCATGTGCGGCAGCGCCACGTTGGCGATCGTCGTATCGAGCGACGTCATCACCGTCGCCAACATGACCGAGCTGACGATGAGGGGCCGGTTCAGGCCGGGGCCTGGAGGGCCGTCGCTCATCGCGATGGGTTACCGAACAGATGCCGCACGTGGCGGGTGTCGACCTTGACGTTGGCCGAAAGGCCGGAGGCCAGGGCCACCTCCGGCATGCGCACGAAGTCCAGGCGCACCGGCACCCGCTGGGTGACCTTCACCCAGTTGCCGGTGGCGTTCTCGGCCGGCAGCAGCGAGAAGCTGGAGCCGGTGCCGGGGCTGATCGACGAGACCCGCATCTCGAACAGCTGGTGCGGATAGGCGTCGAGCTTCAGCATCGCGGTCTGGCCGACCCGCATGTATTCGAGCTGGTTCTCCTTGAAGTTGGCCTCGACCCAGAACCGGTTCGAGACCAGCGAGAAGACCGGCTGCGAGGCGTTGATATAGTTGCCGACCTGCAGCTGGTCGACCTTGGTCACCACCCCGTCCTGGGCGGCGACCACGTCGATATAGCCTTGGTTCAGGGCGGCGTTGGCGACCCGGGCGGCTGCCACCCGCACCGTCGGCGCGTCGTCGGCGGCGAGGTTGGGATTGCCGCCAAGCGGGGCCAAGGCATTGGCCAGCTGGGCCTGCGCGGCGGCGACCTGGCTGCGCGCCCGATCGGCCTGGTCGGCGGCCTGGGCGACCTGGGCGCCGGTGCCGGTGCCGGCGAGCAGCAGCGCGCGCGCCCGCGTGGCCTCGCCGGCCAGATAGGCGGCGCTGTCCTGGGCGGTCTTCAGGGCTGCCTGTTGCTGGCGATAGGTGGCCTTCAGCGCGTCCACCTGCAGCTTGGCGGCGGCCAGGCTGGCCTGAGCCTCGGCGCTGGCGGTTTGATAGGGCCGCCCGTCGAGCTGGAACAGCAGCTGGCCGGCGCGCACCAACTGGCCTTCGTGTACGGCGATGGTCACCACGCGGCCAGAGATGCTCGAACTCACCTGCACCCGCGCACCGACGACCTGGGCGTCGTCGGTGGATTCGTAGCGGCCGCCGGTCAGATAGACGAAGAAGCCCACCAGCACGACCAGCACCACCGCGCCGATCATCAGCGGCCAGCGCAGCCGCCGCAGCAAACCGCGTGACGGCGGCGCCGGCTGGACGAACTCTTCCGCGAAGGCTTGTTCGGGGGTTTCCGCCTCGATCGGGGATTCGGCGGAATCGGCAGGGCTCATTGCAGCATTTCCAGAAGCGACAGCCGCCGCGCTCATGCGGAAATACGCACGAACCGTCGGCGGCGCCAGAGCGCCAGATCAGCCGCCCAGGCGAGAACGCCTGCATGCAGAGATTGGCTCCGCTCTCTCTACGGCTTGGCGCGGCATGAGCCAAATGATAAGTTATCACCGATAAAATGCAGGACGTTCATTTTCCCTCGCTTGATCTCAACCTGCTCAGGGTCTTCGACGCCCTGGCCGACGAACTCAGCGTGACCCGCGCCGGCGCGCGCCTTGGCCTCAGCCAGTCGGCGGTCAGCCATGCGCTGGGTCGATTGCGCCATACGCTGGAGGATCCCCTGTTCGTGCGCGGCTCCGACGGCATGCGGCCGACGGCGCGGGCTCAGGAGATCGCGCCGCGACTGCGTCAGGGCCTGGCCCAGCTGCAGGAGGCGCTGAGCCCGACGGCGTTCGACCCCGCCGACACCGGCCGCCGCTTCAGCATCGCCACCAGCACCTATGCCTGCGCCGTGCTGATGCCGGAGGTGATGAGCCTAATCCGCGCCGAGGCCCCGGCCGCGGAGCTTCGCCTCTACGGGATCGACGCGTCGCTGGGCGACGATCTGGAGAGCGGCCGCACCGACCTGGCCGTCGGCGGTTTCGGCCGCGTGGCGCCGCGCTTCGATCGCGAAGTGCTGTTCAGCGAGACGGCGGTCTGGGCGCTCAGCGCCCGCCACCCGGCGGCCGCGGCCGAGCGCCTGACCCTCGAGGCGCTGGCCGATCTGCCGCAGGTGATCATTTCCGTGGCCCAGGATCGCGCCATCGACGGGCGCCTCACCGAGGGCGGGCTGGAACGCTGGGTGATCTGGGACGATCGCGGCGCCTTGGACGAGGCGCTGGCCAGGATCGACCGGTCGCGGTCGATCGCCATGACCGCGCAGGACGCGCAAAGCGCGCTCGCCATCGTCAGCCGCACGGACATGGTCGCGCTGGCGCCGCGCCGGCTGGCGACGGCCTGCGCCCAGCAATATGACCTGAAGCTGTTCGAGCCGCCCTACCGGTCGCCGGCCATCGACATGGAGGTGCTGTGGCGGCGCGATCTCGGCCCGACCGCGGCGATCGATTGGCTCAGAAGCCGGCTCAGAGCGGCGGCGGCTCGATTATGAGCCGGGCCACGCCGCGGCTGGTTTGCGCCGGCGCCGGGACGAGCGCCGGGCGACGCTCGAACATCTCCCTGAACTTGAGATCGCGGGCCTGCTCGCGCCCGGTCATCAGTTCGGCGCGCTTGGCGTCCGAGCGGCTCTTGCGGATGCGCGCGCGCCACGAAACGACCGCCGCGCCGCCCAGTATGCCGAGCACGCCGGCGCTGATGATGTTCACCTCGGTTCCGTACAGATTGAAATTCGCCGGACTGGAATCGATGAACGCGCGCGCGAAATACAGTTCCGTGCCCTGCACGATCATGGCCGCGGCCAGCCAGAGGCTGGCGTAACGCACCGCCAAATATAAAAAGCCGCAAGACACCGCGAAGGTGGAGACCAGCTCCACATAGGGCATCACGTTGTGAAGCCGGTAGCCGAGATGACTGGCCACCGGCAGGACGAGGTCCTCGAGCAATGTTGGAATCAGCAGAATGATGGCGCCGCAACGCTCTGGCTTGTCACCCTTGAAGATCGCCAGACCGCCGGCGATCGGGATTGCACAGAGCTGGAGCACATAGGTTACGTATGTGATCGCATATAGCATAATCGCGCCTCAGAAACCTGAGGCGCGATTACACCAAGTACTCTTAACTTAGCGAAAACGAAGAGATCAGGACGCCATGCGAAGGGCGTCGTTGTCCTCTTCTTCGTTAATTTCCGGCTTCGTGCCGCCATTGGCCTTCACCGGGATGTGCAGGGCCTTGGCGATGCGGCCCAGGCCCTTGTGGCTGGTGACCAGCGCGGCGCGGGCGGTGTTGAGCGCGGCGAGAGCTTCGATGACGGCGGCGAGTTCCTTATCGCCAACAGTCGTCGACAGGCCGACTTCGCGGCGAGCGGTGATCAGCTCGGAGACCAGCTCCGACACTTCGAGAATGGCGGTGTCCACCGTCATCTCAGTCGCGTGCAGCTTGCTGACAACGCGCTTAGCGACAAAAGCCTTATCCATAAGTCCCTCTCCAGTCCGATACCACTAACGGTAGGTTAACCTAAACACATTCCTAACGCTCGCACCAGGGGTTTATGGTTAACAATAAGGGAAAAAGTGTCGCACCTGTGGTTGTAGCGCATCAGTTCAAGCGGAGCCGTGGGTGGGCCTTGCTGTAAGGCTCGGATAACGCTGATTTTTTCGCCTTGTGGGCGACCTGGGTCGGTGGCTGTGCAAAACGCGCGGTCACCACGAATTACTTGGGCATAGGGGCCGGGGCTCGGCGCCTGTGCAACAAGCCCTCCAACGGTCAAGCTTTCGCAAGCGCTGTTCGGTTAAGGGCTGGCGGGGAAGGGAACCGTTAGGACCTGTCCCGCTATAGGTCGGTCAGGTGCGGCGGCGCATCGCGGCGGACGGCGGGACCGGATGAGCAGGCAGGAAGCGGGGTCGAGCGTCGGAGCGCGCGGCGTTTCCTTTGAAAACAGGATCGCGATCTCGGCCCTGGTCACGGCCGTTGTGGTGCTGTTCACGGCCAGCGCGCTGTTCATCGTCGAACAGTGGCAAAGCGGCCAGATCGACCTGAAACGCAATCAGTCGACCCTGACCCAGGTCGTGGCCGACCAGCTGGCGACCGCGGTCGTCCGCGGCGACCTTGCCGCGCAACAGAAGATGATGCGAGAGTTGGTCGGCTCTCCGGAGGTGCACGCCGTAACCCTGTACGACGCCCACGGCCGCCGCGGCTTGCAGGCGAACGATCCCGCCGGCCACGATCCCGCCGATGCGAGCTATTTCGATACCCACGCCACCCTGACGGACGGCGGCCGGAACCTTGGCGAGTTGGTCGTCAGTTCGCGCGCCTTCGACCGGGCGTCGATCATCCCGCGCTATCTCGCCGTCTGCGGGGCGCTGTTCTTCGCGGCGACCGGACTGGCGCTGTTCATGGGCCGCTGGCTGGCCGGCCTTGTCGTCCATCCAGTCAACCGGCTGTCGCAGGCCATGCGCGACGTGACCGACTCCGGCGACTATTCCCAGCGCGTCCCGACCTGGGCGCGCGACGAGTTCGGCATTCTCACCGACAGCTTCAACGACCTGCTGGCCCAGTTGCAGGCCAACGACAACGCCCTGCACCGGGCGATGACCGACCTGGTCGAGGCGCGTGACGCCGCCCAGGCCGCCAACGTGCTCAAATCGCAATTCCTGGCCAATATGAGCCACGAGATCCGCACGCCGCTGAACGGCGTTCTTGCCATGGCCCAGATCATCGAGATGGGCGAGCTGTCGGGCCAGCAGCGCGAGCGCGTCGAGGTGATCCGCCGCTCGGGCGAAGAGCTGCTGGCCGTGCTCAACGACGTGCTCGATATTTCCAAGATCGAGGCCGGCAAGATGGAGCTCGAGGTCGGCGAGATCGACGCCGAGGTCCTGGGCGCCAATGTGCACGGGGCCTTCGCGCCGCTGGCCGAGGCCAAGAAAAACCTGCGCTTCAACGTCGACGTCCGGCCGGAAGCCGAGGGCCTGCGTCGCGGCGACCCGGTGCGCATCGGCCAGATCCTCAACAACCTGGTCTCCAACGCCATCAAGTTCACCGCCGAGGGCGAGGTCAACGTCGTCGTCGAGGGCATCGGTCCGGACGGCCGCGACGGTCTGAAGCTGTCGGTCAGCGACTCCGGGGTCGGCATCGCCGCCGACAAGCTGCCGCTGTTGTTTCAGAAGTTCAGCCAGGCCGACGGCTCCAACACCCGCCGCTATGGCGGCACCGGGCTGGGCCTGGCCATCTGCCGCGAGCTGGCCCAGCTGATGCGCGGCAAGATCGAAGTGGAAAGCGCCGAAGGCAAGG
Organism: Caulobacteraceae bacterium; assembly: GCA_041691315.1. GTDB lineage: Bacteria > Pseudomonadota > Alphaproteobacteria > Caulobacterales > Caulobacteraceae > Poindextera. The sequence goes on along the minus strand of JBEPUW010000038.1, from coordinate 2,560 downwards.
GCTCGACCTTCATCGTCACCGTGCCGGCCCCGAAGCTGGCCAGGACGCAGGAGCCGGGCGGGGCCGAGCCGGCCGAGGCGCTGGACGCCGGTGAAGAACGCTCGCTGCGGGTGCTGGCGGCGGAGGACATTCCGACCAACCAGCTGGTCCTGAAGACCATCATGCAGAGCTTCGGCGTCGAGATCACCATGGTCGACAACGGCCGTCAGGCGGTCGAGGCCTGGCTCAACGAGCCCTATGACCTGGTGCTGATGGACATCCAGATGCCGGAAATGGACGGCATCGCCGCGACGCGGGCGATCCGCGCGGCGGAGGCCGAGCTCGGCCGGCCGCGTACGCCGATCCTCGCCGTCTCGGCCAACGCCATGACCCACCAGGTGAAGGAATACCTCGCCGCGGGCATGGACGGTCATGTCGCCAAGCCGATCGAACTCGCCAAGCTGCACGCCGCCATCGAGACCGCGCTCAGCCAGTCGGCCGCCACCAAGGCGGCTTGAGGCCTGCCTGCCTCGCACTTCGAGGGCGGGCTTTCGACACAAATCACCCCAAAGCCGGGAACAACAGCGGCCAGCGTCGGTTCAGATGAATTGCGCTTGGCTTGACGTCCGCAAAGTCGCGGCACGGACGCCTAGGTTGGTGCTCGCGTTGTTCGTGGTTCGCCCAAGACTTGCCTGAACGCGGGGAAAACATTGTGTTCAGGGTCCATTGGGGGACCGGAAGTCAGGTATAGGCGGCTTTGGTCCGCAGAGGTCGCCGGGTCCGGCCTTGTGTTTAGATTGCAGCTTGGAGATACCGCAGGGTCATCGGCGCCTTAGACGACGCCAAACTGTGATCGCGCCGTGCGAACGCTGTTCGCTGACGCCAGGAGGGCTGTTTGAGCGAATCGCAATCGGGGCAGACGGCCGCGGGCCAGCCCTATCGCGCCCCGCCGCCTAGGAAAAGACCCGCATGGCGCACCGTGCTTTGGATTGCGGTTGCGATCATCGTCGCTGGTCTGATCGCCTGGCTGCTGACGCCGCACGGCCAGTCCGCCGCTCCCGGTGGGGCCGCGGGCGGGCGTGGCGCGGGCCGGGCCGGCGGTCGCGGCGGCGCTGGTGGGCCTGGCGGTTCGACCCGGCGTCCCCCGACCGTGGTCGGCGTCGCCACAGCCGCGCTTGGCGACATCCCCATCCAGGTGACGGCGCTGGGCACGGTGACGGCCCAGGCCAACGTCACCGTCCAGTCGCAGATTTCCGGAACCCTGACCAACGTCTATTTCCAGGAAGGCCAGGCGGTGCGCAAAGGCCAACTCCTGGCCGAGGTCGACGAGCGTCCCTACCAGGTGGCGCTGATGCAGGCGCAAGGGCAGCTGCAGCGCGATCAGGCGTCACTGGACGAGGCCAGGCTGGACCTCGCCCGCTACCGCACCCTGCTCAGCCAGGATTCCATCGCCCGCCAGCAGGTCGATATCCAGGCCAATACGGTCAAGTCGGACCAGGGGGTGGTCAAGACCGACCAGGCCCAGGTCGCCAGCGCCCGGCTGAACATCGCCTATTGCCATATCGTGGCGCCCGTCCCCGGCCGCGTCGGCCTGCGCCAGGTGGACCCCGGCAACTTCATCTCAAGCAATCTCGCCAACGGCCTTGTGGTGATCAACGAGGTCGATCCGATCACGGTGGTCTTCACCCTGCCCGAGGACAGCATCCCGCAGGTCTCCGTGCGCATGGCCTCGCAGCATGGCCTGCCGGCGACGGCCTCCGACCGCACCGGAACCACGATCCTGGCGCAGGGCCAGCTCTATACGCTGGACAACCAGATCGACACCACGACCGGCACGGTCAAGGCCAGGGCGCGGTTCTCCAATCCGAGCGGCACCCTTTTCCCCAACCAGTTCGTCAATGTGACGGTGCTGGTCGACACGCTGAAGAACGCGGTGACCGTACCGGCGGTGGCCATCCGTCACGGGCCGCAGGGCGACTTCGTCTATGTCATCCAGGACGATTCCACGGTCACGGTGACGCCGGTCACGGTCGGCCCGGCCCAGGGCGAGACCGCCTCGATCGTCTCTGGCCTGTCGGTCGGCGACCAGGTGGTCACCGACGGCGGCGACCGGTTGAGCGACGGCTCGCACGTGGTGCTGCCGCAAGACGCGGCGCGCATGGCGGCCGCCTTCAACCAAAAGCCCAAGCCCACCGGCATCCTGGGCTGGATCGAGGGCCTGTTCGGCCACAAGGACCAGACGCCGGCGGGCGCCGACAGCGGCCACGGCGCCCGCGGCGGCGGCGCCGGGCGCGGCGGCGCCGGCCGCACGCAGGCCTTGCTCGCGGGCCTGAACCTGACCGCCGACCAGCAGGCCAAGGTGAAGGCCATTTTCGCCGATGCGCGCACCAAGGTCGCGGCCGCCGGCGAAGATGCGGCCGCCCGCCGCAGCATCATGCAGAACGCCAACAGCCAGGTCGAAGCGCTGTTGACCCCGGACCAGAAGGCCAGGTTCGACGCCGCGCGAGCCCAGGCGCGCGCGTCCGGGGCCGGTCAGGCCGCGGCGCCGGCCCCCGCCGCCCCGCCCGCGGCGGCGCAAAGC